>CAJUHP010000003.1:11161-181842 GCA_910586125.1 uncultured Lachnospiraceae bacterium | reverse complement strand
AACAACATATCTTATATCAGTTTTTCGACTTTACACAAACTTTGAAACAGTCTCATTTAAAAGACAAGCCTGCAATCTACATGGTACCTCAAATTTATGCAGTAAGACCCCCTTTCCAAAAAAATAAAAAAATCTATTGAATAACAAACGCCAACCCATTATAATATCTAAAGCCCCGCTGGTGCAAACAGCCCGGATATCCCTGTGCGGACTTAGCGTTTCTTAGCTCCGAAACACAGCACCCGCACAGGGATATCCGGGCGTCATAACAGATATGAAAGGATCACCTATGACTCCAACCTCGCAAAAAAAAAATAACCGCAAATACGATCTTCTCCTATTAGCCGCCCTTGCCGTAATCGGACTCAGCCTCTATGCCTTCTACTGGTTTCAATCCCAGAAATCCATTCCTAACGACAGCGTCCCCACCTATTACGTACAGGTCGAAGTCAACAACCGCGTCGAACAACTGCTTCCTCTGACAGCAGACGGCGACTACACCTTCCGCAATATTTATTCCAAGGGAGAAAATATCCTGCATATCGAAGACGGCGGCGTATCCATGCAAAACGCCTCCTGTCCGGATCAGGTCTGCGTCTACCAAGGCGTTATTACCCCGCCTACCATGATTCCCATCGTATGTATGCCTAACGTCGTCTACGTCTCTCTCGTCGAGCGCTCCGAGATCAACTGGGCCGACATTCCTAAAGAGCTGGTTCCCGAAGAATTGGCAGAGGACTATGCTGCCTTTGAAAAAAGTCGCTGACTCGTGCCATAAAAATGGTTATTTTCCACATCAGATAACGGCAAAAAGTCAAGACCACCGGCTTAGCCGGTGGCTTGCACTGCCCCTATAAGGGGCTTTTACCGACTTGCGCCCGGAAGGCGCCCGATGGATCTGCCAACCGCACTTCTTTCTCAGGCTTGCCCTAAAGGGCTTTTTTACTGCCTCCTACTTCCTGCCAGCTTTAAAAGCCTTTTACAATGGCTTTCTTCACTGGCTTCCCCTTTCAGGGGCTTTACTTCTTACTGCCTTTTTGTACCGGCTCACCCGTGAACGGGTCGATATACTCGTTTAGGGTCATCTGGTCCGCTTCGTGATCCTCTTTCAGCTGGTTTGCAATGTACTCCTGAATCCGCTTGGTGTTCTTTCCCACCGTATCCACATAATACCCCCTGCACCAGAAATGTCGGTTCCCATATTTATACTTCAGGTTTGCATGTCGTTCGAATATCATCAGCGAGCTTTTCCCTTTCAGATACCCCATAATTTCCGACACACTGTACTTGGGTGGAATCCTTACCAGCATATGCACATGATCCTTACAGCACTCTGCTTCTATTCTTTCGATTCCTTTCCTCTTGCACAGCGTACTCAGTATCTGTGCCACATCTGCCTTAATCTTTCCATATATAATCTGCCTTCTGTACTTTGGGGCAAACACTAAATGATACTTGCATTCCCACTTGGTATGCGCTAAACTGTTATTATCCATTTTGGATACCTCCTATGTATGTTTTTATGGTTGGCAAACCCATATCTATCATACCATGGGAGGTTTTTTTCTTATAGCTAAAGCAGTTGGGGACTCACCGGCATAGCCGGTGGTTTATTTTTTACTGTGACACAAACAAGCAAGGGATTCCGTCAGTATCTAACTGCCGAAATCCCTTGTTTTCAACGTTTTCTTTTTTTCACTGATCGCTGTCAATCGGTGAAATCACTGAATTTGTCTCCTGAATCGCGCTGTCATAGAAACGGAAACAGCCTTTTCCGTTTCGTTTTACCTCGTAAAGCGCCTGATCCGCCGCATGGAACAGATCTTCATAGACGAGGCCCACTTGATCGGTGGTGGCGACTCCCATGCTGACCGAAATCGGGAAGCCCCGGTATTCTCCCAGCAAAGCGTTAAAGACGCGGTGAATGCCGGATTCGATATGGCTGCGGTATTCCATAAAGATCATGAATTCGTCTCCGCCGACTCTGGCTACAATATCGCCGCTCCGCACAATTTTGCGCATGCGGGAAGCCAGATAGATCAGAACACGGTCTCCAAACAAATGCCCGTAGGTATCGTTGGCCTGCTTGAATCGGTCCATATCCAGAATAGCCAGCGCAAACTGACTGCTGGGCCTCTGCTCCAGGCGCTCCTTAATTTTCTGTCTCGCGTGGGCATGGTTCAAAAGTCCTGTCAGGGAATCATGAAAGGCCATCTGCTCCAGCGTCGCCATCTTCATGCGCTCCTCATGAATGTCCTGGGCTTTCCCGATGGCTCCTGTGTAGCGGGGCGGTTCGTCGGAAGACCAGGTAGCCCGGCTGAGAATTCGTGTCCACCGTTTTTCACCGTTTATATTCATCTGAAAATCATAGGTGACAATGGGATTCTCCGGCGTGGTGCTGTGCAGCGCGTCAGACAGTCCCTGAAGATCCTCTTTTTTGAACAGGGAAAGAACTTTCTCATTGTCAAGCGGATCGCGGATGATCTCGTCCAGACCCATTTTCTGCGCTCCCCAAGCCGATATCGTCACCATCGGCGGCGATATCGTGTACTCAAACTGAATCTCCTGGGACATATCGGCAAAAAAGCTGTATTTCATCCGCTCATGCTCCAGCAGGCGCAGCGTCCGCTCGGAAGTCGTAAGCTCTTCGTGCTGACGCAGCTCTTCCGCCACATTGCGCATTTTGCGTTCGTTCATGATGGCCGCCACATTGCCGTTCAATTCTTTTTGAACCTGATCCGCCATATCCCGCAGGCATTCCATCACAAGCGGATTGAATGTTCCGCACTGTCCCTCCAGAATCATCTGCACCGCCGTCTCATGAGAAAAGGCTTTTTTGTAGACACGCTCGCTGGTCAGGGCATCGTAGACGTCCGCCAAAGCCACAATCTGAGCCGAAATGGGAATATCGTCTCCTACCAGACCGTCCGGATAGCCTCGTCCGTCGTAGCGCTCATGATGCCAGCGGCAGATCTCATAGGCGTATTTGACCAGCGGTTCGTTTTTGTACATCGGCAGATCCTTTAACATGGTCGCGCCGACCTCGGAATGCGTTTTCATCACCGCAAATTCCTCGTTGGTCAGTTTCCCCGGTTTATTCAGGATCTCACTGGGAATGGCGATCTTTCCGATATCGTGAAGAGCGGAAGCCGTGCTGATCAATGCAATATCGGAATGCGAAAGCTGATACTCGTTTGTCTTGCGGACCAGACAACGCAGAAGCATCTCCGTCAAGGTCCGAACATGCAGGACGTGCATGCCGCTCTCGCCGTTACGAAATTCCACAATATGACTCAGAACATCAATCATCAGACTGCTCTGCTGCTCTTTTTCATAGATCTGATCCGCGACCAGACCGATCAGCTTCTTCTGTTTGGCATACAGAAGAATGGTATTCACCACCCGGCGCCTCACAATCAGTTCGTCGAACGGACGGCTGATGAAATCTGTCACCCCCAGCTCGTAAGCCCGCTCGATGCGCGCCGGTGCGCTCTCCGCAGAAATCATAATGACGGGAATTTCTTCGATCCAGTTGTCCTTGTTCATCTCCATCAGAACACCGAATCCGTCCATCTCCGGCATGACAATGTCAAGCAGGACCAGATCAATCTCCGCCCCCATCTTTTGAATTACAGCTACCGCTTCTATGCCGTTTTCTGCCTCAATTACCTCGTATTCGTCTCCCAGCATATCCGCCAGAATCGACCGGTTCATTTCTGAATCATCAACAATCAGAATATTCTTCTTTTGATTTTGCATCGATTCCCTCCTAAATGATACTCATCCCTTCCCAAAAACACCGGGGAGAGAACAGCCGCTTCTTCCCCTTAAAGCCGCGCGCCTTCTGTTCTCCCGAATTTAAAAACGCATTTTCTCATCCAGATAAGCGCGCAGCTCACCGATGGGAATACGCACCTGATCCATCGTATCCCGCTCGCGCACTGTCACAGCCCCGTCCGTCTCCGAGTCAAAATCATAGGTGACGCAGAACGGCGTACCGATCTCGTCCTGGCGGCGGTAGCGCTTTCCGATGTTGCCGCGGTCGTCGTACTCACAGTTAAAATACCGGCTCAGCTCCTCATAGATCTTTAAAGCGCCCTCACCAAGCTTTTTTGACAGGGGCAGCACGCCCACCTTGACCGGTGCGATGGCTGGATGGAAATGCAGGACGGTGCGCATATCGCCGCCTTCCAGCTCCTCCTCGTCATAGGCGGCGCACAGAAACGCCAGCGTCACCCGGTCCGCGCCCAGAGACGGCTCCACCACATAGGGAATGTAGCGCTGATTCTTTTCATCGTCAAAATATGTGAGATCCTGGCCGGAAGTCTCCTGGTGTCTGGAGAGATCGTAGTCCGTGCGGTCTGCAATGCCCCACAGCTCGCCCCAGCCAAACGGAAACAGGAACTCGATGTCGGTCGTGGCTTTGGAGTAGAAGGACAGCTCCTCCGGATCGTGATCCCGCAGACGCATCTCGTCCTCACGGATTCCCAGTTTCAAAAGCCAGTCGCGGCAGAAGCCTCTCCAATACTGGAACCATTCCAGATCCGTGTCCGGCTCACAGAAAAACTCCAGCTCCATCTGCTCAAATTCGCGGGTGCGGAACGTGAAGTTGCCGGGGGTAATCTCGTTGCGGAACGATTTCCCGATCTGCGCGATGCCGAAAGGAATCTTCTTGCGGGAGGTTCTCTGTACATTTTTGAAGTTGACAAAGATACCCTGCGCGGTTTCCGGACGCAGATATACCGTATTCTTGGCGTCCTCCGTCACACCCTGGAACGTCTTGAACATCAGATTAAACTGCCGGATATCCGTAAAATTGTGTTTGCCGCAGGAGGGGCAGGGGACGCTGTGTGACTGGATAAAGGCCGCCATCTCCTCCTGTGTCCATCCGTCCACTGAAGTCTCCAGGGTAAGATCATGCTCCTTAGCGTAATCCTCAATCATCTGGTCCGCGCGAAAGCGCTCATGGCATTCTTTGCAGTCCATCAGCGGATCGGAGAAGCCGCCCAGATGGCCGGAAGCCACCCAGGTCTGGGGATTCATCAAAATGGCGCAGTCCACGCCTACATTATAGGGGCTTTCCTGGACAAACTTCTGCCACCAGGCTTTTTTTACATTGTTTTTCAGCTCCACGCCCAGATTGCCGTAGTCCCAGGTATTGGCCAGGCCGCCGTAAATCTCTGAGCCCGGATAGATAAAACCTCTGGATTTGGCTAAAGCGGCAATCTTTTCCATTGTTTTTTCCATATTATTTCTGCTCCTATTTTTTACAATATTGCGCCGTACCGGTTTTTCTCACAGGCACAGCGAAGTCCGCAGCACACAAACGCCCTGATTGCGCTGTGCTGCGGCCCTGCTTTTGAGTGTATCTGAAAATATTCTAACGGAATATCAGATAAGAATATCCCTCCGCTGCCGTGACAGCCGTATCCTCTCCTGTTACCGTCACATTATTTGAGTAATAAACCAGCTTTCCCTGCACCTGCACGTTTTGCTCGCCCTCAATCATCACTATCTTTAATTTTCCGTCGCCGATGATCGAGTCCGCTTCCACCTGGCTGCCGTCCGACACGGACAGAAACTTCATGTCCGGCAGCCCCGTCGTATTCTTGGCCGCCGCGTACATCACAGAAGCGGCTCTGGCCTCGTCCTTTTTATTGAACGCCAGGTAGTCCTCCGGGGAGGCATAGTCTAAAACCAGCAGCGCTTTCTGTCCGTATGTAAAGCTTTTGATCGCCACCGGCAAAATCTCTTCTTCCGCCGCTTCCTCCTGATAGGCCACGCCGGAAGCTCCCTTGGAGCCGTTATACTCTTTCACTTCTGCCTCGCAAAAACTGCGCATATCGGCCTCGCTGAAATAAGACTGATCTATCTCCACCTCAAAAGCCGTACTGATCTTTCCCTCGGAAGACACATACATCCCGTTTCCGTTTGGTTCAAATTCCCGGCCGGAACTGCCGCAGGCCGTCAGACATAAAAGTGCCAGACAAAAAAGCAGACATCCGAACACGGTTCTTTGGTTCCGTCTCATAAATCTATTCCTCCCTGTTTCTCTTTTTGCACAGAACTATAACTATTTTACTCCAGGCTTTTCAGAATGTCAAGGGAAGTGAAGCGTCCCTCCAAATACTGTTCCCGATACCGCTCCATGCAGCGCCCCAGCTCTTTGAGTACCGGGGCGGATACGGTAAAGGTGTACAGTTTTTCCAGCGGCGCCGTTCCGATATAATGGATGGTATAAGCTGTGGAATCACAGACTGCAAACGGAGGCTCCAAACTGTAGACGCCGTTTTGCACCATCATCCGCAGCTCAAAAATATAGCGCGCCAAAGGTTTCGGAATACTGGGCTTTGACAGGGCTTTCAGTGCGCGGTAGAGAAGCGTCAGCACCGGCGTCCCGTCCAGCCCCTCCACGGTATAGGCCGCCGCCACCTCCAGAAAATAAGAGGCGTACGTGATCTCCTCCAAATCTTTGGACAACTCATCAAAATACGCGGTAATCTCTGCACTCTTCACCGAATAGCTGCTCCGCCCCTCATACAGAGAAAAGGCGCCGAATGCCAGCGGACGGCTGGCCCCCAACAGAGGACTTCCCTGTCTTCTGGCTCCCTTGGCAAAGGCGGCGATCCGCCCCTTTTGTCTCGTCAGAAGAACCAGGCGTTTATCATACTCTCCGATGGGCATGGAAGACAGAACCATGCCTGTAAGCGTCACCAAATCACTCATACCCGCCTCCGGACTCTCCTCTGTCACTTCTCGTCCTGGTAGCCGTAATTCTTCAGGTACAGCTCGTTATCCCGCCATTCTCTGCGCACTTTGACCCAGAGTTTCAGGTTGACTCTGCATCCCATCAGCGCTTCGATCTCGAAGCGTGCCGCGCTTCCGATTTTCTTTAACATGCCGCCCTGTTTTCCGATGATAATGCCCTTGTGAGACTCCCGCTCGCAGACCAGAGTCGCCTGAATATCATACATGCCGTTCTCTCTCTCCTTCATGGAGTCGATTAAAACGGCGATCCCGTGGGGAATCTCTTCGTTCAGGCACTTCAGCGCTTTTTCCCGAATCAATTCGGCTGCAATCTGGCGCATGGGCTGGTCCGTCACCGTGTCCTCGTCATAGTAGCGGGGACCCTCCGGCAGATATTTCCGGATCACCGCGAGCAGTTCATCGGTATTGGTTCCCTGCAGGGCAGAAACCGGAACGATATCGCTGAAATTCAATTCTTTGCGGTAAACGTCAATAAATCGGAGAATCTCTTCCCGGCGGACCGTATCCACTTTATTGATGACCAGAATCACCGGTGTTTTCACCGCCCGAAGGCGCGTAAGGATATGCTGTTCTCCCGCGCCGATGTAGGCGGTCGGCTCCACCAGCCACAAAATCACGTCCACTTCCGCAAGCGTACGCTCCGCCACGCTCACCATGTATTCGCCCAGCTTATTTTTCGCCTTATGTATGCCCGGCGTATCCAAAAAGATCACCTGGGCTTTCTCATCGGTATAAACGGTCTGAATCCGATTTCTTGTCGTCTGCGGCTTATCGCTGGTTATCGCGATCTTCTGGCCGATCAGCCGGTTCATCAGGGTGGACTTGCCAACGTTGGGGCGTCCGATCAGGGCTGCAAAGCCCGAATGAAATGTACTCATTGCCGGTTCTCCCCGCTCGATTCAAACAGGCTGCACAGCTCCCCAAAGACCGAGGCGTCCTCCCTGCATTTCTGGGCATTTCCCAGCACGCACAGACTCTCGTCTTTCAGGATGGACTCCACCAGCGGCGCCAGCGCCCGGATATCCTCCGCTTTTGCCGTCAAAATTTCATCCCGCTCCTTCTGCAGCATTTCTTCGGTGGTATGACACAGCCAGGCGGCCAGAGAACGGCTGCCCTTGGCAAAGGGGGTGAGCGGCGTATCCATCTCGCTGATGGTCCCGATCACGTATTTTGTCATCTCGCGTTCCTCTGCCTCAAAAGTTCGCAGATAGTCCGGTATTCCCTGATACACGGAGAGCGTCTTCTTTAAATGCGGGTCCCGGTAAGAGACAAAATAGCTGTCCCCGCTCTTGCCAAAACCGCTCATACAGCCGTACGCGCCGCCCTTCACCCGAAGCTGAATCCACAGATAATCATACGAAAGAATCAGCTTCAGAATCCGGAGCGCGCCGGTGTAGGCAAAGCCGGCGTCACGGAAATTTCCGCACTGCGCCACATACTGCACCCCGGACGAGGACAGAAAACCCTCGTTCTTCTTTTTTATGGGCAGTCTGCGGACGGCGGTTGGCTGTCCCTTCGGGTACAGACCCTCCACAAAAGAGGACAGCGGCTTATGGAGCATCTCAAAACCGTCTCTATCCGCCGTATAGCTGACGATCAGCCGGTCCGGCGTAAAGACCTGTGCCGCCACCTTTTTCAGCCGGGCAATGACGTCTTCTTTCCGCTCGTCAAAATGCGCATCCAGATCCTCGATAAATTTATAATATGCAATTCCGCCTGTCTGTTCCCCAAAACAGGCCGATTCCGACAGATAGGAAGAGGCACGCAGCACCGCTGCCTGATGTCCCGCCGACAAAAGCCGCATCTGTGACCGCGATTTTCCCTCCGCTATGATCTCACGCAGACGTTTCTCATCGTCAAACCGGGTCCGGCGTATCATCTCCTCTATGATCTCAAAGCAGAAATCCAGCTTATCGTACAAGGTTTTTGCCGAAAACTCAAACATCGAACAAAACTGTCTGTCGCGGGCATCGACGTAGGTGGAGATGCCGGTGCTGATCCCTCCGGTCTCGATGTGGATTTCATTGAACAGCTCCCGGTATCCGAACCGGTCGGTATCCATATATCCCATCACGGAGCTTAACAGCGCCAGCACCGGAAGATCCTCATCCTCCACAGCCTCCACGTCAAACAACAGGCGCAGATAACCGATGTCGGCCGTAAACAAATCGTGGTGCAGTACCGTCACGCCGCAGTCCTTTGATTCCTTCGCGTTGAGAGGCCATACGTTCCGGCGGATGTCCTCTCTGGTCAGCATCGGGATTTTTTTGAGAATCTCCGGGTCCGTGGGCTCCTCCTGATACGCTTTCAGTTCCCGCGTCGCCCGCGCCAGCTCTTCCCTCTCCGACTCGCTCATGGCCGCTTTTTTCTCTGCCAGCCGTTTTGCCAGAGCCGCTTCCTTTTTCTCCGAAAGCCCTTTTTCGGGGCACAGCACGATCACGGCACTGTGAGGATTGTCCAAAAGCTTCTCCCGGATCAGATTTTCAAAATATCCGTTCTCTATCTCCTGTTTCAGCCACCGAAACGTGCCGGCGTAGGCCAGATGCATAAACGGATCCGACTCGTCGTACAGCCAGCTATCAAAGCACTGCAGGCCGTACATCAATCCCTTGGGAAACGAGCCGTAATCCGCCTCCCGGTATTTAAATTCATAATAGTTTAAACCGGCCAGCAGAGATTTCCGGTCGATCCCCTCCTGCGCGATCCGGCGAAGCGTCTCATCCACCAGCGAAAGGAACTCTTCCTTCTGGCCGCTGTCGGCATTCTTCGCTATGACGCTGAAATACGGCTGCAAAATTCCGCTGTTGAAACCGCCGAGTACGTCCTTGCCGATCCCGGCGTCCAAAAGAGCCTGCTTTAAGGGAGCGCCCGGCGCGGTTAGAAGGGCGTATTCCAGAATCTGAAACGCTACGTAGGCTCTCGGGTCCAGCTCCATTCCCACCACCGAACTGACGGACAGATATGTCTGCTGCTCTTCGTCCTCCTCCTCAGTCAGAGGATAAAACTGCGTCTGCTCGGCCGGCTGCAGAAAGGGCTTCTGCTCCCGGATGCGGGAGTCGATGTCCGCCGCTTCATACTCCTGCAGATACTCCTGATCTAACCAGGTCAGCTTCTCTGCCATATCCATATCGCCGTACAGATAGATAAAGCTGTTGGACGGATGATAATACCGGCGGTAAAAATCCTGAAATCCCTCGTAACTCAGCTCCGGAATGTGATCCGGGTCGCCGCCCGAATCCTGCCCGTAGCAGGTATCCGGAAACAGCGCTTTCTGCGTAAAAGCCTCCAAAAGCCCTTCCGGCTGCGAATAGGCGCCGATCATCTCATTATAAACCACGCCGTTGATTGTCAGAGGGTCCTCGGCGCTCTCCATCTCATAATGCCATCCCTCCTGACGAAAGATTTTCTCATTCTCGCAGATATTGGGATGCAGGACGGCGTCCATATATACGTCCATCAGATTCTGAAAATCCTTGTCATTGCAGCTTGCCACCGGATAGAGCGTCTTATCCGGATAGGTCATAGCGTTTAAAAAGGTATTCAGAGAACCTTTCACCAGCTCCACAAAGGGGTCCTTGGCCGGAAACTTGCGCGAACCGCAAAGAACGCTGTGTTCCAGAATATGCGGCAGACCGGTACTGTCTGCCGGAGGCGTGCGGAAGCTGACCGTAAAAACTTTATTTTCGTCGTCGTTGGATAAAAGAAACAGCCTGGCTCCGCTCTTTCTGTGACGGCAGATCAGCGCCTGCGAATTCAGCTCGTCGATCCAGCGCTCTTCCAGACATTCATAGGCGATGAGCGCCTTCACTTTCCCGACGGTTTCAATGGCCGTCTTCTGCGCCTCCTGCCCCTTTTCTGCTGTATGGTTCATAGATGAAACTCCTTTCACGATTCGATCTCTTTGTCCAGTATAACCGTTTTCCTCTCATTTGAAAACCGCAATATTTGTTACAATTATATTACAAAGCCTGTTATCAGACGGTTTAGGGTAAAGGAATACAGATATACCTCCCGCACCGGCAGCCCCATGGCGCGGGACAGCGCGTCCGCATAATAGGAAAGCTGCGCGCGGTAGCGGCGCACCAGCACCTGCTCGCCGTCCTCTTTTCCCACCCGGTCCGTCTTATAGTCCAGAATATAGAGCCCGTCCTCCTCCTGCCAGTATACGTCGATAATACCCTGAACCAAAACCAGCTCCTCGCTTTCACAGCCCGGATAAATCTCCCCGGCCGGCACCCCCATAACAAAAGGTTTTTCCCGGTACAGACGGCCGGCCGCCTGCGCTTTCGCCATCCGGGCCGTGACCGGCGAGGAGGCAAATGAAAGAATCTGCGACCGGTTCACGGCAGCCGCCTCCTCCTTTGTCAGAATTCCCTGGCTGCACCAGGCGTCAAAAAGCGCGGACAGGCTGTCGAAATCCCGCTTGCCTCCCCAGACGCTCAGCTCTCTGAAATCCACGCGCTCCATCACTTTGTGGTAGGCCGTGCCGCGGGAAGCGCCGCGCACCGCCTGTTCCTTGGTCAGAAAACGGGGCAGAAGCGCTTCCTCCGGCTCCGGTTCGATCAGGCGGCAGCTCTCCGGCTCCTCCTCCAGCGCCGCGTGCTTTAACTCCGAGACGGACAGCTTGACCGGTAGCGTCTCATCGGCTAAATACTGGTATGTAAACGCCAGCCGCTCTTTTATGTCCCGACGCGCCTCCTCGTCGTAAACCTGCTCCCAGTCCCACTGTTCCAGCGCCTCTCTGGCGTGAAGCCGCAGAAACTGATTCTCCACCTCGGCCGGCAAAAGCTCGGTAAAGGAAATCACCTCGCTGTCGATGGGCGGATTTTCTACCCCGCCCAGGCTTAAAAGCAGCCAGTCTAAAAAAGAGGCGCTCTCCGCCACCAGAAAAGACGGCAGCGGCCCGTCCCCTCCGGCCCGCGCGGCGCTTTTTGCCAGCTTCTTTCTCAGATGCTTATCCGTTCCGGTCAGAAACAGCTTTTCCTTGGCGCGGGTCATCGCCACATACAAGACGCGCAGCTCCTCCCCCAGATTGTCCAGGTTCAGCCTGCGGGCCAGCACCTGTTTTTTCAGCGTGGGCGTGCGCAGGCGGTTTTCCATATCCACGTAGTCGGCGGCCAGCCCCAGATCCGGATGCATCAGAATGCGCGCCCGGCTGTCCTGCCGGTTAAACGTTTTTCCGGTTCCGGCCACAAATACAACCGGGTATTCCAGACCCTTGCTCTTGTGAATCGTCGTGATGCGCACCGTGTTCCCGCTCTCGCCGTCCGGCGCCGCTTCCCCGAAATCCACATCGTATTTCTGCAGGTTCTCAATGTAGCGGACAAAGTCAAACAGACCGTAATAACTGGTTCCCTCATAGGCGACCGCTTTCTCCATCAGCATATCCAGATTGGCCCGCCGCACCGCGCCGTCCGGCATCACGGACGCCAGCTCATAATAACCGGTATCTTCGTAGAGATGCTGCAGCAGCTCATGCAGAGACAGGTAGACGGCTTGGCGGCGCAGCCTGTCAAGCTGCGCCAGAAAAGCCTCGGTTTTGCGTCTTAAAGGCGTATCCGCCGCCGAGACGGCTTCCTCCTGGTTCTCCGGGCATCTCCCGCTTCCATACAGACAGGCTCCGTACAGCCCCGAAACGCTGCCCGGGCTGCCGGCTTTCACAAAACCGGCTTTCAGCGCTGCCATCTCCTCCGAGGAGAAACCGCCGACCGGCGAGTGCATGACCGCCGCCAGCGGAATGTCCTGCATCGGATTGTCCAGAATCCGGAGGCAGTTCAGCACAGTCTGCACTTCCAGCGTCGTAAAATAGCCGGTGGAGGACTGCGCAAACGCCGGAATCCCCGCGTTGAGCAGCACGTTGACAAACACTTCCGCCCAGCCGGTGAAGGTGCGAAGCAAAATGACGATATCCCCGAATCCGGCCGTCCGGTACCGGCCTTCTGCGCTGTCCCAGATCTTCAGCCCGTCTTTTTCGTCGGTCAGATCCCGGATCTGACCGGCGATGGCTTTGGCCTCCGCCTCCTTCGCGTCGATCTCCTTTCGATATCCCTCATCGTCGGCCAGATCCACCAGGAGAAGTTTGGTCCGGTATGCCCCCGGTTTTTCTTCTTCCTCCGGCTCGGCAAAGACGGCTCCCGCATGCAGCGCGTTCTGCTCGTCATATGTGATGCCGCCCAGAGCCTTTGCCATAATCCGGCTGAAGATAAAGTTTGCAGCGTCCAGCACTTCGGGGCGGCTGCGGAAATTTTTATGCAGGTCAACCCTCTGATTTTCACTGTCCTCCCTGGTGTAGGAAGCGTACTTCTCCATGAAGATCTCCGGCCTTGCCATGCGGAATTTGTAGATGCTCTGCTTGACATCCCCCACCATAAACTGGTTCGGGCGTCCCACCCAATGACCGGCCACACTGGACAGCAGAAGCTCCTGCACCAGATTGCTGTCCTGATACTCATCGATCATGACCTCCCGGTAACTGTTTTGCAGCCGCCTTGCCACGGCGCTCGGCACAACACGGCCCTCTTTCTCATCTGTGAGAATCTGAAGCGCCAGATGCTCCAGATCATTAAAGTCCAGCAGGCGCCTCTCCTTCTTGTACGATGCAAAGCGTTCCATAAATTCCTGCGTCAGCCTGCACAGCGTCCGAAGCGGCCTCTCGCTCTGCTCCCACTGACGTCTTGTCTCCTCCTCATCGGGAAAATCGAAAAGCTCCTGCCATTTCTGCATGGCCTTTTTGCATTCGTCCCGAAAGGCCGAAAGTCTCTCCTTTTTCTCTGCATCCACCGATTTGTCGCGGATCACCGGCTTTCGGATAAAATTCATCTCTTCCAGCGCCCGCCGCAGCGCATCAAAACTGCCTGCCCGAAAAACCCGCTCCGCCTGCTCTCGGTCGCTCTCAAACATAGGAACGTAGGCCGACGGACCGTACGGCGACATACAAAGACGAATCGCCTGCTCGTACTGCTCGATCCTCTCTCCGGCCTCCCGGTGCATCTGTTCCAGCAGATAGTTCATCCAGTCCTGCTTGTCCAGCCCTCCGCCTTTTTGTTTCGCGCTTTGATTCTCCGGTTTTTCTTCCTCTGGATCTTCCTCTTCGCCGCCCGCTTCCAAGACGCCGCCCCACCGGCGCAGCGTTTTTTCCGGAAACGGATGCGCACTGACGAAAAAGAACAGCGTTTCAATCAGATCTGCGATCCCGCCGTCGGCTTTTCCCACGGCCATCGTCTCCACCAGCTCCTCATAATCGGCATCCCCGGCGCCGTAGTGGTCTTCCATGAGCTGTTCGATCAGGTCGCCCCGGATCAGGCGCAGCTCCCCCTCGTCTCCGATCCGAAAGTCCGGGTCCAGATCCAGCTCGTCAAAATGACTGCGCAGCACATGGCTGCAGAAGCTGTCAATGGTAGTGATCTGGGCATAATGCAGCAAAGTCAGTTGCCTCTGCAGATGTACGTTCTCCGGCGTCTTTTCCAGGCGGGCTTTCAGAGCCTGGCCGATCCGGTCCCGCATCTGCGCCGCCGCCGCCCTGGTGAACGTTACGATCAGCAGTTCATCCACATTTACCGGGTCGGACCTGTCGGTGAGCCGGGATAGAATCCGTTCCACCAAAACCGCCGTCTTCCCGCTGCCTGCCGCCGCCGCCACCAGGATATTGCGCCCTCTCAGCTCAATTACCTTCTTCTGTTCTTCGGTCCAGGTCACTGCCATATCTTTGTGCTCCTTTCGCTATTCCTGACCGGACCCGGTCCGGTTCTGCACCTTCTGCCAAATCTCCTGCGCCTCCAGGTCTCCCAGGCGGCGGAACTCATAACCGGGCGTTTTCTTGTCAAAACCGCACACTGCCCCGTACGGGCAGGTATCACAGCCGGTCCGGCCGTCCCGGATATAAGGGTTCACCGCCAGATCTCCGTCCACGATCTTTTTTCCGAATTCCCGCATCTTCTCCCGGACAAATTCACACAGCGCGGTCAGTTGGCGGGTATCGGCCGCCGAAGAGCGTTTCTCCACCAGCTCCCCGTCCTTCTCCACCACCGGGATCACGGGAGAGGCGTCGGACTGCGCGCCGATGAACCGGTCCATCCGGCGGTAGATGCGGCGCTCTCTATTGACAATCCCGTTCATGCGAAGCCCCTTCAGATAGGCGTCCTGCAGCTCCTCTTTATCCGGCGCAGCCGCCCCGGCCGCGTCCACGGGGATAAAGGGATCGCGGATATTATAATAGAAGATGCCTGCCGGAATGACCCGGCGGCCGTTGTGCCTGCGCCGCTCCCGCTCCATCGCCGCATCCAGATAAACCACGAGCTGTAGCTGCAGGCCATAGTAGACGCCCACCAAGTCAAAGGTCGTATTGCCGGTCTTGTAATCAATGATCTTGACATAAATCTCATCCGCCTCCGGCGCATCCGGCTGCTTTTTGCCCGCGCAGGTATCTACCCGGTCAATCCGGCCGTGCAGGCGCATCAGCGTATCCGCATCCACCATCAGATTCATGGCGCGGCTGTCCCGGCCGTCAAACTCCACTTCCACCTCCGCGGGCTTGAAATCACCTCTGGCAAGCTGCTCGCAGAGCGCCCACAGCGTGCGGTCTGCCGTGCGCTCCACCCGCCTGAGCAGATACTCGCCCCTGGCCGTTCCAGTCAGTCCCCGGCTGCCGCCCTCTTCGGCCGCTTCCATCAGACACAGATGAACCAGACGGCGGCGCGTCTCCTCGTCCGTCAGCGCGGCGGGCTGTTCTTCCGACTCGGCTTCTTCCCCGTACACCTTGGCAAAAAAGCGCCGGATCACCTCATGAAACAGCGTCCCCATATCGGCCGCCGCAAACGTGTGAAGCTGCCGCTTCATCAAGCGCAATCCGTAGGACAGAAACTGTGCGTACGCGCAGGCCGCATACTGCTCCAGCCTGGTGACGCTGCCCTCCAGAATCTCTCCGTACAAAGCTTTCGCCACCGCCGGTCCCATGCTCTCCTCCCGGTATGTCAAAAAAGCCGCGTCGAGAAAGCGGACCATGGACTCGGCCCCTTCCTGCTCCAAAAACAGGCTGTACAGCTCCCGCCAGGCCGCCGGTTCTTTCCCTTCCATATATCCGGACAATCCGGATAACAGCGCACTCTTTGCCGTCTCCTGCGTCATAATCCGATCCGTAAACGGTATGTTTTCACCGGCGTCTTCCACCCGAAGGCCAGGAAAAACTCCCTGCAGCTCTCCGATCAGATAAGAGGCTGTCATCGCTGCCCCGCTCGGACTCTGCCGGCACCAGGATACATACAGAGCCAGGGACGGCTTTGTCAGCGTCAGATACAGATAGAAGCGGTCGATAAAGCCGTTTTCCTGTTTCGTCGGCGCCAGATACACTCCGTGTTTCTGCAGGCTGCGCCGGTCCATATCCGAGAGGAGACTGGCCTTCTCCCCGCCGGCGGGAACCAGCCCGTCGTTGGCCCCCACAAAAAAAAGCACCTTGGGGTCCTTTAATCGGGTCCGGTGCATGTCGCCTGCCACCACCCGATCCACACAGGCCGGAATCACTCCTACGCGGATCTCCGAAAAACCGGTATCCAGGATCTCCCTCCATTCCCGCACCGACACATGGCCGCTGCCAAAGAGATCCACGATTTTATCCAGGAGCTCCAGCACCTTCCCGTAAGCCTGCTCATACTCCAAAGACAGACGCGGCTGCCCGTCTTTTTCCAGTTGTTTTGCCATCTGCTTTAAGCGGTTCTCCACCCCCTGGTTCTGCATAAACCGCACCACGGCCCCGGCATATCCCACCACCATACCGTCCGCTTCCTTCAGATCGCTTCGCAGCGCAAGCAACGGCTCAATCGCCTGTAAGCGGACCTGATTGAGCCGTTCCAGGTCAATGTGCTCGCCGCCCCGGTAAACCCGCTCCCACGTCTCGCTCCAGGCACGCCGCCCTCTCAGCCCTGTCGCCAGCACATAATTTTCCAGCTCAAAGAGATCTTCTTCCCCAAGAGAGGCCATCCCGCTTTTCAGGCAGGCAAACACGGTTTCATAGGAGAAATCCTTCTCCACCGCCTCCAGCGCTCCTCTCAGAAACGCCACCAGAGGATGCCCCATCATATTATTTTTCACATCAATAAAAAAGGGGATTTTACAGCGGTCAAAAACCTGGCGGATCACCGGTTCATACCCGGCGATATCGCTGCTGACCAGGGCAATATCCCGATAGCGCAGGCCCTCCTTTCGCACCAGCCGGAAAATCTCTCTCGCCACGGTTTCCAGCTCCTCCCGGCGGTCTTTCGCCTCCCGCAGAGCAACGCCGTCCAGACGGGACTTCCCCTCGCCGTCATACGGGGTCAGCGGACAGCGCAGGAACTGACGTTCCAGCGCCGCCAGAGCCGGAGAGCGCCCAAACCGAAGACCTGGTTCAAAAATCCGCTCCTGCTCCACGGTCACGCCATTCTTTGCTGCCAGGCGGCGCAGCGTATGCAGGGTTGTCAGACTCATCTCAAACAACTGCCGGTTGGAAGACAGAAGTGCCTTCTCCCTCTCTGAGCGGGAAGCGTGTTCCTCCTCCCGCACCAGCGCGCCGTCAACCGTCACCGTCACAATCACCCGCCTGGCATAGCGCATCAGCACTTCCAGAACCTGATACTGCGCCGGCGTAAAGCCGGTAAATCCATCAAAAGTCACGACGCTGTCCCGAATCAGTCCGGATACGGGAATCAGGCGGCAAAGAATGTCGAGCAGGCGTTCGGAGGGGATCGTGTCCTCCTCCATGCTCTGGTCAAAGGATACATAGAGCGTCCGGATCTCCTGCAGCTTTCGCTGCAGAAGCGGCTCGCCTCCCGTCTCCCCAATCAGCCGATCCAGCTCCGCGATGTCGATCCGGTATTGGTACAGCTCGCTGAGCATGGACTTGATCTTGTCGATAAAGCCGGCCTTGTCCAGATTTTTGCGGAAAACGCGCAGCTCCTCGCTGCACAGAGCCGCCGCCCGGCGCAGAACCATCAGCTTGCCCATATCGTCCAAAACCGTCAGTCCTTCTGCTCCCTGCTCTCCCATCACCCGGTAGGCCAGCCGGTCAAAACTCAGAATATCAATCTGGATCACGCTGTGGTTTTCCTGGAGCGTCACCAGGTCCTTCTGCGTCTGCATCGTAAACTGCTCCGGCACCACGGCCAAAGCCTGAAAGGCGGAACTACGTTCCGCCTCTTTCATCAGTTCTTCATATAAATATGTAGTCTTGCCGGAGCCAGACGGCCCAGCCAAAAGAAACAGAGACATCAAAGAGCCTCCAAGGCCAGACGGCAGGCTCCCAGAATTCCCTGGTTATCGCCCAGGCTGGCGCCCACAATATAGTCGTCCAGATTTTCCATCTGCGCCGTCTTGATATAGCCGTTCATCTGACGGCTGACCTCTTTTCGTATCAGAGGAAACAGTTGTTCCTGATGCATGACGCCGCCGCCCAGAATAATCTTCTCCGGAGACAGCACCAAAATGAAATTCACCAGCGCCTGGGCGATGTAATAGGCTTCCATCTCCCACACTTCTGGTACGTCCGCCAGGTCCGCCGCCTTCTTTCCCCACCGCTTCTCAATGGCCGGTCCGGCCGCCAGCCCTTCCAGACAACTGTCATGGAACGGACATTTTCCCTGGAAATCTGCGTCCTTCTCATGGCGGTGAAGCGTGATATGCCCCGCCTCCGGATGCAGCATACCATGAAGCATCTGCCCGTTGGTCATAATCCCCGCGCCGACGCCGGTGCCGATGGTAATGTAGATGCTGTTCTTTAAGCCTCTGGCACAGCCGTAGTACGCTTCGCCTAACAGAGAGCCGTTGACGTCCGTGTCAAAGCCCACCGGAATGCCCAGTTCTTTTTCAAAAATACCTACGATATCATAACCGGCCCACTCCAGCTTCGGCGTGGTCGTGATACATCCATAGGTAGGAGAATCCTTATGCAGATCCACCGGGCCAAAGCAGGCAATGCCCAGGGCTTCGATCCCTTTTCCCTTAAAATACGAAAGCATGGCCGGAACGGTCTTCTCTGGTGTCTCAGTCGGAAGGGAAATCCGATCCAGAATCTCCCAGGATTCCTTGCCGTCCACCTCCGCAACGGCGCACACCATCTTTGTGCCGCCTGCCTCCAATGCTCCTACTCTCATTAAACTGTTCCTCCTTATTTCCTGTATTCCGGCAACCTGCCGCCAGGCTGTGACGCCCACATGCCAATAGTATAACACAGACAGGCAAGAAAATCCAGACCGGGTTTTTGGATTCCGTTTATTCTGTGGCCGTCTCCCGCACACGCGCGGCATGTTCCTTCCAGGAATCGCCGCACCATACCGTCTTTCCGGAAAGCATGGAAAAAAATGACCAGTCCATGGCGTCAAAACCTGCTTTCGCCAAAATCCGCACGCTGTCCTCATCGGAAAACGCTTCTGTCAAACTGCCGGTCTCTGTAACCAATCGCATTCCGATTCTCCTCCTTATTTCTTGTCCTTCATCCCTGCACTGCCTCTTCATATTCCCTCCAAATCAAACGCTGGGATAAAGCTCTCAGAAGCTGTCCTCCCCTCCTGGATAAATCCGTTTTCAACCCCCAGTCCGATGGCATAGTTTACCAGCTTATCGTACTCTCTTTTCGTCAGGCGCCGGTTCAGCTCCGGGAAACGGCTTATGTCTGCCGGCGGCGTATACTGGTTCATAATACTGATATAAATCTGGTCCCCGTATGTCTCGTACAGATACCGGATCACATGTTTGGAATCTTCCAGACATCCCGGAAGCTGCAGATGCCGCACAATCACGCCGCGCTGCATCTGTCCTCTGTCGTCAAATACCGCGCGCCGCCCCGCCTCCAGCCCCGTCTTTCCATCACGCGGCGGCGTGCCCTTTCCGAAAATCTGGCGCACCATCTCCTCTATGGCTTTTGCCGCCACATCGAAGTAGTCCCAAGCCGCCGAATACCGGCCGGCCAGATCCGGCGACCAGTATTTCAGATCCGGCAGATAGATATCCACCAGCCCGTCAAGCATCCGGAGCGTCTCCTCCTTCTCGTAGCCGCTGCTGTTATACACCACCGGAATCCGCAGGCCCTGTGTCTTTGCCAATTCCAGCGCCCGCGCAACCGGCACTGCAAAATGCCCCGCCGTCACCAGGTTGATATTGTTGGCCCGCTGTCTCTGCAAGGTCAGAAAAATCTCCGCCAGCCGGTTTACAGAAATCTCCTTTCCCACCCGGCCGGATGCGATCTCCCGGTTCTGACAGTATACGCAGCCAAGCGCGCAGCCGGAAAAAAACACAGCCCCGGATCCCTCTTCTCCGGACAGACACGGTTCTTCCCACATATGTAAAGCCGCCCGCGCCGCTGTAAGACGGGCTGTCATCCGGCAGCGCCCCCGCTGCCCTGCCGTCCGATCCGCGCCGCACTCTCTTGGACACAGACGGCACGCCTGCATCTGCGGCGTCTCCTTCTGCTCTGTCACCTGCCGTCTCCTTCCCTTGAAAGCTTCCTTTTGCCGCTGTATTTCGCAAAACAGGCCGAAAACCGGGTCCCATGCCGGTTTTCGGCCTGTCTTCCTCATTTGTCCAGCCCTGTTATCCCTTGTATTCTTCTCCGTTCAAAATCACTTTCTTTACGTTCAGGTCCGAATCCAACAGCACCAGATTGGCGACCTTGCCGGGCGTTATGCTTCCGTACTCGCCATAAATACCGATGGATTTTGCCGAGTTCACCGCCGCCAGGCGCACCGCCGTCTCTAACGGAACCCCCATATCTTTCACCACGACCTGGAGGGAGCGCATCAGATTGGTGGCGGAACCCGCGATCGTGCCGTCCGCAAGCGTCGCCAGATTGCCGCAAACTTTCACGGGCTGTCCGCCCAGCGAATACATGCCGTCTTCCATGCCGGTGGCGCTCATGCTGTCGCTGATCATAATCACGCGATCCGTGCCGAACATGCGCAGCGTTGCCCGCACAACCGCCGGATGAATGTGAACGCCGTCACAGATCAGCTCCACCTCGCAGCCGGGCGTATCTGCCGCCGCTCCGATCAGGCCGGGTTTGCGGTGCGTGTACGGCGGCATGGCATTGTACAGATGCGTCACATGGCTGGCGCCGTTTGCAAAGGCTTCCATAGATATTTCATAATCCGCCGTGGTGTGAGCCAGCGAGCAGACCGCCTCCCCGTGAACCGCCTTGATAAATGCCATGGCATCCTCCGTCTCCGGCGCAATGTCCACCAGCTTGATCAGACCGCCGGAAGCTTCCTGGAGACGGCGGTACATTCCCTCGTCCGGCTTGTGAATATAGGCCGGATTCTGTGCGCCCTTCTTTTCCATGGAAATGAAAGGCCCTTCCATGTTGATGCCCACCAGAGCAGCGCCCGCGTGGCGGTCGGCATCCTCCTCCCGGTATTTTCTTGCCGTCTCGCAGATGCCTGTCAGGATCTCCTCGGAAAACGTCATTGTGGCCGGGCAGATCGTGGTCACGCCGTTTTTCGCCTCATACCGGGCAATGGCTTCGATGGCCTCCTCGGTTCCGTCGCAGAAATCATAGCCGACACAGCCGTGAAAATGAATATCTGTCAGGCCGGGAATCAGGTACATCCCCTTTCCGTCCAGCACGGTATCGTCCGAGATAGACGAAAGTTCCCCCTCCTCTGCCACCTTCAGAATCTTTCCGTCCTCCACCAGCACGTCCCTGCGCGCGAACACGCCCTCCTCTGTATACACCAATGCATTGCAAATTTTCATGACTTCTCCTTTCCTGTTATCCGGCTCTGCCGGAATCTATCGGCTCTTCTGTTGTCCGGCTTTCTCGCTTTTACCGGCGGCCGTACGTCCTTACCGGCATCCGCCGGTTTTTGGTATCCGGCGCTTACGCCTGTCCGTCAGCCAAAAATGCCTTATAGCCCCGGACCGCCTCGTAAATGTCCGCCTTGCTGGACACCTCATATAAGGCGTGCATATTTAAGACCGGCAGGCCGCTGTCGATCACTTCCATCCCATATTTCGCCAGAATATAGGCGATGGTTCCGCCCCCTCCCACATCAACTTTGCCAAGTTCGGCCGTCTGGAAGGACACGCCGGCCTCGTCAAAAATACGGCGCAGTCTGGCAATGTACTCCGCGTTGGCGTCGTTGGAACCACTCTTGCCGCGCGAGCCGGTAAACTTGTTGAAGGACATACCCCGGCCCAGAAACGCTGCGTTTTTCTTCTCAAAGGACTGCGCGTAAATCGGATCAAAACCTGCGCTGACGTCCGAGGACAGCATGCGGGAACGGGACAGGCAGCGGCGCAGCGCCAGCTCCGAATACTGCCCCATCCGGTCCAGGATCTCCGCTACAGTATTCTCAAAAAACAGGGAACTCATACCGGTCGCGCCCACGCTTCCGATTTCTTCCTTATCCACCAGCAAGCAGCAGGCCGTCCGCTCCACGGACGCCATTTCCAGAATCGCCGCCAGGGACGTATACGCACAGATCCGGTCGTCCTGTCCATAGCCCAGAACCATGCTGCGATCCAAGCCGCAGTCTCTGGCCTTGCCCGCCGGAACCACCTCCAGCTCGGCCGAGAGAAAGTCCTCTTCTTCCATCCCGTATTTTTCCTTCAGAATGGACAGGATCTGCGCCTTTACCAGCTCTTTGCCGGCTGCCTTGTCCTCGTCTTTTGCCGCTTCCTTCTCTTCCTTTTTCAGCGGACGGCTGCCCACCAGCAAGTTCAGGTCCTCGCCGGCGATCACCACGCTGGCTTTCTGCTTTAACTGCTCGCCGGCCAGATGTACAAGCAGATCCGTAATGCAGAATACCGGATCGCTCTCGTCCTCACCGATCACCACATCGACGACGGAGCCGTCCTTTTTTGCCACGACGCCGTGCAGGGACATGGGGCTGGCCACCCACTGATATTTCTTGATTCCGCCGTAATAGTGGGTGTCCAGATAGGCGAAATCCGAGTCCTCATACAGAGGATTCTGTTTGATGTCCAGACGGGGGGAGTCCACATGCGCGCCCAGGATATTCATTCCCTCAGTCATAGGTTTTTCACCGATCTGAAACAGAGCTATGCTCTTTTTCATATTGACCGCATACACCTTATCCCCGGCTTTCAGCGTCTCACCCGCTGCGATCACGCTCTCCAGGCTGCGGTAGCCCTTCTCCTCGGCCATGGCCACCGCCCGGACAATGCACTCACGCTCGGTCTTGCCGCGGTTCAGAAAATCCTTGTATTCTTCGTTCACCTGAACCAGATCCCGCTCTTCCTGTTCTGTGTACTTACTCCAAATATTTTTGGTTTCCATTGTTTTTTTCTCCCTCAATGTTTTCGTGAAATGTCTTCATGTTTTTCTTCGTCTTTTTTTGTCACTGCTTCTTTTGTCACTGCTTTTTATGCTATTTTTCAGCAAATGCCTTTACAATCTCCGGCATACGCTCCGATGTGCGGATATGCTGCGGACAGTGTTCTTCACAGCGGCCGCAGCTTTGGCACCGATCCGCCTGGCCCTCCAAAGCGGCATAGACCTCCTTGGCCCTGCGCATTCCCTGGGATGCCGTCTTGTTGTAGGCATCGTAAACGCCAGGGATATCCACGCCGAAGGGACAGGGCATACAATAACCGCACTTGGTGCAGGGAACAATGGCCATCGTGTCAAAGACTTCTTTGGCCCGCTCGTACAGAGGGCGCTCTGCCTCCGGCACCATTCCCGTATGACTCCGGCCGGCATAGACCAGATTCTGCTCCACCATCTCCATACTTCCCATTCCGCTGAGAAGGAATCCCACCTCCGGCTTATCCCACAGATAGTCAAAGGCCCACTCCACCGCCGAGCGATCCTCTGGCAGTACCTTTGCCACCTGTTCAGGGGCCGCTGCCAACCTTCCGCCCAGAAGCGGCTCCATAATAATCACGCCCAGCCCCTTGGACGCGGCGTAAGTCAGTCCCTCGCTGCCGGCCTGGTTGTTCGTATCAATGTAGTTGTGCTGAATCTGGCAAAAATCCCAGTCTTCGCTGGCATCCACAATCTCCCGAAACAGAGTCAGGCTGTCATGGAATGAAAATCCCATAAACCGAATCCGGCCGTCCGCCTTGGCTTCCTTCATCTTCTCAATCAGACCATGTCTCTTCACGCGATTCTCCCAGCTATCCTGATGCAGCGCATGAAGCAGATAAAAATCAATGTGATCTGTCTGAAGCTTCGCGAGCTGCTCGTCCAAAAGCCGGTCAAAGTCCTCCGGTTTGTCCACCAGCCAAACCGGGCATTTCGTCGCCAAATACGTCTTCTCTCGATATCCGTCAAGAAGCGCCTCCCCCACCACGGCCTCGCTCTGTCCGCCGTGGTAATTGTAAGCCGTATCCACGTAGTTCACGCCCTGTTCGATGGCATGACGGATCAGGCGAATCGCTTCCGGCTTATCGACATCCGACGGCTCGCTGCCCGTCATCGGCAGACGCATACAGCCAAATCCCAGCGCCGAGATTTCACAGCCAGTGCGGCCAAATTTTCTGTACTGCATTCCCGTATCCTCCCTTGGTCTATGTACAGTGTGTAAAGGTGTTCTCACACCAGCAGCTTCTGCCGGTAACATAGAGGAGGCTCGTATGAGTATATCAGAAAAACACATGGCTTCCCGAATCATGCCCGGCGGTCTGTTGCATCCCTTACAGCATATCATAAAAAATCGGATTTGACAAAGGAAAAAGCTTGCCAGAAACAATTTTCTATACTATGATAAAAGGCAGTGTTTTCCCGCCCAGAGAAAAAAGGCCCCATAAGAAAAACACAAGAAAAAGGAGTTTGCCATGAGTTTTGAATTTATTGCAAAGCTGCCGGTTCCGGCTGAAATTAAAAAACAATTCCCGATGTCCGACGCGCTCTGCGCCCTGAAAGCCAAGCGAGACGAGGAGATCCGCCGTATTTTTACCGGGGAAGATTCCCGTTTTCTCATGATCATCGGTCCCTGCTCGTCAGACAACCCCGACGCCATCTTTGATTACCTGCACCGGCTGCGCGCCGTTCAGGATAAAACTGCGGATAAGCTGGTGATCATTCCCCGCATCTACACCAACAAGCCCCGCACCAACGGAGACGGCTACAAGGGCCTTCTGCACCAGCCGGACCCGGACAAGGAGGAAGACCTTCTGGCCGGCTTGGTAGCGATCCGCCGCCTGCACATGGATGCCATCCGGGAAGCGGGGCTGCCCGCCGCGGACGAAATGCTCTATCCCGAGAACTACCGCTATTTATCCGACGTTCTGTCCTATGTGGCTGTCGGCGCACGCTCCGTGGAAAATCAGCAGCACCGGCTTACGGCCAGCGGCATGGACGTGCCGGCCGGCATGAAAAATCCCACCGGCGGCGATATCTCGGTCATGCTGAATTCGGTCTATGCCGCCCAGCAGAAACATACCTTTATCTTCCGCGGCTGGGAGGTGCGCACCAGCGGAAATCCTCTGGCCCACACGATTCTGCGCGGCTATGTCAATAAGCACGGGCAGAGCCTGCCCAATTATCATTACGAAGATCTTCTTCTGCTGCATCAGATGTACGCCGAGCGGGAATTGCTCTACCCCGCCTGCATCATCGACTGCAACCATGCCAATTCCGGCAAACAGTACCGCGAACAGATCCGCATCGCCAAGGAAGTCCTGCACAGCCGCCGCCACAATCCGGAGATCGGCCGCATGGTCAAGGGCCTGATGATCGAGAGCTACCTGGAGCCCGGCTGCCAGAAAATCGGGGAGCACATCTACGGAAAATCCATCACCGATCCCTGCCTGGGCTGGGAGGATTCCGAAAAACTGCTGTATGAGATTGCCGATAGTTTGTGATCCGATGCCTTTCGGCCTGTAGGCCAGATGAGGAATATGGGGATAAAAAAAGAAAAACGCTTTGGATGCAAGCGTTTGACGGGGATTGGGATATGGGATGGAATCCTAATTATGAACAGTAATTTCCTATAATAAATGGAGGCAGTTGCAAAACGCAGATGAACCACAAACGATAGCTATGATAATTTGTGTCCCCTATCTTGCATAGGATCTTTGTTTTGCAGCCGCCTCCAATCTCATTCCTATGTGATCGTCTTTCTCGGCTCTAAATGGTCTGTCCAGCCGGCAGGCGCAGACCGTCCGGCGTCAATTCCTGTATCCCTGCCATCTCCCCATAGTATTTTACAACTTTCCAGACGCCCTGGCGGCTTAGGCGGCTGCCGTTGCAGTTGACAAACAGCGCGTCGCTCTCTCTTCCCTTCAAGAGCTTTTCCCGGCCCTCTTTCATATAGCAGCGCAATGCTTCCACCAGACGGCTGCCCACCGCCATGGTACGGCTCTGCCGCTCCCCCCGCAGTATCAGATATCCCAGATCTAAGTTCACATCCGCCAGGCTCAGCCGGATCACTTCGCTGGCCCGGATTCCCTGACTCATGGCAAGCAGCATCGCATGATCCCGCTCCCGCTTGGGGCTGGGAACCCCCAGATCCAAAATTTTCAGCAGCTCCTCTTTCGTCACCATGCGCGTGGCTTTCTTTTCAATCTTCGGCGCCTTTAAACGTTCGGAAGGGTCCTCCTTGCAGCCGCCGTGCTTGCACTGAAAATCAAAAAAACGCCTCAGTGTGGCGATCGTCCTGGAGATGGTAGAAGTGGACATTCCATTGCTCTCTAAGTACAATATGTAAGCATTGAGAGACGTCGCGGTCACTTTCTCCGCCGCATGAATCTCCTGAGATTCCATATAGCTGCTCATCTTCCGTAAATCCCGCTCATAGGACACTACCGTGTTGGCGGCTGCATTCTTATCATCCGTCAAATAGCAGACAAATCTTTGGATATCTTCCTGCATCATTCGTTCCTCACGATCTCTATTGTAATTTTCATACCCACATGCGTCACGATACGTTTTGTACCGCGCAAATTGTGCATAGGGAGGTTCTGGCTATATTATAAAACTTTAACAGCCAAAAATCAACATTTTTTACTTTTTTCTTACGGTTTTATGAAAATCCTTTTGAAAATCCAGGGATTCAGACAGCATTCTGACCAAATTCCCAAGCCGTACAGCAAAAGTCCCAACGTCAGACGGACGGCAAACAGACGGACCTGCGGATTGGCCGGGGCTATTCTTCTCCGATAACGGCGGTGTTCCATCCAGAAATGATTCCAGCGCAGACAAGCGATATAGAGAAGAAGCAGAGCCGGTGCATACAGCAGATAATGGGGAAAAACCAGCCCCCAGAAATAAAACGGACCTCTCCACCCGCCATAGACCATGACGGCCCACAAAAACGCTCCCATGGCAAAGCCCAGATACAGCCAGCACAAATACAGAGAGACTGCCCCCAGCGCCGTAAAACTGAGCCCGATCCACACAGCCGGCAGGATGCTCCTGTGCCACAGAAAATGAGGCATCATCCCCGCTGTATCCTCCTCGGCCAATTTCACAAAAAAAGCGCTGCCGCCTGACAGGATCTCTTCCTCGGCCCGGACACCTGCTTTTCTCACAAAAAAAGCGCATCCCACCAACCCCAAAAGAAAAAGAAACATCAGTTTATGACGCTCCCGAATCTGAATCTGCACACGAAAACGCGGCACTTTTTCACCTCCCTGCTTTTCCTTACAGAAAAAGGGGTACTCCTCCTTCGAGTATCCCGTATGGTATATGCTCCGCACGTGTAAATAAGGTATCTTTAAGTCCCCGCATGACATGTGCTTTGCACGTACTAATAAGGTATGCGAAAAAGTGCCGGTCCATACCAACTTTTCTGTCCGCCAGTACCGGCGGCATTACATTCTATACTTTGCCTTATACGCCAGAATCGCCGCTACCGTCTTGGAATCTCTCAATTCTCCCGCGTATATCATACGGCACAGATCATCCAGCTCCCATGCCTCCACATCCACGTATTCATCCGCGTCCAGATGCTGTCTGGATGGAATCAGATTCGGCGCCACATAGATTTCAATCAGCTCGTCGCAGAGCGCCACCGTCGTGTTCAGACTGATCAGATATTCCAGATTCTCGCAGCGGTAGCCGGTCTCCTCCTCCAGCTCCCTGCGGGCGCATTCTTTTTTGGACTCGCCGGCCTGGTCAACCTTGCCGGCCGGTATCTCCAGCGTGGCGCGGTCCAGCGCATTGCGGTACTGACGAACCATCAGAATCCTGCCGTCGTCTTGCACCGGCACAACAGCCGCTGCTCCGTCATGGTGAATAAAATCCCACTGTACGGTCTTGCCGTCCGGCAGCTCCATCGTGTCCGCATAGATATTGACCAGCACGCCCTTGTATTTTAATTCTCTGCCCAAACGCTTGACTTCTTCCATAGATATCTCCCCTCCCTGCCGCCCTTCCTTCTCCTGCACCGGGCCGCTCTTTTTCATGAGTATATCACAAAAAAACAGGGGCTTCAACCGCAATTACAGCTCGCAGGCATGGTTTTCCGAGACAATTTCTTTTCTCAAAAAATTTCTTCCCGTTTTTTGTCCTGCTATCCATACCATCCAAAAAAGCTGGAAGGAAATTTCCTCCCAGCTTTCGGTTATTGTCAACAGCCTCGTTAACATGTTATGTTCTCAGAGCTTTCCCGAAAGGCTTCGGTCATGTATTCTCTGTCTCGGCGGAGAGCCCGGCCACCGTCCCGGTCAGTGCAGCGGCCGCCTCGTCGCTGCCGTTCTCCATGCCGGTTACATGAATATTGCGCGTTACCTTCGCATCGTAGGTGTCGGCCCGCATGATCTCTCCCAGATCAATGCCCACCGTTTCCTTCATGGCCTCAAACAGCTTTGTCATTACCGCCGGCACATTTCCGGCTACCGTTTCCACGCCGCTGCCCTTGCCGTCGCTGCCGATGATCGTAATCTTGTCGATCTGCGTCAGGGGCTCCGCGATCTTGCCGGCAATATCCGGCAATACCGTGATCAGCATCTCGGCCATTGCCGCATTGTTGTACTTCTGGTAAGCCTCCGCCTTTTTTTCCATGGCTTCCGCCTCCGCCAGACCCTTGGCTCGGATCGCCTCGGCTTCCGCCTCGCCAACCTGCCGGATACCCATCGCTTCCTGCTCCTTGGAATAGCGGTCCGCCTCGGCCTGCGCCTTCTGCGCCTCCGCTTCTTTCTGAATCTGGAATTTCCTGGCTTCTGCATCCTTCTGGCGCTCAAACAGCTCCGCCTCCGCCTTCTGCTGGCGCGCAAAGCGCTCGGCCTCCGCCTTCTTGCGGATCTGGGCGTCCAGCGACTGTTCCATAACCTCGGCTTCCTTCTGCTTTAAGAGAATATTCTTCTCCTCGCGGGCAATATCCGCCTCCGCCGCCGTTACCTCGATCGACTTGCGCTGCTCCTCCTTCTGAATCTCATAGGCGGCGTCCGCTTCCGCTTTCTTGGTGTCGGAATGCTTCTTCAAATCTGCCTTCTGAATCTCCAGCTCATTGTTCTTGATCGCGATCTCACGCTCCGAATTGATCCGCGCGTCGTTGGCCTGCCTGTCAGCATCCGCCTTAGCCACCGCGATCTCCTTCTCTGCTTCGGCCTTGGCGATCGCCGCTTTCTTCTTGATCTGCGAGATATTGTCAATACCCAGATCATCAATCACGCCGTTGCTGTCCGTAAAATTCTGCACATTGAAGCTCACGATATCCAAACCCATGGCCGCCAGATCCGGTTCTGCGTTCTCCTTGACCAGATTTGCAAATTTCTGCCGGTCGCTGACCATCTCTTCGAGACGCATCCGGCCCACGATCTCACGCATATTGCCCTCCAAAACCTCTCTGGCTACTTTGGCAATATAATCGGTGGGCTGATTCAAAAAATTCTCCGCGGCCAGCCGCAGCCGGTCTGCCTCGCTGCTGATCTTCACATTGACCGCCGCATCCACCTGTATATTGATATAGTCCGCTGTCGGCACGGCACTGGATGTCTTTACATCGATGGGAATCAGCTTCAAACTCAGCTTATCCAACCTTTCCAGAAACGGAATCTTGATGCTGGAGCGCCCGATGATCGTCTTCTTTCTCAGACCGGATATGATAAATGCCGTATCCGGCGGCGCCTTCACATATCCCGAGGCGATAATACCAAGCAAAACGACCGCGGCTATAACGCTCATGACCATTCCCATATTTTCCGTGATAAACTTTAACATACAATGTCTCCTCTCCTGGCAGATCATTTCTCTGCCACTTTTCTGTTTGTTTCTCTCCCGTAAATCACAGCCAAAAGCCAGACGGCTTTCTTCTGTTTCATCACAGTCTTTGCCTCTCTCCCTGTATCGCTCTCCTCCTTTCCTTCGTCTTGCCCACCGTCAGGGAACCCCAGGGACAAATGACTTTCTCCGGCTCCATCCAAAGCCCGCAGCCATGCCGCTGAACAGCTTGTTTACATAACGTCTCAACAGCTTCAAAAAAAAGACTGTCATTGCAGCACTGCCGCTACAATAAAAGTCTTGCCGCTAAATCGATACGGATGTTGTCATCGTGCTGACGATCTCGAACCACTTTTCTCATCGTGTGGGCTACTCCCTTTTATTGATTGGATTCTACCATATCACATTCATTTTGTCAATATTTTGACATGTCCTTTTTCTTACAATTTTCTTAAACTTCCCCCATAAAAAAAAGTTGTCGTACAATAAGAAAAAGCAAGGCAGGCTCTCCCATTTGAAAACCCACCCTGCCTCTTATCAAAATCAGGGAATTCGTTGTTTCGTCCTATCCAATCAGATACAGCAGAATAAACAACGCAGACAGCAGATAAATCAGAACCGGCACTTCTTTGGCTTTGCCGCGGGCTACCTTAATCACCGTATAGGCGATAAACCCAAACCCGATACCGTCCGAAATGCTGTACGCAAACGGCATCATCGCGATCGTTAAAAAGCAGGGCAGCGCCTCCTCAAAATCAGTCCAGTTGATCTTCACCGCGCCGTGAATCATATACACGCCGACAATAATCAGAGCCGGAGCCGTAGCGGCTGCCGGAATGATGCCAGCCACAGGAGCCAGCAGAATCGCAACCAGGAACAAAATACCCGTCACCACAGAAGTCAGACCCGTCCGTCCGCCCTCCTGAATACCCGTGGAGGACTCCACGAAGGTCGTAACCGTGGACGTACCCATCAGAGCACCGAACAGCGTACCCACAGCATCGGCAATCAGCGCTTTATCACCGCCGGGCAGATTGCCTTTCTCATCCAGCATACCGGCGTTCCCAGCCGTGCCGAGCAGCGTTCCCACCGTATCAAACATATCCACGATGGCAAAGCTGACCACGCTGGATAACAGCAGCGGAATTCCCAGGCTGAATGCGCCGGGCAGATCCAGCTTAAATGCGGTCATGCTCAGATTGCCGATATCGCTCATAGTGAACGAATTCGGAATCGTAGTCACGCCCAGCGGAATTCCGATCACCGTGGTAATCAATATTCCGATAAAGATCGCCGCCTTCACCTTATAGGCGATCAAAATACCGGTTATCAGCAGGCCGATCAACGCCAGCAACGCCGCTCCGCTGGTTATCGTACCCATATCGGTGTAATTGCTTCCCTCCGGACCGAAGCACTGAATGATTCCGGCGTTCAGCAGGCCGATGAAAGCGATAAACAATCCGATACCTGCAGAAATAGCATTCTTTAAGCAGGCGGGAATCGAATTGATAATCATGCTGCGAAGCGGAGATACCATGATAACCAAAAACAGAATACCGGAAATAAATACAATTCCCAGACCCTGCTCCCAGGTATATCCGTTTGCCAAGACAATCGTATAAGTAAAGAATGCGTTCAATCCCATTCCCGGCGCCTGGGCAAAGGGTACGTTGGCAATGAACGCGGTCAGGAGCGATCCGACAGCGGCAGACAGACAGGTCGCCACCAAAACGGCCGTGTAATCCATCCCTGCCAATGACAGATAGCTCGGATTGACAAAGATGATGTAAGCCATGGCAAAAAACGTAGTAACGCCGGCGATCACCTCTGTTTTAACGCTCGTGTTGTGTTCTTTCAGTTTGAAGAACGTCTCCATTCCTTTCCTCCTCAGGTTTAATCCTCGTAGTTACAACAGGCGCTGTGCTGTGCCGTCCCGTCCCGGCTTATCGTTTTTCAATAGTCTGGTGAATCACGGACACCGGGTAGAAACAGCAGGCCCATATCGCCTGCCCTATATTGAAAACTAATTCTTAGGATATCATAAATTTTTTGTAAAATCAAGGTAAAAAAAGAATAAAATAGAAAAGAAAAACAACAAGATTTGTGGCATATTCCCGAAGAAACAAGAGAAAATAAAGATAGGCTTCTCCATTTTTTCAAATTTTGCAGAGCCGATCGCCAAAAACAGGCACGGTTTTCCCCATGATCTGGCAGAAACAAACAGAAAAACAGGGCGGAGATTTTTACATCTCTGCCCTGTTCAGTTCCTATTCGCTCTATTTTGCGAAATCAGTTACGCGGGATTCACGAATTACATTTACCTTAATCTGACCAGGATATTCTAGCTCTTCCTCAATCTGCTTGGAAATATTTCTGGCAAGCAGTATCATATCGTCGTCGCTGACCTGCTCCGGCACCACCATGACACGCACTTCACGGCCGGCCTGAATTGCAAAGGATTTATCAACGCCCTTATACGCATTGGCAATATCTTCTAACTGCTTCAAACGATTGGTATATGTTTCCAGCGTCTCTCGTCTGGCGCCGGGTCTGGCCGCCGAGATCGTATCGGCTGCCTGTACAACACATGCAACCAATGTCTCCGGTTCCACATCTCCATGATGGGACTCCACCGCATTGATCACAACAGCGGATTCCTTGTATTTGCGGCAGAGCGCTGCACCTAACTGAATATGGGAGCCTTCCTGCTCATGATCAACGGATTTGCCGATATCGTGAAGCAGACCGGCCCTCTTGGCTACGCGCACGTCCAACCCCAGCTCCGCGGCCAGCAGACCGGATAAATGCGCCACCTCAATGGAATGGCGCAGCGCGTTCTGTCCGTAGCTGGTGCGGAACCGCATCTTGCCAAGCAGTTTTACCAACTCCGGATGAATCCCATGGATTCCTACTTCCATCAGAGCAGATTCGCCCTCCTCGCGGATTAAGCTCTCCACTTCGCGTCTGGCCTTCTCCACCATCTCCTCGATTCGGGCGGGATGAATACGCCCGTCCACAATCAGTTTCTCCAAAGCAATGCGGGCAATCTCACGGCGGATCGGATCAAAACCGGACAGAATAACAGCCTCCGGCGTATCGTCAATAATCAGGTCCACGCCCGTCAGCGTCTCCAGCGTGCGGATGTTGCGGCCCTCGCGTCCGATAATCCGCCCCTTCATCTCATCGCTCGGAAGATTTACCACGGAAATCGTGGATTCCGTCACATGATCCGCCGCACATTTCTGAATCGCAGTCACAACATACTCTCTGGCGCGTTTTACGGCGTCCTCCCTGGCCTGATTCTCCAGGTCCTTGATCATTCTGGCGGCATCGTGCTTCACATCGTCTTCAATCGTTTTAAGAAGATATTCTTTTGCCTGTTCGGAGGTGAGCCCTGAAATACGTTCCAGTTCCTGCAATTCCTTGTTGTAAAGTTCGTCTGTCTCGCGCTTTCTCGCCGTCAGTGATTCCTCTTTTGATGCTAAATTTGCTTCCTTTTTCTCCAGAGCCTCCGATTTCTTATCCAGATTTTCTTCTCTGTTCATGACGCGGCGTTCCATCCGCTGAATCTCGGCTCTTCTTTCCTTGGCCTCTCTCTCTGCTTCGTTCTTCGCCCGTAAGGACTCTTCCTTCGCTTCTAAGAGGGCCTCCCTTTTCTTTGTCTCTGCTACCTTCAAGGCTTCGTCTATAATTTCCCTGGATTTTTCTTCCGCGGAACCGATCTTGCTCTCGTATACTTTAATCCGATACGAGATCGCCGCATACCAGGTGATTACGATACATACTGCAATAATAGCCACAGTTATGATCACATAGATTGGGTCTGGCACAGGAGCACCTCCTTATTTAGTTTTCATTGTACAAATACAATATATTGATTTTATACTCAATTCGTCAAAATGTCAAGTGGCAGTTCCGAGTTTCCTACAAAGCAGATCCAAGTTTCCTACAAAGCTTTCATTGCCTCCGCCACGCTGTCCACGCCGATCAGTCGCATGTCTCCTGTTTTTTGCAATCCCTTTAACGACACTTTTGGCAGAATGCACGTGGTAAAACCCAGCCTTCTGGCCTCCGCAATCCTCTGATCCGCCATGCTCACCGCCCGCACTTCCCCGGACAGTCCCACCTCCCCGAAGATCATGGTGTCGTCCGAAACGCACAGATCCCGATAGCTGGATACCACCGCTATGACAATTCCCAGATCGAGCGCGGGTTCATTGATACGCATCCCGCCGGCGATATTCACATAGGCGTCACATTCCCCTAAACGCATCCCCAGACGCTTTTCCAATACCGCCAGCAAGAGATTCACCCGATTGTAATCGGTTCCGGCCGCCGTGCGGCGGGGCTGACCAAAGTTGGTCCGGCAGACTAACGCCTGCACTTCCAGCAAGAGCGGCCTTGTCCCCTCCATGGCGCATGTCACCACCGAGCCGGAAGCGTTCTGCGGCCGCCCGTTCAAAAGATACTGGGATGGATTGGGAACCTCGTGCAGCCCGTCGCCTCCCATCTCAAAGACGCCGATCTCATTGGTGGAGCCAAAGCGGTTCTTTACTCCCCGCAGCATGCGGTACGAGGCGTGACGGTCGCCCTCAAAATACAGCACGGTATCCACCATGTGCTCCAGCATTCTGGGACCGGCTACGGTGCCCTCCTTTGTCACATGTCCCACAATAAAAATCGAAACCCCCAGCCCTTTGGCAAGCTGTAAAAGTGCCATCGTGGTTTCCCGCACCTGACTGACGCTGCCTGGCGCCGCGTCCACCGACTCCCGGTACACGGTCTGGATCGAGTCGATGATAACCACCTGCGGTTTCATCTCCTCGATCACCGGCCCGATCACATCCAGGCTGGTCTCGCACAAAAGCATGAGCTTCTCGGAAAATTCGCCCATTCGGTCGGCCCGCAGCTTGATCTGATGCAGAGATTCCTCCCCGGATATATACAGCACGTCCGTCCCGACGGCCGTCAGATTTTTACACATCTGCAGAAGAAGCGTGGATTTGCCGATGCCGGGATCCCCTCCCACCAAAACCAGCGAACCGGCCACAATCCCGCCTCCCAGGACGCGGTCCAGCTCCGGAAAGCCCGTATTTTTTCGGGATGCCGTATCCGAGGCGATCTCCCGAAGAGTCTGCGGTTTCGGCCTGCCGGGTACAGCAAAGCCGGAGGCTGTACTCCGGCTGCTGATTCCTGTATGTGCGGCGCTTTTTGGCGCCGCCGGCGCCTCGACAAAGGTATTCCACTCTTTACAGCCAGGACACTGTCCCAGCCATTTGGACGATTCATAACCGCATTCCTTGCAGAAAAAAATGGTTCCTTTTGCTTTCGCCATACGGTCTGCTCTCTCTATTTCTGAATGCGGACGGTCTTGCCCGCGCCGTTATCCATCTCCAGGCTGATAGACAACTTGCCGCCCATATTGGTCCGGTACTGTCCCACCATGGCGCCGTCCACCGTGACGCTGTACTCCTGGTTCTCCTCAAGTTCCAGCGTAATCTGACAATCCCTGGCCGCCTCCACCAGAAAACTGACGCCGTTCTCATCCGCTGCAAAGTGATGGACCGCTGTGCCCGGCACGGACTCATATACGAACATGCCGTTTCGCTCCAGCTTGGTAATCTCCCGGAAGGTCTTAACCTTATACAGATCGCCTCCCACCGCATAGTGATCGAGTTTGGCCTTGGCTTCCAATTCGTAATTGCCAAAGCTTATGCTTTTGTTTTCCTCTGTCCGGATCAGTTCCGTTACGACTGACATCTTTCTTTCCTCCTGAATGTTAACTTGTCTTCTTCACAAGTGACAAATACGGCGTCTCCGTTTTGAATCCTGCCTTCCAGAATTTCCTCCGCCAGACGATCTTCAATCTCGTTCTGCAGCGTGCGCCTGAGCGGTCTGGCTCCGTATTTTTCGTCGTACCCCTTGTTTACCAGGAAATCCTTTGCCGCCTGGTCTACTTCCAGACCGATGGACATCTGGCTGCCGATCCTCTCTTTCATGGTATCCAGCATGATGTTCACGATCTCTCCCATATCCTTCTTAGTCAGGGCATGGAATACAATGGTTTCGTCGATACGGTTCAAAAACTCCGGCTTGAAAATCCGGCGCACTTCATCCATAACACCCGACTTCATGCGCTTGTAATTCTCTTCTTCACTGGTTACGGCAGCAAAGCCAAGCCGTTTGGGTTCCACAATATTCTGGGCGCCGGCATTGGATGTCATGATCAGCACCGTATTTTTAAAATTAACCTTTCGTCCCTGGGCGTCCGTCACATGACCGTCGTCCAGTACCTGCAGTAAGATGTTAAACACATCCGGATGTGCCTTTTCAATCTCGTCAAACAAAATCACCGAGTAGGGGTTTCGGCGTACTTTCTCGCTGAGCTGGCCCCCCTCGTCGTAGCCCACATAACCCGGAGGGGAACCGATCATCTTGGATACGCTGTGTTTTTCCATATACTCGGACATATCCACGCGGATCAGCGCGGATTCTTTTCCGAACAAAGCCTCCGCCAGCGCGCGGGACAATTCAGTCTTACCCACGCCGGTGGGACCCAAAAACAGAAAGGAGCCGATGGGCCGTTTCGGGTCCTTCAGTCCAACGCGGCCGCGGCGGATTGCTTTGGCTACCGCTGTGACGGCATCCTCCTGGCCGACTACCCGCCCATGCAGAATCTTCTCCAGATTCATGAGCCTTCTGCTCTCTCCCTCTTCCAGCTTCTGTACCGGGATTTTGGTCCAGCCGGAAACAATACCCGCGATCTCGTTCTCCGTGACAGACAGCTTCTTCTCTGTCTTTTCCCGCTCCCAGGCCGCCAAAAGCTTCTGTTTCTTCTCTCGCTTTTTCTCCTGTTTCTTCTTGATTTCTCCTGCCTTTTCAAACGCCTCTTTCTTGACGGCCTGCTCCTTGTCTTTCTCCAGCTTCGCAATCTCTCCGTCCAGCTTTGCAATCTCTTCCGGCTCCACAAACGTGGTCAGCCGTACCTTTGACGACGCCTCGTCGATCAGGTCAATGGCCTTATCCGGCAGAAAACGGTCATTGATATAGCGGGCTGACAGACGGACGGCCGTCTCCAGAGCCTCGTCCGTAATCGTCACCTGATGATGATCCTCATAGCTCTTGCGCAGACCCTTTAAGATCTCTATCGTCTGCTCCTCAGAGGGCTCTTCCACCACAACCGGCTGGAAACGCCGTTCCAGGGCGGCATCCTTCTCAATATGTTTGCGGTATTCGTCAATCGTTGTGGCGCCGATTAGCTGAATCTCGCCTCTGGCCAGAGACGGTTTCAGAATGCTGGCGGCGTCAATCGCTCCCTCCGCGCCGCCCGCTCCAATAATCGTGTGAATCTCATCCAGAAACAGAAGCACATTTTTGCTCTGGATCACTTCGCTGACTACTCTCTTGATGCGCTCTTCAAATTCGCCCCGGTATTTGGAGCCGGCCACCATACCGGACAAATCCAGAGTCAGCACCCGCTTGCCCTTAACGGTATCCGGCACATTTCCTCGTATGATCTCCGAGGCCAGTCCTTCTGCAATGGCGGTCTTACCCACGCCCGGCTCTCCGATCAGGCAGGGATTATTCTTTGTGCGGCGGCTCAGGATCTGGATCACTCTCTCGATCTCCTTTTCCCTGCCAATCACCGGGTCAAGCTTCCCCTCCTTGGCTAAGACCGTCAAATCCCGGCTGTAGCGGTCCAGCGTCGGCGTGCTGCTGTTTCGGTCTCTTCGGCGTGTGTTTTCCACTTCGTCCCGGTAAGCGGAAACATCCTGGCCCATCGCCACCAGCAGATCCACATACAATTTCTGAATATTGACGTTCAGCGTATTTAGCAGTCTGGCCGCCACGCAGTCGCTCTCTTTAATCATGGCAATCAGGATATGCTCGGTACCAATCAACTGCGATTTGAACTGCGCCGCCTCCCGATAACTGTTTTCCAGCACCCGTCTGGCCTTGGGCGAATAGCCGCCGGGGTCCATGGTATGAACCGGGTTGGCCGGCGCGATCAGTTGATTGATCAGGTCGCTGACCTTCTCCGCCGTCACATGATGCGATTCCAGCGTCCGGGCTGCCACGCCGTTTCCCTCCTCTAAAAGCCCCAAGAGCAGATGTTCGGTCCCGACATAATTGTGGCCGAATTCCCCGGCTTCTGTGGCCGCTATCTCCAATGCCTGTCTGGCCTTATTGGTAAATCGTTCCTTCATAGTCTCCTCCTTATCGGATTTCCGGCAGGCGCTCCCGGATATATTGGGCTCTGGCTTCGTCCAGGGCATCGCCCTCCAGCTTCTCGCCCCGCCCCTGCTTCAGATTTGCCGGCCGAATATTCAGCATAATGCCAAAGAGGTTCACCGGTTTTTCCGACTGCAGCAGGTTCTCACATAATCCCAGCCGAAGCTGAGACAGATAGGTCATTCCTTCTTTATAGGAAAGCTTTCTGGCGTATTTCAGAACGCCGTAAGATTTATAAACCTCGTCCTCCATCTGCAGGCGATGACTGCGAAGCGCCAAAGCCTTGACTTTGCGCTCCTGTGCCGCTAGCTGGCCAGCCGCCTGGGATACCAGAGCAATCAATTCTTCCTCTGTCTGCCCCAGTGTTTTCTGATTTTTCACTTCGTAGAGGCCGCCGAAATTTTCGTTGCTGTCGCCGGACATCCCTTTGACCGAGATGCCGAAACGGCTGTACTCCTGTACCAGCTTACGAAACTGATTTCCGCTCGACAGCATGGGCAGATGCAGCAGCACGCTGGCCCGAAGCCCGGTGCCTACATTGGTCAAAAATGTCGTCAGATATCCGTATTTTTCATCAAAGGCATAGGGAACCCGCTCTCCCAGCATGTCATCCACCGGCCCCAGACGTTTCCACATGTTGTCCAGCGTCTGGCTGCTGGACAGACACTGCAGGCGAATGTGGTCTTCCCCGCCGACAAGCAGGCTGATGGATTCATCCGGCGATACGGCCAGGCCGGCCGGCGCTTTTTCCTCCAGGCGGCTGTAATTGATCAGCCTTCTCTCGTAGAGCGCGTGCAGGCTGGTCTCGTCCATCTCATGCAGCCGGCGGTAAGTATAGGAAGCTTTGTCCTCCTCCCCCAAGGGCAGCAGATTCTGCTCCAGTTCCCCAAGAAGCCGCAGGCGCTCTTCCCCGCTCAACCGTCCGGGAAACACGCGCCCCTCGATATTTCGCACCAGCCGCAGACGTTTCATGACGAAGACATCATGCATCTGATCGGTCTCTTCATACCACTTCGTCATCCTTCTTCCTCCTCCGGCGGCGTTTCCCTGCGCAGAACGCTCTCCCGCAGGGAGGCTTCCTTCCCGCCTTCTTCCGGCTTCTCTTTCACAGCCGTGGTTTTGGTTCCTTTTTTCTGCGCCGCTTTCTCAAGGGCTCGTATCTCGTCGCGGTAGGCCGCCGCCGCCTCATAGTCTTCTTCCAAAACCGCTTCCTTCAGTTTTGAACGAAGAAGCTCTGTGCGCTCCGAGAGACTTAAAGGTTTTTCCAAGATGGTTTCTTTTCCCTCTGTTTCCTTGCCGGCCGGCCGCTTTCCTGTATGGGTATCGCTGCCATGAAGCTGTTTCAGCTTGTCGCTGATCAGCAGATCAAACATATGATAACAGTCCGGGCAGCCGAACTGGCTGTTCTTTACAAAATCGCCATAACTTGTCTGGCAGGTGGGACAGACAAGATTCTCCATTTTCCCTGCCGGCCTGGACGCATCTCCCTCTCCCAGTCCCAAAAGCTGGGATAACAGCTTGCCAATCGGATATTCGGAATCAAACAAACCGGCCAGGCCGGTATATTGCCCGAAATCCATCTCCTTCGCACAGTGGCTGCAAAGGTTATGTTCTGTAGCCACACCGTTTATGACTTCCGTATATCGGATGTTGGCTTCCCGAATCTTACATTTTTCACACAACATATCATCGCCTCCAATAAATAGGATATTCTGAAGAGAAGCTTCCATTCATACAAATCAAAAGAAAGATCACAAATCCAGAAAATCGAAATCATCATCCTTCTCAAGCTCTGAACGGGAAACGTCAGAGACCATTTCCTCCTCCAGATCCAGAATCTCCAAATCCTCATCCAAATCACCGGAAACCGAACGCGAAGAGGCAGAGGGCATAACCTCCTCTTCCAGATTCAGCGCATGGTAAAAACGAGCCAGCTCCTCCGGCGTCACCATGCCGGCTGCATCGGCATCCTTCCCTGCACTTTTGGGTTTCCCGCTGCTGTGAACGTCACCATTTTGTTCTCGAGCATTCCCGCCGCGGTCTAAGCCGGTGTTCCTGCTGCCTGCCGGTTTTCTGCTCTCTCCACCGCTCTTTGCAGGCGCCGCCGGTTTGGTTCTCCTGTCATGCTCGGAAGGCTTGGCGCTTCTGCTGCGGCTTTCCCGTTCTATATCCCTGTCATCCGAACCAGTCGGTTTGGCGCCTCTCTCACGGGCGGCAGGCTCTTCCCTGTCATACTCGCCCCGTCTGACGTCTTCCTCCTCGCCAACCTCTTCGTCCTCGTCGAACTCTTCCTCCTCGTCATCCTCTCCGTCAATTTCCCTGCGCAAAAGAAAAACAGCGATAATGACAAACAAAAGCAGAAGGCTGACAGCTCCCAAAATCAAAAGCAGCGGATTCATGCCAAACAGACGGCCATCTCCTTTTTTCTGACTGCTCGCCGCTGTCTGAAAACCGCCCGGCGCCGTTGTCTCAGATGATTCCTCCGTCTGTAATACGGCCGTCGTTTCGACCGCTTCTTCTGTCTGTGGCGATGTCTGTGCCGGTTCCTCTGTCTGCGCCGGCGTCTCTGCCGGTTCCTCCGTCTGTGTCAGAGCCGTCGTCTGTGCTTCCGATTCCGTCGCGGGCTGTTCCTCCGAAGACTCTGTAACCGGCTCGCTCTCTGTCTCTTCCGACGACGCCTGTTCCGTCGTCTCCTCAAAAGATGACGACTCTCCTCCCTCCGTCTCCTCCCGAATTACCGTGACCCGGTATTCCCGAACGGAGCCGTCCTGTGCCGTCACCGCAATCGTAACCGTATTTTCTCCTACCGCCAGATCGCCTGTTCCGCTGATCACCTTTTTGGCCTGGCCGGAGCGAGTGTCCGCCGTCAGTGCAATCCTCGTCACGTCATACGGAACCGTGGCCGTATATGTGAGCTGCTCCGGAGAAAATTCCGGACTTAAAATCGCCTGGGCAATGCGCAGAGATGAGAGGCAATTGTCCGACGCTGGATCCGCAGTCTCCTCCGCCGGCGCGGTATTCTCCGGCTCCGCACTGGACAATCCGGCAGTACCCGCCGCACACAGTATAAATACGGCCAAAAAAATAAGCGTACGAACTCTCTTCTTCATATGTATTCCTCACAAAAACGCTGCCGAAAGACAAACACAATTTCGGGCAGCCTTCTGAATCCTTTCATCTGTTTTCCCAATCACATTGAATACCATTATACACAAAAAAGGCGGCCTATGTCAACGCAGGCCGCCCTGATTTTCATAAGTTTAAAAAAATATTCACACTCCGCATTTACTCGTACAAAGGATATTTGTCCGTCAGCGTCTTCACCAGAGCCGCCGCCTCCTCGCCGCCTTCTTCCGGCTTCTCCACCGCCAGTGCAATCGCATGGGCAATCACCTTCATATCTTCCTGGGTCATTCCCCTGGTCGTGACAGCCGGCGTCCCCAGACGGATGCCGCTGGTGACAAAAGGACTGGCCGGATCGTTCGGGATCGCGTTCTTATTGCAGGTAATATGAACCGAATCCAGCAATTTCTCTGTAGCCTTGCCCGTGACGCCCTTGCGCAAAAGGTTCACCAGCATCAGATGGTTGTCGGTGCCGCCGGAAACCAAATCAAATCCCTCCGCCACAAGCGCGTCGGCCAAAGCCGCCGCATTCTTCACCACCTGCCGCCCATACTCCTGAAACTCCGGCTGCAGCGCCTCCTTCAAGCAGACGGCCTTGGCCGCGATCACATGCTCCAGAGGACCGCCCTGCGTACCGGGGAAAATGGCCTTATTAAAGTTAAACTGCTTTGCACTCTCTTCGCTGGAAAGGATCATGCCGCCTCTCGGTCCTCTGAGCGTCTTGTGCGTCGTCGTCGTCGTCACATGCGCATACGGGATCGGACTCTCGTGAACCCCGGCAGCCACCAGCCCTGCTATGTGGGCCATGTCCACCATCAGATAAGCGCCAACCTCATCGGCAATCTCCCGAAAACGTTTAAAATCGATCCGGCGCGGATACGCGCTCGCTCCCGCCACAATCAGTCTGGGCCTGCACTCCTTGGCTGTCTCCAGAATCTGTTCATAATCCAAAAACCCGCTCTCGTCCACGCCGTATGACACAAAATGGTAATACGCGCCCGACATATTCACCGGACTCCCGTGCGTCAGATGTCCGCCCTGATCCAGACTCATGCCCATAATCGTGTCGCCGGGCTTACACATGGCAAAATAAACAGCCAGATTTGCCTGCGCGCCGGAATGCGGCTGCACATTGGCATATTCACAGCCAAACAGCCGCTTCGCGCGGTCGATTGCCAGATTCTCCACCACATCCACATACTCACAGCCGCCGTAATACCGCTTGCCGGGATACCCTTCCGCGTATTTGTTGGTCAAGTGGCTTCCCATCGCCGCCATAACCGCGCGGCTGACCAAGTTCTCCGACGCGATCAGTTCAATATTGCGGCGCTGCCTTGCAAGCTCCTGCGACATCGCCTCTGCCAGTTCCGGATCAAAAGTACTTACTTCCTCAAATGCAAACATCGTTTCCTCCTCGTTCGTTCCTTTCAAAATGTCAAAATACAGATTGCCGTTATCTCTTCAGAACGTGTCTGAACCTTCCTTTTTTAAACATTTCCAGCATAACATAAGAATACAGGAAATGCAATTTATTTCTTTACTATAATTTTTGCATGGATTGTCAGGGATGTTCATAAAGTATATAAAAAACCTTTGGAGGGTTTTATGAGCGCAAAAACAAAAATTGTAGTATTGCGGATGAAAGAGCTGATCTACACAGGAATCTTTGTGGGCCTGGCGCTGCTATTGGTAGTCATTTTCCTGGCCATGTTCCACGGCGGCAAGAAAGACACCCCCACCGCTGCGGAAGCCTCCGCCTACATACCCGGCGTCTACACCGCCTCCTTGGCGTTGGGAAGCCAGAATCTGGATGTCGAGGTCATCGTTGACGCCGCCCGGATCACCGATATCCGTCTGGTTAATCTGGATGACACCATCGCCACCATGTACCCCCTGATGGAGCCCACCCTGGAGTCCCTGTCCAGCCAGATCCTGGAAAACCAATCCACCGAAAACATCAGCTACGCCGAAAACACCAAGTACACAGCCTACATTCTGCTGAAGGCCGTTCAGGCCGCTCTGAACAAAGCCGCCCCCCAGTAGCCGCCCTGCGCCAAACGGCAAAGGGCAGCAGAACGCCCCAAAATAAAAAGCGAGCGCGCCGGACCTTACAGCCAACAGCCCAAGGTCCGGCGCCGCCTGCGCTCCCGGCATCGGCGTCTTTTATTTTACCATCACCACGCGCATCGCATTGGTAACGCCGCTTCCCCTGTCATTATTTCCAGTCATTCCCGCGGTCAGGATCACGAGATCCCCCACGTTCACCAACTGACGAAGTTTTGCCAGCTCGATGGAGCTCTCCACCACCTCGTCGCTGCTGGTCCGATACGGTGCATAGATCGCTTTCACTCCCCAGATCAACTGCATCTGCCGCAGCACCTGCGCATTCGGTGACGTTGCAATAATCGACGCCTCCGGGCGGAATGCCGAGACGATGCGGGGCGTATCGCCGGACATCGTCGGCGCAATAATCGCATTGGCTCCCAGATTCTGCGCTGTCGTCACGGTCGCATAGGCCACCGCCGAGGAAATGCCGCTGCTGCGGTGCCCCGCTTTTTCCAAAAGGATCTCATCGTAGTTCAGATGAAACTCCGTGCTCTCGGCAATCTGCCCCATCATGGACAGCGCCTCCACCGGATATTTCCCCATGGCTGTCTCACCGGACAGCATAACCACATCCGTTCCGTCATAAATTGCGTTGGCCACATCGGAGACCTCCGCTCTGGTGGGACGGGGATTGCGGATCATGGAGTCCAGCATCTGCGTCGCGGTAATAACCGGTTTAAAGGCATCGTTGCACATATGAATCATCTTTTTTTGAAGATAAGGAAGCTGTTCCGGGGCAATCTCCACACCCATGTCGCCTCTGGCCACCATAATGCCGTCGGACACCCGCATGATCTCCTCAAAATTATCGATCCCCTCTTTATTCTCGATCTTGGCGATAACCTTAATCCGGGAGCCATGAGCCATCAGAATTTCCTTGATCTCCAGAATGCACTCGGCGGAACGCACAAAGGAGGCCGCGATAAAGTCAAACTCATTCTCGATGCCAAACAAAATATCTTTCTTATCCTGCTCGGTAATGGCAGGAAGGCGGACCTTGACGCCGGGGATATTCACCCCTTTGCGCGTTCCCAGCGTTCCGCCGTTTATCACCTGGCAGAGAAGGTCTGTGTCGGTCTTCTCCTTTACCCGCAGCTCAATCAGGCCGTCGTCAATCAGAATCCGGTCGTTTACCTCCACATCCTTCGGCAGCCCCGCATAGTTGATAAAGCCTGCGGTTTCGTCGCCCTCGATCTCCCTGGTGGTAAGCGTATAATCCTGACCGGCCGTAAGCGTCACACTCTTGGCCCCGTCTTTGAGCAGGCCCGTGCGGATCTCCGGTCCTTTGGTATCCAGCAACGCCGCCACCGGTACGTTCTTCTCCTCACGGACCCTCTTTAACAGTTCCAGTCTCGCCTTCTGCTCTTCATGATTGCCGTGTGAAAAATTGAACCGAGCCACGTCCATGCCGTGATCGATCAAGGCTCCCAACACCTTTTCGTTATCGGTGGCGGGGCCAAGCGTGCAGATAATTTTTGTCCGTTTCATCTTTGTTCCTTCCTCCTGCTATTCTTTTTTTACATGCTGATGGGTATACAGATGTTCTTGGCAATACTCATATTCTCCCTCGCACCGGGAACAGTAGCGGAATTCCAGCGACGGATCATCCTGTTCCGTCCGCCCGCATACGGCGCAGCGGTGCCTTGGTCCGCTCTCCTTGACCGCCTGTTTTCTCTGTGCCTGAATCACCTGTGCCTTGAACTGTTTCTGCGCCTGGCGCTGCGCCCGCGAAGGGCGGAAGCCTCGGCGGTACAGATAGAAAAACAGAATATAATTCATCATGGAAACCAGCGCTGCCACGGCATTCTGGGGAAACGCCATAATTCCCATACTAAACAGACGCATGGAGATCGCCGGATTGAAATAACCGGCCAGACCTCCCAGAATGGTCACGCCGAAATAGATTCCATCAATGATGCCCAGCCACTTCGCCCGAATCGGAATGATAAAAAACAAAAGGAATTCCACCTCGGAGAACTCCGTGACAAAGGCAAAAAACAGAGACATATTCAGATAATATGTGCCCAGAGTAAAGCTCTCTCCAAAGAGAAGCCAAGTCAGTATTGCTCCGGCGATATGAAACAGAATCCCCATAAAAAAATACAGGTTAAAAGCAAACGTCCCCCAGTGCCGCTCCAGGTTGGTTCCCATCATATAATACATATAGAGCGCCAGAAGCACAAAAAGCAGATTACTGCTGGGCGGCGGATAGATGATAAACGTTACCAGCCTCCAGACCTGTCCGTGCAAAACCTTTCCGAAATCCAGAGCCAGAGCGCTCAAAAGCTCCGGCGATGTCAGACTGATAACCACGCCTGCCGCATACAGAATCGTGACATAAAGCATCAGATTTGGTATCGCATACTTACCAAACCGGCGTTCCAGCTTTTTTAACCCATTCATGCCGTTCCTCTTTTCTTTTCCTATTGTCTGTGCCTTACGCCAGCGCATGCCGCTGCCGTGGTAATACCTTTTTCATTATAGGAAAATTTCCCCTGTTTGTCAAATATAATCCTGGCAAATCCTGCTGCCGTTTGCGTTCGTCTTTTCTTCTTCTGCGTTTTCTTCACATTTTATTTACAGTTTTCTGTTCTCTTTCGTATTGAAATTTGTGAACGAACCTTTTATAATATGGATACTTACATTAATATATAGAGACTTTTACAGAGGGGAAATTATAATGCAAACCAGCCATACTCTGGGAATCGACATCGGTTCCACCACAGTTAAAATAGCCATCTTGGACGCGGAAAACCGCATCCTTTTTTCTGACTACGAACGGCACTTTGCCAATATTCAGGAGACGCTGGCCGCCCTTTTGGACCGGGCCAGAACACAGCTCGGAGAGATTTCGTTCGCTCCGGTTATCACCGGCTCCGGCGGGCTTTCCTTGGCCGGTATTCTGGATATTCCCTTTGTGCAGGAGGTCGTCGCAGTGGCGGCCGCGCTGAAGGATTATGCCCCCCAGACCGATGTGGCCATCGAGCTGGGCGGCGAGGACGCCAAAATCATCTATTTCACCGGCGGAATCGACCAGCGGATGAACGGCATCTGCGCCGGCGGAACCGGTTCTTTTATCGATCAGATGGCGGCGCTCCTTCAAACCGACGCCGCTGGCCTGAACGAATACGCCGCCGGCTACAAAGCAATCTACCCCATCGCCGCCCGCTGCGGCGTGTTCGCCAAATCCGACATCCAGCCTCTGATCAACGAGGGCGCCACCCGAGAGGACTTGTCCGCCTCCATTTTTCAGGCTGTAGTCAATCAGACGATCAGCGGCCTGGCCTGCGGCAAACCCATCCGGGGCAACGTCGCCTTTTTGGGCGGTCCTCTGCATTTTCTGCCGAATCTGAAGAAAGCTTTCATCCGCACGCTGAATCTGACGCCGGAGCACGTGATCGACCCCGCACACTCTCACCTTTTCGCCGCCGTGGGCGCCGCCATGCAGGCGCCATGCCGGCAGAGCGCCGCCTCCGGGGAAAGCGTGCCTGAAAGACAGGGCGCCTCGCCGATCTCGATCAGCAGCCTCTATGAGAAGCTTTCTCAGGGGGTAAAAATACGTTTTGAAGTCAAACGGCTGGAGCCTCTGTTTGCCAACCAGGAAGAATACAATGTTTTCTACCGGCGCCACTGCCGCCACCGTGTTCAGACCGCTGATCTGTCCGCCTACAGCGGCCCCTGTTATCTGGGAATCGACGCCGGCTCCACCACCACCAAGGCGGCTGTCGTCGCAGAAGACGGCACGCTGCTCTATTCTTTCTACAGCAATAACAACGGGAGCCCTTTGGCCACGGCCATGCAGGCCATCGGTGAGATCAAAAACCGGCTTCCGGACACCGCCCATATCGCCTATTCCTGCTCCACCGGCTACGGAGAATCTCTTCTTCAGGCTGCCTTTATGCTCGATGAGGGAGAAGTCGAGACCATCTCTCACTACTATGCCGCGTCGTTTTTTGAGCCGGAGGTAGACTGCATTCTCGATATCGGCGGACAGGACATGAAGTGCATCCACATCCGGGATCACGCGGTCGATAACGTCCAGCTCAACGAAGCCTGCTCTTCCGGCTGCGGCTCCTTTATCGAGACGTTCGCCATCTCCTTGGGCTATACGGCTCCGGCCTTTGCCAGAGAAGCGCTGTTTGCCAAAAATCCCATTGATCTGGGAACCCGCTGCACCGTATTCATGAATTCCAATGTCAAGCAGGCGCAGAAGGAGGGCGCCCAGGTAGCCGACATCTCAGCCGGCCTGGCTTACTCCGTGATCCGCAACGCTCTGTATAAGGTGATGAAGATAACCGGACCCGAGGATCTGGGAAAACACATTGTCGTCCAGGGCGGTACGTTTTTAAATGACGCCGTCCTGCGCAGCTTTGAGCGCATCAGCGGCTGCGAGGCCGTACGCCCGGACATCGCCGGAATCATGGGCGCGTTCGGCGCGGCCCTGATCGCCAGAGAGCGCTGCCATGGGCAGCCCACAAAAATGCTCTCCCTCGACGATATCCTTCATCTGTCTTATGAGACCCGCATGACCCGCTGCCAGGGCTGCACCAACCACTGTCTTCTGACCGTCAACCTCTTCGAGGGGGGCCGCCGTTATATCTCCGGCAACCGGTGCGAGAAGGGATTGGGCGTGGAGAAAGCAAAAAAAACCGTGCCCAACCTCTTTGCCTACAAACTGGACCGCCTGTTCCACTATGAGCCGCTGGAGGAAACGGAAGCGCCCCGCGGAATCGTAGGGATTCCCAGAGTGCTGAATCTGTATGAAAATTTCCCGTTCTGGGCCGTTTTCTTCCGGGAGCTGGGCTGGCGGGTTCTTCTGTCGCCTCTCTCCTCACACAAGCTGTATGAAAAGGGAATGGAATCCATCCCCAGCGAATCGGAATGCTACCCGGCCAAGCTGGCTCACGGCCATATCGCCTGGCTGATGGAACAGAAGGTTCCGTTTATCTTCTACCCCTGCATTCCGTACGAGCGCAATGAGACGCCGGAAGCGGCCAACCACTATAACTGCCCCATTGTCACCTCCTACGCAGAAAACATCAAGAACAACGTCGAAGAGCTGCAGAAACAGCCGGTTCGCTTTATGAACCCGTTTCTGCCCTTTTCCAGCGAGGAAGCTTTGGAAAAACAACTGGTCAGCGTGTTCAGCGAATCGTTCTCCATTCCGGCCGCCGAGATCCGAGCCGCCTGTCAGAAAGGCTGGGCGGAGCAGGAGCGCGCCCGGCGTGACATCGAGGAAAAGGGGGAGGAGACGCTTCGGTATATGCAGGAAACCGGCTGTCAGGGCATTGTTCTGGCGGGGCGGCCCTATCATGTGGACCCGGAGATCAATCATGGTATCCCGGAGCTGATCGCTTCCTACGGCCTTTGTGTGCTGACGGAGGATTCCGTCTCGCACCTGGCCCAGCCGGAACGCCCTCTGATGGCGGTCGATCAATGGATGTATCATTCCCGGCTGTACCGCGCCGCCCAGTTTGTCAAAACACGCGCCGATCTGAATCTGATTCAGCTCAACTCCTTTGGCTGCGGCCTGGACGCTGTCACCACGGATCAAGTCAATGATATTCTGACCCGATCCGGCAAACTTTATACCGTGCTCAAAATTGACGAGGTCAGCAACCTGGGAGCGGCCCGCATCCGCATTCGTTCTCTGATCTCCGCCCTGCATCTGCGCACGCGTATACCCATGGAGCAAAAAGTGGTTTCAGCCAGCTACCGCCGCACTGAGTTTACCGAGGCGATGAAAAGGGACTACACGATTCTATGCCCGCAGATGTCTCCGATCCATTTCGGTATGCTGCAGGCTGCGCTGAATTCCTGCGGCTATCACATCGAGATTCTCAAAAGCGCCAAGGAGCAGTCGCTGGATATGGGCCTGAAATACGTCAATAACGACGCCTGCTATCCGTCTCTGATTGTGGTCGGGCAGATTATGGAGGCACTCTTATCCGGGCGTTATGATATCAACCGCGTCGCCGTCATCATCACACAGACCGGCGGCGGCTGCCGGGCTACCAACTACATCGGCTTTATCCGCCGCGCCCTGGAAAAAGCCGGTATGCCGCAGATCCCCGTCATTTCCCTGAGCGTTCAGGGTCTGGAAAACAATTCCGGCTGGACGATGACGCCGACCATGGTGGTCAAGGCCATGCAGGCCATCGTCTACGGCGATCTGTTTATGCGGGTTCTGTATCGGATGCGGCCCTATGAGATCACGCCCGGTTCTGCGGACGCTCTCCACGAAAAATGGGAAAAACGCTGCATCGAAGCGCTCTCCGGCAAACCTTCTTTCGGGCGGTTTAAGGCAAATGTAAGGGGCATCATAAGAGACTTTGACCGGCTGCCGATCCGCGAAGATCTGAAAAAACCCAGGGTGGGAATCGTCGGGGAAATTCTGGTTAAATTTCATCCCGAGGCCAACAATCATCTGGTGGAGCTCTTGGAGCGAGAAGGCGCCGAGGCCGTCATGCCGGATCTGATGGATTTTCTGCTGTATTCTTTCTACAACAGCAACTTTAAAGCCGAGCATCTGGGCATGAAGCGTTCCACAGCCAGACTTTGCAACGTCGGGATCTCCGCCATCGAGTTTCTGCGCAAAACCGCCAGAAAAGAACTGCAAAAAAGCCGGCATTTTACGCCTCCGGTCCGGATTCAGGATCTGGCCCGCTATGCACAGGACTTTGTATCTCTGGGCAATCAGACCGGGGAAGGATGGTTTTTGACCGGGGAGATGCTGGAGCTGATCCATTCCGGTGCGCCCAATATCGTCTGTACGCAGCCCTTTGGCTGTCTGCCCAACCATATCGTGGGCAAAGGCGTCATCAAGGAACTGCGGGCTGCCCATCCCGAGGCCAATATCATCGCGGTGGACTATGATCCGGGAGCCAGCGAGGTCAACCAGCTAAACCGGATTAAACTGATGCTGGCGACAGCACAGAATCGAATCTGACGCAAACGGGCAGGAGAATTTTTCTCCTGCCCGTTTCTCCAAATCCCGGTTTATTTTCCCACCGGAGGATAGACTTCCATCCGGTCTGCGTAAATCCCGGCACGGCAGAGCTGTCCGGAACCGGTCACGCCCTCCTTGATACCGTCAATTTACGGATTTACATACTGCAAGAACCATTTTTCCATCTTCTTTCGCAGTTCCAGAACCTTTTCTTCGTATTCCGGCAGACCGTACAGATTGATATTTTCCTGCGGATCGTCGCTCAGATGGTACAGTTCATGTTCCCCGTAAGGATAGCGGTGAATATATTTCCATTCCCGGCTGCGGATCATGCGAACCGGTCCGTACTCGTCAAAGATCACCACCTCTTCCTCCTCCCATGTCTTCTCCCAGAAAAGACTGCCCGCAAAGCTTCGCCCCGGAAGCTCGCCGGCCAGCGGATTGGCAATACCCGCCAGCTCTAAAACCGTCGGAAACACATCGTATCCGCTGACCAGATTTCGCCTCCTTCCTATTTACTTCCCCTTCTCAAAATGCTATAATGATTTTGTCTGAACAATCTTTTCAGACCACAATCATGAGAAGGAGAGGTATTTTACATGAGTCACAATTACCGCATTCCGATCCCCGCTGTTCCCTTTGCCCCGCCTGTCTATGTCTGCCGTTACAATGAAAAACCCTTTCAGCTGGACGGACGGCTGGACAAAGATTTCTGGAATGACATTCCTTTTACGGAGGATTTTCCTGATATCGAGGGGACGATCCGGCCGGTTCCCCGTTTCCGTACCCGCGCTAAGCTGGCATGGGATAAAGAAAATCTCTATATCGGAGCGCTTTTAGAGGGCGATGAAATCTGGGCCAATCTGTTAGAACATGATTCCGTTATCTTCCAGGATAATGATTTCGAGATTTTCATCGATCCGGACTCCGATACCCAGGCCTACTATGAGTACGAGATGAATGCTCTCAATACCACCTGGGATCTGCTTCTGACCAAAGCCTACCGGGATGCCGGCAAACCGGTGAACGGTTTTGAATTCCGCGGAATGCGCTCCGCTGTACATATCGACGGCACGTTAAACAAGCCTGGCGAGCAGAATCGCTTTTGGTCTGTCGAAGTCGTCCTCCCTTTCGCCGCCTTAAAGGAATGCGCATCCGAAAACCGTTCTCCGGTTTCCGGCGAATATTACCGCGTCAATTTTTCCCGTGTTCAGTGGACCGTAGATGTGGTGGACGGCGTTTATCAAAAACGGCTGCGTGAAGGAACGCAGACGCCCCTGCCCGAAGACAACTGGGTCTGGGCTCCCACCGGTGTCATCAACATTCACTACCCGGAATTGTGGGCATTTGTGTTTTTCTCCGACGGAAAGGAATCCGATGACTCGTTCCGAATTCCGGATGACGAATACCGCAAATGGGAGCTGCGCAAGCTCTACTATGCCGAGCAGGCCCATTTTGACGAGAAGGGAGTCTACTCCGACAGCCTTATCGCCCTGAAGGAGATTTTGACCTGGCTCAGCCCCTGCGAAGCCAACCAGACGGTAGCTGAACTTCCCTATCAGATCCGCACGACATTCCATACCTTTGAGATCACCTGCCCGTCTTCGGATGGAAAGGGAACGCTCGCCATCTTCTCCGACGGCAAAACCGCATATTTTCCGTCCTGATTTCATCTGTATCACAGCGAATATAAGCTAAGAGCCATGTAATAAAAAAGCCGACAGCAGAACATATTTTTCGTCTCTGCTATCGGCTCTTTTCAGCTTGTATCTTTTTACGCAGACAAGTGACATATAATATTCACGCATCCTGGCGTTTCATGCAGTGAGATCTTAACCTTCTTCGGAAAGAATCCGCAGCAGCATATCTGCCATGCCTACATTGTAACCGCAATCGCTGTAAATACATTCCGAACCGCTCTCCATCACGACAGCCAGCGGAAGGCGTCCGGGTTCCTGCCCCGCCTCCTTGGCCAGCGTCCGGTAACTTTCCCCAAAATCGTCGTAGAGAATCCGAATCTGCGGCAGAGCTTTCAGCGTCCGGGCCAGCGTCTTATTCTGCCGGTCCGCGGGAGCGCGCAGCACCGCGTAAAGAGGAGCGGAAAGAGCCGCGTACTCTTCCTGTTTTTCAAAAAGTTCGTTCAGAATATGCTCTGTAGGCTCACGGGTCACTTCCAACCACACAAACAGCGCCCGGCTCTCCCCGGTCAGCCCGGCCATAGTCCGGCTGCCTCCGTCCTCTTCTTTCAGAGAGAAATCCGTCACCGTCTTTCTGGTCAGCAGTTCATCCACAGGGATTTCACGCAGCGACAGAACCACCCGCTTCTGCTCACCTTTTTCCAGGGCAAAAACAGAGATCGCCGCCAACTGATCGCCGCTCTGGCGGCGATTCACCGTCACAATCCGGTAAATCCCAGGAGCAAGGGAAATCTCCAGCTCCTCTGTGCTCTCGTCCTCCGGCAGTTGTTCCCCAAGCCACAGGTCCTCAAAATGACCGTCTTCCCATCTCTCAACCGAGTAATGTTCCCAGTCTGACAGCTTCATAGATTCGCTGCCGCACAGCGTCAGACGGCAGTTCTCCTCTGCTGTCTGTCCGACCGCTACAAACTGCCCGTTCTGATAATACTCCAAAATCAGATCCATAGGGCGAAGTCTGGCCGGAATTCCCAGGCTGCGGCAAAGATTGACTCCGAAGACCGCCTGGGAATGCCGGCTGGCAATTCCGCCGCGCAGGCAGCCAAACGGCGATGTCACCAGATCCTCATACTCCTGATCCGGCATGGAAATCATTTTCTTCTGCACCCATTCGGCCACAGCCGCCGGATTCTGACGAAATGCCTCCGCCTCCGCCGGGCTCAAAAGATGCGCCAGAGCCGTCCGGCAGAGCCGCACCATCTCATTCGCCGCTCTGGGGCAGACCAGATCCTTGTAAAAAATCTCATCCGGTATTGTCCCCGCATAGGGAAGAGCCGCCTCGCAGCAGTCGATCAGGATTTCCGCCCGGATATCCCACCAGTCTTTTTCCCGCAGCGCTTTTAAGACCTCCAGCTTCCAGCGGTCGGTTCGGCCGGCCGGCCAGTCTTCCCGCAGCCAAGCCGAAGCGTCCCACTCCAAGAACCGCACCAGCTCTCCCATATTGCTGTGGGCTTTTTTCAAAATATCCTGAAGGTTCTCCTGTTCCTCTTTGTCAAAACGTCCCAGCACTCTGGCCGCTTCTCTCTCGTCATAAAAGCCGGCCGCCTTCTTCTGGCGGTAGGCGGCCGCCGCTTCCAGCTTTGCCGCTCCCACGCTCTCCTCCTGCGGCGTCAGGGATTCATTGTGAATATGCCCCAGAGCAGGCGCATGAAAATCCAGATTGACAAAGCCGTCTGTACATTCCGGTTCTTTTTTCAGAACCAGAGTATGAGCCGCTGTCTTGTCTGTCAAAGACAGAAGCATTTCCCCGCAAAGCCCTCTGCCGCTGGCGCTCACGTACAGGTCGCCCTGCCCTGTCGTCAGACGGACGACGCCGCAGTCCTCCCCGGATTCTCCCGCGCAGATCACCGCCACCGTTCCGAACCTGCCGTAATTCAGCACCTGGAAGACGGCCTTTGCCGACGGGACCGGATCGCCTGCCTCGTCCACAATCTTCAAGGTCAACTCTGCGGTATGCGCATAGCGGGCCAGATGATTCAGCACTCTGGACATTCCCTTGCGGCCAACCACCGGGTCCTGCGGCTCATCCTTGCCAAACCAGCGGGAGTGCAGCAGCATGGCCCGCGATGCCGGACCGGTAAACCAGCCCCGATTCAGCTTTTCTTCCGGCTCGCAGGCGCCTAAAAAGCGCCACGTTCCCTCGCACCAGACTTCGACCCAGGCATGGTTGTCGTCACAGTGAGACCACAGAGGCGCATAGACCTGGCGGGCCGGAATTCCGATACTGCGAAGCGTGGTAACACCCATCGTAGATTCTTCGCCGCAGCGGCCCATGGCCGTTCCGAACATGGTTCGGGGATTCTGTGTCCGCCCGTCGGTAGAGCGGTATGTGGCCTCTCTCGCACACCAGTAATTGGCCTCCACAATGGCGTGAAACATGTCTTTTCCCTCGACCTGCCCGATCACCCTATCGTAGAAAAAGCCTCTGGTATCCGCGATATCCTCATTGTTGATCCGGTGATGCAGGACATAGTTGGCAAACAGGCGCTCCGGTACCTGTCCGGCAAACGGACCGTGATGCCAGAGAAAAACGCCGTGTTTGGCATAGGCCAGAAACAGAGCGGCCGGATAGTCAAGCAGATCGCTGATCGGCATGGCACTGTAGAGAAATGTAAGCGCCTGCGCCTCGTCCTCGCTGCACCGCGCTAGAGCCAGGCGGATCTCCTCCCGCTTTTCTCTCAGAAGAACCAGGCGGGAAGCGGACAGACTGTCCGCCCCCGCATCCTCAGAGAGCTCCTCACACCGTTTATCAAGCAGAGCCATCTGCTCTTCAAAGCCGGCTTTTATTTCGTTGTAATACGAATCCGAAAACATCGATTCCTCCCTCTTACCGCCAAAGGCGATTCGATTTGAGATGCCAAATGCGCCCGCCGGTACTTTCCTTTTTGGTGTGCGTCCACTGACGGGCGCCTGAAGGTTTAGTTTTGAAAAGACTCATAGAGAGCGTTTAACAGTTCTCTGGTCTTATCGCATTTATGCTCCCAGTAGAACACGCCGCCATAACCGTTTTCCTTGACGTATTCGGCCTTCGCCTTCAGAGAGCGGGCATTGTCATAGGACAGGAAGGTGGAGCCGTCGAACAGGTACGGAGCCTGCGCCTCTTCGTCCCAGTACTCCACAAAGCCGTTCTGATTGATATATTTGTCCACCAAAATATCGTAGTCCGGGCCGTATCCGCCCCCGGTCGGGCACAGCACCAGAAGGCCGTGATTCTCATTGTCCGGCAGATTGGTCCACTTTCTGGAGTAGAAAGCCGCGCCCATCAGCAGGCGATCCCGGCTGACGCCGTGAGCCGCAAACAGCTCCAGAGCCTGCGCGCAGCTATTCATAAAGACGTCTCCATTCTTGGAGAACAGGGAGGTGTGATGGCCGGCCAGGGCATGGAAGCCGCACTTGAGATCATAGGTCATCACATTGATATAATCCAGATATTCCATCAGCTCTGGCAGCTCCACACAGTTTACATAGAACACATCCGCGCCGGATGCGATGGTCAGATACCGCTTTCCTTCCAGAGCGTTCAGATGACGGCGGATGGCTTCGCAGAGCAAGGTGAAATTGTGCTTGTCATCGGGGGAAACCACGCTGTTGTTGGAGGGGACACAGGGATATTCCCAGTCCAGATCAATGCCGTCCAGATCGTACTTTTTCGCGGTCTCTGCCAGAGCTGCCGCCGTCTTCTCCCGCATCTCTTCTGTGGCGCAGCAGACCGTAAACGCATCCCGATCCGCCTGTACCATGGAGAGCACAATGCGCAGTTTATCATTCCACTGACGGATCTGCGGAATCATCTCAATCTTTTCCTTACAGCCGTTGCAGGTCACGCTGCCGTCGTTGTGCAGTTCACCGAACGCCAGATTGATTCCGGTCAGCTTCTTCGCATCCTCACAGGTAAATTCGCCGCTTCCCACATATCCGATAATCTCGTTTTTCATATTGTCTCTTCCTTATCCTTTCTTTTTGGATGTATCCCGCAGAAGATCTGCGTACCAGCAGAATACCTTGGTAATGTGAGGCAGATCGCCTTCCTTGCTGCTCTCTCTCCAGAGACGGCGGTAATGGTACAGGCAGCGCTCCAGATCTGCCGCCAGCTTCCGGCCATTGTCCGGCGTCTCTCCTTTTTCCAGTCCGGCCAGATAGAGTCCTACCTCGTTCCAGCAGCGCTGGGCCTCCAAAGACACGCAGGTGCATTCCACAATCCCGCGGTTTTTGCTGTCCAGGCTCCGGCTGACGCGCCGCAGCTCATCCTCCAGCTCCTCAATGCGCTGGTTCTTCTCCGGCACGCGGTCGGTCTTTACCTCATGGAATATCTCCAGGATCTTCTCCCGATCCATGCCGCGCTCGGCCCACTCTTTCACCACGACCGCATGCCACCAGTCAAAGACTGACATATGGCAAACCTGTTCCAGATAGTCCACCAGACGGCCGGACGTATCGCCAAACTCCAGAACGGAAATCTGACGGCTCAGCTCCTCATAATCCAGCTTGCAGTCTCCCCAGGAGAAAACCGCGCCGTAGATCAGACCGGGAATCGAGAAGATGGGCTGGTTGATATGGCCGAAATCGCCCCAGTCCGTGTTCAGCACGCCCACCGCGTCGTATTTTCTGGCATAACCGCACATCAGGCGGATATTCTGATAACCGCCCTCCATCAGATTCATCCAGGTATTCCAGCCGCGCACGCCGGGGCACAGATACTGAATCGCTCCGCCGTCATGCAGGATTCTTGTCTCCGTATCCGGCTGACTCTCGCTGTAGCCCCAGTTTAAGCAGACGGTTCCCTCCGGAATCCGCTTCACCAGCTCCGGGTGCTTGCAGATGATATCGCCCCAGAACATCGGCTTCTTGCCGTGCTCCACCAAGAATTCAAACAGATCCATGATATAGTCTACATACAGATTGCCCAGGCCCTTCTCGTCGGCCAGCTCTTTGCTGCGCCCCTTGCCCAGGTCAAAGGTTTCGTCCGCGCAGATATTGAACTTATCGGTCCGAAAGAGCTGCATGTACTCTTTGATCATTCCCTTGATAAAGTTCATCACGTTCGGGTGGGAGACATTCACCGTATGGTGATCCATCCGGTCGCGGAACGAGAAGCGCCGTCCGGTCTCCTCGCTGTCCTCCAGCTCGCAGTACTCCGAATAGCTCTTGGTGCTCAACAGCTTGTACAGATGGCCGAACGTGGACAGCGAAGGAACCAGTTCAATGCCTCTGTCATAGCAGTACTGGTCCAGCTCCAGAACCTCCTCGGCTGTCATGGGCGTATCGTCTCTCCACAGCTCCGTCATATTCCGGAACAGATAGGTATGCTCCACATAGAGCTGAAGCTGGTTCAGCTTATAAAAAGCCATCACATCCGCCAGTTTCTTCAGATTATCCAGGGTCTGAATCCGTCCTCTGGTCAGATCATGATAATAACCGCGGTTTTTCAAGTCCGGCTCATCCTTGATATGTACCTGGGGCAGAAGTCCGGCGTACTGCCGCACGATCTGCCGAAGCGTCTGCACCGCATAGCCCAGGGCTGTCAGCGAGCCGCCGCACAGCATGACGCTGTTTTCTCCGATCTCCACCCGGTACTGTTCATCAAAAAGCTCGCTGTCCACCTGCATACGGATATCGCCGGCCTGCGGCTCTCCCCGCAGAATCTGGGGAGAAAGGCCCGCCCAGGCAGAGATCTCCTCCTTCAGCATCTGCGCATAGACATATGCCCCCTGCGGACAGGAACTGTCCATCACAATCGCCGTGTTTAACCCCAGCCGGAACGTTCCATCTTTCTCTTCCAGCTTTTTCGGCACTGGCAATACTATCATTTCCAAACCTCCTTTCAAGGCTCCCAGCTCAGTACATACTGGCTGTTCATATGAAGTTATTATCTTCACGCTGCCAGAGCATGCGCTGTGCCTGCCCGCGGCAACGCGGAAGTTCCTATACAAAATTTCATTTTTGTTCAACTGCTCCGGGCAGTATACCAGACATATGGAAGGATTGCAACCCAATATTGCAAAATTTTACAATTTTTCGGCATAAAATATCCGCCTGGGCGCTGGGCCCGGCGGATATTCCGGTTGTTGTGTTAAAGCTGCAAAACCGACTGGGCTTTTAAGTCGTTATGTACGTTTTCATAAAACCGCGGCGGCCGGCGGCTCCCCCGCCTCTTGTGTTCAGTATACTCTATATAACCGCTCTTGTCAAGAAAACATACAATTTTGTTTCGGCAATGTCAGTCGGCACATTTTCTGCACCGCCGGATTCCCAAGAACAAAATCAGCGGAAACAGCGCCGCCGCCAAAATTCCTTTTTTCAGATCCTCCCCCCACGCGCCGGAAACCATGCCCACCACCGTAGGCCCGGCAGAGCAGCCCAGATCTCCGGCCAGCGCCATCATAGCAAACAGAGCCGTACTTCCTTTTGGCAGAATGCCCGCCGCCTTACTGATGGTCCCCGGCCACATGATCCCTACTGCCAATCCGCACACCGCGCAGCCGGCCAGTCCAAACACCGCTCCCGGCACCAGGGAGATACACAGATAGGAGGCCACGCACAAAAGGCTGCTGCCCGCCATAAATTTGTCCAGATCCATCTTCTCGCCATATTTTCCGTAAAAAGCTCTGGCACAGCCCATACATACGGCAAAGGCCAGAGGACCTGCCAGATCTCCCACCGTCTTGCCAACGCCCAGACCTTTCTCGGCAAGCGTGGAAGCCCACTGGCTTACGGACTGTTCGCTGGCCCCTGCGCACATCATCAAAAGCATAAACACCCAGAAGATTTTCATCCCTGCCAGCTCTTTTATGGAAAGCCCTCTCTCGCCCTCCTGTAGCAGGGAGGCCATGGGTACTCTCGCAAACAAAAAAGCATTCAGCAGGGGAACCATAGCCCAAAGCACCGCTAACATCTTCCACTGCCCGATGCCGAAAATCTGAAAAAACACCGTGGAAACCAGCACAACGCCCACCTGTCCCCAGCAGTAAAAGGAGTGCAGCAGGCTCATGGTCTGCTCCTTATGCTCTGCGGGACATGCCTCCACCACCGGGCTGACCAGCACCTCCAGCAGTCCGCCGCCGGCCGCATACAGGAGGACTGCCGTGAGCAATCCGTAAAACGGATCGGAGAAACGATCCGGAAGAACGGCCATCGACACCAGGCCCAGCGCCGCGAAAATATGAGCGATTACCATGGAAACCCGGTATCCGATTCGATCCACAAAACCTACCGAGAGCAGATCCACCAGCAACTGCAGGCCGAAATTAACCGTCACCAACAGGGTGATTTGAGACAGGGGAATTCCGTAGCTGTCCTGAAAAGTCAAAAAGAGCAGAGGCGCAAAATTAACCACGATCGCCTGTACAATGTACCCGATAAAACAGGCATAGATTGTCTTCTTATATTTGTCCATTTTTCCGTCTTCCAAGTTTTTTATTGAAACGCATTCCTTGTTTTATTGGTAAAAAGGGTAGATACCGGTGCTATGAAAAATTCTGAGGAGCCAGATACATAATATAAATCTGGCAGGGATTCCATTCATCCCAAAGCGCGGGAAATACCTCAAACTCCAAAAACCCCTGACTCAAGTAGAAGCGATTGGTATCGTCATAACAGGAATAACGCCCCATCTGAACTGTTTTAACCTGCACAAAAGAATACTGCTTCCTGTATGCGTACTCCTTTGCCGCCTCCACCAGCTCCCGGCCGACACCCTGGCGATGATAGGAGGGCAGCACCCCCATCACGGCAATTTCCATCGTATCCCGCCCCGTCTCCTTCAGGCAGAGAAACCCCACCGCCTCCCCGCTCTTATGTGCCGCAAAAAATACCTGTTTTGCACTGTCCGCAATATATGCTTCCCTGGCTTTTTCAATGCCGAACCATTCCGGCAGAGCTGTTAGAATGCGGCGGGATATCTCCCTCTTCTCCTCTTTCTCTAGGATCTGCTTCACCATATTTCCTTTTCCTTTACATCAGATTTTTAAACTGCGCCTGATACAGATTATAGTAGTGCCCCTTCTTGGCCAGCAGTTCCTCATGGCTCCCTTCTTCCAGAATCTGTTTCTCATCCACCACAAAAATCCGGTCCGCCTTCTTGATCGTTGACAGGCGATGGGCGATGACAAAGGAAGTCCGCCCGGCTAAAAGCGCGGCGATTCCCTTCTGCACCATCTGTTCCGTATGTGTGTCGATGCTGGAGGTCGCCTCGTCCAGTATCAGAATCTGGGGCTGGCTGACCAGCGTCCTGGCAAAAGCCAGAAGCTGTCTCTGCCCCACTGACAGGCTGCTCTCACCCTGAAGCTGCGTGTCATATCCCTTCTCCAGCTTCATAATAAAATCATGCGCGCCCACGGCCTTCGCCGCCCAGACGATCTCCTCCTGCGTGGCGTTTAATTTTCCGTAGCTGATGTTTTCCCGAACCGTGCCGGAAAAGAGGAAATTTTCCTGTGTCATAACTCCCATCTGACTGCGCAGGCTGTGCAGCGTCACGGCTTTGACCGGATGGCCGTCGATTCGTACTTCCCCTGAAACCGCGTCGTAAAAACGGCTGATCAGGTTGATAATCGTTGTCTTGCCGGCGCCTGTCGGCCCGACTAACGCGATGGTTTCCCCCGGCTTGATATCAAAGCAGATATCGGAGATTACCTCCCGCTCCGGTTCGTCGGGATAGGCAAAGCTCACATGGTCAAATTCTACCCTTCCTTCTATGGGAGGCATTTCATAGGCGTCAGACCGGTCTGCCAGCTCCGGTTCCGTGTCCAAAATATCAAAGATCCGCTCTGCGCTGGAAATGTTATTGATGATTCGATTGTACATATTTGACAGGTTTCGCAGCGGAACCCAAAACATGTTCAAATAGGTGGCAAAGGCCAGAAAGGTTCCCACGTCGCCGCTTCCCATATGCAGAGCCCGAATGCCGATAAAGTACAGAAGGAAGCTGCCAAAGCCCCGGCTGATCTCGATGACCGGCCCAAGGGCGTCCGCCATGCTTACGGCGCGGACAAATGCCTTCTGATGCTCCGCCAGCACCGTCTCAAAAGCGTCCTGCGACTCCTGCTGCGCCGAAAAACTCTGCACCACGCGGATTCCGGAAAAGTTTTCATGGACATAGGCATTGATATTGGAAGTCTTCTGTCGGACTGCCTGCCAGCGCTTATGGCCCCGTATCATAACCACGTACATGCCCGCGCCCAGGATCGGAAGCGCTCCCAATGCGGACAGCGCCAGCCAGGGGCTTTTTAACATCATGATTATGACGACGGCGGCCACTGTCACTGCGTCGGGAATCAGCGTCGTCACGCTGTCTGACATGATCTCTTTCAAAGAATTTACATCTCCGATCACTCTTGCCAGGATCTTGCCGGTAGGGCGGCTGTCAAAAAAGCGCAGGCCCAGCGACTGGATATGAACATACAGTTCCTCCCGAATGTTCAGCACGATCTGATTGGACACTCTGGCCATGATCACCATGCGGGCCTTGACGCCGGCCAGCCAGATCCCGTTCAGCACAATCGCCGCTGCCGCCAGCTTTAACAAACCCTTCACATCCCGGCCCGCCACATGCACATTGACGGCCCGCTCAATGATCAGGGGATTCAGGAGAGCCACCGCCACGGTCACTCCCATAATAAACAAAACCGCGAATATTTCTTTTTTGTAAGCAAACAGATAGCGATACAAGCGCGCCAGTGTGACCCGTTTGGGAACGTCGCGCTGCAGCTCATCCTGTTTATATGAATTGACTGCCATTTTTACCTCCCTGCTGTCTCTTCGGTTTTTGGCTCTTCATACTGGGCTACATAGGTGTCATAATACAGCCCCTTCTTTTGGAGCAGGCTTTCATGGGTACCCCGCTCTGCGATCCGCCCTTCCTGCAGAATCACAATCTCATCTGCATGGCGGACCGCGGAAATCCGGTGCGCGATAATCAGTTTTGTCACGTTGTCTCTGGCTTTTAGCTGCTGTTGAATCGCATGCTCCGTCTCCATATCCAACGCGGAGGTGGCGTCGTCCAGAATCAGGATCGGGGCCTTCTTTGCCAGAGCCCTGGCAATGCTGAGGCGCTGTTTCTGACCGCCGGACAGACCCACGCCCTTCTCCCCGATTATGGTGTCATACTCTTCTGGCAGAGCCGAGACAAAGCCGTGCGCGTCCGCAGCTCTTGCGGCCTTCTCTATATGGCTGCGCTCCATCCAGCTTCGGCTGCCGATGCGGATATTCTCGCTGACCGTGTCGGAGAAGAGAAATACGTTCTGCATGACCACCGCCGCGCTCCCGCGCAACTGCCCCAGATCAAGCCGGCGCACATCCACGCCGTCCAGCCGGACTTCTCCCTCTGTCACGTCATGGAAACGCTCAATCAGATTGACCATGCTGGTTTTACCGGCCCCAGTCATACCCATAATCCCCAGCGTCTTTCCGGCCGGCAGATGAAAACTCACGTCTTCGAGAATCTTCTGATCCTGCAGTTTCAGGCTCACATGGGAAAACTCCAAGTCACCCTTCACTTCCTTGAGTATCTCCGGATTTTCGGGGGAGGTGACTGCCGCTTTTTCTTCCAGAATCCGGTTGATCTTTTTATTCGAAGTCACAGCGGCTGCCATCGTATTTACCACCCAGCCCAGAATCTCCATGGGCCAGACGATGTTATTGGCGTACTCGATGAACGTTCCAAGCTGCCCCAGGCTGATCTGCCCCTGCACCACAAAAAGACCGCCCACCGAAACCGACAAAACCAAAAGCGTCTTGGTCAGAAACGAGATATTCGGATCGTATTTGGCCAGCGTTTTCGCCAGAGCCATATTCAGTTTATAATACCGCCCGTTGCTCTTTTTGAACTTTTCAATTTCATACTGTTCTCTGGAAAAAGCCTTTACTGTCCGCACACCGGTCAGACTCTCCTGCGCCACGGTGTTGAGCCTGGCATTCTCCTCGCTGATATCATCGTATACTTTATCTAACCCTTTCTCCAGCCGGATAGCGATATACCCCACCATCGGCATAATGCACAGAGGAATCAGCGTCAAAATTGGGCTGATCCTCACCATGCAGATCATGATAATCACAGTATGTACGATGGCCTCGATGCACAAAATACCCACATAGCCCACGGCATCCCAGATGCGCTCCACATCCTCCTTGACCCTGGCCATCAGCTCGCCGGCGTTGTTCTTCTCAAAAAACCCCATCGACATGCTCTCAATGTGGCAAAACAGCCTGCGCCGGATATCTCTGGATATCCGCACGCCCACCACATCGCTGGCCAGCTCCTGCATATATTTGAGCGCGCCCCGGCCGCTTCCCAGCAAAAACAGCGTGGCCAGCAAACCGATCAGAAGACTGCTGTCGCCGCCCACAATCACGTCGTCGATAATGCGCCCGATCACCTGAGGCGCCGCCGCGTCCATTAATATCGCCGCCACCAGACAGATTAGAGCGAACAGATACAGATACCAGTATCTCGCCATATACTTTCCCAGACTCTTCATTTTGGTTCTTTCTTTCTCCCTTCTCTGAAATCTCCCTGCCTCGAAATCCCTGCCTCCCCTGCAGAACGCAAAAAAAGCCCTGGCCTCCTGTACCGGCCAGAGCTTCGCATAAAATACGCCCTGTATCAAAGCACAAGAATACCGCAGTCTGACAGACTGCGGTATCCCTTTCATAACATTACGTCAATCAAAAGCGGATTTCAAGGCAGACTGTCCATGTCGTTTGATCGTTCTCGTTTGTGATTCGTGCTCTCATAGACATCGTTCTGCCTCCTTCTTTCTTTATTTATGAATTGCTCATCACAGTCATACTATAACTCGAATTCCACAATTTGTAAAGGATTTTTTTTGTTTTATTTTTGTTTCTGTCCGCCGCGGCTTTTTCACCCTATTCCTGTCTTCTCCCGCAAAACCTTCTTTCCATCCCGCTTTCTGGGAGCAATGCTGCCGTGCGTGCGGACTTTCACGCGGCTATATTATAGAAGAAATATACAAGCGACCCCGCCGTTTTGCCGATGCCGATCCCGGCGATCACATACTGAATTCCCACGGACAGACGAATTCTCCGGTTGATTGTCGGCACCGTGTCCAGCGTCTCCGCCAGGGACATGACCAGACAGCCCACAAAGATACCGCTGCACACGCCCCAGAGCGCCATCAGGACATATCCCCCCATCAGAGGCATATCAAACAGGTTTACCAGGTTGCCGAACGCCGAACCCAGAATGATCCAGTTCTCATACCGCTTCACCTGCGCCGCTGTATGGGTTCTGGCCGCCAGCCTCGGCACCAACCCCAGAATCGTGATAAAGGCATAAACGCCTGCCGCCACCAAACCGCCGCCGCTGACACCTAAAAACAACAAAAAAATCTGCCGGAAAAATCTGCTAACGAACATCGATCCCCGACTCCTTTCGGGAAGCATTCTTGATGATTGTGGTATCCACTTCGTCCTCATAGATACGCATCTGCACTTCAATCGGCGTGGGGTCCGTGGTCAGCTTCCGCTTTCCAAAGTGGTTGAAAAAGATCAGAACGCCCGCCAGAAGCCCGATGGAATAACCGACCTCCAAAACGGTAATCCCGTCGGATTCCTCGTTCATCACCAGATAATACACATCCTTAAAAATCTCCGCCACCGAACCGTCATTATTAAATGTCATGATGGCAAACGCCGCGCCGAAAAACACAATCAGGCACACCGCCGCTGTTTTCACCCAGTCCGCGGCTCCAATCCGGCGAACCTTTGGCTGGTAGTCTATGATAAAATCCATCTCTCCCAGATTGGTCACTTCCGCGTTGGCATCCAGCTTCTGTATCTTCTCCACCACATCCAGAACCGAACAGACATAGCGGTTTTCCTTCTCGTCATGGATCGTCATCAATTTGATGGCTTTGCATTTGCTCTCCAGCGCCTTATCCCGGCACCATACTTTGGCGGCCTGACTTAAAAACACATCCTTGTCATGCACTTCGCTGTTTTTTTCCGGTTTCAGATATACGGTCGTCGTGCTGCTCATAACACGCTCTTTTCAAAAGCCTCGACAAGCGTTCCCTGCATCGTGTTCTTCTCAATCGTCAAGAGAGAGAAGCCATACCAGAGCGCCGCCGCAATCAGTATCGCCAGTAATATAATCAAAAGCTTTCTGCGTCCCGTATGTTCCATCTTTCATCGTCCTTTCTGTCTCCTGTTTTGCCGGACCGCGCCGGCGACAAAAAAATGAGATACTGTCATTAGTATCTCACTTTCCATGCAGTTTATCCCGCATAGACTTCAATATTTTTTTCTCCAGCCGGGACACCTGCACCTGCGATATTCCCAGAATCCCTGCGATCTGGGTCTGCGTCCGTTCCTGATAATACCGCATCACAATAATCTGCCTGGCCTGCGGCTCCAGCCCCTGCAGCAGTTCCTCCAGAACCATCCGGTTCACGGCATCCTCCTGCCCGTTGCGCTCCTCCTCCAGCTTGTCCATCAGACAAATTTCGTTGCCGTCCCCATGATAGATGGTCTTCTGCAGAGACTCCACCTCAGCGCCGGAGTCCAATGCGGCCGCCAGCTCCTCGGTACAGATCCCCATGTGAACGGCCATCTCCTCCACCGTGGGCTCCCGGCCAAGCCTGGCCGACAGCTCTTCTCTGACGCCCCCGGCCCTGGCCGCCAGCTCCTTTAAAGATCGGCTGACCTTCAGCATCCCGTCGTCGCGGATGAACCGTTTGATCTCTCCCATGATCAGCGGCACGGCGTAGGTGGAAAATTTCACATCATACGCCAGATCAAATTTATCAATGGCCTTAATCAGACCGATACTGCCGATCTGAAACAGGTCCTCCGGTTCATGTCCTCTGCCGGTAAACCGCCTGACAATGCTCCAGACCAGCCCCATGTTCTCCGTTACCAGCCTGTCCCTGGCTTCTTTATCCCCCGCGTGCGCCGACTCAATCAAAGCCATCGTCTCATCCATACACATTCATCTCCTGACCGGGGTTTTTTACGCTTCTTCCTTTCCCATCCTCTTTTTCATTGTGACTGTCGTCCCCTCCCCCGGTTTCGACTCCACTTCCAGCTCATCCATAAACGCTTCCATAAAAGAAAAGCCCATGCCGGAGCGCTCCTCCGACGGTTTGGTGGTGTACAGCGGTTCCATCGCTTTTTTTACATCGGCAATCCCGACGCCTTGGTCTGTGATCCGCACCGTCGCCTCTCTCCCGTCGATCTCTGCCTCCAGCCGGATCGTGCCGCCGCCCCCCTCATATCCATGAATAATACAGTTTGTCACAGCTTCTGAAACCGCTGTTTTCACGTCGTCCAGCTCTTCCACCGTGGGGTCCATACGAGACAGAAACACCGCCGTTACCACTCTGGCAAACTGTTCGTTGCTGGAACGGCTCTCCATCTCAACACTCATCTTCTCCATCCTTATCTCCCTTTCTGACGCCCTTTCAGGCCGTTATTCGTTATTCGTTTTTCGTTCTTCGGCTGTCGGTCAAGCTACGCCTCTTTTGTCTCGGGAATCAGCCGGTCTACGCCGGAAATCCGCAGAAGCCGCCGGATTCGTTCATCGACGCCGCACACGGCTACGCTTCCTCCCCTCTCCTTCATGCGTTTATACCGCCCCAGCAAGGCCCCGATCCCGGAACTGTCCATAAAGGTTGTCCGGGAAAAATCAAAAACAATCCGGCGGATTCCGCTCTCCCGCAGGTATTCCTCCGTTTTATCCCGAATCTCGCGGCTGCTGTGATGATCAATTTCCGGCGGCAGATGCAGATACAGCGTTCCCTGCCTCTTTTCATAGGATATTTGTTCGCTCATGTCATCCTCCTGAAAGCCATTGTTTTGCACCAAAAAAGCACACACCAAAAAGAGTTTTCTTCCTTTGCAGCATGTGCTTTCTTCTTTTGTATTTTGCCGGACAGGTTTGTGACACCTCCGGCCTCCCAGGCGTTATTGGATAAACTGGAGGCTCTGCGCCGCATAACTGCTCTCCGGCGCGATCTCGATAACCGATTCAAAATAAGTTTTGGCCGTCTCCCGATCCGCCAGATTCACATAGGCCAGCCCCATCCAGAAGCGGGCTTCGACGCTGTCCTCTTCTGACGCCAACTCCAGGCAGGTCGCAAAATATTCTGTGGCTTCCTGATAATGGCGCTGATCATATTGATTTCTGCCCGCCTGCAGAAGTACGGTATAACCGTTCTGCGTAAACTCGTCCGCTAAAACCTGATAACTCTCCCGAAACACCCGGTCCGCGACCGCCTGGCCGTCGATGGTCAGATAAATCCGGGCTCCCTGCAGATACTCGTTCGCATAACAGGCCCGGTAAGCTTGAAGCAGCTTATTGTACTCTTCCCGCACGGCGACAGAACTGTCCTTCGCTGAATCCACATCCTCTTCCAGACCGGAAATCCGCTTTTTCAGCTCCTCAATCTCCGCCTCCCCCGCCGCAATGATCGCTTCCCTGGCCGACAGGCGCTCATTGTAGGAGCTGATCGTCGCATTGAAGTCCGCTTTCAGGCTGCTGATCCGGGACGGCATGATCAGATAAGCCACCAGCAGGGCTCCCAGAATCAGACCGGCCAAAACCTCAAAAACCGTCATCAGACCGATCTTGCTCTCCTTATAGGTGGGAACAATCACATCGTCTCCGCTCAGCCCGCGGCGTACCTCGGCGTCCTTGCTGACTGTGATTTTTTCCTTCTCCTTTACCGCTGCCTTGCGCGTCTCCTTTGTGTGAAGCTCCCCCTCATAGCGCAGCGCCGTAACATTGGTGCGATCCACCTTTAAAACCGCACGGACATATTTCTCGGCCTTATCGGGCTGCCCAGCCTTGAGCTGCAAAAGCGCCATCAAAAGATTGCCCTTGACCATGCGGGGATTGATGTCAAGAACTTTATTGAGCTGCAAAAGCGCCAGATCCTCGCTGTCCCCCTGCACATAGCGCAGCGCCTGATTATACTTGCGCACCATCAGGCTGCCCTTTTGCAGTTCCACCTGATCCGACTGCACTTTGGATAAGAGCGAGGCGGCGTGATGGGAATCCGGGTCCAGATTGTCGCTGATCACCCACTGAATCAGAGCTTCCGCGATATCTCCCATCTCATAGTAGATGAGCCCCAACAGGTTGCGGGCCTCCGTATTCTTTTTGTAGAGAACCAGACTGTTTTTCAGTTCCTCCACGGTGCCGCTCAAATCCCGGTTGCGTGCTTTTTTCAGCGCCTCATCATAATATCGCCAGGAGGCGGCTACAATCTTTTTAAATAACCGGACATCCTGCCCGCAGGTCAGACACATGTCGCTCTTGCCCAAACGATTGCCACAATGAAAACAGTTCATCTACTGCTCTTTCCTTTTCTCTTCCATGATCTCCGCCAGGATATCTGTCATATCAGCCACGGTCTGGCTGCGCAAAATGTTCTCTACCTCGTCGATCTCCTTGCTGGGTTTGAACTTCGCCAGTTCTTCTTCAAATTGTATCATAAGATTACTCCCTTCTGGCTGCTATCCTACATTCCCTGTTAGAATATCATATCTTCTCTGTTTGCGCTATCTTTTTTTTAAATTTTTTTCGACAGCCTTCGGGATAGCAATCTGTCAGACATCAGATTCGTTCGGTTCATACCGCAGTGCGTTACAATTCTCCCCGGGCAATCGCCGCCATCGCGCAGGACAGGCTGTCAAAAATCCCGGCGCAGACGCTGCGCGTCTTCTCATCCGGGGCAAGAAGGTCGGGGATCATGACGGCAGCGCAGCCGGCTCTCGCCCCGGCCAGAATGCCGTTGATCCCGTCTTCAAACACATAGCAGTCCTGCGGCGGCAGGTCAAGACGGCGGGCGGCTTCCAGAAAGATATCCGGCTCCGGCTTGCCCTTTTTTACCTGGTCGCCGCTGACTACCGCGTCAAAGCAGGGGCGAAGTCCGGCCCGGCTCAGATTTTTTTCGATCTGCGCATGCGCGCTGCTGCTGGCTACCGCCAGCCGGATACCGCTGCTCTGAAAGAAGGCCAGAATCTCGCGCACGCCAGGCTTTTCCTCTATCCCTTCCTCCTGCTGCCGAAGAACCCGTCTTAAGCAGCTCTGAAGAAATTCTTCCGCGTCCACGGACGGATAGAAGGAGCGGATCACCTCTCTCGTGTGGGCCCCGCAGGTGCCGCAGATCGCCCGCGGAAAATCCGGATGCGGCTCAAAGCCGTATTCTCTGGCCGTCAGAAGCCAGTTTTCCTGATAAATCCGCTCTGTGTCAAATAGAAGGCCGTCCATATCAAAAATAGCGCCTCTTTTCATGTTCTCCCTATCCTCCGTTTTCAGGTCGATTCTCTGTGCTGTAAACGCGCCATACCGCTTATCCTTTGAGCTGCGAAAGCCTCTCCTGTACCTGCTCCATCATCTGCCGGTATTTCTCCTGCTTTGCCCGCTCCTCGGCAATCTTGGCTTCGGGCGCACGGCTGACAAACTTCTCGTTGGACAGCATATGGTTTACGCGGTCCAGCTCCTTATTCAGCCGCTCCTCCTCTTTTTTCAGCCGCTCGATCTCTTTTTCCACATCCACCAGCTCCGCAAAGGGCAGGTAAAGCACAGCCTGATGAATCACGGCCGACACGGCGTCTTCCGCGATTCCCGTCTGGTCCGCCTGCACCGTCACCTCGCTGGCCAAACCGAGACTGGCAAAAAACACGCGGCCTTTCTCAAAGATCTCACGGACTCTCTCCTCCTCCGACACCACAAACACATGGGCTTTTTTGGACGGCGGCACGTTCATGGAACTGCGCACGTTGCGGATCGCGCGTACCGCCTCCTTGATCCGGCTGACGGATTCTTCCTCCGCGGGGAAATTCCACTCCGGCCGGTACTGCGGCCACGAGGAAATCATGATGGATTCTTCCTCCTCCTGCAGCGTGCAGAAGATCTCTTCCGAAATAAACGGCATATAGGGATGCAGAAGCTTTAGGGACTGAATCAGCACCGTTTTCAGCGTCCACAGCGCCGCCGCTTTGGTCGCGTCCGCATCCTGGTACAGACGGGGTTTTACCATCTCGATATACCAGTCACAGAATTCTTCCCAGATAAAGTCGTACACCTTCTGCAGCGCAATCCCCAGCTCATATTTATCCATGTTTTCGGTGACGTCTTTCGCCAGCGTGTTGCATTCGGACAGAATCCATTTGTCGGCATCGGTCAGGGCATCCAGATCCACCTGCGCTACCGGCGCTTTTTCCACATTCATCAGAATAAAACGGGAGGCATTCCACACCTTATTGGCAAAATTCCGGCTGGCTTCCACACGCTCCCAGTAAAAACGCATATCGTTGCCGGGGGCGTTGCCTGTCATCAGAGTCATGCGCAGCGCGTCGGCGCCGTATTTGTCGATCACCTCCAGCGGATCGATGCCGTTGCCCAGCGATTTGCTCATCTTGCGCCCCTGGGAATCTCGAACCAGACCGTGCATGAGTACGGTATGGAACGGCTCCTTGCCGGTTTGCTCCAGACCGGAAAACACCATACGGATGACCCAGAAAAAGATGATATCATAGCCGGTTACAAGCACGTCGGTCGGATAGAAATATTCCAGCTCCTCCGTCTTCTTTGGCCATCCCAGCGTGGAAAAAGGCCACAGGGCGGAGGAGAACCAAGTGTCAAGGGTATCCTCATCCTGTGTCAGATGGGCGCCGCCGCACTTTGGACATTCGGTGAGCGTTCCCTTTGCGACCGTCATCTCGCCGCAGTCGGCGCAGTACCAGGCCGGAATCCGGTGTCCCCACCAGAGCTGGCGGGAGACGCACCAGTCTCGGATATTCTCCAGCCAGTGCAGATAGGTCTTGCCGAAGCTCTCCGGCACAAATTTCAGACGGCCGCTCTCAAGCGCCTCGATGGCCGGCTTCGCCATCTCGTCCATCCGGACAAACCACTGGGGCTTGATCATCGGCTCCACCGTCGTTTTGCAGCGGTCATGCGTGCCGACATTGTGGACGTGATCCTCCACGCGGACCAAAAGCCCCTGGGCGTCCAGATCCGCCACCATGGCTTTTCTGGCCTCATACCGGTCCATACCGGCGTACTTGCCGCCGTATGCTTCGCTGATCGTGGCGTCGTCATTTAAAATATTGATTTCCGGCAGATGATGCCGTTTTCCCACCTCAAAGTCATTGGGGTCGTGGGCCGGCGTGATCTTGACGCAGCCCGTGCCGAACTCCCGATCCACATACGAGTCGGCAATCACCGGGATCTCGCGGTCGGTCAGCGGCAGGCGAAGCTTTTTGCCGACCAGATGCGTATAGCGCTCATCCTCAGGATTGACCGCCACGGCGGTGTCTCCGAGCAGCGTCTCCGGACGAGTCGTGGCGATCTCCACATAGCCTTCCTCCCCGACAATGGGGTATTTGATGTGCCAGAAATGCCCCGCCTGCTCCGCATGTTCCACCTCGGCGTCGCTGATGGAAGTCCCACACACCGGACACCAGTTGATGATGCGGTTCCCTTTATAAATGTAGCCTTTTTTGTACAGGCGGATAAAAACCTCCTGCACCGCGTCAGAACAGCCCTCGTCCATGGTGAAACGCTCCCTGTCCCAGTCGGCAGAGGACCCCATGCGCTTTAACTGATTGATGATGCGGCCGCCGTATTCGCGCCGCCACTCCCACGCTTTTTCCAGAAACCCTTCGCGGCCCAGCTCGTTCTTATCCACTCCGTCCTGTTTCAGCTTATCGGTTATTTTTACCTCTGTGGCGATGGAGGCATGATCCGTCCCCGGCTGCCACAGCGCTTCATAACCCTGCATCCGCTTATAGCGGATCAGAATGTCCTGCATGGTGTTGTCCAGAGCATGCCCCATATGAAGCTGCCCCGTGATGTTGGGCGGCGGCATGACGACTGTAAAGGGTTTTTTATCCGGATTGACATGGGCGGAAAAATATTTTTTGTCCATCCATTTCTGATACAGCCGGCCCTCTATATTCTGAGGCGTATAGGTTTTTTCCAGTTCCTTTTTCATATTTGTCTCTCTCCTCTCATACGGGTATCCCAGGCAGAGGCGGCCAAGATCCAAAAAAGCCCCCTCCGTGCAAGAGCACGGAAAGGGCGTAAGAACGCGGTACCACCTTACCTTCAACGCAGAGATTCCTGCGTCCTCTCGGCCTGTAACGGGGCCAGCCGTGCAGACTTACCAGGCAATCCCTTCTGTCCGCCGGTTCCGAAGCCACGTTCCGTCTGTGCTGTCCCAAACCGTCTCTCAGCCGGTGAACGGTTCTCTCTGGGGGCGCCTGCAGGCGTACTCTTCTTCGTCTCAACCTTTTTTCTTATCATACGGGCGAATCGAGGATTTGTCAAGACCGGATTTCTATTTTTTTGCTGCCCCTGCCTTATTTTCCTGGATTCTGCTGTCCAAAATCCAATCTTCTGTGCTAAATGATAGAAAAAAGGAAACGGATGTGGGATTGTCTTCCCAACCGGCGGTTGAGCCGCTTCCTTCCACCTCCGGTTTGTTTACAATCCATGCAATCTGGTGTATCATTTGCAGTGAAAGGAGAAAGCAAAATGAATCAAATAGAAATCGGAAAATATATTGCCGAATGCCGGAAAGCAAAAAAACTCACGCAGGCACAATTGGCAGAAAAGCTGAATATCACAGACAGAGCGGTATCCAAATGGGAGACCGGAAAAAGTATGCCCGACTCCTCCATCATGCTGCCGCTGTGCGAAATACTTGGCATCTCTGCAAATGAACTGCTGAGCGGAAAGGCCGTTGCCGCACAAGACTGCGAAGAGAAGACAGAGGAACATTTGATTGTCCGCAAAAGAAAGGAAGAGAAAAAACAAAACAAAAAGCGAACGATAGGAAGCCTTTATTCAGGGATTCTCCTGACAGGCATTCTGGTGTGCCTGATCTGTAACCTTGCTATATCCGGCCGGATTACATGGGCATGGATTCCTGTCAGTTCTATTGCCCTCGCATGGGTTATCTCGTTCCCTGTTTTCCTGTTAGGCAAAAGAGGGCTCCTCCTGGGCTTACAATCTTTGAGTATTTTTATCATTCCCTATTTATTTTTGCTTAGCCGCCTGACAGAAACGAAAGAGGTTTTTTCCATCGGTACGGCAGCATCTGTCATTTTCCTTTTGTTTCTGTGGAGCGCTGTCGCTGTCTTTCAACGCATGGGAACAGAAAGAAAAGGGATCGCTTTTGGAATTACCTTTTTATCTGCTATTTTATGTCTGCTGATTACCAACGGAATGCTATCAAAAATGATTGCCGAACCGTTTCTGGATCAATGGGACGTCTTAGTGATCTTTTTCCTTTTGGCCGCAGCGCTTTTTTCTTTTACGCGAGCCATGGTCCGATAAGGAAAAGAGCTGCCCCAGGCGCTATTGAAAAAATCCTCCGTCCATGTTATAGTTACAAGACAGCAACCATACACAAGGAGATTTTCTTATGTCTGACTGGCAGCTTTTTCTTCTGTTCTTTTGTATTGCGGTAAATCTCACCGCTTTTATCCTCTTTTTTATTGACAAGCGCCGGGCGATCCGGGACAGATGGCGTATTTCGGAACGCACGCTTCTTCTTACGGCTTTCTGCGGCGGAAGTGCTGGCGCGCTTTTCGCCATGTATCGGTTTCATCACAAAACCCGCAAGGCAAAATTTTCTGTCACAGTTCCTCTTCTCCTGATTTTACATATCCTTCTGCTCTGTTTCGCTTTTTTCTGCACAGAAGGGCAATAAAACTAGGATAACGGCAGAAATTCATTCCACTCGTATTCCGACTTCAGTCCCTCTGGAATCTCCGTCACGCTTCGTTCCCGGTACAGGAGTGCTTTTTTGTCACTTCCCGCATCCAGATAATTCAGCAGCCACTCTCTGGCAGAGTAACCGCTGTATTTATAAATCTCCTCCATATCATCCCCTTCCAGATAGCCTAAATATGTACTCCGTTCTTTGCCTGACACCAGACAATAAGGAAGGTATTCCCGTCCCTCATAGAGAATGGCGCGATAACTTCCATTGCTTTTCGTTGCAAAAATCATGGACTCTCTCCTCTCTATCTCACGGCGCCCAAGTCGGCAGATTGCTGTAAGCTAACAGCAGAAACGTCACGCATCCAAACCAAACGCCAATCCGGACTCCTTTCAGCCGCCGCATCCACAATTCCGCCATCATCAGCCCAAACAAGACAAACAGCGTAAGCAGCAGCCAGCAGCACATCACCCTTTTAAACGTAAAGCTGTGATAACTCTGAATATAGTACCACATCTTGGAAAAAGCCAGTCCGATAAAGGCCAGCGTCTCCGCTCCCAGGCCGCACAACAGAGAGCGGACCGTATTTCCCGCCTCGGAGGAATACCAGCGAATTCCTCCAAAAAGCGCCAGATTGATTGCCGCCACCCAGCACAGTTCAAAAAATCCTTCCCTGGCATAAGTACTGATCCAGAGATCACCGCTGGCGATCCGATCCATGGCTCCCGCCACGCCGAACAGCCGCACCAGGAAAAAGAGCAGATATAAGGCCAGAACCGGAACCAATATCCCGCCTACCATCGCCTGCGGCGCCTGCCAGCGCTTTTTTTCACAGGCCATTTTTTTGTTTACCGTATTGTAGAACAGGCCATATAGATAGCAGCCTATCATCAGAACTTGAATCAGCGTTATCAGATCCGAAAACAACCCCCAACGGCCAAAAAATATCCCTGCGCCGGACAGCGCGCTTTCTATAAAATGCCGAAAATAAGGATCTGCCGCCATCAGAACCGGGATCAGAATACTTAACACCGGAAGGCTGAGAAAAAAGCCAAAAGCTGCCTGACGGCCTCTGCTTCCCATACGTTTTCTGCTCTGTGAAGCCCAGACGGCTAAATGGCCCCATTCCCGAAAAATCTGCAGATATCCGCCAAACGGCAGGGCCACCAGCCCACGATACACATCCGCAATTCCTCTCTCATCAAAATACGTTCCCTGGCGGCTGCCGGTCATACACAGCAGCCAATATACCGCCATCACGCTTAGAAACAGGAACATCAAAAGATATATCTCCTGATTGCCATGGGAAAAGAGAGGAAACCACAGCGCGGCGGCAGCCGTCATAGCCAGATACCCCCGGCTGCTTTTCTCCGGCTTCTTACCGCTGGCCTGCGCATAGATCAAACCGGCCGCCAAAAAAATCGCCGTAAATACAACCAGCAGTAAATTTTCTCTGTCATCTGCATTCATCCACGATGCCAGCCATTCAGACAGCGCTGTGGCGTGGGAAAGGAAGGACAGATACACATAAGCCGCCAGAAGAATCCACGCCGACAGCATCCATTCCTTCGCATGTGCGGCGAAAGAAACCTCGTTTTTCTGGTTTGATGATTTCTGTTCTCCCATCCCCTTATCTTCCCTGGATTCTTCCTGCTCTCTCCATTCGCTTCCCGCGTCTTTTTCTTCCATCACAAAAAGCCCCTTTCCTGGTTTCACTATCCTGTTATTACCAGACAGTATAGCACGGAACTTTCTGTTTTGCAATAGTTATTTATTGTTTTTCAATATATTTTTTTCGATTTACGAATTTTTCTGGCCGCCGTTGTTGTCGTGGGAGATCCGCACCCGGAAGAAACGTTTTTTCAGTTCCTTTCCATCAAATGGTATCAGCGGATACAGATAGCTGCGTCCTCCTATGGTGCGGTTGCCTGCCACACAGGCAATCACCGCCACGGTTCCCAGCAAAAATCCCCATTCGTCCAGGCACGCTGTCAGCACCAGCAGCAGCACCCGCATAAATTTCAGGGCATAGCTCATCTCAAAGCTGGCCTGCGAATAGTTGGCCAGCGCCACAAAGGCCATATACAGCATAACCTCCGAGTTAAACCAGCCGGACTGCACCGCATAATCTCCCAATACGATAGCCGCGATCACGCTGAGAGGGGTAGACAGCATGGTGGGCGTGTTGATCGAGGCCAGACGCAGACCGTCGATGGCGAATTCCAGAATCAGAAGCTGCAGAAGAAGCGGGACATTAATCTCGTCCGAGACCAGCGCAAATTCCAGCCACTGGGGCACATGCTCTGGATTCTGCATCATAAGAAGATACAGGGGCGTCAGAAACAGCGCCACAAAAGACGTGGCAAAGCGGGTCAGGCGCAGATACGTTCCCGTCACGGGAGGAAAATAGTAATCGTCCGCCTCCTCAATCACATCAAAGACCGATGAGGGCAGAATCATGGCCGCCGGGGAGTTATCCACCAGAACAATAATACTCCCCTGCAGCAGACAGGCTGCCGCTGTATCAGGCCGCTCGGAAAATTTAAATTTCGGGAAAGGATTCAGCCATTTTCCTTTGTACAGACATTCCGCCAGACTCTCCTGATTCATGGTCAGAGAATCCACCTGTATCGAGGAAAGTCTTTTTTTCAAGTGATCCAGTATCTTTGTATCGGCCTCTCCATCCATATAACAGACCGCTACATCCGTTCGAGAACGCCGGCCGATATTCATAATCTCTACGGTCAGACGCGGATCGCGGATTCTTCTTCGGATCAGAGCCGTATTGAAAATCAGCGTTTCCACAAACCCATCCCTGGACCCGCGCATGACTTTATCCTTCTCCGGCTCCTGCACTCCTCTGGCTGGATAGTCCCGGCAGTCCATAATCAGACATTCGGCGTATCCGTCGATAAAAAGGCAGGTAATGCCGGCCAGAAATGATGTCGCAATATCGTCCATATCATCAAGCGTTCCCACTTCTCCGTAGGGAATGAGCTGTTCCATAAATCGCTTTCCGTTCTTGGGCATGGCCTCCGGCTTGATGCTGTACATAAATTGAATGGTCCTCTGCAGAACGCCTGCATCGGTAAATCCGTCGATCATATAGATCACCGAAGGACGGCCCCCGATCTCCAACTGCCGTTCAATGATATCATAGTTTTTATCCGGTGCAAAAATCTTGCGAAATGCCGCCCGATTCTCTGCAATACTGGCCGAGATCTTATTCGACATATATTCTCCTCTCCGATGCCTGCGGCACGCCGAAATGCTTCGGCCCGGCGTCGCCTTTCAGACACATTATTTTTTCCCTCTTTAATATGTCCAAACTCTCAAAAATTATTGCTTCGGAAACGGCAGCACAAAAAATATGCGGAATATTATCCAAAGATTTCCGATAATATTCCGCATATTCATTTGATAACTTACTTATTTTGTTTTAATCCTTCAGCCGAAATCTGGCCACCATTTCTTTCAGCATGGTCGCCTGCCCGGAAAGCTGCTCGCTGGCTGCCGCGCTGGCTTCCGCCGTCGCCACATTATTCTGAACCACACTGGAAATCTGCCCGATTCCGTTGGTGATCTCCGCTGTGTTCGACGCCTGCTGTCTGGTATATTCTGCGATGTTTGTGATCAGCTCGCTCATCTCATCCGCCTGTGCCACCACGGCCAAAATGGATTTCTCTGTCTCTTCCGCCGCCTGAACCCCCTCCTCCATGGAGCTCACCGTCTCACTCAGCAGAACCGATGTCTCCTGGGCCGCCGAGGAAGATTTGCCGGCCAGGTTGCGGACCTCATCCGCAACCACCGCAAACCCCTTGCCGGCCGCGCCGGCGCGGGCCGCTTCTACCGCGGCGTTTAACGCCAGGATATTGGTCTGAAACGCAATGTCCTCGATGGTCTTAACGATCTGATGGATCTCCGTGGATTTGCGGCTGCTCTTCTGAATGACTTCCGTCAAATTATTCATTTTATCACTGCTGGATAAGAGCCCTTTCTTGACTTCCTGAGAAATGCCGTCAACGCGCTCAGCCCCATTGGCAATATTCTGAACGCTGTCAGAAACCGAATCAATATGCCCGGCCAGCGTTTCCACTGCCGCGGCCTGTTCCGTGGAGCCCTGCGACAGAGCCATCGCGCCGCTCGACACCTGCTCCGCTCCCAAAGCCACCTCTCTGGAAACGGTGCGCAGTCTTCCCATCGTGCCGCCCAGCGCATGGGATATCTCATCCAGAGACGCCCGGATCTTGGCAAATTCGCCAGCGTAATCATTCTCCAGCGTAAAAGTCAGATTACCAGCGGCGATCTCACGCAGCACATCCGAAATCTCGTTTATATATTTTACATAGTCCCGAAGGCGGAGCGTAACCTTATTAAAATCATCGGCCAGCAGACCCAGCTCGTCTTCCGAGTGGTAATGAACCGACTGATCCAGGTCTCCCTCCGCGATGCGCGTCGCCACCCGGCTCAGCTCCTGTACCGGCCTGCCGATGATACGGCGGACTTGAATCACTACCAGAAGAATGAGAGCAGCCACTGCAACCAGCGCTACTATCAGCATCACAACAGTCAGGGACACCAGCTCCTGCAGAACCTCCGAGCGTGACACATAGGCCACCGCCACCCAGTTGCTGCCCGGAACCTTTTCCACCTGAATATATGTATTCTCATAGAGGAACAGGCCGGTTTTCCCCCCTCGCATCTGCTCTTCCGCAAAGGCATACATACCGCCGTCAATATCGCGCAGGTTCCGCCCTGTCTTATCCCGGTCCCTGTGCCCGATCACGATATCCGTCAGGCCGTCCACCAGAAAGATACCGCCGGTATCCTCAATCTGGATTTCACTGACGATATCGGAAATGGAACCCAGAGACACATCCGCCGCTGCAACGCCCCGCACTTCCCCGGTACTGCTTTTGAGCACGCCGGATACGCCCACTACATAGGAATTGCTCGCCTCGTCCAGATAGACCTCTCCGATTACAAAATCATTGGACTTTAATCCATCCTGATACCAGGCTTTCGACAGAGGATCGTAATCCGGGCCCGGCACAAATGTGGCATGATACAGACTGCCGTCCGTCATCCCCACATACAATCCCGCCGGATATGCACTCTGCGGATCGACGGCGTGGCGGACATAATCCGCCAATTCCTCGATACTCATATCCATGTACTCAATGGTATCCCTCTGCCCCTCCAGTCTGGCCAGGGTCCCGTTCAACCACCCTCCGGTTTCCTGAAGCATCTCGTTCGTAGCAGCCTGCAAAAGCTCTTCGCTCTTCTCAAGCAGTGCTTTCGACATCTGAATATAGACTACCAAAAGCAATATTGTCACAGCCAGCACGACGCTCCCCACAATAGCCGACGCCAGCTTCCCTGTAATTCCCAATCCCTTCCGCGATCTCTTGCCTTGCTCTTCGTTTGTTTTCATACTCATAGCACCTGCTCCCTCAATTGTCGGCTGCCCGCATCCGAGCCGGTCTATCTTCCCCGTCTACAGGTCCGTATAATAGAATTATAACAAATATACTTTTAAAAAACAAGTTTTTTTGTGAAAAGTTTCCAAATCTTTTTCCAAAAAAACCGGGAAATCCTTCCTGTTTTTTCCGCGCCCCTTGACAAATTCCTCCAAAGCGCCTATGATATTTGATATAGGAAACCCAAAAAAGCATTTCCGCCGGCGGCCTGCCTGCGGTTTTTCTTTTTCCGGCTCAAGACAGGGGAGTCCTAAAAACATCGAAAGAGAGGCGGAGCTATGGAGCAGAAAATGAACTATGCTGCCGAAGAAATCGAAGAAATGTTGCACGCGAAACGCTTTCGGGAACTGAAAGCTGTTTTTTCAGCCATGGAACCAGCCGATACCGCTCTTTTATTTGGGGAACTTCCGGACGAACTTCTGCCGCTTCTGTACCGCCTGCTGCCCAAGGACATGGCCGCTGAAGTTTTTGTTGAGATGGATAACGATGAGCAGGAACTATTGATCTCCGCCTTCAGCGACAGAGAACTGAAAGAAGTCCTGGATGAGATGTATCTGGACGATACCGTTGACATCATAGAAGAAATGCCTGCCTCCGTGGTGAAACGGATCTTAAAGCAGGCCGATCCGGAAACACGCCGGCAGATCAATGAGATCCTACAGTATCCGGACGACAGCGCCGGAAGCATCATGACGATTGAGTATGTCAGCCTGAAGGCCGACATGACAGTGGAGGACGCTTTTACGCGCATCCGCCGCACCGGAGAGGATAAGGAGACCATTTACACCTGTTATGTGACCGATAAAGACCGGCATCTGACCGGCGTGGTATCTGTGCGGACTCTTCTCTTGGCGGATCCTGACGATCGAATCTGCGAAATCATGGAAACAAACATCACCTACGCCACCACGCTGGAAGATAAGGAAGATGTCGCCAAACAATTCAGCCGATACGATTACCTGGCCCTTCCTGTTGTAGATCAGGAAAAACGCCTGGTGGGCATCGTCACCATCGACGATGCCATGGATGTTTTACAGGATGAAAATACCGAAGATATCGAAATGATGGCAGCCATCACGCCCACGGACAAATCCTACATGAAAACCGGGGTGCTGGAAACTTGGAAGAAACGGATTCCGTGGCTGCTTCTTTTGATGATCTCTGCCACATTCACCGGCGCTATTATCACGCACTACGAAGCCGCGCTGGGCGCTTATGTCGTGCTGACCGCTTTCATTCCCATGCTGATGGACACGGGAGGCAACGCCGGCGGACAGGCTTCCGTCAGTATCATCCGCGGACTGGCTCTGGGCGAAATCGAGTATTCCGACACGCCAAAAATCATTGTCAAGGAGGCGCTGGTGGCTTTCTTCTGCGGCCTGACGCTGGCCGGCGCCAATTTTATCAAAATGATGCTGATCGACCGAATCGCGGTTTCCACCGCCCTTGTCGTCTGCTCCACCCTGATGGTTTCCGTGCTTGCCGCCAAGGTTGTGGGCTGTACGCTCCCGATCGCCGCCAAGCGGATCGGTTTTGATCCGGCTGTGATGGCAAGTCCCTTTATCACGACCATTGTGGACGCGATCTCTCTGGTGGTGTATTTTCAGATCGCAACACATGTGCTGCATATTGGATGAATGTATTTGAAAAGGAGAAGCCCATGCCTGTCATCACCGAAGATATGATCTGGTCCAAAATCCCTGTCCGCAGGCCGGACAGCCACAAGGGAACCTATGGAAATGTCCTGGCTGTCTGCGGCTGTGCGCAGTACCGCGGCGCTGCTGCATTGTGTGCGCTGGGGGCGCTGCGAAGCGGCGCCGGACTGACAACTCTGGCCGCTCCGGAAATTGTCATAGCGAGCATAGCGGACCGCATCCTGGAAGCCACCTTTTTATCTCTGCCAAACGAAAGCGCTCTGATTGCAAAACTGGAAAAGGCAACCGCCTGCGCCGCCGGCTGCGGCAAACCGGAATCTCCCGAAACGGTCCGAGAAATGCAGAGGGTTTTGCGGTATGCTTCCGGAACGATCGTATTGGACGCCGGAGGGCTGTGCTGCCTGCATCCCGGCGTCATCTGCCATGACACGAAAATCCGGCCGCTCCTCGCCTCCTGCGCCGGGCGGCTGGTTCTGACCCCTCATCCCGGAGAAATGGCAAAGCTCACCGGCCTTTCCGTACAGCAGATTCTGCGCGAGCCTGCCCGTACGGCTCTGGAATATGCCGCAAAGACCGGCGCTGTCGTCGTATTAAAGGGCCATCACACACAGATTGCCTCCCCCGACGGAGCGCTGTTTGAAAATCACACCGGCAACGCCGGGCTCTCCCGCGGAGGAAGCGGCGATATCCTGACCGGAATCATCGCTGGGTTAGCTGCCCAGGGGTTGTCCCCCGCAGACGCAGCCCTCTGCGGCGTATGGCTTCACGGCAAAGCGGCGGATCTCTGTGCCAAGCGGCGTTCCATGACCGGAATGCTCCCCAGCGATATTCTGGAGGATCTGGGACAGATCTTTCTGAGGCACAACCGTTGATTACGCATAGCTGTGAATCCCCGGAATCCACGTATTCACGCCGATATAGGTGAACACAACGCAGATAAATCCGATCACCGCAAACCACGCCGCTTTTTTTCCGTTCCAGCCTCTGGACAGACGCACATGAAGATACAGAGCATAGATAATCCAGGTGATCAGAGACCAGGTTTCCTTCGGGTCCCAAGACCAGTACCGGCCCCATGCCCGTTCGGCCCAAATCGCTCCGGTGATAATCACCAGCGTCAAAAACAGAAAGCCCAGAGAAACCGTTCGGTAACTGATCAAGTCCAGCCGCTCCAGATCCGGCATCTCCTTCTGATGAAAGGCATCCTCCTTCATCCGGCCGCGAAACAGGTAAACCATGGAAACACCGAACGCCACGCCGAACGCGCCGTAGGAAATAATAGCGGTAGAGACATGGATCGCCAGCCAGTTGCTGCGCAGAGCCGGCATCAGCTCCCTTACCTCCCGGCTCTGCATGGCCGCGTAGCCAATAATCAAAAATATCACCGGGGACACAAAGGCGCCGAGCGCCCGAAACTTGTACTTGATCATAAACACCAAATAGCACAGGGAGATCCCCCAGGCAAAGCTGGTGGCAAATTCATATTGATTGGTCAGAGGCAGCCTTCCAGCCCCGATCCCCCTGGCCGTCATGGCCAGTGTGTGCAGGGCAAAAGCCGCTGCAAAAACCCGCCCGGCCCACTGCCCGGCCCCTTCCTTTTTCACCGCAAAAAACACAAAATACAATGCTGTGGCCGCCAGATATCCCGCCACCGCCGCTGTAAACAGAATATTTTCCGTCTGCAAAAACATCTCCGCCGTCATCTCTTTTCTTCCTTTCCCTGTATGGCTTCCTCTTCCCAGACCCGCGTGACCTGACGGCTGTGAAACCAGCCGCAGACTCGTCCATCTTTCCCCCGCGCTGTAACGGTTTCCTCCGGTCTCCAATAAAAACACAAAAGCAGCGACAAAAGAATCACCCCTCCGCCCAAAGCCGCCAGCCACTGAAACGGATCTCGCAGCACTTGAATCAGAGTATAGGGCTGTGGATCATGAAACACAAAACGGTAGGGTTCTGCCAGAACCGCATGGTCAATTCCCACGGTGTCCGCCGCGATCACCTGCCCGTCATAGTACATCAGAAACCCCGCACAGGGATTCTTCAGCTCAGAACTGATCGAAACCGCTCCCTGATCCGTCATTGCATAATCCGGATAAAATTTCTGAAACACCAGCGCCAGATCCGGCATGGATTCCACCGACAACACTTCCCCGACGCACAAAAGCTTTGTCTCCTCCAACACATCCTCCCGGTATACGTCTACCTGGCAGGCCCAGCCGGTCGAATTCTGATAAATCCGCATTCCGAACGCATCCATGGGATAGTTTACCTGCGCTGTGCCAAAAACAGATCGTCCGCTCTCCTGCTCGTGTATTGTCAAAGACGCCGTGTACTGCTTCACAGTGGCATCCTCCCGCAGATCAATCTGAAAATCCTCAATCGTGATCTCGTATCCGGTTTCTTCCAGCGTTTTCGTCTCTCCCGGTACGCCGTATATATAAGATTCCAGCCCAAACTGCCGTCCCAGAGCAAAACCAGCGATCAAGAGTAAAAGTCCCACATGGCACAGCCAGGGACCCCACAATCCAAGACGGCGGCGGCATCTGTAATCCCAGACGACATCTCCCGCATCCTCCTTCATACTGGTCAGAAGCTTTTGTTTTCTGTCCTCCAGATTGTAACGACGGCTTTCCCGATACGTTACTCCAAAGCGGGTCACGCTGCACAGCGCCAGATTCAGACACAGAAAAACAGTCAGAAGCAAAAACCAGGAACAGGTAAAGATGCGATCCAACTGCAGCGTCAAAATCCAGCGGGCCATCTGCGAACCATAATTCACTTCATAGTATGCGGGAATCTGATCCTGCAGAATCAGACTTCCCGCCGTGCAGGCGGCTGCAATCAGCAGCAAAAGCAAAATACCGCATTTCATGGAGTGCAGAAAACCAAACACACTTTGCAAAACCGACTTCTTTTTCATTCATTTCCCCTTATGTTTTTCCATTTTATAGCGCCTGCCGCAGCGGTATCTTCTTTTTGTAAGTAATTTCTGCCCGCTTCCGGCTCTGCATCTTTGCGCGGTGCAAAGAAAAAACGCCGCAAAGAAACTCTGCGGCGCGTTTTTCTGCTCTGTTGTACAGAAATGTTACTTAAACATACCCATCGCTTCGGCGCAGAGCGTTTCCGCCTTATCCAGACAGTAGTTGGACAGTTTGGAGTTATGCGCACCTTCGCTGTTTTCTACAAAGACAAAATCCCAGTAGAACTGCGCATCGCGGTTGACTGCACGGATCGCATTCAGCTCGTCTTCCGTATAGTCGCCGGACGCCACGGCCTCCGCCAGTTTTTCTGTCAGAGCTACCAGATCATCTGCAATCTTGATCGTGCGGCCTTCCACCTGCTCCTGGATCTCGGTTACAAACTCTACCAGCTCTTTCAACTGCACACCGTCATGGCAGGACTGGCAGCTATTCTCGATCATGGCCTCGTTCTTCAGCGGGCTGGTCCACTCATGGCTGGTGTAGGTCACACCGGTGTCCGAAGTTGTTCTGCCCATATGGCAGCCGGCGCAGCTAAAGTCGTTCTTGATCACGCCGCCTTCTCCCATGTAGGTCTCAAACTCCGGATGCTGCACCTTAATCATCTGCGTGCCGGTGCGGGGGTTGGTGTAATCGGAAAAGCCCATCTCATTGTAGTACTTCAGGATCTCGTCGGGATGCATGGCCGCAAGTCCCGAATAGGGCAGAGTCGTCGCCTTGGTCTCCGGATCGAAATAGTACTCGTTATGGCACTGCGCACAGGACAATACCGCCGCATTCACCTGGCCGATATCGCTGCCCATGGCGTCCGTCAGATATTGATGCGTCACAACCAGCTTGCCGGTGTTCGCCTCGTTGGCATGGCAGTTGTAGCAGCTAATCGGCTCTTCCATCTGCGCCATCACCTCTTCAAACTCCATCTTATAAACTTCCACGCCGGTGGAGTTCACCAGGGCAGTATAGTCGGGAGTCTTACAGGTCAGGCAGTTGGACAGGACATGGGGACGTCCCGTAGCATTCACATCCTCCAGCGTATACACGTGACCTCTGGCACTGTTGTAATACTGATTGAACGCCATTCCCTCGTACAGAACCTTGATCGCCGGATACTCCACGGTATGGTCGATCTGCTCGGAATTATTCGAGTTCGCCATATAGGAAGCATAGATCTCCGGGAACATCTCGGACCATTCCTCGGCAGAAATCACGCCGTTGGCCCTGGCCGCCGTGGGCAGGTTGACCGTCACATTGCCGGGAGTCTCTGCCGCCGTGGTTCCGGACGCATCCGTCTCGTTTGGCGCCGCTGTGGTATCTCCCGATGTGGTCTGCGTGCTGGCCGGACCAGAACAGGCGCTAAGCAGCAGAAGGGACGCCGCCATCAGACATAGAATTCGTTTGCTCTTCATTTCCTTTTCCTCCTTTTTTATTTGATATGTATGCACACATACCTGATCTAAATATATCACATCCTGCTTCGTTTGTATGTTGCATCTGCAACATTTTTTTAATTTCCTCTTGTGTATTCGGCGCTGTCCCTGTATACTGAGAGAACAGAGAAAAGCGAAAGGAGGAGGCCATGCTGCCAAAATCGTTTTTGCCGGTACTGGAGACTCTGCCCCTGTTTTATAAGATCAAACCGGACGATATTCTCACGCTGCTGGAATGTATGGGCGCCTCTGTGCGCACCTATAAAAAGGGGGAATATCTTTTGACGGAAGGGCAGGATATGACGGGGCTTCTGATCCTGCTGAAGGGCCATGCTCTGCTCTATAAAAATGCCGATACCTCGCCCTCTCTTCTAGGCGCCGCTCATGAAGGCTATGTGCTGGGAGCCGCCTCCATCGGCAGAGAAACGGTTCCCTGCCTGATGGCCGCCATGGCCTCTGTTCCCTGCACAGCCCTCTCCATCCCCTACCGCCGCCTGATGTTTCAATGTACGCTCCGCTGTCCGTTTCACCATCAGATCCTGGAAAACCTGGTTATCTCCATCTCGGAAGGACAGAGACAGCTCTACGAAAAAATCTATATTCTATCCCAAAAAACCATACGCGAAAAGCTGCTGGCTTTTCTTTCGGGATGGGCTGGGGCCGAGCCCTCCGGCATGATTGTTCTTCCCTTTGGGCGCACCGAACTGGCCAACTATCTCTGCGCCGACCGCAGCGCACTGACCCGTGAGCTGAACGCCATGCAGCGAGAAGGCATTCTGACTTTTTGCGGGAACGAATACACTCTGCTGTCTCCGGATAAACCCTGTAAAACAGCGCCGGATTCCTGTTATGGCTCCTCCAGACACCGGGCCGGCGAACAGTAGAGCGGAAGTTTCGCCTCCTTTCCTTCCTGGGCCATCCGGCAGAAATATTCCTGCGCATCAAAAGCTTTTTCCCCCTTTTGCGGCGCGCGCCGGCAATAGCTGCCGTCAGGCTGCTGGGTATAGGAGTTCTGATTGTCCGCCGTCAAGATTGCAAACATCTGGCGCAGGCGCTCCCTGCACCTTTCATCCTGCACCGGTATGAGAATCTCCACCCGTCTTTTGGTACTGCGCGCCATCATGTCAGCGGAACCCAGAAAAATTTTCTGCGCGCTGCCCAGCCCAAACAGATACAGGCGGGAGTGCTCCAGAAAACGGCCCACAATACTGATCACGCGGATGCGCCTTGTCCGTCCCGGAATCCCGGCCACAATACAGCAGCTTCCCCTGACGATCAGTTCCACAAAGACGCCGGCCGAGGATGCCTTCATCAATTCTTCGATGATTCGCCGGTCCGTCAGCGCATTCATTTTCATTCCGATGTAGGCCGCCTTCCCGGCCCGCGCCGCCTCTGTCTGCCTCTGTATCTCAATACATATGCTCTCCCGCAGGCCGCAGGGCGACACCAAAAGCCGCCCGCACCCATACGGCATCTGTCCCAGGCTGAGGGTACAAAAGAGCCGAGAGGCGTCGGCTCCGATCTCTGAATCGGCGGTGAAATAAGACAGATCCGTGTACTGTCCCGCCGTTTTTTCATTGTAATTCCCCGTGCCGATCTGTGTCACATGTACAATCTTTCCGGCTTTTCTTGCCGTGATCAGACACAGCTTCCCATGGACTTTATGGCCTTCCAGTCCATACAGAATGCGGCAGCCAGCCTCCTCCAGACGCTTGGACCAGGCAATGTTGTTCTCCTCATCAAATCTGGCTCCCAACTCCAACACAAGCAGCACTTCCTTGCCGTTCTCTGCCGCCCTGGCCAATATTTCCGCAATCCTGCTCTCCTTCGCCAGCCGATACAATGTCATCTTGATGGATATCACATCCGGGTCTGACGCGGCCTGCCAAAGCAGCAGCAAAAACGGCTGCATGCTCTCATAGGGATAAAAGAGAATTCGTTCCGCTCTACAGATCTGCTCCCACATAGGGCTCTCTTCACTCGCCTGGCACGGCACAAAGCGCTTATAAAACAGGTTCTTTTTCTCCCGGAACAATCCGCGGATCTCCTGAACAAAAGACAAATCCAAAGGCGAGTGGCTGCAAAAAAGACTGTTCTTATCCATCCCCAGACAACGGCAAAGCTGCCAGAGAACGGAAACCGGAAGACTCCCTGTTATCTCAATCCGCACCGGACGGCGGCGTACCCGGCGGCAAATCAGTTCCTTCACCGCATCCCGGTAGTCCTTTTCACCTGCGCCAATCTCCTGCCAGTCAATATCGGCATTTCTTGTGATCCGCAGAATCGCCCGCCGTTTTACCCGGTAATTTTCAAAGATTAAGGGCGCAAAATGCAGAATCAAATCCTCGGCCAGCGCATACTGCCCCTGTCGTCCCGGCACGGCGATCAGACGGCCAAAAAAACGGCTGTTGCAGGGAATCAATCCCAACTTCTCTTCTCCCTCCCGAGTCTCCAGGCTTACCGCCGCATAGAGCTCCCCTCCGTTCAGAAAAGGAAACGGCTGTTTCCTTGCGATGATCTGCGCAGATAAAACCGGCTGCACCTCCTTTCTGAAATAGTCGCACAGAGCCTGTTCTTCCACACCGCGAAGACCCGCAAAGCCGGTCAGATTCACGCCTTGTCTTCCCGCTTCTTCCATCAGCCTGCGGTAAAGGCGATCCCTTTTCTCCGTAAGCCGCCGCACACAGGCCGCGATCTCTTTGATCTGCTGCGCTGCTGTCAGCCCCGTTTTATTTTCCTTAACTTCTTTTAAACGCTCCATCTGATCAAACAACGCGCCCACCCGCACCATAAAAAATTCGTCCTGGTTGCGCTCAAAAACAGAAAGAAAAAAAAGCCGTTCACACAGAGGAACGGTCTCCTTTTCTGCCTCGCCCAAAACTCTTTGATTAAATTTCAGCCACGATATTTCTCGATTATCAAAGCCCGTCTTTTCCATGCGCCTCTCCTCTGCCGCGCCGCCCCACGCATTCTCTTCTGCCCGCGGCGATGGGACTTTCATACTATCCAGTCTGCGCAAAAAAAGAGAGAATTATGTCTGCGGACAGATTTCTTCTCTCTTTCTTTCACCATATGAATCCGGGCAGATTACCCGTATAACGCACAAAGCTTTATCCCTTAATAAAATTTCCGCTTACTTTCAGGAAATTCAAAACTTCTTTGCGGCCAAAGATTCGCTCTCTCTTCTTTTCTCCCAGCGCCACCGGCCTGGAAGCCGGCTCCATCAGATGGCGGTATTCTCTGGCCAACTGCCAGCCCACGGCGCCGATACTGCGTTCTTTGGCCACGGCATAGCCGGCTTTTTTCACTTCCGGCATCGTCTCCCGAAGGGAACCATCCAGCATAGAGGTAAGCTTTCTGGCAAAACCTTCCACCGTCGCCGCCTTCTGCACCTGGAGGCCGTCAGTCAGCCAATCCTCATAAATCGGGATATCGCGCACCAAAACCGGGCATTCCATCGCGAGAGCCTCCAGCAAAACGATCCCTTCTGTCTCCTCTTTTGTCAGAAACAAAAACACGTCGCTGCCGCTGTAAGCATCCCGCAGTTCCTCCTTGCAGATATAGCCGGGGAAATGAAGATTGGGCAGGTCTGTCTTAAGCGCTTCCCGGATATGCGGCGGAAGCATCGGCACATTCAGATCACCGAACCAGATAAACTGATACTGCGGCAGCTCCTTTGCCAGTTCAATAAAATCCATAATTCCCTTGCGGTCTATGGGCAGCCCCACCGACAGCACGACTTTATCCTGGCTGGTAAAGCCGTACTTCTCACGAAACGCCCGGCCTGCCTCCTCGTCCCTCTTATAAAAGGACAGATCCACGCCGTTGGAGATGCTGACCACGGGGCGGCCCGTATGATAGTTATCAATCAGCTTTTTTGCATAGGGAGTCGGAGCCACGATCACGTCTCCCTGCCGGTAGCACAATGTCAGCCATCTTTTAAACAGCGGCGCGATCAGATTAGAACCCACAAAAGAGTTGCGAAAATCTTCCTCTGTGGAATGGCCGTGATAGACCACCTTTCTGCCCTGCCGGTGCGCTCTGCGGCTCAACAAAAACGAGGCGGGAAATATCGTATTGATATGGGCCACATCCCAGTCATCCTTTACATCGGTAGTAAATTCCACCTCATTCTGAGACAATGCCTCCTGCTGATGATAAATAGCACGTCCTACGCCGCTCTTCTCAATTAATTGCTGCGAACCGGAATATAACAGAACCTTCATAGTCGTAACACTTCCTTTCCAGAATCTATCTGCCTGTTTCCTACTGGAACAGAGACAGGGCCTTCAGTCCAACCGTATACAGTCCCAGGCTATACAGGGCAATCGAAGCAGGCTTGCCCAAAAGAATAATCAACGTCATCTTCTTTAAGCTCATGCGGGTCAGCCCGGCCAGATAACACAAGAAATCGTCGGGAGCGACCGGAAAGAAAATCGCCAGAGCAAAGAATGTATCGAACCGGTTGCCCTTCTCCAGCCAGCCCACATATTTTTCATAGGTGCGGGGATTGGAGATGCTGCGGACAAATGGAGCGCCGTAGCGTCTGGCCAAGAGAAACGCGCAGATGGAACCGGCACAGATCCCGATATAGTTATAGACAAAACCCCACACCGGACCGAATACCAGAACGCCCGCCAGACAGCCGATGGCTCCGGGCAGAATCGGCAGCACTACCTGTATGCCCTGCACCAGCGTAAATATAAAGGGGGCCCAGAAACCAAAGCTTTTTAAAAAGGTTTCCAGCGCTTCCTGAGACTGGAAAATTCCCATCTTATAGCCGTACCAGGCAAACAGCCCCATCAGACCCAAACCGATCACCGTGCCGCCGTTCATGACCCATTTCATGGTCTTTTCCAGGCTCTTCTGCTGCCGGCGCTCCTGCCGCATCTCCCGCCGTTCCTCGATCTTTTCTTCGATCTTTACGCCTATCTTTTCCACTTTGCTCTCAATTTTATCCTCCATAGTTTGACAGGCATTTTTGACAGCCTCTTTATCAATGGGGCAGGCAAGCTGCGCCGTCTTTCCGATTGCTACGCTCTGACTCATGGCTCTCTGTTCTTTCATGGCTCATTCTCCTTCTTATGGCCGCGCCTACCTGTGCGGCTTACCGCTTTAGACAGATCAGGGATTTTGCTCCCTGTTGCTCTTTTCTTTTATGGTTCCTATTGTATACGGGGATTTTTAATATAGAGGGAATGAAATGTGAAGAAAGTCTTAAGATCCATGAGCAAAACAACAAAGAAAACGAACAGCCTGCACATAAAAAAACTGTTTCGGGCAGTTTTTCCTGTGCGGGCTGCTTTTCTTCAAAATGGTCTGCCGCAAATCCTCATGCGATACTCTACAGAAGAAATTCTGACCACAGGCGCTTCCAATAGTCCAGATATCCGGCTTCCTCCACGCTCTCCGCCGCCTGAATTTCCACTCTTCCGATCTCCGTCCCGTTCAGCTTATACACCAGACTGCCCACGTTATCCCCTTCCGTCACCGGAGCCTGAATGGACTCCTCATAGATCCATTCCTTGGTGATCGCAGAGAAATCTTCTCCTGTGGTGCTCAGATAAGAGAAGGTTCCCCCATAGCGCAGGGCAAACTCTTCCTTCACGCCATTTTCAAGAGGCAGAAGGGGCAGCGATTCCGGGCTCTCATCGCTGTAAAGCTTACAGGAACCAAAACCATAATTTAACAGCGTCGCCGCCTCAGAAAAACGGATCTTGTAATCCTGCGCCGCCATAATCACCGCGATCAGCGTCACCCCGCCGCGGGTAGCCGTGGCCGACACACAGTATTTGGCCAGGCTGGTGGAACCGGTTTTCAGTCCATTGCAGCCGTCATACTGTTTTAACAGTTTGTTGGTGTTGGCCAGACCGAATTCCGAGCTTCCCTGCGCCGTATTGTGGGTGATATTCTCCATCCAGATGCTGCTGTACTGGTGAATCTGCGGATAACGTGTAATCAGCTCTCTGCTCATCACCGCCACATCTCTGGCGGAAGTGACATGGGTTTTGGAGTCTGTTAAGCCGCAGCAATCCTCGAAGTTTGTCTGCGTCATACCCAGTTCTTTGGCCCGTTCATTCATCTGGCGGACAAACTCTGTCTCGCTTCCGGCCAGATGCTCTGCCATCGCCACCGACGCATCGTTGCCGGAGGCCACCACGATGCATTTAATCATGGTTTCCACCGTCTGTTTTTCCCCCTCCTCCAAAAAGACCTGGGAACCTCCCATGGATTTGGCGTAGGCGCTGACCGTTACCTCGTCGTCCAGACGAATGCTGCCGTTTTCCAGCGCGTCAAAAATCAGAATCAACGTCATAATCTTTGTGATGCTGGCCGGACTTAACGCCTGGTCTGCGTTCTTCTCATAGATGACGGTTCCGGTGGAGGATTCCATCAAAAGCGCTGAGACCGCTGTCAGGCCAAAATCCGCGGTTGTCTCCACGGCCGCCGTATTGTCCATGGACTCAGCGGACACGGAACCGGCCGGCGGATTGCGTTCCAGATTTACTCCTGCTTCGCCGTTTTCCTCCGCGCCGGCCGGCATACCGTCATCGCCTCTGCCGGATGCCCTCTCTCCTCCCGCCGGACCTACATCTTCTCCCGCCCCTGTGGTCAGTTCTTCCTGCGGATGCCCCTTTTCACTCTCAAAGGAATAGATCGGAGCGGTTTCCTGCCCACTTTGCTCTGCCAGGCGCGCGTCTCTCTGGCCTGCCTCCTGGCTGCTCTCCTGCGGATTTGTCTCGTTCGGTTCGTTTGCCTGTGGATTTGTCGTCTTGCCCGGTTCGCTTTCTGGCTGGCTCTGTTCTGTCTGTTCCGCTATGGTCTGCCCCGGATCAAATCCATCCCTTGGCGCAATCTCCGCCGCCAGGGATATTTTTGCCGGCCCCAGACTGCCTGCCGTTACCGCCAAAATACACAGACAGGCCAGAATGCGCTTCCTTTTTTGATTTCCTCCGTTCTTTTTCACTGCGTCACCACTTGTCTCTGCTTGTCATTATCATTGTAATCCGTTTTGGGCACTTTTATGACTGATCTCTTAATAAAATCGGTTTTCCTGTATGTAATGTTCTTCTATAAGTATTCGTCCGTTACTTCAAACATTTCATCTATATTGTGAATTACTGTTCCAGTGTTTTCACAGTAAAACTCAAATCCATCGTCCCCAAATTCCATGATATGCCCTAAGTTTACTTTGACATTGTTTATTTTTCCTATCTCCAGTAACCATTTTGCACAGTTGTCTCCACATGTGGATGCGTTTAAGAATAACTCTGGCTTGTTTAATGCCAGTAACAATGTTTTAACTCCGCCTGAAAGCTGTTTGGCTGTCATCCCTCCTAGTACTGGACTTTCTATATGGTTTGGACTTATCACTTCACTTTTGTCTACATCTTTATTGACAATCCGCCGAAACCCCTGTATGATGAAACGTAAAAAAGAAAACAAACGGCTTGACGGCAGAAAAATGCGACTCCACGGAAATGGTCCGCTCTGCACACAAATACAGCCGCCGAAATAAAAAACAAGAAATGAGGAAATCATGAAAGAATTGCAGAAAATCACAAGCTTTACCATTGATCATCTGAAACTGCTGCCCGGACTCTATGTCTCCCGCCGGGATAAAATCGGAGCGGAAACCGTCACCACCTTTGATCTGCGCGTCACGCGCCCCAATGCGGAGCCAGTCATGGATAACCCTGCTGTTCACACGCTGGAACATCTGGGCGCCACCTTTCTGCGCAACCAAGAACAGTGGAAGGAACGGGTCATCTACTTTGGCCCAATGGGCTGCCGCACCGGTTTTTATCTGCTGCTGGCCGGAGATCTGAATTCTGAGGATATCTTTGATCTGGTTCGGGAGATGTTTGTTTTTATTGCCGGATTCAACGGGCCGGTTCCCGGCGCGAGCGCCAAAGACTGCGGCAATTATCTGGATATGAATCTCCCGATGGCACGTTTTTATGCGCGCAAATATTTGGATGAGGTACTCTGTGAAAAACAGGCCGAACGGCTGGTCTATCCGGAATAAGACAGAAGCCGGCTTGATCTGTCTTTGTCCCGAAAATAGCGAGGAAGGCAGCAGACGCTGTCCTTCCTCGCTATTTTTCCTGCCAACGCGCTCCCTGCCAAAAAACGTACCGGCAGGCTCTGCCTGTTATAAACAGAAGATTCCAAGCACCGCCCACCGGCAGGATACTTATGGAAGCTCACAGAATGCCAATCCCAGCGCATCCGGTCCGGTATGCGTGCCGATCGTCAGGTTGACTTCATTGATATAGACCACCTTTACCTCCAGCTCCCTCTCAACCTCCGCCGCAAATTCCTTTGCCTCCTCCAGATTGTCAGTATGAACCACCGCCACCAGGTGTTTGTCCAGCTTCCGCTTTTTCACGGTCTCCAGTATGGTGTGTCTGGCGTTGTTCTTGCCGCGGCATTTGACAAAGGGAACAATCTTTCCCGCCTCAAAGTGAAGAATCGGTTTGATATTCAGTACGGTTCCCACCGCCCCGCTGACAGCATTCAGACGGCCTCCCCGAACCAGACAATCCAGATGATCGACCAAAAACAGGATATCAAAATCCTTTTTGCGGGTCTCGATCGCTTCCCGCACTTCCTCCAGCGTATGTCCCGCTTTTTTCATCTCCTGAGCCAGATACACCATCAGGCCGGCGGCCGCCGAGCCGTTCAGCGAATCCACCACACAGATCCGGCATTCCTGTTCTTCCATCAGTTCCTGGGCCACCATGCAGGCGGTGCCATAGCTGCCGCTGCACTCCGAAGAAAAGATAATACAGAAAATATCACGTCCCTGTGCCAGCTCCGCTTCAAACAACTGCCGCACGCGATCCGGGTTGCAGCCCATGGAATAGGCCCTCTCCCCTCCTAAAAGTCTCTTGTAAAACGCCGGCGGCGACAGTTTCTGCTCATCGCCGTAGATCACGCCGTCATTGAAATGATAATACTGCGGCAGAATCACAATATGTTCCGTTTCGGCGTAAGCCGGGTCGATATCCGTATTGATATCTGTCATCACGGTAAATTCTCTCATAGAGTTTGATTTCACCATCGGTTTTGGCAAACCGCCTTTCTTCGTTTTGCTGCTTTCTCATCCGCCGGCCATTCGCCGGTCCAGTTTCTTATATCTGAACATTATATCAAACCCGCATTTCCCTGTAAAGTTGATCCAGTTAGTGTAAAAATTAAAATTTTTTAAATGGGAGTTTTTCAATTTTCCATCCATTTATCATACCATCTTTTTACCCGTGTTACAACCTTCCCTGACAAGATTCTGTCTCAAAATCAACGGCGTATTCCTTGCCTTTTCCTTTCTTTTTTGCTATGATATGCTTCAAATGGACAACCCAAACACGCTGTTCCAAAAGAAAAATAAAAGGAGACTGTCATGATCAATCATTTCTGCAAATACCCGCTCTGGGAGGTCAGCCGCCGTCTGGCCGCCGTAGCCGGCGGCTCACAGCCCGCCGATCTGGTGATCGTTCACGCCAACTTAATAAACGTCTGCACCAAAGAGATCCAGGAGGATATATCCGTGGCCGTGGCCGCCGGGCGCATTGCCCTGGTGGGAGACGCCAGCCATTGTATCGGTGAAAACACCCAGGTCATCGACGCCAAGGGCCAGTATCTGGCTCCCGGTTTTCTGGACGGCCACATCCATGTAGAGTCCTCCATGATGAGCGCCGGCGAATACGCCAGAGCCGTCATTCCTCACGGCACCACCGGCATCTACATGGACCCTCACGAGATCTGCAACGTGCTGGGACTGGAAGGCGTCCGCTGTATGCTCGACGACGCGGCGCGCACCCCCTTGAAAGCCATGATGACCACGCCCTCCTGCGTGCCGGCGGTTCCCGGTTTTGAGGACACCGGCTCCCATATCGGACCCAAGGATGTGGCCGAGACCATGAACTGGGACACCTGCGTCGGCCTGGGCGAGATGATGAATTTCCCCGGCATCCTCTCTTCTAATGAAGAGACCCATGCAATCACCGGCAATACGCTGAAAGCCGGCAAGATCGTCACCGGACATTACTCGCTCCCGGAAACCGGCAGGGGATTAAACGCATACATTGCTTCCGGCGTCCGCTGCTGCCATGAATCGACCAGAGCCGAAGACGCGCTGGCCAAGATGCGCCTGGGCATGTACGCCATGTTCCGCGAAGGCTCCGCCTGGCACGATCTGAAGGAAGTGGCAAAAAGCATCACCGATCATCCGGTGGACACCCGTTTTGCCGTGCTGATCTCCGACGACACACATCCCCACACACTGATGGCTCAGGGCCATCTGGATCACATTGTCCGCCGGGCTGTCGCGGAGGGGATCGATGCGCTGACCGCCATTCAGATGGTGACAATCAACTGCGCTCAGTGTTTCCAGATGGATCAGGATCTCGGCAGCATTGCCCCCGGCAAATGCGCGGACATGGTGCTTTTGGATAACCTGACCGATCTGAATGTGACCCGCGTCTTTATCGACGGCGATCTGGCCGCCGCAAACGGAGCCCTAACCGGGGAATATCCGGCCTATACGTACCCGGAATGGGCCACGCGCTCCATCCATATCCGCGACGCCATCACGCCGGAAACCTTCCGGATTCCGGCAAACACAGAACATATCGCCCCGGATAAAACCGTCACGGTCCGAGCGATCGAGGTGATTCCGGCCCGCGTGGGCGACTATGAGCGCCATGTAGCGCTTCCCGTCCGGGACGGCTTTCTGGAATCCGACACATCGCAGGACGTACTGAAAACAGCCGTGTTTGAACGTCACCATGCCACCGGCAAAAAAGGCTTCGGCTTTGTCAAGGGCTTCGGCATCCGCTGCGGCGCCATGGCCTCCACCGTGGCTCACGACGCGCACAACCTTCTCGTCATCGGTTCCAACGACGAAGATATGGCCCTGGCCGCCAACACGCTGATTTCCTGCGGCGGCGGAATGTGCGCCGTACAGAACGGCAAGGTTCTGGGCCTGGTTCCCCTCCCGATCGCCGGGCTGATGAGCGATAAGCCACTGCCGGAGATGGCAGATACCGTCGCCGCCCTGGAAGAATCCTGGAAGGAAATCGGCTGCACCATGCCGTCGCCCTTTATGACCATGGCTTTGATTCCGCTGGCCTGCCTGCCAGAGCTTCGTCTGACTGACCGCGGGCTTGTGGACTGCAACCGGTTCTGTTTTGTGGACGTAGAGGTGTAAACATGTTCTCACCGTTTTCTTAAAACCGCATCATTGCAATCATCTGCGCCGGCTGACGGCGCAAAAAAGGCGGGAGTTCCCAAGTCAGGGTTTCCCGCCTTTTTACGTGTCATATCTCTGCTCTTTGCCCCTCTTCCTTTTTGCCCAGACGGCCAAAGAAACCAAATGTCAGAGGCCAGAGCAGCCCCGCTGCTGCCACCACCAGAAAATACCGCACCGCCGTCGCCGCCGGATGTCCGCCAAAGAGAGCGGATAGAGGAAGCTTCAGCCCTTCCTTGACGGCCACAACCAGCAAAAGTCCCAGAACCACCTTCAGAATCTGCGCCCACCAGACGGCCTTTGTCGGAAAGGAGCGGTGAAAGTGATCATAGTAATGCGATACCAGAATTCCCAGGCCCATCCCCAAGATCTGCCAGGCGGCTTTCATCGCAGAAACCGCGCCGTGAATCAGCTCCTCTTCTGTGAGAGAAGGGTCCTCCGGTATTCCCTTTGCCGTCAGGAAAACAAACAACCCCAGAACACACACCAGAAAAACCGCCTGCAGACGCCAGAATACACCGGCTTCCCCGCTGCGCATCACCACCGGATAGAGCACAAAGATCAGGATCGTCCCGACCAGAAGGGATACTCCCACATCCGCCGGCGTGTGAACGCCCAGGTACATACGGGAAAATCCCACAAGCGCAATCAGCCCCAGACAAATTCCCCGAAACACTTTCTCCCTGCTGTAGCGGGCCATGCTTCCGTATACCGCCGTGGCCGTCGCCGTATGACCGCTGGGAAAGGAATAGCCCCCCGCTGTGGCCTTGGCCTCAGCCACCGCCTGAAAGCCCGGATCTCGAATCCAGGGCCTCGGAATGGCAAACAGCGATTTCAAAAGCTGATTGCACAAAAGCCCGAATACCGTGCCGTATATCATATAATATCCCATCTTCTTATCGATGCACCAGAACACTGCCAGCATCAGAGCCAGCGCCGCCACCTCGTCGCCCAGATAGGTAACTGCCATAAAAAAGGCATTTCCCGCCTCCGTCCGAAATCCGGACAGCCAGTATAATAATTCCATGGATTGTCTTCTTTCTCCTTCCCAGACCAGGAAACACAAAAGGAGCGAATCTGAAAAAGCGCTCCTTAACTCCCACAATATAATACCATAAAAAAGCAAAAAATACAAGTCTGGCATTCTGTTTTCTGTCATGCTATAATCAAACTCCAAATATCAGACAAGGGGGGAATGTTTTTGGACAAGAACTGGATCGTTTTGCTGCAGCAGCAAAATCAACTGGAGAAAGTGATGGAGACCAATCCTGTCACGGCACGGTTCGGACTTTCTTTAAGCGAGCAGGACGCGGTGCGGATTCTGGAAGAACGCAGCCGCACGCTCAGAGAACAGCAGAGGGTTGAATTTGGCGGCAGCATTGTGCCCAAACTCATCTATGAATTCTGCGATTCCGATTACCTGGACCAAAATAATTATGCCGACGCCATCATCCGTCTGCAGGAAATCTTCTATCTCTATAAAAATGAGATGGACGACAACGTCACCGACGCCGAACTGCTGCATCTAATGAAAGAACAGTTTGAGCAGATCTGCTTTGGTGATCTGGACTATCTGGAGCAGACATGTCTTGCCAATTTTGCGCAGGCTGTCCGGATGGGCTACCGCGGATATCAGAATTCGGAGGGACATGGAGAGGCCTTCCATTTCGACGAAGTGACTCGATGGGATTACGATCTATATTTTGAAGCGTTAAAAGATCTTTGCTGGGGGTAAGATATGAACTATTCCATGGAAGAGCTGACAGCGGCCGCAGGCCGTCTGGCAGACCGCTACACATCCTATGAAAGTACTTCCGTCACCTACGAGAAGGCGGAACAACTGATGGAAGCCGTTTTGTACTGTATCGAAGAAGCCGAGAGAGAAAACGCCCTCCTGCCGGCCGCCGCCCAGGGGCTTTCTGCCTGGCAGGCATACCAGGCCGGGGCGGCGCTGACCAAAGAAAGGGCCGGACAGGCTCTCACCTGGTACAATGAACTTCTTCCTGTATTTCTCTGCTGCGAGAACCGCTGCCTGTACCGCACTTTTATCCAGGATCTTCCCGAATTTTTTAAATGGTGCGATGTGTCTTTCGCACCGCAGAATACGGTCGTCACGCTGGATTATCCGGTTCTCTCAGACCTCTCTGCCTATGCAGGCGTCCGCAAAATATACGAGTATATCCGGTGCATACGCCTGGAGCAGAAATTCCTTCTCTCCGTTCCGAATCCTCTTGTCCTGCGTGCCTTGTCTTCCTACCATGAGGATTACCGGGATATGATAGAAAATCTCTGTGAAATCGTTCTTTTGTCTCTATCCAAGTATTTTCTGGCCGAAAAGCCGTTTGATGAAGCTACATGGGAGGCGGCCGACAGCCTGCGTCTTACTGCGTGCCTTTCGCAGACAGAACCGGCAGACCTTTTGAACCGGCTGCAGCATATGACCGGGCAGATCTGCACCCGTTTCCTGAAACCGGAAGACCGGGAAGATCTGCCCGGCCTGCAGGCATATCTGACTGGAGCGCTGCCCGGCCTTATCCTGCGGCTGAAACATACCGCAGAATAAGGCGGCGCGCTGTCATTTTTTGTTTGGTCAGCTCTGCGGCAGCTTAAACGAACTCTTCAGAGATACGATCCGGTTAAACACCGGATTGTTCTCTGTGGAATCCTTGGCGTCCACGCAGAAAAAGCCGTTGCGCACAAACTGGAAGCGGTCAAAACCCTTCACACCCTCAAAAGCCGGCTCCAGCTTGCAGTCTCTCAGCTCTGTCAGGGATCGGGGATTCAAATTCAGAGAACCGTCCTCCTCATTGTACACGCCCTTCTCCTCATCTATGATATTCTCATAGAGACGGCAGACCGCAGACAGAGCCGTGGGGGCCGCGACCCAGTGAATCGTTCCTTTCACCTTGCGGGTATCGCAGTTTCCGCCTCTGGTCGCCGGGTCATAAGTGCAGTGGATCGTCGTGATCCGCCCGTTTTCATCTTTATCCACGCTGGTGCAGGTGACAAAATATGCGCCCATCAGGCGGACTTCATTGCCGGGGAACAGGCGGAAATATTTTTTCACCGGAACCTCCATAAAGTCCTCCCGCTCAATATACAGCTCTCTGGAAAACGGAACCTGTCTGACGCCCAGTTCCGGATTCTCCGGATTATTGACGATCTCCAGGTATTCGGTCTGATCTTCTGGATAGTTGTCGATCACCAGCCTTACCGGGTCCAAAACCGCCATCCACCGGCAGCTCTTCTGCTTCAGATCCTCTCGGATACAGTACTCCAGCATCGGCATATCGCAGGCGCTCTGACTCTTGGAGACGCCGGCCAGCTCCACAAACATCTGGATCGATTCCGGCGTATAGCCGCGGCGGCGCAGGCCGCTGATCGACACCAGGCGGGGATCATCCCAGCCGTCCACGATATTTTCTTCCACCAGCTTTTTGATATAGCGCTTGCCCGTCACCACATTGCGCAGATACAGCTTGGCAAATTCGATCTGCTTGGGCGGCATGGCAAATTCGCACTCCTGCACCACCCAGTCGTAGAGCGGTCTGTGATCCTCAAATTCCAGCGTACAGATCGAGTGGGAGATCCCCTCGACGGCGTCCTCTATGGGATGCGCAAAATCATACATGGGATAAATGCACCAGGCATCGCCTGTGTTGTGATGGCTCATATGCGCCACGCGGTAGATTACAGGGTCGCGCATATTGATATTGGGACTCGCCATATCAATCTTCGCCCGCAGAACCTTCTCCCCGTCCGCATATTTTCCGGCCCGCATCTCCTCAAACAGGCGCAGGTTTTCCTCCACCGGACGATCCCGATAGGGACTCTCCTTCCCCGGCTCGTCCAGTGTGCCGCGGTACTCTCTTATCTGCTCCGCCGTCAGATCACAGACAAAAGCTTTTCCCTTCCGGATCAGCTTCACCGCGCACTCATACATCTGTTCAAAATAATCCGAGGCAAAGAACAGGCGGTCCTCCCAGTCCGCGCCCAGCCAGGCCACGTCCTCCTTGATGGACTCCACAAACTCAATCTTTTCCTTGGTCGGGTTGGTATCGTCAAAACGCAGGTTAAATTTACCGCCGTACTGCTTGGCCAGACCGGAATTCAATAAAATTGACTTGGCATGGCCGATGTGCAGATAGCCGTTTGGTTCCGGCGGAAAACGAGTCTTCACATGATCAAAGCGCCCTGTCGCCAGGTCCTCTTCGATGATCCGCTCGATAAAATTTTTCGATCCTTCTTTTTCCATGATCGTTTCTCCTTCCTGATGCCTTCAAGGGGCGCCTGCATTATAGAATACCACATTTTTCCCGATTGTAAAATACTTTCTGGATTTTTTCTTTCACCGCGGCCGGTATGTCCTCCCATCTATATAAGCAAAAAACAGGACATTCCATAACACATGGTTTGTCCTGCTTCTCTTTCTAAAATCCAACTCAATCCTTCATCAGCTTCACCAGCACAGCCTTCTGCGCATGCAGCCGGTTTTCGGCCTCCTCAAAAATCTCGTCCGCATGTTCCTCAAACACCTTGGCCGTGATCTCCTCCTCCCGGTGAGCCGGCAGGCAATGAAGCACCATAGCGTCCGGTTTGGCCGCAGCCATGACCGCGTCGTTGATCTGATACACGCCGCCGAAGATCCGGCGTCTCTCTGCCGCCTCATCCTCCTGCCCCATCGAAGCCCAGACATCCGTATACAGCACATCCGCGTCCGCAGCCGCAGAGAGCACATCCGGCGTACACTGGAAGGAACCGTTCTGCGAGGCCCACTCGCAGAGCGCGGCGTCGGGCCGGTAGCCGTCGGGGCAGGCCACGCTGACCGCCATCCCCAGCTTGATTCCGCCGGCAATCAGGGAATTCGCCATATTGTTGCCGTCCCCGATAAAGCAGAGCTTGCGCCCGGTAAAGCTGTGCTTGATCTCCCGGATCGTCATCAGATCCGCCAGCACCTGGCAGGGATGAGCATAATCGGTCAGACCGTTGATAATCGGAATCGAACCGTACTTCGCCAGATCCTCCACTTCCTCCTGGGCAAAGGTGCGGATCATAATGCCATCCAGATATCTGGACAGCACGCGGGCCGTATCCTGCACCGGCTCGCCTCTGCCGATCTGCAGGTCATGGGAGCTTAAAAACAGAGCTTTTCCGCCTAGCTCGTACATTCCGACCTCAAAGGATACGCGGGTTCTGGTCGAAGATTTTTGAAAGATCATTCCCAGCGTCTTGCCGGCTAACAGAGGATGCGTGATCCCGTTCTTCCTCTCAAACTTCAACTGATCCGCGATGTTTAACAGCTCCAGAATCTCCTTCTGGGTCAGATCCTGCAGTTTCAGTAAATGCTTCATTCCTCGATTACCTCCTTTATAATTGCGACAGCCTGTTCTAACACCGGAAACGGAATATTCAAAGGCGGCAGCAGACGCAGCCTGTCATGAGCTGTCAGCACGAGAACGCCCTTATCCCGGCACCGCGCCACCGTCTCATTCAAGTCCTTCTTCAGCTTGACGCCGGTCATCAAACCCATGCCCGTGACCTCCTCCACGCCGCGAAGTCCCTCCAGCTCTCGGCGGATAAACGCTCCTTTTTCGGCAACCTGCGAAAGCAGCGCTTCATCCAGATGCGACAGAATATAGACTGCTGCCGCCGCGCACACCGGATTGCCGCCGAATGTGGAGCCATGCGTTCCCGCCGTCAGCACATCCCTCGTCTTTTCGTGAAACAACGTCGCGCCAAGCGGAAGGCCGCCAGCCAATCCCTTGGCCGTGGACATGATATCCGGCACAAAGCCATAGTGCATATGCGCGTACAGTTTTCCGGTACGCCCGTTTCCGGTCTGCACCTCATCCACAATAACCAGAAGATCCCGTTTCTCTGCCAGCTCTCTCACAAAATTTACGTACGACGGCTCCAGCACACGAACGCCGCCCTCGCCCTGGATCAGTTCCAGCATAACGGCACAGCAGCTCTCATCCGCGGACGCCTCCAAAGCCTCTCTGTCTCCCGCCGGCACATGGACAAAGCCTTCCGTGAAAGGATCAAAAAACTGATGCAGGCTGTCCTGTCCTGTCGCCGCCAGCGTAGTGACCGTTCTGCCGTGAAAGCTGTTTTGCAGTGTGATAATCTTGCTGCGGCCCTTCCCGTACCGGTCAAACGAATACTTTCTGGCCCCCTTGATCGCACATTCATTGGCCTCGGCCCCGGAATTGGAGAAAAAGACCGACGACATACCCGTGCGCTCACAAAGCATTTCCGCCAGCCTGGCCATCGGTTCGGTATAGTAATAATTTGACGTATGCTGCAGCTTGCCAAGCTGCGCCGTCACCGCCTCAATCCAGCCGGGGTCAGAGGCCCCGAACGTATTGACGGCGATGCCGCTGCCCAGGTCGATATACGCCTGTCCGTTCTCACTGGTCAACCAGGAGCCGTGTCCTTGCGTTATTGTAAGGGGCACCCGCCGGTAAGTCCCCGCTATATACTGCCGGTCTATTTCCTGTATATTCATAGTTGTTTGGCTACTCCTGCCCCGCAGCCTCTCCTTTCCATCCATTACACCTGCCCTGCGGCAGATTTTCCCCGCACATACGCGGCTGCACGCTTTTTGTGCCTCGGTCACACAAACATGGTACCCAGCCCCTCGTCGGTAAACAGCTCGATCAGAAGGGAATGCGGCACGCGCCCGTCCACGATAAAGACTTTTTTTACGCCGCGGCGGATCGCCTCCTGGCAGCAGGCAATCTTGGGGATCATGCCTCCGCTGATAATACCGTTGCCGATCAGCTCCGGGATATCGCTGACATAGACGTGCGGAATCAATGTGGAGGGATCGGAGGGATCCCGCATCAGCCCGCAGATGTCGGTCATCGAAAGCAGGCTCTCCGCCTTCAGGCTGCCAGCAATGCGCGCCGCCGCCGTATCGGCGTTGATATTGTAGACGTTTCCCTGCGCGTCGCATCCGATGGTGGAAATCACCGGTATATACCCCGCGTCCAGCACGTCCAAAATCACCTGGGTATTCACCAACGTAATCTCTCCGACATAGCCGTGAACCTCATCCATCTGCTTGGCTTCCATCATATGGCCGTCGATGCCGGACAGTCCCAGCGCTTTTCCTCCGGTACACTGCAACAGATTGACCAGATCTTTATTGACCTTGCCGGCCAGCACCATCTGCACCACGTTCATGGTTTCTCTGTCCGTCACCCGCAGGCCGCCGGCAAATTTCGACGGGATATCCATCTGCTTTAAGGTATCCGAAATCTCCGGGCCGCCGCCGTGGACCAGCACCACCCGGATTCCCACCAAAGAAAGCAGAACCACGTCGTTCATAACCGCCTTTTTCAGTTCCTCGTTGACCATGGCGTTCCCGCCGTATTTGACCACGACAATCTTGTCCGTATATTTTTGAATAAAAGGCAGGGCATGTATCAGCACCTGCGCTCTCAGCGAATTGTCCATTCCTCTCTCCCTTTGCCGGCGGCTGTCTCTCTGTCCCGGACCGCCGCTCTGCCTCGCCCGCTTACGTCCAGTTACGTCCGGTAATCCCCGTTGATTTTCACATAATCGTAGGTCAGGTCACAGCCCCAGGCCACCGCGCTCTCCGTCCCGTCGTTCAGGCCAATCTGCACCTGAATCTCGTCGTCCGAAAGCACTTCTTTTGCCTTCTCCTCGGAAAAAGGAATGCCGCTGCCGCCGCGGCACACGGCAACGCTGCCGCTGCCGGAGACAAAATCCACGTCAATCTTCGTCACGTCCACGCTGGCCCCGCTGTAACCGATGGCGCACAGCACCCGGCCCCAGTTGGCATCGGCCCCAAAAACTGCGCTCTTAAACAGCGTCGAACAAATCACGCTCTTGGCCACGGTGCGGGCGGTCGTCTTATCCGGCGCAGCATTGACATGGCACTCAATCAGCCTTGTGGCGCCCTCGCCGTCCTTTGCCATGATCCGGCACAACTGCCTGGTCACGGTCTGCAGTCCGGCGCAGAATGCGTCGAAGTCCTCTCCCTCCTCGGTAATCTCCGCATTCCCGGCCATGCCGTTTGCCATGATCGACAGCATATCGTTTGTGGAAGTATCGCCGTCAACGCTCATCATATGAAAACTGTCCTGAATATCGGCCAGGATCGCTTTTTTCAGCATTTCGGGAGCAATGGCGGCATCGGTAGTCAAAAAGACCAGCATGGTAGCCATATTTGGATGGATCATGCCGGAGCCTTTGGCGATCCCTCCCAGCGTACACGTCCTGCCGCCTGCCGAAAAGGTACAGGCGACCTCCTTTGCCACTGTGTCCGTCGTCATAATCGCCGCCGCAGCACGCCCGCTTCCCTCCGGTCCTTCCGACAGTCCTTCGGCCAGCTCCTTCATACCGGCAGCGATCGGCTCTAAGCTCAGAGGCTGTCCGATCACGCCGGTGGAGGCCACAATCACGTCGCCGGCGGGAATCCCGGCAGCTTGTTCCACCAGCGCGCACATACCTTCGGCAATCTGGACCCCGTCCGCGTTGCAGGTGTTGGCGTTGCCGCTGTTGCAGATCATGGCCTGCGCATAGCCGTCCGCGATATGAGCCTTCGTCACCGCGATGGGAGCTCCCTTCACCAGGTTGGTCGTGTAGACCGCCGCCGCCGAAGCCCGGCGCTCGCTGACGATCAGAGCCAGATCCCGTTTTGTCTTGTTTTTGCGGATTCCGCAGTGAATTCCGTTTGCCTTAAAACCTTTGGGCGCGCAAACGCCCCCTTCTGCTTTCTGTATCATGTTCTCACATCTCCAAACCTGTAGTCTCCGGCACGCCCAGCATAAGATTCATACACTGGATCGCCGCTCCCGACGCGCCCTTGCCCAGATTGTCAAAACGGGCTGCCAGAAGAATTCTCTCGTCGCTGCCGGATACCAGAATCTCCATGGTATCCTTTCCCGCAAGCGTATTCGCTCCGATAAAGGAGGGAACCTCATCCGCCACATACATCAGCGGCTGGCCCTCATAATAGTTCCGGAAATATTCACGCAGACTTTCCGGCGTCTGCTTTCCATTTAAAAGATGGCGGTACAGCGGCACCGATACCACCATCCCGCTGTAATAATCCGCAACAACCGGTGCAAATATCGGTTCCCGCAAAAGCCCCGGCACCGCTTGCATCTCCTTCAGATGCTTGTGCTGCTGCGTCACGCCGTACTGTCTGGGACTTCCCAGTTCTTCCTCCCGCTCCGGGTCCTGATAGGCGGCGATCATCTTCTTGCCGCCGCCGCTGTAGCCAGTGACGGAGTAGCAAACCAGCGGATAGTCCGCGGGAAGAATCCCGCCGGCTGCCAGCGGATAGACCAGCGCAAGAAAACCGCTGGCGTGACAGCCCGGTACGCTGACCCGCTTCGCCCGCAGTAAACCCTCCCGATGGCCGCGCGACAGCTCCGCAAAGCCATAGTGCCAGCCCGGTTTGGTTCTGTGCGCCGTGGAAGTGTCAATGATCCGGACATGAGGCTCTGTCACCAGCGCCTCGGCCTCCAAGGCCGCCGCATCCGGCAGACAGAAAAAAGTGATGTCCGATTCATTCATCCGCGCTCTTCTGGCTTCTTCATCCTTTCTCAGCGCGTCCGGCAAAGTCAGAATTTCTATATCCCGCCTTGCCGCCAGCCGCTCCCTTATCCGCAGCCCTGTCGTTCCCGCGCTCCCGTCAATATATATTTTTGTCATGGTATCTCGTCCTCTCTGCTGTTCCCGTCGGATTGCACCGCAACATGCCGCGCTTACTATCCCGCTCTCTTTCCCCAAAAAGAGCCATCCTTCTGGAATACGGTTTGGTTTACCGTTGATTTTTATAATTATACATCATTTCTGCATATAGTCAAGAATAATATCGGTTTTAATGTATTTTTATTCATAAAGTCAACGGGCAATCGCCGCGCCAACCCGTATTATACTCCTAAGAAAAGAAATCGGCAAGAGGAGGTTTCGTCATTTTTCTCTTGATTTTTCTGTTTTCCCATACGGCGGATAGGAAAGCCTCCTCTCGCCGTTTCTCGTCTCTGCCTCGCGTTTCTCTTCCCACTGTTCCTCTGCCTGCAGACAGGCCAGACAGTCGTCGTCGATCTCATACACAGCGTTTCCGTCAATAATCAGTTTGTGCTTCAAAATGCAGTCTCCTTCCGCTTCGGGTCCCCGTTTTATTTTATGAAGCCGCACGGCCTCCTGCCACCAGACTGTGCGAAAAGGTTTGAAGGGACACCAATGACAAAGAAAAGGGCCGAATCAAAAATTGGACTGTCATAGAAGACGGCCAAGGCGCATATATTACTTTGAAAGCACCAGGCAACCGCCGTGTGCCCAAACGCGGCAACACAGCAGCGTACGGATACCGGACAGCCGTCAAGGCCGTTCACCGGACAGGCAAAAGGAGGAAAGACGACGGCCATGAAAGACTCTTTGCAGATGACGGAATTTGACGAGCTGATCGGCAGCAGCAGCCTTCAGATGATGAAGGCTTTTCTTCCGTTTCTGGAGCCGTCCATGCAGCAGTGGGCCGCCATCTATATCCAGATGCAGGAACTGCAGAACGCCATCGCCCTGTTTCAGACCCCCGACAAGCCGCCGCCCTGGCCCAGACAGGCGATGCCCCCGCCGGAAAAATTGATTGAGGCCCTGCGGCCTTACGGCGGCCCGGCAGAAAGCGCCGCTCTGGATCAGATGAAAAGCGCCATGGAGGCGATGAAGCTGTACCAGAAATTTTCCGATCTGCAGCAAAAAGCCTCCGGACCTCTGTCTCCCATGGATCTCATCAAGGAGATGCTGCCGCCCGAACAGGCCGCTATGTTCGACACTTACAGTACTATGTTTCAGGGAATGGATTTCATGAATCCGCAGTCATAAGACAGCCCCATCGCCAACAAACAGGAGGTTTTCCATGCAATCATCTATGGATCAACTAAAAAATAACCCGGCGTTCGCTAAAATCAGCCCGCTCAAAATGGTCTTTCTGGAGCAGATTTTAAGCGAAATGCAAAAGCAGAACAAGGAAACGCTGATGCCCTTCTTTCTGGCCGTCAACGCCAAGGCTTCCCAGATGGGTATTGCTTTCACGGATGAAGAAACCCAATTGATTTTTTCGGAGATGGAAAAACGTCTGGAACCGGAGGAACGCAAGCGCTTCCAGATGATCCAGTCCATGATGCAGAACAACACAGCCTCACAGAAATAACAGCCGGAGAAATCATGCGGGACATTAAAAAAGAGGGTGCTGCAAAGGGAGAATTGCAGCACCCTCTTTCTCTGCTGTTTTTGCATATCCGGCTCTCTTTCAGCCAAGAAGATGCTCTGCTAAAATCTTGATTCCCATCAAAACCAGTATTACGCCGCCGAAAAACTCTGCCTTTGCTTTGTATTTGGCTCCAAATACATTTCCGATCTTGACGCCGGCCGCCGAGAATAAAAACGTGACGGCCCCGATCAGACTTACCGCCGGCACAATGTCCACCTGCAGAAAAGCAAACGTTACGCCGATAGCAAAGGCATCGATGCTGGTGGCCACCGCCATGGGCAGCATGACTTTCGGCCCGAACGAAGCATCCACCTTCTCTTCCTCCTTTCCCATGGCCTCCCGGATCATATTGATACCGATCAGCCCTAGAAGGATAAAGGCGATCCAGTGATCAATGAACATAATCGCCGCCTGAAAACTGACTCCCAGCAGGTAGCCGGCCAAAGGCATCGCCGCCTGAAATCCCCCGAAATACAATCCCGCCGTCACCAGATGCGTTCCTTTCACCTGTTCTACTGCCAGACCCTTGCAGACAGACACAGCAAAGGCGTCCATGGACAGCCCCACAGCGATCAAAAACAATCCCCAAATATTCATATGTATTCGTTCCTCCTTCACGGTGAAAATTCAGCGCGGGCTGCTCCCAAAATCCCCTTTTATTCCCAGCAGCGCTGGGAGCCGGCATACTCTTCTGCGGCAAATTTCCCGCAGGATAAAAAAAGACTTACCTGCAGGTCATGCAGATAAGTCTCATCATTTGAAGCAAAGCCAGGGCGCCGCCCAGTATGTTGACCTTGCTGCGCTCCCGCGCCGATTACTCCCTTAATCTTTTCCTTATTCTACCACGGGAAGAAGGAACGGTCAAGAGTCTACTTTAATGAAGGTAACTATAGTAATTCATATCTACGATCTGCCGCGAAATCGCCAGCTTGTTGCGGACCGCTTTTCTCATATTGCTGACGTCGTCCTCGGAATAGACCGCGCCGTTTATAGGAGTCGCTTCCTTGGTTCCGTTGTTGAACCGGTACTGGTCGGTGATAAAACTTCCCCGGTTAAAGATGACAAGGCCCGGCTCGTCGGAAAAGATATCCCGCCCCATCAGAATGCGGGAATCGTACTCAATGCCCAGCATATTGGCGATGGTCGGAAGAATATCCAGGCTGTAGCAGGGCTTGTCCACCACGACATTTTTTCCCTCCTCCATGCTGCCGGTCCAGATAATCAGATTGTTGCGGTAGAGATCAAACGCCCGATCCAGCTCAAAGCCGTCCTCGACTTCCTGCCCCGCCTTTTTCATCTGATACGCGGCGATCTCGTCGCACATCTCCTCATCGTCATACGGAATGTGATCCGCGCTCATGACAAGCAGCGTGCGGTCCGCAAGTCCGGATTCTTCCAGCTTCTGAATCAGGCTCTCCAGCGCCTTATCCAGTTCGATATGACAGGCGATATATGCCTGCGCCGTCTCTGATAAAGGCAGATCTTTCACGGCCTCGCGGTTGCGCGCGGACATGGAGTTGCCGCTGAAGCTGTAGTACATATGGCCGCTGACCGTCATATAATATACATGAAACGGCTCTTCCCCGGCATAGGTGTCAAACGTTGTATCAATCAGATGCAGATCCGACTGCGGCCAGATATCGTTGCCGTAGGAGTTCTTCTCCGGCTCATAACCGCTTCCGGTGCCGATCCAGTTTTCATACCCCATATTCGGATGCGACTTATCCCGGTCATAGTAAGAGTAATCGTTGTTGTGAAAGCCCCACAGATTGTATCCGGCCCGCTCCATCAGACGGCCCAGGCTGAAATACATATCCGTTCCCCGCCGTCCGGTCTCCTGCACATACACTTCGCCGCCGTCCTTGGGAAACTGGCTGACCAGATTGACATATTCGCCCGCCGAGGTACTGCCGAACCAGAGGGGGGTATAAAAGTTATTAAAGACATAGCCCGTATTTACCAGCTTATACAGCGTGGGGGTCAGATCTTCGTCCACCGCATAGGGCGAAAATCCCTCCGCGGTGATGAAAATCAGATTGTATCCCTCATAAATTCCAGTGTACTCATTGGTGGCGGTCGGGGAAATTCCCTGGAAATATTTATGCATCGTCACCAGATCCCCGTTGCCCTCCGCCTCCGCCTCGGCAATCAGACGGTCAAAGTCAATATCCACAAACTGATACTGATCGTGAATATCCGGCTCCGTGGCCGGTTCGGTCGTTTCGGCCGGCGTCTGCTCCAAATCAGGCTCCGAAGCGCCGCTCGTCGCTTTGCTGCCGCCGGAAGCCTGGGTCGGATTCTGCCAGCCGTTGTTTTCCGGCAGATCCAGATTGTCCAGCCCTGTTCCGCTGCCGAACACAAGGCTGCGCAGATCCAGGCGCATGGAGGTTGCCACGCCCAGAGTCTCTATTCCCTCTTCCAGTGAACTGTTGTGATGATACAGATCATACGGCGAATACATATCGCGGCCTCCGAAATTGACAATCAGAAGCATGAACACATGCGCCAGCACGACGCCTCCGGCCACAAGTCCCTGGACCGGCAGCGCTCTCTGGCGGAAACTCAGCAGACTGCGCCCTACCGTAAAGATAAAAATAATCGGGATAGCGATCAGAATAATACCGAAAATATTCTCCCAGATTCCGACCAGCGCCCGCTGAAGGAACGGGCCGAAGGTGAGGGCCTTGGTGGCGTTTCCCTGCACCAGCGTGGAAAAAACGCCGATATAAGTCTGAAATACCTCATGGTACACCACGTTGGCCCCGAAAATCACGCAGCAGAAAACCGTCAGGCCGCAGGTAATCCAATAATTAACCGGCTTCGACGGCGTCAGATTACAGAGCAGTCCGAAGAAACCGCCGATCGGAATGGAAAATAAAACCGGAAACAGAAAACTTAACCCAAAACTTCCGTACATCACAAAATGAAACGTTAGTTCCAACCAGAAAATCACTCCGATAAAATACAGCACCGTACTAAAAACCAAAAGCATACTCTCTTTTCTGGTTCTTCCTACCTGCCGGAAATCCAACCGGCTTTTTCTTCGACTCATTCTCTGCTCACCTGTTCTTTCTCAATTACATATCTGTGCCGGATGAAACACATCCGCCGCTTATCCCTTTGCCACGATATTGATGATACGGCCCGGCACATAGATTTCCTTGACAATTGTCCCGCTCAAACGGCTGCCAAGAGCCTCCTTGCCGGCCGCAATAGCCTCTTCTTTGTCTGCGTCTGCCGCCACCTTCACGGTCGCCTTCGTCTTGCCGTTGATCTGGACTGCCAGCTCCACCGTATTTTCCACGGTCTTGGCCTCGTCGTATTTCGGCCACGCCGCCTGGTACACATAATCCGCATGACCCAGAGCCTGCCATAATTCTTCCGTGATATGAGGAGCCACCGGGTTGAGCAGCAAGAGAAGCGTCTCAAATTCCCCGCGGGTCACAGAACCGTTCTTGTAAAACTGATTGAGCAGCGCCATCATAGCCGCAATGGCTGTGTTAAACTTCAGACTTTCATAGTCGCCGCTCACCTTTTTGATCGTCTGATGCATCTTTGTCTCCATTTCCTCGGAGTATCCGGCTTCTTCTGTCACCATATCACCGAGCTTCCATACACGGTCTAAGAAACGGCGGCAGCCCTTCACGCCCTCCTGGGACCAGGATGCGCTCAGATCAAACGCGCCGATAAACATTTCGTAGGTGCGCAGCGTATCCGCTCCGAACTCATTCACGATGTCGTCCGGGTTCACTACATTGCCCCTGGATTTGCTCATCTTCTCCCCGTTCTCACCGAGAATCATGCCGTGAGAGGTGCGCTTCTGATACGGTTCCGGGCAGGGTACCTCCTTTTTGTCGTAGAGAAACTTATGCCAGAAACGGGAATACAAAAGATGCAGCGTGGTATGCTCCATCCCGCCGTTGTACCAGTCCACCGGCATCCAGTAGCGCAGCGCTTCTCTGCTGGCCAGCGCCTGCTCGTTATGCGGATCGGTATAGCGCAGGAAATACCAGGAGGAACCGGCCCACTGAGGCATGGTATCCGTCTCCCGCTTCGCCGGACCGCCGCAGCGGGGACAAGAAGTATTGACCCAATCCGTCATCGCGGCCAGCGGAGATTCTCCGTTGTCTGTGGGCATATAGCTCTCCACCTCCGGCAGCTTTAGAGGAAGCTCCGACTCCGGAAGCGGCACATAACCGCAACTCTCGCATTTTACAATCGGGATCGGCTCGCCCCAGTATCTCTGTCTGGAAAATACCCAGTCTCTCAATTTAAAGTTTTTCTTCGGCTCACCGACTTTATTCTCCTCCAGCCATTTGGTGATCGCTTTTTTCGCATCTGCCACTTCTAAGCCGTCCAAAAATCCGGAATTCACCAGTTTGCCTGTCGCCACATCCGTATACGCCGCGGACTGCACGTCGCCTCCCGCCACCACCTCGATGATCGGCAGGTCAAATTTCTTGGCAAACTCCCAGTCTCTTTCATCGTGAGCCGGAACCGCCATGATCGCGCCGGTGCCGTAGCTCATCAGCACATAATCGGAAATCCAGATCGGGATCTCCTTGCCATTGACCGGATTGACAGCCGACAGGCCGCGAATTAACACACCAGTCTTATCTTTCGCCAGCTCTGAGCGCTCAAAATCGGATTTTTTTGCTGCCGCTTCCCGGTATGCCGCGATCTCATCCTTGTTTTCAATCTCATCCCAATACCGGTCGATATAGGGATGCTCCGGGGAGAGCACCATATAGGTAACGCCGAACAGCGTATCCGGCCGGGTCGTATAGATCCGCAGCTTCTCTTCCTTATCTTTCAGAGAAAAATCCACTTCTGCGCCATAGGAACGTCCGATCCAGTTTTTCTGGGACACCTTCACGCGCTCAATGTAGTCCAGCCCTTCCAGATCGTCGATCAGCTTGTCCGCGTATTCGGTAATCTTTAACATCCACTGGCTTCTGATACGGCGCACCACCTCGCCGCCGCAGCGCTCGCAGGCGCCGCCGACCACTTCCTCGTTCGCCAGACCTACCTTGCAGGAGGTACACCAGTTGATCGGCATCTCGGTCTTGTAGGCCAGTCCTGCCTGAAATAATTTGAGGAAAATCCATTGGGTCCATTTATAATAATCCGGGTCCGTGGTATTTACTTCCCTGTCCCAATCAAAAGAATAGCCCAGAGACTGTAGCTGTTCCTTGAAATGTGCTACATTGTGTCCGGTCACGGTGCGGGGATGCACATGATTCTTGATCGCATAATTTTCCGTGGGCAGACCGAATGCGTCCCAGCCCATGGGATACAGCACGTTATATCCCTGCATCCGGCGCTTTCTGGCCACGATGTCCAGAGCGGTATACGGACGGGGATGTCCCACATGGAGTCCCTGGCCCGACGGGTACGGGAATTCCACAAGGGCGTAGTATTTCGGCTTGGTATAATCGTCTGTCGCGGCAAACGCTTTTTCGCGGCTCCAGATATCCTGCCACTTTTTCTCAATCTGTTTCGGTTCGTAAGCCCTACTCATGATTCTCCTCCTTCAATCATGGAAACACAGTTTTCCGATTTGTAAAAATCCGGTTTCCAGCCTTTTACATAAGGGTATTCTAACCACATTCCCTTATTTTGTCAAGGTGAAGACTTTGCCGTTTATCATAGCACAATTTTTTTACATGGGATGGAATACTTCCTTAAGGATTCTTAAAACTTTTCATTCGGGCAGAGAAAATTCATCTTCTCTCTGCTCGCGCGCCGGACGCGGGCCGCTTTCGCCGCCTATTTCCTTCCCGCATCCGCGTGCATAAACAAAGGGCTTCCCCTCCGCAGAAAGGAAACCCTCTATATTTATAGGTAAAAACCGGTTATCTATTCTTCCTCGCCCTTGCTGGCAGCCACAATCTTCGCCTGCACATCGGAAGGCGCCTGCTCATAGCGGGTAAATTCATACTCGTAATCGCCGGCTCCTCCGGTCATGGACCGCAGATCGGTGCCGTACCCATAGATCTCCGACATGGGAACCTCCGCCGTGATCGTCTGCTTGCCCGCGGCGATATGGTCCATTCCCATGACGCGGCCGCGGCGCTTATTCATATCGCCCATGATATCCCCCGCAAAGGCGTTGGGAACCGTCACGCGGATCGTCGCGATGGGCTCCAAAAGCACCGGGGAAGCTTCCATAACGCCGGCCTTAAAGGCATTGATCGTCGCGGTCTTAAAGGCCATCTCCGAAGAATCCACCGGATGGTACTTGCCGTCGATCAGGGTGCCCTTTACGCCCACCACCGGATAGCCGGCCAGCGGTCCCTTCAGCACGGATTCGGCCAGCCCCTTTTCCACCGCCGGGAAATAGTTTTTCGGCACGGCGCCGCCCACCACTCTCTCCGCGAACTCATAGGACTGCTCCAGGTCGCCGGAGGGTTCAAATTCCATCACAACCACGCCGTACTGTCCATGGCCGCCGGACTGTTTCTTATGCGTGCCAGTAACCGTGGTTTTCTTGCGGATGGTCTCACGGAACGCAATCTTCGGTTTCCCCAGCGTGACCTCCACCTTGTAGCGGGCGGACAGTTTACTGACAATGATATCCAACTGCTGATCCCCGATCCCGTAGATGAGAGACTGGCGGTTCTCGCTGTCCTGCTCGGTCCGGATCGTCAGATCCTCGTCCATCAGCTTCGCCATCGCGGCCGCGATCTTATCCTCGTCGCCCTTATTGTTGGCCTTGTATCTCATGTAGGTGTAGGGCTTGGAGACGGCAGGCGGATCAAAAATCATCGTGGCGCCCTTGGTTGCAAGGGTGTCTCCGGTAGCGATATTATTGATCTTTGTCACCGCTCCCAGATCGCCGGCATGCAGTTCTCTCACCTCAACCGCTTCCTTGCCCCGCAGAATATACAGTTTCGCCAGCTTCTCCTCGCTCTCCCGGTTGACATTGTAAATCATGGAATCCGCTTTCAAAACGCCGGTCACTACCTTAATAAAGGAGTACTTGCCGATAAAGGGATCGACCATGGTCTTCCAGACCTTAGCGCTCATATGCTTGCTCTCGTCGCATTCCAGGAACGCAATCTCATTATTGCCGGACTCTCTCCCGTAAACCTTGCGCTTGGACGGTGACGGGAAATACTTCAGGACGACCTGCATCAGCATCTTCGAGCCCTGGTTGTTGACGCCGGAACCCATGAGAACCGGGATGATGGCGCGGTCCTGTACATGGGTGCGCAGAGCTGTCGATACCTCGTCGTATGTAAATTCTTCGCCGCTGAAATACTTCTCCATCAGTTCCTCGCTGGTCTCGGCCACCGCCTCAACTAAAGACTCTCTGGCCGTCGCCAACTGCTTCTCCAGGTAATCGGGGATCTCGCACTCGCTGTATTCGCTGCCGGACGTAAAACGACGTCCCTTCATCTTCACGACATTGACAAAGCCCACAAACTTCTCGTTCTCACGGATCGGAATATGAAACGGAGCAATCTTGCGGCCGTACTTCTCATTCAACTGCAGGCTGATCTTGCGGAACGAAGCATTGTCGTCGTCCATGCCTGTGATAAAGATCACGGTAGGCAGTTCATATTTTTCACAGTACTCCATGGCGCGCTCCGTACCGGCCTCCACACCGGACTTGCCGTTCACTACGATCACGGCCGAATCGGCTACGCTCAAAGCTTCCTCCACTTCACCTACGAAATCCAGATAACCGGGCGTGTCAATGAAATTGATCTTCGTACCCTCAAAATCCACAGGAACCACCGTGGTGCTGATGGAAAACTGCCGCTTCGCCTCTTCCTTATCAAAATCGCTGATGGTATTGCCGTCGGCCACCTTCCCCATCCGGGTCGTTACGCCTGCCTGATATGCCAGCGCTTCTACCAGCGTGGTTTTACCAGCTCCGCCATGACCCAGAACGACAACGTTGCGGATTTTATCTGTTTGATAAACCTGTTGCATAAAACATATCCTCCCTTAGATGTAGTGTATGAAAATTCATTTTTCCACGGAATCCTCACATGGTTATATTGTACTAAAAAAATGACGTAATGGCAAGCGATTTATAAAAAACGGCAAATCCCCACTTTAAAGCGCTAAAATATTGACTTTGCCCCGATTTCGCGGTATATTGTGTTGTGGTTGCAAACGATACGAAAAAAGAGGAAGACGGAAATGATTATTATTATGAAGCCGCAGGCCGCAAAAGAAAACGTGGACGCGGTCGTAAGAGCCATTACTTCAAAGGGGCTGCAGGCCCATCTGTCCCAGGGCGATCAGGTGACGATTGTCGGCGTTGTCGGGGACAAGACCCGGCTGATGCACGATAACCTGGAACTGATTCCAGGCGTGGATAAGATTCTGTCCGTTACGGAGACATACAAGCTGGCCAACAAAAAATTTCACCCGCAGGACTCGACGATCCATGTGGGGGACACGCCGATCGGACCGGGACAGCTCACGCTGATGGCCGGTCCCTGCGCCATTGAAAATGAGGAGATGATGATGCAGACCGCCATGGCGGTGAAGGCCGCAGGCGCCGCGTTTCTGCGGGGCGGCGCGTACAAGCCCAGGACCTCCCCCTATGCGTTTCAGGGACTGGAGGAGGAAGGGCTGCGCTATATCCGCCGGGCCGGGGACGCCGCCGGTTTAAAAGTGATCTGTGAAGTCACCAGCCTGAAGGCGCTGGAAACCGCCGTCCGCTATGTGGATATGCTGCAGATCGGCGCCAGAAACATGCAGAATTTTGAACTGCTTAAAGAGGTCGGACGCTCCCGCATTCCGGTCATGCTCAAACGGGGACTGTCCGCCACGATCGACGAGTGGCTCAACGCGGCCGAGTACATTATTTCCGAGGGCAATCCCGACGTGGTTCTGTGCGAGCGCGGCATCCGCACCTACGAAAAGGCCACCCGCAACACCCTGGATCTCAGCGCGGTTCCGGTGATCCGCTCCAAAAGCCATCTGCCGGTGATCGTCGATCCCAGCCACGCCGCCGGTGTGCGCGGATACATCGCCCCGCTTGCCAAAGCCTCCGTCGCGGCCGGAGCTGACGGCCTGATGATCGAAGTACACCCCTGTCCTTCCTGCGCTCTCTCCGACGGCCCCCAGTCCCTGACCTTTGAACAGTTTGAAACGCTGTGCCGGGAGTTAAAGCCCTACGCGGACCTGGCCCAAAGAACATTCTGACCAGCCCTCTTGACAGGAATATCAAAATGAATGAAAACGCTGATTTATTTCAAGAATCCCTGCATATCGCCTTTATCGGTTTCGGACTCATCGGCGGTTCCATCGCCAAGGGCTTTCGCCGCCAGAAGCTGCCCGTACATCTTCTCGCCTATGCCAGACACCGGGAGGTACTGGAGACAGCCCGCGCAGACGGCGTGATTGACGAGATTCTGGACAGCGCTTCGGATGAACGCCTGCGCCGGTGCGACTTTATCTTTTTATGCACGCCGGTGGCGGACGCAGCCCGGTACATGGCGCAGATCAAACCGCTGATGAAGCCCGGCTGTCTTCTCACGGATGTGGGAAGTACCAAGGCAGAAATTCACCGCGCGGCAGAAGCGCTGGATCTTTCGGGCTGTTTTGTCGGCGGCCATCCCATGGCCGGCTCGGAAAAGAGCGGGTATGCCTATGCCACCGATCATCTTGCGGAAAACGCTTACTATGTTCTGACTCCGTCCGCCAATGTCCCGCCTGACCAGATAGAACGGCTGCGCCGGCTTATCCTGACGCTCGGCGCCATCGTACTGATCCTGGATTATGAAAAGCATGACTATGTGGTGGCCGCCATCAGCCATCTGCCCCATATCATCGCCTCCTCCCTGGTCAATCTGGTAAAGGACTGCGACGACACGCAGCACACCATGAAGACGGTGGCTGCCGGCGGTTTTAAGGATATCACCCGCATCGCCTCCTCCTCCCCGGTTATGTGGCAGCAGATCTGTCTGACTAACCAAGCCCCTATCGAGAAGGTGCTGCGTGATTATATTCTCTCGCTGAATAGCACTCTCGGCTCGATTCAAAATCAGGAGGAGGAAAATCTGTATCGTCTCTTTGACGAGGCCAGAGAATACCGGGATTCCATTCCCGACGCCTCCATGGGGCCTCTGAAAAAGGATTTTTCGGTCTACTGCGATATCGTGGACGAGTCCGGAGCGATCGCCACCATCGCCACCATCCTGGCCTCCCACCAGATCAATATCAAAAACATCGGTATCATTCACAACCGGGAGTTTGAGGAAGGGGTGCTGAAGGTGGAATTCTACGACCAGGAAGCCGCCGATCTGGCGGCCGGCTGGCTGACGCGCTTTCAGTACCGGCTCTACAAGCGCTGAGACCGGCAGCGCCGCCCGATTGCCTGCCAAAAACCCCTTCGGCGGCTGGTTTTTGGCACCTGGCGGCCGGCTACTTTCTGGCCGGCTCCGGCGGCAGATGGATGCAGCGCCCCAGCGCGTCGGCGCAGGCCTCGGCAAACGCTTCGCTGTAGCTGGGATGCGCGTGAATGATCTGCTCTGCCGCTTCGTGAACGGTCACTTCCATCGCCATCAACGCCGCCGGTTCCGCGATCATCTCGGACGCTGTGCCGCCCACCATGTGTACGCCCAGAATCTGACCGTATTTTTTTTCGGCAATGACTTTGACAAATCCGCGGCACTCGCCGGAAGCCAAACTTCTGCCGTTGGCCGCCATCCGAAACCGCCCGATATTTATGCCCTGCGGGTACTGTTTTTCGGCCTGTTCCTGCGTCAGCCCGACAAAAGCGCTTTCCGGGCTGGTGTAGAGACAACTGGGAACATATCGCAGATCGCAGCGGCGCCCTTTCTCTGTCATACAGTTTTCCGCGGCTACCTCCCCCATCTTAAAAGCGGCATGAGCCAGCATGACGCGGCCATTGATATCTCCGCAGGCATAGACCGAATCCACGGAGGTTCTCATCGTATCGTCCACCGCCACCCGGCCATTTGCCAGCCGGATTTGACCGGACAGCGCTCCCAGACAGGAAAGATCCGCCTCCCTGCCTATGGAAACCAGAACCTTATCGCAGGCGATCCGCTCCTTCCCTGTCACGATCACCGGGCGCCCGTTCTCGTCGGCAATTTCCTCCACATGGCTGTCATAGCAAATCCGGACGCCGTCCTGCGAAAGTCCTTTCCCCAGCTCCTTGGAGACCTCCCGATCCCACGCCGACATGATCCGGTCTTTTCTCTCGATGAGAGTCACCCGGCTGCCGAAGGCGCAGAAGGCCGAGGCCAGCTCGCAGCCGATGATGCCGCCCCCGATGATGCCCAGATGCTCCGGGACTTTTATCAGCTCCAAAATCCCGTCGCTTGTCATGACGTCCTTGTGGTCTGCCCCCGGAACGAGAAGCGTTTTCGCCTGAGAACCGCCGCACAGAATTATTTTTTTCGCCGTATAGACTTTGGCATTGCACGACACATGAAAAGGGTCCGTCAAAAACGCTTCCCCGGACACGACGCAGACGCCGTTGCTTTTCAAAAGCGTTTGGACGCCGCCCGTCAGTTTCCTGACAACTTGTTCTTTGTAGGCGGCTACCGCCGGCATATCCACGCGCAGGCCGGCACTTACCAGAATACCTCTCTCCGCCGCCCTCTGAATGTGGTGAATATATTCCGCCGTTTTCAGATAGGTTTTTGTGGGGATACAGCCCCGGTTCAGACAGACGCCTCCCACCCGGTCTTTTTCAAACAGAATCACCCGGCCGCTCAACTGGGCGGCCCGGATCGCGGCCACATACCCGGCCGGACCTCCGCCGATGACCGCCACGTCATACGTTTCACCGGTTGTCGTCATCTTTCGTACCTCCTCATAGCAGGATCGCAAGCGGTTCTTCCAAAAGCGCCTTTAAACGCTGTTCAAACCGGCACACCTCGGTCGCGTTGAGAATCCGGTGGTCATAGGTTACACATACCATCATTTTCTTGCGGACTGTTACCTGGCCGTTCAAAAGAGCCAGCTCCTCCTCCGGGCTGCAGACTCCCACAATCGCCGCCTCCGGCTGATTGATGATCGGGGTAAAACTATGAATCCCGTACATCCCGATATTGGAGATCGTGATCCGCGCGTCCCCCACCTCATCCGGGCGCAGGCGTCCTTCCCTGGCTTTTTTTGCCAGCTCTCTGGCCTCCCCGGAAATCTGTCCCAGGCTTTTCTTGTCCACATCCCGCAGAACCGGAACCAGAAGACCATCCTCCATCCCCACCGCCATGCCGATATGAATCCGCCCGTGCAGGACAAACTGTGTTCCCTCCCACGTCATGCGAAAACGTTCCTGTTCTTCCACCGCAATTCCCACGGCCTTGATCAGAAAATCGTTGACAGATATCCGGCAATTCTTCTCCCGCCCTCGGTTTACGGCCTCACGCAGAGCCAGAAGATCCGTCACATCGATCCGGATATTCTGGGTCACGCTGGGAATCTCTCGGTGGCTTGCACTCATGCGCTCGGCAATCACGCGCCGCATCCCGCTTACGCCGCGCCGTTCCATGACTTCCTCAATCTCGGCCATGGCCGCATCGACCGCTTCCCTGACCGAAATTCCTCTCCCCTCTTCTTCGGCGGAGCAAGCGCGCAGAGGAGCGGAACTTTCGGATCTGCCTAAGGTTTCCCCTGTCTCCTTCGCATCTGTGCTTTCCCGGTCCTCCTGCGCTGCCGGATTCAGATCCGCGCTGACAATCTTGCCGTTGTAACCGCTTCCGGCTACGAGGTTCAGATCCACTCCCAAATCCTCCGCCATGGCTCTGGCCAGAGGAGTAGCCTTCGGCATTGTATTTCTGGCCTCCTCCACATCCTGCCCCCGCACCTCTCCGTGAGAACCTCCCGGCGTAACGCGATGCAGATCCAGCGCATAGTCTGCGGCCAGCTTTCTGGCAAAGGGCGTCGCCGCCACCTCTTTCTCATCGATCTGCGCGCATGGACTTTCCGTCCCTTTTGTAAAGCCCGTATCCCCGGCATCCCCTTCGTCAATCCCTGCGCCTTTTTCCTCCGCCGCAGCACAGACCATCGTTTTGGCGGGGACTTCTTCCCCGGCTTCCCCGACATAAGCCACCGGCGTCAGTACCGGAACCGTCGTCCCTTCTTCATACAGCCGCCCAAGCAGAATGCCGGAAATGGGGGATTCCGCCTCCATGGTGATCTTATCCGTCTCGATCTCCATGAGCGGTTCATTTTTTTCCACCGGTTCTCCCTCTTTTTTCAACCAGCGGATAATCGTTCCCTCCGTCATATCCATGCCGTTTTTCGGCATCTGCACTTCTGTCGCCATCTGCTTCCCTCCTCACAGGATTTTTCTGCCTGCCGCCTCGGCTATCCCGGCTCTCTCGGACAGCTGTCTCTGCTCTCTCAAGCTTTCTCAGAATCTTGTTCTCTGCTCTCTCACAGGATCTCCCGCACCGCCGCCTCGACCCTCTCTCTTGTCGGAAACGCATTTGTCTCCAAAACAGGGCTGAAAGGAACCGGACAATACAGGCCGCCCACCCGCTTCACCGGCGCGTCCAGATAATAGAATGCCTCGCTGTCCGCAATCGTGCTGACAATCTCTCCGCCGAAACCGCTAAACTGCACTGCTTCGTGAACCACTACCACGCGATGCGTTTTCTTTGCCGTCGCAATGATAGCGCCGGTATCCAGCGGGCTTAAGGTTCGCAGATCCAGGACTTCCGCCTCGATCCCCTCCTGGCTCAGATATCCGGCCACCTCCAGGCACAGCGGTGTCATACGCCCATAGGTGATCAGGGACACATCTTTTCCCTCCCGGCAGATATCGGCTTTCCCCAAGGGGAGCGTGTATTCTTCTTCGGGTACCGGTCCCTTCTTATTATATAAAAGTTTTTGTTCCAGAAAGATCACCGTGTTGTTGTCGCGGATTGCGGTTTTTAACAGCCCTTTGGCGTCATACGGCGTGGAGGGAGCTACCACCTTCAGTCCGGGCACATGGCAGTACATCTGTTCCAGCGACTGTGAGTGCTGCGCCGCCGCGCCGGTGCCGCCGCCGGCCGCCGTGCGGATCACCATGGGCACATTTACTTTTCCGGCAAACATAAAGTGCATTTTTGCGGCCTGATTGATGATTTGGTCATAGCAGACCGCCATAAAATCGGAAAACATCAGTTCCACAATGGGACGCATTCCGGTGATGGCCGAACCGATGCCTGCGCCCACAAAAGCGGCTTCGGAGATGGGCGGTTCCAGAATACGCTCCGGCCCGAATTCTTCCAGCATCCCGCGCGACACGCCGAATGCTCCGCAGTATGCCCCGATATCCTCCCCCATGAAATAGACGGCTTCATCCCGGCGCATCTCTTCACACATGGCTTCCCGTATGGCTTCCCGGTATGTAATCTCTCTCATTTCACCGCATCTCCTCTCTACCGTGCATACACGTCTGCCTCCAGGCCCAAAGGCTCCGGCTCCGGCTGCGCCTTGGCATAAGCCACCGCATCTTCCACCGCCTGTTTGGCCTGCGCCTGCACGGCGTCGATTTCCTCTTTCGTAAAAATGCCCTTCCCCAGCAGAAAATCGCGGAAGCGTTTGATCGGATTCCGATCTTTCCAATACTGTATCTCCTCCTTGCTTCGATACAGATTGCCGTCGCTTTTGGAATGGCCGGAGGTGCGGTAAGTATGCTCCTCCACCAATGCCGGACCGTTGCCGGCCGCCACGTATTCTCTCGCCTCCTTCACTGTCTCGTAGACGGCCAGCACATTGTTTCCATCGCATTCCCAGGCTGGAAAACCAAATGCCGAGGCCCTCTGCTTCAGATCCGGATTCTTTACGGCGCGCTCAATGGGGGTTGACATTCCATACGTATTGTTTACCAGAACAAACAGAACCGGCAGTTTCCAGGCCGCCGCCAGGTTCATGGACTCCAGCATGGCGCCCTCGTTGGAGGCGCCGTCGCCAAAGAAGACCGCGCAGACCCGGTCGGGAATTTTTTTCATTTTAATGGTGAGAGCAGCGCCGCAGCCGATGGGACCATTGGCCCCCACAATGCCGTTGGCGCCCAGAATACCGTGGTCAAAATCACAGATATGCATGGAACCGCCCTTGCCATGGTTGGTTCCTCCCGCCCGGCCCAACAGCTCCGCCATCATGGCACGGATGTCCACGCCTTTGCCGAGCGCCTGTCCATGTCCTCTGTGGGTGGCCAGCATATAGTCCTCCTGCGTCAGCGCCGCTGTTGTACCGATGCTGGCCGCCTCCTCCCCAACGCTCAAGTGCATCGTGCCGTGAACCAGTCCCTGACCGAACAGCCAGTAAGCTGCCTCCTCAAACTGATTGACCGTCATCATGCGAAGCAGCAGTTCTCGGAGCAGCTCTTTCTCTTCCAGTATATTTCCCTCTCTTTGTCTCTTCATCGGTCTGACCTCCTGTAACGGGATTTTACAGTTTTTGTGCGATCTGCGCCGGAACATAGCCGGCCACCGCGATCCCCTCCTCCCGGTATTCTTCCTGCATCAACTGTCCATACCGGCGGATCAGTTGAATCTTGCCCGCATCCGGATACAGAAAAAACCGCTCCACATAGATTTTGCGGTTCTGCAGAATTCCGGCCAACCGTTCCTGCAGCCGGTCAAGTCCCTGACCGGTAACAGCCGATACCGCAAGCGTCTCGTCGGCCTGAAAATCGCGGATCCCCTCGCCGCAATCCGGCCGGTCACATTTATTGTAAAGCGTCACGATCGGCTTGTCTCCGATCTCCAGACTTTTCAGCGTCTCATAGACCACATGCATCTGTTTTTGCGCCTGCGGATTGGAGCCGTCCACCACGTGGAGAATGAGATCGGCATATTTGGCCTCTTCCAGCGTACTGCGGAACGCCTCGATCAGATGATGGGGCAGCTTGCGGATAAATCCCACCGTGTCGGTGAGCAGAAGCGTTTCACCGCCGGGCAGCTTCAGCGCTCTGGTCGTGGGGTCCAGCGTGGCAAACAACCGATCCTCCGCCAGAATACCCGCCCCGGTCAGCGCATTCAAAAGCGTCGATTTTCCGGCGTTGGTATAGCCGACAATCGCGGCTACGGGAATCCGTTCGTTCGTCCTTTTGCTGCGGATCACTTCCCGATGCCGTTCCACATCCCGAAGCTGCGTTTTCAGCCAGGAGATCCTCTCATGAATCCGCCGCCTGTCCACCTCCAGCTTTGTCTCGCCGGGCCCTCTGGTGCCGATCCCTCCGCCCAGACGGGACAGCGAATCCCGCAGTCCCACCAGACGGGCCGCCCGGTATTTCAACTGCGCCAGCTCCACCTGTATCTTTCCCTCTCTGGTTATGGCTCTGGACGCAAAAATATCCAGGATCACCAGCGTTCGGTCCATCACCTTCGTATCCAACTGCTTTTCCAGATTGGACAACTGCGATGCAAGGAGCTCATCGTCACAGATGATGCCGTCCGCTCCCGTCTCCCAGAGCAGCTCCTTTACCTCGTCCAGTTTTCCTTTTCCCAAATAGGTCGCCGGATGCGGCTGCTCTCTGTTTTGAATGACCCGGCCGACCGAGACTGCCCCGGCTGTCTGCGCCAACTGCTCCAGCTCATCGAGGGAGTCCTGGGTATCGTCTCCATCGGCTGTCTGGACACCCACTAAAATCACACGCTCATTTTCCTGCTTTGTATCAAACATAATCTCTCTCCTGTTTCTAACTTCTCTGTATCGTGTCAATGAGCCGGCGGCGGATGTACAGAAAATCAGAGAACGCGGCCGCTTTCTGACGGTTGTGCGCGCGGCAAGGGGCGTTGTTTTCACAGTAAAGGGGGAACTCTGACATCTCTGCCATGGCTCCCCCTGTCTTTTTCCCTTTGCCGCCGGCGCATCACCGCGTCCGCAGAAACGCCAGTTCCCGGTCTGTCTCCGGGTCGGACCCATACAGCGCCACGTACGATTCAAATGCCTGCAGCGCTTCAGAAAAACGTTCCAGCCTCTCGTAGCACAGCGCCTGCGTATACATCATCTCCTGCTTATGCACGCCTCCGCCCAGCTCAAGCCCTTTTATCAGATCTTCCAGAGCCGCCTCATAGTTCTTCATGCTGAACATGCACATCCCCATTTGATAGTATACCTCGGCGTTCTCTCCGCCATCCTCCAAAGCCCTGGCAAAAGCTGCATTGGAATTTTCATAGTCTCCCGCGGACTGATAGCATAAGCCGATGTAGATCCATGTCTCTACATCCGCCTTCTCCTTCTCATACTCAAACTCTGCGAGGGCCGCGCTGTAATCTCCCAGCAGAAAATGAATGGTCCCTCTGGCCTTGTGAGAAGATGTAGTACTTTCACTGACCGTCAGAGCTTTCTGCAAATACCGGATTGCTATCTCTTCCTGGCCGGCATCTGCCAGGCAGTAGTAGCAGTTCAGATACAGATTATAGTCTGTCGTATTTAGGACGACAGCTCGATCCATATCTGTCATTCCGGCCTCGGTCATACCGTTCTTAACCCGCGCCACACCGCGCAGATAGTAAAGATCCGATGCCTCCCCCTTCGTCTCCAGGAGTATCGTATAGGTTTCCTCCGCCCCGGCGTAATCGCCCATGCGGGTCTGCGTTTCCCCCCGGTACAGAAGAATATCGTACTCCGCTTCCCCAGCCCGGCCCGCCTCGCAGGCCAGCGCCGCATCCAGAGAAGTCATCGCCTCCTCGTAGAGCCCCTGCTCCATAAAAGCGATCCCGTTTCCCCGGCAGGCCATCTGACAGGCGCTGTCCAGACGCAGCGCGCTGTCAAAACTGCTGTGCGCATTGTCGTAATCCTCCAGCTCCAGATAGGCCATTCCCTTATTGACATGGTATTCCGGTTTCTGATGATCCGCCGCAATCGCTCTCTCAAATGTATTTACCGCATCCTGATAAGCTCCCTTGTTGTAATAAACAATTCCCTCTTCATTCAGCGCATCCGCCTGCGACGAGCAGGCAGTCAGAAAACACGCCGCCAAGATCCCAGCCAACAGAAACAAAAGCCGTCTGCCTCCCATGGCTTTCCTCCTCTCAGTTTCGTCCCGTACTGCCAAAGCCGCCCCGGTCCGGTCCGTCCAGATGGCTGGTCTCTTCAAATACAATCGAGGGCTGATTCTTCATAATGCGGAACTGGCAAATCCGGTCGTTTACATGAATCTGCGTGTCCCGCACGGCCAGGGCGTTAAAATACCAGATGTCATTATCGCCGCAGTAGCTTCCATCCACCACTCCCATATGATTGGCCAAAATCAGGCCAAAATTTTTGAAGGTGCTGCTGCGGGGGACTATATGCGCCTCAAAGCCTTCGGGAAGCTTCATCGCCACTCCCAGGCTGATCAGGCGGTGTTCCCCCTTCTTCATCACCACATCCTCAGCCGCTCTCAAATCGATCCAGTCGGATTTTCCGCCAATATAGGTCAGCCGCTCAATCTGATCGCTGACATAACGAATCTGTATTGTCTCCATGTCTGTTCTTCCTTTTGCTGCTATCCTAAAAAAAGCAACGAGCCGAACGATAAGCCGGGTTCTGTCGTGAATGATCATCTATCTAGACCTGACGTTACCGCCAGGCTCCAGCGACCTACCCGAAAGCAGACGGGCCGCCTTATGCTTTCTGTTTGGTCTTGCTTCGGATGGGGCTTGCATGTGCCCGCCCTGTTACCAGGACGGCGGTAGTCTCTTACACTGCCTTTCCACCCTTACCCCGAATGGGGCGGTTTATTTCTGTTGCGCTGTCCTCGGAGTCGCCTCCACCGGCCGTTAACCGGCATCCTGCCCTGTGAAGCCCGGACTTTCCTCACCTGCCGCCTTGCGGCGCTTGCAGCCGCGATCATTTGTCCTGCTCGTTGCAAACATCATTTTAGCACAGATCGAAGCGTTTGTAAATGTATGTTTATCCTACAGGGAACAGGCTGCCGCCGATAAATTCCCGCAGCAGTGAATTTCTAGGGATGTCTTCGCTTGCCACCGGCAGGAAATAGTCAAAAAATTTCAGCAGACGCTTTGCCTCCTCATATTCCTGCGAGTCTCTCGGCACCGAGAACAATAGCGGTTCCGCATAGGATTTCAAAACGGACAGTTCATAGATCAGAGCCGAATTAAAGACAACATCCGCGCTCTCCTGATACGGGAAAATGTTCTCTTCTTCCCCGCGGCGCACGCTGTTCCAGCGCCCGATGGTTTCCTGGGCTGAATGTCCGCGGGTTCTGGCGTCCCGGATAATCCGGCGGATCAGGCGTCCGTCCGTCGTGGGAATCCGGTTATGTTCGTCAATATTTAACTGCGTCAGCGCGCTGATATAGATCCGGTAACGGCAGTCGGATGGCAGGCGGTAGGTCAGTCGGTTATTGAGGCAGTGAATCCCTTCAATCACCAGGATATCGTCCGGCGACAGCTTCAGATGTTCTCCCTGCCCCAGCTCCTGACAGCCCGTATTGAAATTGTAGCGGGGAAGCACCGCTTCCTCTCCATTTAAAAGCCGCAGCATATGTTCGTTAAACAGCTCTACATCCACGCATTCCAGCGCCTCAAAATTAAATTTGCCGTCGGCGTCCTTCGGCGCCAGCGTCCGGTCACGGAAATAATTGTCCACGGCAATCGGGTGCGGCGTCAGTCCATAGGTTTTGAGCTGGATGGACAGGCGGTGGGAGAAGGAGGTTTTTCCCGACGAAGACGGTCCGGCAATCAGCACAATCCGCTTGCGGCGGTCCTGCGCAATCGCCTCCGCAATCTTTCCCAGCTTCTTTTCCATCAGCGCTTCCTGAATCAGAATCAGTTCCCCCAGATCGCCGCGCACGATCAGATCGTTGAGATCCCCTACCGCGTTGACCCCCAGGCGCTTTCCCCACTCGTTGGATTCCTGCAGGGTGCAAAACACCTTTTCACTGGGTACAAACGGGGCGATCTCCGTCGGCTTTTCTTTCTGCGGAAGCTGGATTACAAACCCCTTGGCGTAAGGATACAGCTTAAACCATTTCAGATATCCGGTATTCGGAACCATGTAGCCGTAGAAATAGTCTTCAAACTTATTGATACTGTACAGATTGACTCGCGAAACCCGGCGGTAAGAAAACAGCTTTTCCTTGTCCGGCATATTGTGACGGCGGAAAATTTCAATTGCCTCATCCGTGGAAACCGCCCGTTTTTCAATGGGTAGCTGCTCCTGGACCAACTCCTGCATCTTCTTTTCCACCTTCTCTAAAAGCGCTCCACCCAGCTCAAAATTCCCTTCCGGCTCCAGATACAGGCCGCGGCTGACAGAGAATTCCACTGTGATTTTCTCCACATTTTCGTGTCCTGCCACCTTGTAAAACGCATACAGTGCCAGAAGCTTCACACTGCGGTGATAGCTCTGTATGCCGGCCGTCTCGGTCATGGTGACAAAATCCAACGTCACATCCTGGTGCAGACGGTTCGTCAGCTCGCACAGTTTTCCTCCGGCTCGCGCCAGGATAATCGGCGCTTTATACGCTTTTGCCTGTTCCGCTGCAATCTGCTCGTAAAGTGTCCCCTCCGGATACGCGCAGGTCTTTCCTTTTACTGTTACCTGATACGTTTTCATCTCTCCCATCTTTCGTTCTCCTTCTCAAACCCTTCTCTTACTATTTAGTATTGCCGCCTTACAAAAAACGTGACGGCTGACAGATATCCACCGCATCCACCGACAGAGCCGGAAGCTGTTTTTTGAGGTATGCCTCCATAAACGGAATAAAAATATGCTCCAGCCCATAATGTCCTGCATCCACAACCGCCAGCCCTTCGGCTGCGGCCTCCACTCCGTAATGATACGTAATATCGCCGGTGACAAGCACCTGCGCCCCGGCCGCGCGGGCTGGCTCCAGCGCGTCTTTGCCGGAACCGGGGCACAGGGCAATCCGGGTCACATCCTCCGGTACGGCGGGAGCGTAAAGCTGCACCATCTCCAGTCCGAACGCCTCCTTCACCTGCGCACAGAGCTTGTCCAATGGCAGCCGCCCTTCTCTGGGACTTCCGACTGCTCCCAGGCCATACGGTCCCTCCAGCCCCTGCCCCGTCACCATCAGCGGCTCCCGGTTTAACAGCCCCAGCCGGTCTGCGGCCAAATCCGCCATACATCCGGGCGCAATATCAAAATTTGTGTGCATACTGATCAGGCAGATATCCCTGCGCAAAAGCGTCAGCAGACGGCGGCCCGTCAGCGATTCGTCGGTGATCCGCTTGAGCGGGGAAAAAATCAGAGGGTGATGCGTCAGCAGAAGTTCGCTGCCGCCGGCCACCGCCTCCTCGATCGCCCTCTCGTCCGCGTCCAGCGCCACCGTTACCCGATGAACCTCCTTATCCAGCCGCCCGGCTAATAAGCCCACATTATCCCAGCCGCAGGCAAACGATACGTCCGCCACCCGATTCAGTACTTCTAATATCTCTCTGCACTCCATCGCCATCCCCTCCTATGTCATAACCGCAAGCGCTTCTTTGACCGCTTCCCATTCTTTTTTCCGCTCAGCCGCTTTTTTCCGTGTCTCATCCCTGGGAGAATCCTCGATTTTTTCAAGAAGTTCCCGCAGACGGCCTGCCTGCCGGGTCAGAAATTCCCGCAGCACGGGATCCCGCTGTTCCAGCAGATACTTGCCGTACAGATCATCTATGTACCGGACCGGGCCAGTCTCACCGTGAACCACCTGCATCACGGTATAATATTTGCCCTCATCCAAAACAAAGGCTTCCCGCTCGATCCGATATCCGTTTTCACGCAGAAAGACCCGCACACCAGGAATATCCGACTGCGGAGACAGGACAAAACACGGCACCGAGGCGGCAACCTGTTCTCCCCTGGATAGAATCTCCCGCATCAAAGGTCCGCCCAGACCGCTGATTAACACGGTATCCGCCTCGCCAGCCTTCAAGGCCGAAAGGCCGTCGCCAAGACGAAGGCGGATCTGCGCCTCCAGCCCGCATTCCTTCACATGCTGTGCGGCCCGGCTCAACGGCCCCTCCCGCACATCCATGGCAATGGCCGAACGCGCTGTCCCGGACTGGACCAGACAGATCGGGATATAGCCATGGTCGGTTCCCACGTCGGCGATCCGGCTGCCAGGCGGCACAAAAGATGCGATGGCCGCCATCCGTTTTGATAGTTTCTTCATAAGGCTACTCCAAAAAATCCCGAAGGCGCCGGCTCCGGCTGGGATGACGCAGTTTGCGCAGCGCCTTTCCCTCGATCTGGCGAATCCGCTCTCTGGTCACATGGAACTCCCGCCCCACCTCCTCCAGGGTCCTCACATGTCCGTCCGTCAGTCCGAAACGCAGGCGGATCACCTGCTGTTCTCTGGGACTGAGCGTTTCCAGTACCTCCTGAAGCTGCTCCCGCAGCACAGTCAGCGTCGCCTCGTCCGCCGGAACTACGCTCTGCTCGTCCCGGATAAAATCGCCCAGATGCGTATCCTCCTCATCGCCCACCGGGGATTCCAGCGACACCGGCTCCATAGCAAATTTCTGGATCTCCACAACCCGCTCCACCGGAATCTCAAGGCGGGCTGCCAGCTCTTCCGGCGTCGGCTCCCGGTGCAGCTCCTGCGTCATAGCGCGTGCCGTGCGCATCAGACGGTTTATATTTTCTACCATGTGAACCGGAATCCGGATCGTCCGGGACTGGTCCGCTATGGATCGGGTCAGAGATTGGCGAATCCACCAAGTCGCATAGGTGCTGAATTTAAAACCCTTATGGTAGTCGAATTTCTCCACCGCTTTCATCAGGCCGATATTCCCCTCCTGGATCAAGTCCAAAAGCTGCAGGCCGTGACCGGTATAACGCTTTGCAATACTCACCACAAGACGCAGGTTTCCCTCAGCCAGCCGTTTCTTAGCCTGCTCGTCTCCCGCCTCGATCCGTTTTGCCAGTTCGGCCTCTTCCTCTCCGGTCAGCAGAGGAATTTTTCCGATTTCCTTCAGATAGGCCCGAACCGGATCGTCGCTCTCTTCCGATATCTCATCCTGTGTATCAATGGGTGTCTCATCATCCATCTCAAGCAACGGAATCTCCTTTTCCTGCGCTTCTGTCAGGGGTCTTTCCATCTGTCCGCTCATGCGTCTCCTCTCTGTATCCTATTTTATCTTTCATTCTGTCCTTAATCAAAGGAAATATGCAGATTCCGAAGACTGGCCTGCTGTTTGATCACTTCCTGAAGGGACGCTGCGTCCGCGGCATGGCGGCTGGCCTCTTGCAAACTGTTTTGTTTGACGCGCAGCACGGTTTCCGTAAACGCTTTCTCCTGCTCTGCCTTTGTCATGCCTCCCCGCAGCCTGGTATTAAACAGGGCCGCCACCTCCTTATATTCCTCGGCGTCGTTGATAAAATGATTCACAATACCGGCCGGATTCACCATGCCGGTGCGAAGCTGTTCCCAAACCATTCCCGCCGCCCGGCGGTACAGATCTTCCGTAAAATCCTCCGGGCCCAGCAGGCCGGCAATCTTATGGTACAGATGAGGCGCCTCGATCAGCCAGGTCAGAAGCAGTTTTTGGGAAGTGTGAATCCCGTCCTCCCGCTCCTTTTTTTTCTCGCGGCTTTTTGCGCGAACCTGCGTTTCCCCGCCGGCAAGCCCGGTACGGCGGGCCTCCTCCAGAACCATCTTCTGCATACTCTGCAGGGGAATCCGATACTGTTCGCAGACGGCTTCCAGATAATTGCTGCGCTCCAGCTCCGAGCCAAAGCCGCAGAGTCTTTTCGCGACGGCGCGGTGAAAGCTTGTCTTGCTCTCTGGGTCCTTCATATCATACTGCGCATAGACTTGGGCAATCTCAAACAGAAAACTGCCCGCCGCTTCCTCGATCCGCTGGCGAAAGGCTTTGGCTCCCCGGTTTTTGATAAACTCGTCCGGGTCCTTAAAGGGCTGCAGATTCAGTACTTTTACCGTCATCCCCGCTTCTTTCAGGATCGGAATCGCCCGCAGGGCCGCTTTGATACCGGCCGCATCGCTGTCGTATGTCAGGATAATCTGGCTGGTATAGCGCTTTAACAGATTGGCCTGTCCCTGCGTCATGGCGGTTCCCAGACAGGCGGCCGCATTGGTAAAACCGGCCTGATGCAGAGAAATTGTATCCATATATCCCTCGCAGATCAGAATATACGGCTCTCTGGAGCTGCGGGCAATATGCAGCCCATAGAGATTCCGCCCTTTGTCAAACACTTTTGTCTCCGGCGAATTGAGGTATTTCGGCTCCCCCTTTCCCAGAACACGGCCCCCGAAACCGATGATCCGGCTGTTTACATCCATAATCGGAAACATCACCCGGTTCCAAAACTTATCGTAACAGCCTCTTTCCTCGATTTTGACCAGGCCGGTTTCCTTGAGAACCTCATCCTTGTACCCTTTTTTCTTCAGATACTGATACAGATCGTTCTCATACGGATTGGAAAAACCAAGGCCAAACCGGCGGATGGTCTCATCCGACAATCCCCTTTCTGTCAGATAGCGGTAGGCTTTCTGTTCTCTGTCGCCCCGCATCTGATAGTAAAAGTACCGGCCCGCCTCCTTGTTGATCTCCAGCAGCCGGCTGCGCAGATCTGCCTCCTGCTTTTCCTGTTCCGTCGCCTCTCTCTGCGGCAGAGCGATCCCAGCCCGGTCGGCCAGGGTTTTGAGCGCCTCCGGAAACGTGTCCCCCTCATACTCCATCAGAAACGTGATCACATTGCCCCCTGCATGACAGCCGAAACAGTAGTACATCTGTTTGGCTGGCACTACCGAAAACGATGCGGTCTTTTCATTGTGAAACGGGCAGAGGCCGAAATAGGTGCTCCCCCGTTTTGTCAGCCGGACATACTGGCCCACCACATCGACGATGTCATTTCTGGTTCGGATCTCCTCCACCAGCTCATCCGGATAGTACATCGGCTCCCTCCTTCTACTTCCACGCATGGGGAATGAAAAGTTCTTCAAATGCCGCAATGGCATATCCGTCGCTCATCCCCGCTATGTAGTCACAGATTACCCGCTCGGTGGATTCCCCTCTCTGCTCTTTCATCAAACGGTACTCATCCGGCAGCTCGTGGGGCCTGTCCAGATAATATTGATACAGATGAATCAGCAGGTTCTTGGCTTTCTGATCTTCCCTTTTTGGAAGCGGATTCAGATAAAGATTCCGGAACATATAACTGCGCAGATCCTTCATCGCCTCCTCCATGACGCCGGACATCTTTACGAAGGCACACCCGGCGCTGTTGGCAATCACATCATGGATCAGCGTATTCAGCCGTTCTCTGACCGAATGTCCCAGCACATCCGTCATCTCCCGCGGCAGCGTGTATTCTTCCATCAGCCCGGCGCGGATCGCGTCGTCAATGTCATGATTGATATAGGCGATTTTATCCGACAGCCGCACCACCTGTCCTTCCAGCGTGGAAGGACGTCCCGATGTCCGGTGGTTTAAGATCCCATCCCGCACCTCAAAGGTCAGATTCAGCCCTGCTCCTTTCTTTTCCAGAACCTCCACCACCCGTACGCTCTGCCGGTAGTGGGCAAACCCTTCCCGGCAGACCGAATCCAGCGCCTCCTCTCCCGCATGGCCAAAAGGCGTGTGGCCCAGATCGTGGCCCAGGGCGATCGCCTCTGTCAGATCCTCATTAAGCCGGAGCGCTCTGGCTATCGTGCGGGCAATCTGCGCCACTTCCAGCGTATGCGTCAGGCGGGTTCGGTAGTGATCGCCCTCCGGCGCCAGAAATACCTGTGTCTTGTGCTTCAGACGGCGAAAAGACTTGCTGTGGAGAATGCGATCCCGATCCCTCTGATAGACGGTGCGGATATCGCAGGGTTCTTCCAAAATATCCCGGCCTTTTGACTTTGCTGCCAGCGACGCATAAGGGCTCAGAGTTTTTTCTTCCTGTTCTTCCAGGGTTTCTCGAATGGTCATTGTCAGGCTTCACCTGCCTTTCGATAGCTGTGTCATGGCAGAATCAGACTCTGCCTTTTGTATTCAGTATACAATATTTTCGGGAATGACACAACAAAAAGATGCAGGAATACGGGTCACACAGGTATGCAGTATGGCAGTGTTATTACTAATGTATTCCGCGGAAGGCAAAAATATGTAAAAGTCTACAAATCGACAAAAGCCGATAGACTTTATCGGTTTCTTCAGGTATACTCTCATACGAGCATCCCAGAAACTGCTGCGTTTCGCTTTTTCTGTCACATCTCCGGCAGAACTTTTTGCCGGAGCCAATTCAAACAGGAGGAATCTGTTGAAACTGTACAACCCGAATTATACGCTGGATTATCCCGTGTCGGTCTCTCCGTTAGGTGAAATCTCCGGTTATCCGGTACGCCCCGGCATGTTTGATTTTAACGGCGCCATGGCTATGCCCTGCGGAGTTAATTTTACAATTCATACCCACGAGGGCACATCCTGCGAACTTTTACTTTTTCACCGCAATGAGGAAGAACCCTACGCTGTCCTTCCGTTTCCTGAGGAATACAAGATCGGTGATGTCTACTCGATGATCGTATTCGGCCTGAATATTGAAGATTTTGAATATGCCTACCGGATCGACGGGCCTTACGTTCCGGAGAAGGGGCTCATCTTTGATCGAAACGCCATTCTTTTGGACCCTTATGCCAGAGCCGTCACCGGCCGCAGCGAATGGGGGCACCGCGATTACCGCCACTACCGCGCCAGAGTTGTCAAGGATATCTACGACTGGGGCAATATGCCGCAGTCCTCCAAGGAGCTCTGCGATCTGATTATCTATGAACTCCATGTGCGCGGCTTTACCCGCCATGCGTCATCGGGCGTGGAGCATAAGGGGACTTTTGCCGGACTGAAGGAAAAAATTCCCTATCTGAAAGAACTCGGCATCAATGCGGTCGAGCTGATGCCCATCTTTGAATTCGATGAGACCAACTCGGCCAGAGAGGTGGACGGCAAACAGCTCCTGGACTACTGGGGCTATAATACCGTAGGCTTTTTTGCCCCCAACCTGGAGTACGTCGCCACAGACGAATACAATCATGAGGGGACGGAACTGAAGGATCTGATTAAAACACTGCATGAGAACGATATTGAGGTTATTCTTGACGTCGTCTTCAACCATACGGCGGAGGGCAACGAAAAGGGGCCGGTCTTCAGCTTCAAGGGATTGGACAATCAAGTGTATTACATGCTGACGCCCGACGGCAACTATTATAATTTCAGCGGCTGCGGCAACACCTTAAACTGCAATCATCCCATCGTTCAGCAGCTCATAATGGAATGTTTGCGCTACTGGACCGTCAATTACCGTGTAGATGGCTTCCGCTTTGATCTGGCCAGCATTCTGGGGCGCAATGAGGACGGCTCTCCCATGAACAATCCGCCTCTGCTGCGCAGCCTGTCCTATGATCCTGTACTCAGCAATGTCAAGCTGATCGCGGAAGCCTGGGATGCCGGCGGTATGTATCAGGTCGGCTGTTTTCCAGCCAGCCGGCGCTGGGCCGAGTGGAACGGGCGCTACCGGGACGCCATGCGCTCGTTTTTGAAAGGAGAAGCCTGGGAAGCCTGGAACGCTGCCTGGAGCATCTCCGGCTCCGGAGATCTCTACGGCGGCATGTATTCGATCTACAAGGGCGATTATGCCGGCTATAACTCCTGCGTCAACTTTCTGACCTGCCACGATGGTTTTACCTTATATGATCTGTATTCCTACAATGAGAAGCACAATTACCAGAACGGCTGGAACAATACGGACGGCGCCAACGATAACAGAAGCTGGAACTGCGGGGCAGAAGGCGAGACGAACGATCCGGAAGTCCTCTCTCTGCGCAGACGCATGATCCGCAATGCCTGCGCTGTTCTGATGTGCAGCCGCGGTGCCCCCATGTTTCTGGCCGGAGATGAATTCGGCAACACGCAGTACGGCAATAACAACTGCTATTGTCAGGACAACGAGATCTCCTGGCTGGACTGGAGTCTTCTGGAAAAGAACCGGGAACAGTTTGAATTCTTCCGTTTTATGATCGCTTACCGAAAGAAACACCCGGTTATCAGCCGGCAGCTTCCGGATGCCGTCTGTGGTATGGAACCGCTTCATACCCATGACGTCAATGCGGAAAAGCTGAATATTCCCCGAAATGCCCGCACGCTGGCAGTCAGCTTTGCCGGTTATGACAAGAAAAAAGGCTGCGACGATCTGGTCTACGTCGCCGTCAACACCTACTGGTATGACGTGGTGATTACTCTCCCCATCCTGCAGAGCGGAACCGCATGGTATCTCAGCGTCAACACCTACGGGGACGGAGAGGGGCGCTATACCTATCCGGAAGGCAAGGAAACCCGTATCGACGGCAGCTTTATCATGCGCCCCCGATCCGTGGCCGTGTTCACAGGGCAGAGCACAGGGTACCGCCACTAGGCCGGTCTGTAAAACGCTTTCGGCAGATTGTATCTCCCGATTTATAGCTAAAACACTCTATTTTAAATGCTCCGTCATATGCTTTCGGTACCACAGCGGCATCAGATTTCTCTGTAAAGACGGATTCACACGGGATTCTATGGCGATGCTTTTTACAAAAGTCCGCCATAGATCCTCCCATTTCTCTCGGTCCGCCGGACCGCTGCGCAGACTGTGCGGATTCCGGTCTAATTCTTCAGGAAAACATTCCTCCCACCCGCTTTCTGCCAGATCCATCAAAAACCAATTCTGTCCGGCCGGATGCACGGCTGCCCGTCTCCTGGTCTCATCATAGATCATCCAATCCTCCCCGGAAAGACGGCCGGCAAAATGAGGGGCAATCACAGGAAGCACATTGCATTTCGGCGCCAGTCTGGCAAAGAGCATCCCGTCCGGCCACTGTTCAAAACGGACAAACTCCAAAAACAAATGGCTTTCCCGCCCCACTTTCCGGCTCAATTCAAACAGACGGTAAACGGCAGGGTCCTGCAGGCGGGAAATAACGTCCGGCCCTACTTGAAACCCTCGGATCAGAAACCGGTATACGGCATCGGCCCGATCCGGCGAGAAGGAAAGCGCGGCCTGGTAAATTCCGTTCCAGGCTTGTGCCGATATCCGGCGTCTGACCGAGCGGGCCACCTTCTCCGCTTTCTCCAGATCCCGCTCCACCGGATGGTAAACGGCAAAAAGCCGTGTCTGCATCTCCTCCGTCCAAACCGCCAGCTCCACATGGTCATGCCCCAGGCCGCTGGCCCAGGCATCATAAACTGCCGAAAAAATATCTTCGGGCTCCGGCCCGCAGGTGAAAACCGTAACTTCGTCCATCCCGTCTCTCTCCTGACCATTCTTTCTTTTCTTCCCGCGCACGTTTGTCCGCTCCAAAAAGTCACAACTGCCCGCTGGCGCTGGCAAGCGTATCCTCCACCGTCGGCGCCATATCCAGTTTCATATCGTCAAACAGGGACATCTGCCGGTATGTCTCCGGCCCGTGTTCGATCTGCCAGTTCTTCTTTCTGTCCTGACCGATCAGACAGGAGGTCACAAAATTTTCTTCCAGCCGAATCCGATGCATCATGCGACCGCTGCAGGTGATAAAATAGTGGGCGCGTTTCAATACGACTCCCATCTTCTTCAGATCCGGAAAGTCCAGAGCCGAACTCCGTCTCGCTTTCAGAATCCTCTGTGCCGATTTTACTCCGATCCCGGGAACACGAAGCAGAGCGGTATAGTCGGCCCGGTTGATCTCCACGGGAAAACATTCCAGATGCCGCACGGCCCAGTCGCACTTTGGGTCCAGAAACACATTGAAATTCGGACGGCTTTCATCCAAAAGCTCCCCCGCCGTAAATCCATAGAACCGCAAAAGCCAGTCCGCCTGATACAGACGGTGCTCCCGAAGCAGCGGAGGCTTTCGATCCGGCGAGGGGAGGCTGCTGTCCTCATTCACTCCCACATAGGCGGAGTAGAACACGCGGCGCAGATCAAACCGATGATACAGCGCCTCCGCCACAGTCACAATCTGATAATCTGTCTCCGGCGTCGCGCCGATAATCATCTGCGTACTCTGTCCGGCCGGCACAAAGCGGGGGCGCTCTCCGCTCACCAGATCCCCCCGGATTCCCTGGGAGGAGGGAAGCGGTGTCTGCTTTGCTGCTCCGATTCCGGCAGAAAACGCATTCTCCTGTGCCGGAGGAATCCGCATCGGCCGGGCATAAGCCCCCTCTTTGGCCAGGTTTTCCTCAGGCGCGTTCCCCGGCTTTTTTAGCGTGCTTTTTGGCAAGAAATCCGGCAAATCTCCCGCCAGATTCTCCCCGGCCGAGCCGGGCAGATGAAAATCACCCCGGCCGTCTGACAAAATCAGCCGCTCCTGTGCGATCCCCCGCTGAACCTGGCGAATCGGTTTCAGGATGGACGGCCTGTTCTTATGCGGCGCGAGCGCCCGCAGACTGTCCGCTGTGGGAAGCTCCAGATTTACGCTCATGCGGTCCGCCAGATAACCCAGACGGCGTATCAGCTCCGGATCGGAGCCCGGAATTCCCTTCACATGAATATAGCCTCGAAAACGGTATTGATCCCGCAGAAGATACAGCGTCTCATAGATCTTTTCCATCGTTGCATCCGGGCTGCCCCAGACACCGGAGCTGAGAAAGAGTCCCTCGATATAATTTCTCCGATAAAACTGCATGGTCAGCACACAGATCTCCTGGGGAGTAAACGCCGTGCGCACGACGTCGTTGGAACGGCGGTTTACACAATATTTACAGTCGTAAACGCACTCGTTCGTCATCAGTATCTTGAGCAGCGAAATGCAGCGTCCATCTGCGGCAAAGCTGTGACAGATGCCGCAGGCGCTGGTATTCCCCATCGTTCCCTTTGCCCCCCGCCTGTCCACTCCGCTGGAGGTGCAGGCCGCGTCATACTTCGCCGCATCGGAGAGAATCTCCAGTTTCTTTTCTAATGAAAGCTCTTCTTGTATCCGCATAATAAAATCTACCCGTACATATGTTCATGAGTTTCTCTCATTTTAACACAAGTACGGGCAGATTGCAACCATTTTCTCGAATATCTGTTCGACTTTCTTTAAACGAACTGATTTACCGTCCGGTCATACGCATAATCGATCCCGGAAAGCTTTTCACACAGCTCGTCTGCGTCCCACTGAAGATCTTCGCACAGCTCTTCCAAGCTCGCGTAGTAGTCCCGAAGCTTTAGGTTCACAAAGCTCAAAAGCATTGCGGGATCCTTCGGCGCCTTCTCCATCGCTTCCTCCTCTTTTTTTATCTCTCCACGGTTCTTATCCGACTCACTCTTCCCGCATGATCTCTCCCTTCAATCCGCCCAAAACCGCATCGATCACCACCGTATCGCCGGCTCTTACCTCGCTGCCCAAAATCATTCGGGCCGCCAGCGTTTCCACATGTTTTTTCAGATAGCGGTTCAGAGGGCGGGCTCCATATACCGGATCGTAACCATTTTCGACAATATATGCCTTCGCCGCCTCCGTCAGACGGATCTTCAATTCCTGGCCGGCCAGTCGGGCATTGATACCGCCGATCATCAAATCTACAATGGATGTGATGTTCTCTCTTGTCAGCGGCTTAAACAGAATGATCTCATCCAGACGGTTCAAAAATTCCGGACGAAAATGCGCCCGCAGATCCTTCATGACCGCTTCCTCCGCCTCAGGAAGAATTTTGCCGTCCGCCCCGATTCCGTCCAACAGATAGGGAGAACCGATATTGGATGTCATAATCAGGATTGTATTTTTAAAATCAACCGTCCGTCCCTGGGAATCTGTTATCCGCCCGTCGTCCAGCACCTGCAGCAGCACGTTAAAGACGTCCGGATGCGCCTTTTCAATCTCATCAAACAGAACCACGCTGTAGGGCTTGCGCCGAACTGCCTCGGTGAGCTGGCCTCCCTCGTCGTATCCCACATAGCCCGGAGGTGCTCCGATCAGGCGGGATACGGAGTATTTCTCCATATATTCGCTCATATCGATCCGCACCATATTGCTCTCGTCGTCAAACAGGCTGGCAGCCAGCGTCTTGGCCAGTTCCGTCTTGCCCACGCCGGTCGGCCCCAGAAACAGAAACGAGCCGATGGGAGCGTTTGGATCTTTGATCCCGGCATGGGAGCGGAGGATCGCCTCTGTCACTTTGGCAACGCCCTCTTCCTGACCCACCACGCGCTGATGCAGTTCCTCCTCCAGATGCAGGATTTTATTTCGCTCGCCCTCTGTCAGTTTTGCCACCGGAATACCGGTCCAACGGGAGACAATCCGCTCGATTTCCTCCTCCGTCACCGCCTCGTGAACCAGAGACAGATCCTGTCCGCCGACTCTCGCCTCCTCCGAGGCCAGCTCCTTCTGCAATTCCGGCAGTTTTCCGTACTGCAGCTCAGCCGCCTTGTTCAGATCGTAGACCTGCGTCGCCGCCTGGATCTGGCGGTTTACCTCCTCGATCTCTTCCCGCAGGCGGGACAGACGCTCCACGCTCGTCTTTTCGTTGTCCCACTGTGCCTTCATGCTGCCGAATTGATCGCGCAGTTCCGCCAGCTCCTTCTGCAGATTGTCCAGCCGGTCATGACTCAAGCGGTCCGTCTCCTTCTTAAGCGCCGCTTCCTCGATCTCCAACTGCGTAATCTTGCGGGACAGTTCATCCAATTCCGCCGGCATGGAATCCAGCTCCGTCTTTACCAGGGCGCACGCTTCATCCACCAGGTCAATGGCTTTGTCCGGCAGAAAACGATCCGTTATATAGCGGCCGGACAGCGTGGCGGCGCTGACCAGAGCGCTGTCGGTAATCTTAACGCCGTGGAACACCTCGTAGCGCTCCTTCAGGCCGCGCAGAATCGAGATGGTGTCCTCCACGGTAGGTTCGTCCACCAGCACCGGCTGAAACCGGCGTTCCAGTGCGGCGTCTTTCTCAATATATTTGCGGTATTCATCCAGTGTCGTAGCGCCGATGCAGTGCAGCTCGCCCCTGGCCAACATGGGCTTCAACATATTTCCGGCGTCCATGGCGCCGTCGGTCTTGCCGGCTCCCACGATCAGGTGCAGCTCGTCAATAAACAGAATCATCTGTCCCTCGCTCTTGCGCACCTCCTCCAGCACGGCCTTGAGACGTTCCTCAAACTCACCGCGGTATTTGGCTCCGGCTACCAGGGCTCCCATGTCCAGCGAAAAAACCTTCTTATCCTTCAGTCCCTGCGGCACGTCGCCCCGCACGATCCGCTGGGCCAGCCCCTCCACAACGGCGGTCTTGCCCACGCCGGGTTCTCCGATCAGAACCGGGTTGTTCTTGGACTTGCGGGAAAGGATCCGGATGACATTGCGGATCTCGGAATCCCGGCCGATGACCGGGTCCAGCTTCTGATCCCTGGCTTTCTCCACCAGATCGACCCCGTATTTATTCAGCGTGTCATACGTAGCCTCCGGGTTATCGCTTGTCACCTGCTGATTTCCGCGCACGGAGGACAGCGCCTGAAGAAATGTCTCTTTGTCAATGCCATATTGACGAAACAGCTCTTTGACCGCCGCGTTGGGAGAGGCTAACATGGATAAAAACAGATGCTCCACCGACACATATTGATCGCCCATGCGCTTGGCCTCATCCTCCGCATGAAGCAGCACCTGGTTCAGTGCCGCGCTCAGATACAGATTGCCTCCTGATACCTTGGTCCGGCGGCTTAAAGCCGTATCCAGGCCGGCGGTAAAGGAATCCTCATCCACGCCCATCTTAATCAGAAGCTTGCGGATCAGGCTGTCCTCCAGCTCCCAGAGACTGCACAGCAGATGCTCCTCGTCGATCTCCTGATTGCCATACCGATATGCCAGCTTCTCGCAGTTTTGAACGGCCTGCACGGAATTCTGTGTAAATTTACTGATATTCATAAGAAACCTCCCTTCTTATGGTTGTTAGCCACCAAAGGCTTTGAGTGCTAATCCTTATGCCTATGGTATACCACGTTTTACATAAAAAGAAAAGGGGGTTTTTCAAAAAAATTCGTAATTTTCTGTGAACCGCTCCCCGCTGGACCCGCGACCGTATAGCCCGTCCTCCGAAGCCACCGCATCCACAGGAATATCCAGCGCTCCGGTCGGCACCTCCTCCTGCATCTGAAAAGAAAACGCGGCGCCGACCTTGCAAAACATGAGATTTCGCTCCAGATACCGGTCATAGTAGCCGCCGCCCTGCCCCACACGGTTTCCCTTTCTGTCAAAAGCAATTCCCGGCATCAGAAACAAAATTTTTTCCCGCGGCTTCGGATTCCCGTTCTCGTTCCTCTCGGCCTCTCCTGTCGGTTCCCGTATCCCCATCGGACTCACCTGCACCTGTTCCAGATCCCATATCGGACAGAACACCATGTTCTCTCCTTCCACCCGCGGAACAAGCACTCGTTTTCCTGCGCGCAGGGCATCTTCTATCAGTTCATCCAGCAGAACTTCTCCCCGCACAGCCAGATAGGCATATAAAATTTCGGCCTCCTGATACGCCTTTGTCCTATGGATAATCCGGCAAACGCTGCGGCTTCTTTCCCTCCACGCTTCCTCGTCCATATTTCTGCGCATCTGCCGTATGTGCCGGCGAAGCTCCTGTTTGTCTGTATACGGGTTCTCTTTCATAATTATAATCCGCCTTTTTATCTCTGTCCTGTCTGCATGAGATCGGGGGAATCCGAATCCCACTGTCTCCAAAAACTGTCCAACACTTTTCCCACATTCTTCTCGTCGGTCACAATTCTCTCCTCCCACTCTCTGGGAAACAGAGAGGATGACTCCCTGTACAAAAACCTATCGTCCAACAGAAGAATCACCCCTCTGTCCTGTGCGGAGCGGATCACACGGCCGGCCGACTGCAGCACTTTATTCATGCCCGGAAAGCGGTAGGCAAAGCCAAAACCGTCCTTTCCCGCCTCGTCATAATATTCTTTCAAAATCTCTTTCTCTGTACACACCTGCGGCAGACCCGTTCCCACCACCGCCGCGCCGATCAGCTTCTCTCCCGCCAGATCAATTCCCTCCGAAAAAATACCGCCCAGCACGCAGAAGCCCACCAAAGATTCCTGTCCTGCCCCGCGATCCGCCCGAAAAGCGTCGAGAAAATCGTCCCGCTCTTTCTCGGTCATGCGAGAAGACTGGCAGAGCAGCCGAAATTTGTGCCGCTCGTTTTTGCCGTGTCCTCCGGCCTCACAAACTTCATTTAAGAACGGATAGGAGGGAAAAAATACCAGATAATTTCCGGGCCTGGACAGCGCCATGGATTCAATATAAGAATAGATTCTCTCATATTCCTGCCTCCCGCGGCGGCTGTAACGGCTGCTCACATCTCTGGCTATGACCAGCAGGCGCCGTTTTTGGTCAAAGGGCGACATGGCATAAACCGCATAATCCTCCGGGTTTGCGCTCAGCAATTCTCGATAATAGGGCATCGGCAGCATGGTCGCTGAATAAAAAACCGTCCCGTTTCCTTTTGCCAGGCACTCCTGCAGCGCATCCGCCGGATTGACGCACAGCTCCTTCAGCAGAAAGCGCCCGTCCGGCTGCAGCTCGGTATAGATCCGGTAATTCTCGTCCGCCCGTTCGCTCATGTTCAGAAAATGGCGCACCGCAAAATAAAAATCCCGGTAAACCTCGCTGGTATCCAGCGCCGTGCTTGTCTCCGCAAACTCCTGCATTTCACCGAACAATCCCTCCAGCGTCATCACAAAATGAGAGATCGTGGGCAGAACACGCCAGGTCTCACACTCCCGCTTTAGCTCCAAAAGCGCCTGATTGCAGCGGCTCAGTTTCTGCTCCAGTTTCCGGCTGTGCCCCTTTACCAGACGGCGGGCCTCCAGAAAATCTTCTTTGTATAAGGAAGCACTGTACATTTCTCTGGCCCGCTCCACCAGATTGTGCGCTTCATCCACCAGAAACAGATACTCTCCCGATACTCCCTCTCCAAAAAAGCGTTTCAGATAAATATTGGGGTCAAAGACATAATTATAGTCGCAGATCACGCCGTCCGCCCAGTTTGTCAGATCCAGACACAGCTCAAAGGGACATACCTGCTTCTCCTTCGCCGCCTGAAGAATGCGCTCCCTATCTAACACCGTCTCATTTTGTATCAGAGAAAAAACCACATCGTTTATTCGGTCAAAATGCCCGGCAGCATAGGGGCAGCTAATCGGATTGCAGTCTGGTTTTTCCAGAATGCACAGCTTGTCCTTGGCCGTAATGGTGACGTTCAAAAAAACCAGTCCCCGCTCTTTAAGAATCCGAAACGCCTCTTCCGCCACCGTCCTCGTCACGGTCTTCGCCGTCAGATAAAAAATTTTGTCGCCGTATCCCTCCCCCACGGCTTTCACAGCCGGGAAAACGGCCGCCATGGTCTTGCCGATGCCAGTCGGCGCCTGAATAAACAGCGTCTTCCCCCGGCTGATCGTCCGGTAAACCGAGACGGCCAGCTCTCTCTGACCCGTCCGGTAGGGATAGGGAAATTCAAGCCCCTGCATGGAATGGTCCCTCGCCAGCCGGTGGCGGTACTGCCACAGCGCCCATTTTCCGTACTCCTGCGTCAGCCGCTCAAACCACTGTGTCAGCCGCTCCATCTCCCACTCTTCTGCGAAACGGCGCAACTGCTCCGTCTCCAGACTGCCGTAGGTCATCTGAACGGTAACGGAGGACAGGCCCTTTTCCCGCCCCGCCATATAGGCATAGCACATGGCCTGCGCCTTGTGAACCGGAAACGGTTCCTCCAGACGGCTGATATCAAAGTACACACCCTTGATCTCATCCACCGTCAGCTTTCCGTCTTCCTCGATCAGTCCGTCGGCGCGGCCTTCTATCTGCAGAATCATCTCCTCCACCGGCACACGGCACTTCAGAGATACCTCCGCACGGTAGGATGGCCCCATCTGCCTCTGCACCTTCCGGTGCAGGCGGCTGCCGGCCTGCATCGCATCTCTCTCCCGCCCTGCATGCCTGCGGTTGTCCAGATCCCCTTTTCGTAAAATAAATTCCACAAGCGCCCGCACCGAGATACGGATTACATTTTCCTGCCTTTTCATCTGCTGCTTCCCGCCCTACTTTTCTTTTTTCCTCCTGCTCCGTATCAATGCAAACAGCGCCGCCAAGGCCACGCCAAAGCAGACGCCGCAGGTATCCAGCAAAACATCCGCAAACCGGCAGGCCCGCCCCGGCGTAAAATACTGTATCCCCTCATCCACACAGGCGATCAAAAAGCCGACGGGAATCAGACGCCACCGCTTTTTCCCGGCAAAAAAGCCGTACCGCACCAGGCTGAGCGTCAATAGAATTCCCAGCCCTGTATATTCGCCGAAATGCGCCGCTTTGCGGATCCATCCCTCTGCGAACTGAAGAAAACCAAGTCCAATTCCGTTTAACAGGCCATTTACCATCCCTGTCACCCAACCGCTCTCAGCAGCGGAATACACGGCCGGCGTCGCCGAATTCCCAAATATAAAACCGATATATAGTATGGTAATCCAAATCATCTTTTGTGTTCTTCCTTTCTGCATATGCATCAGCCGACCGGATGGCGGCCTGTTCCTACAGTATAATAGATTGGGAGAAGATCCGCAAGATAATTCTTGCAAACTGATGTTCTTTTTGATATACTACAGATAAGCTTTATAAAAAGCGCGTATCGAATCGCAAAACAGCATCACTGCTGCCCCACAGCAACATTGGCCCCGCATGAACAGCCATGCGGATTGCTTGGAGGTTCATGCCGTGCGGCCGTATCCATAGGAGGATCGTTTCCATGCCAGAGCGCCTGGTTTTTCATATTGATGTCAATTCTGCATTTTTAAGCTGGGAGGCGGCGGATCGCTTACGGCACGGGGACAGGCTTGACCTGCGCACGATCCCCTCCATTATCGGCGGCGATCAGAAGATGCGCCGCGGCGTCGTGCTGGCCAAATCCATTCCGGCCAAAAAATACGGCGTCACAACCGGGGAGCCCATTGTAAGCGCTTTGCGCAAATGTCCGCATCTTCTGTGTATTCCGGCCCGCCGCGAACTGTATCACCGCTGTTCCCGCGCTTTCCTGAACGTATTATCCCGCTTTGCCCCGGTGATCGAACAAGTTTCCATCGATGAGGCGTTCGCTGATATGACCGGCACCGCTCTGCTCTACGGCCCGCCCCTGGATGCCGCTGCCCAGATCAAGGACGCCATACGAGAGGAGCTGGGCTTTACTGTCAATATCGGAATCTCCTCCAATAAATTGCTGGCTAAAATGGCCTCTGACTTTCAGAAACCGGACCGTATCCACACCCTGTTTCCCGAAGAAATTCCGAATAAAATGTGGCCTCTGCCGGTGGAAGAACTTTTCTCGGTGGGTGAAGCCACTGCAAGGCAGCTCCATTCCCTGGGCATTCACACCATAGGGGAACTGGCGCAGAGCAACCTGGCCCTGATTCGTTCCCACCTGAAAAAACAGGGAGAAGCCGTCTGGAATTATGCCAACGGCTTTGACAGCCGGCCGGTACAAGCTGAGTCCGCGCAGACCAAATCCTACGGCAACGAGACGACTCTGGCAAAGGATGTGACAGATTTCGACGAGGCCCGCGCTGTCTTATTATCTCTATCTGAATCCGTGGCCGCCAGGCTGCGGGCAGACCAGATCAAGGCATTCTGCATCACAGTCAAATATACCGATCATCAGTTTATCAATCAGAGTCATCAGAAGATGCTGGCTTCCTCTACCAATGTCACCGAAGAGATTTATCAGACTGCCATCTGTCTTCTCTCTGAAATGTGGAGAAGCCGCATTCCGCTGCGGCTCCTCGGCGTGTCTGCCAGCCATCTGGACGACAACGGTTTTTATCAGTATAATCTGTTCCATGGTGAAAAATATAAAAAATTAGAAAAACTGGACAACGCCATCGATTCGATCCGCAGCCGCTACGGCGACAGCGCCGTCCGACGGGGGCGCTTTCTGCCGCCGGTCTGAAGCTTTTTTATCGTGTTGCCTATCCCTCTTTGTCCGGCCGCACGCCAAAAAACAAAACACTTGCCGGCATATCCGCAGCCCGGACGGAAATGTTTAAACTCCTCTTGCCGGACTTGTCTGAAACGTGGCATTCCACAAAAGCCAGTTGGCCCGAAATTCCCGCATCAGGTTCCAGTATCCGGCGCCACGCAGTCCGTACTCCGCAAGCAAACCAAAGCGCGCGCTCATGCTTCTCACATCCTCAAACCAGACCACATGCTCTCTGCCCTCCTGCCTGTAATGAAAATAAGGGGACTGCGCCTGCTCATCAAACAAAATTTCGCTGCCTGTCCGGGCCGCCAGCTCTACCGCCTCCACATTGCCCACCACCCGCGCCCGGCTTATGCCGCGCTCATAGGGCAGCCGCCAGTCATAGCCGTAATTGGGAATCCCCAGGTCAATTTTCTGCGTATTGATCCGGCTGACCGCGTAGTCTACCACACGGCGAACCTGGTCGAGAGGCGCTACGGCCATCGGAGGCCCGAATGTATATCCCCACTCATACGTCATCACCAACACACTGTTGGCCGCTTCTCCTAACGCCCGGTAATCTACCCCTTCATACACGTTTCCCGGCTGATCGTCCGCCACCTTCGGCGCCAGCGCCACCGAAACCGGATACCCCTCTGCATTCATTCGCTCTGTCATGCGCCGAACAAACTCCACATACAAGTCTCGATCTGCAGGTTCTACAAATTCAAAATCCACATCCAAAGCCTCATAGCCTTCCTCCTGCATCTGTACCAGCAGATTATTTGTCAGCGTTTCCTGCGCCTGCGGATCTCGTACCATCTGCGATACGAGATTGCTGTTGAACGTTCCTCTCTCCGTCAAAGGCGTCAGCACCAGCACCGGGCTTACCCCAAAGGACTTTGCAAGCGCAATCCAGCCGCTCTGATTTTCCGGCAGCACCAGTCCTCCCATCGGCGTAAAGCCGTAGGAAAACAGATACATCCCGCTCAGATAAGGCATGGACTGATCGATTACGTATTTCTCCGCAAAGGGATACAGATATCCGTTCAGTACGCGAGGCGTATCATAGCCGGCACCCTCCGCTTCTCTCTGGTAGCGAATCACAAGATTCTCTCCTGCCAGAAGCATGTTGTTCTCCAGAAGAAAGGGATTGTTTCGGACTAATTCCAGCACTGTCACCCCATACTGGCCCGCGATCTCTTCCAGTGTCTCGCTCGTGCGGACCGAATGGATTGTTTCCGGGAGCAGCACTAAGAGCGCCTGCCCTACCGCCAGATTTCCAGCCTCCCGAATCTGGTTATCAAACAAAAGTCTGGAGATTGATACGCCGTAGTATCCAGCGATCGACGCCGGCGTCTCACCAGCCTTTACCACATGGATCATTTTACACCCTTTGTTTTTTATTATTGTATGTGATAAAAAGACAGCGGTTCCGATTTTGCCCTGCATTGACAAAATAGGTTCGCTGTCTTATAATAATTCTTAGATATTTGTCTAAACATTATGTCTGTCCGCCGCAGTTTCCTTGGCACGTACGGCAAATCCACCAAACGAAAGGAGAAACGCATGGGTTTTCAGGAAAGTTTTAAAGCTTTGTCCGACCCTACCCGGCGGGAAATCCTCCAGCTTTTAAAGACTGGCCGTATGAGCGCCGGCCAGATTGTAGAACATTTTGATATGACCGGCGCAACCATATCCCATCATCTGTCAATTCTGAAGGAAGCCGGGCTGGTGGACGATGAAAAGGCCGGCAAATACATCTACTATGAATTGAATCTGTCGGTTGTGGAAGAAATCATGTCCTGGTTTGCAGGCTTTAAAAAGGAGAGTTCTCATGAAAATGTTTCATAAAGAAAACCGCAATACATGGATTTTGTGCCTCCTTATGTTTCTTGTGGCAATCGTCGCCTATCCGGGACTGCCGGATCAGGTTCCGATCCGTTTTGACGCTTCCGGCATCGTCGACGAAACAGGGCCTCGGTTCTCTGTTTTTCTGATGCCAGGCATTGCGCTGCTGCTCCTTCTGTTTGCCGAAATTTCTCCCCGCATCGATCCCCGCGGAAACAATTACCGCCGTTTTCACCGGCAGTATTATCTGATTCACTTTTTGCTGACGCTGCTCCTTCTCTTTACGGAACTCTACACCATTGCCGTCTGCTACCGGCCAGAACTGCTTTCCTCCTTTAACATGGGACTCTGGATGCCTGCTCTCGTAGGCGCCATGATGGCGTTTTGCGGCAACATCATGCCCAAATTCAAACCCAACTATTTCACCGGCGTCAAAACTCCCTGGACCTTGGCCGATGAAAACGTCTGGTATCTGACCCACCGGTTCACCGGTAAACTGTGGGTCGCCTGCGGCATTCTGATGATCTTTGCCGCGTTTCTGCCGCCGTTCTGGAAGCTGTGTTTATTTTTTCCGCTGATCTTGATTATGGTTCTGCTCCCTGTTCTCTACTCCTATCTGGTCTATCGCAGAGACGGCCGCTCTTCTCGTGACGGAAAAGATCCCGATCCCAAAGAATAAAGCGGCCGCCTTCCGGCTTATCTGGTTTTTTATCTATGCGTTATCCATTTCTGCGGAGACTCTTTCCAGCAGCTCCCGCCTTACTTTCCGGTAAACAGCCACATCTTTTTCATAATCGTCATACCGGCAAAATACCCGGCTGATGAGCGCCTTCTTCCAGGCGGGATCTTTTTCGTTCATCCTCTCCAACAGCGACAGATCCTCCAGGCCGATTCGATGGGCCTCCAGACGGGTGCTGGAATACACCTCATGAAATCCCGGAAACATGACGGCGGCATCCCCTGCGGGAAGGCAGCCGCTGCGGCTGGTTTCATAGTCGGTAATATCCGGCAGAGGCGAACTCAACCGGTAAAAATCCAGTTGCTTCATGAACATGCCGCCCCAGTGGAGATAGCCTTCTATATTGCGGTAGAGGGCGGGCGCCCAGCCAATCCAGACCTGGCGAAGCCTCTCCTGATCCAGAAAGCGGTTGCAGAAGTTTCCGGCAGGATCTAAGCAGGTATAGACAAAAAGGTGATCTCCCTGTTTCCGGCGGTTATCAAAGAAATCCTGATATTTTTCATACTTATTGATCGTGGGACACCAGCAGTCAACCGCTCCGGCGATACTCTCTCTGGCAATGGTGGCGTCAAGCACCAAGATCCCAGGCATTGCTTTTTGGACGATCCCGACTCCGGTCTTATAAGTCTTTGCCAGACAATCCAACGGTTCATCCATAAAGCTCTGCATCCAGCGATCCGCTATTTTTTTCTTTTGCAGATAGGCATAGAGCTGCCGGCACATGCTTTCCAGCTCCTGTTCTCCGCGGCCGGGAATCGGGCTGCGGGTCAGGGACAATTCCGCCTGCGTCGCTTCCCATTCTCCGTCCCTGCGGCCGGCGAGATGTCCGCCTTCTATCCAATGAATACCGGTCTTATCCAGGATTTCCACCAGCCGATCCAATTTTTCTTCATTCAGCCGAGGCGTACCCTCCCCGCACTCAAAGTACAGCTCCACGGGAAGCAGCGCCATATTCTGCCGCCCGTATTTTCCAAGCCGGAGATATTTTTCAAACATCTCATACCAAGCATCGCCAAACAGGGGAGCATGGTGGTAATCGGCAATGCCATGGATGCTAAACCAGTTGACATATTTATGATCGTCTGCTCCCGCTTCCAAAACCGATGCCGGAAATACCTCCGCCTCAAAGGTCAGGCGGCGGGAAATCCCGTCATGAGACAGCGTCAGCTCCCATTTTTTTACTTCTCTCTGTACGGCATCGGTTTTGCAGCGAAACGCCAGAGCCATAACCGTTCCCTGCGCCATGACTACGTTGCCGCAGGGCCGAAGCACATCATAAACCATAAAAGGTGCGCGGCGGATGACATTGCCGTTTACATCATCCAGCATCCACTCCGTCCGGGAGACCGCTCCTGTGTTGGCTTCTACCGGCAGCGGAAGCAGTTCAAACAATTTCCAGCGTTTATCCGGCGCATAGCATTCCGTTCTCACGCCGCCGTTTTCGGTCCGCTCGGTTTTGCGCATAGGAGAAGCGACTTCAACCGTCACAAACTTACCCGGCGTCAGGCCGGAAAGCATAATGTGTACCCCCGCATAGGTTTCGGAGGGAACGGCCGTCTGGTACAGGCTGCCGCCCTGCCTGGGGTCCGTGTCGGGATACAGAGGTTCCAATTCGTCAAAGAGTGCCGCCTCAAAAACATTCATGATGGGGTATATCCTTTCTTTTTGGTGCTGCGTTCTGTATTCATCTATCCTTGTTATTTTCTCCATGTCGCCGGCATAAACAGGACCAGCATCGGGAAAATCTCCAGCCGCCCGGCCAGCATGTCAAACATCAGCACATATTTGGACAATGCCGACAAGCCGCCGAAATTCTCCATCGGCCCCACGGCTCCCAGACCAGGCCCGATATTGTTGAGCGTGGCGGCCACCGCTGTAAAGCTGCTGCCAAAATCCATGTTTTCCAGAGAAATCACCAGCATGGAGGCGGCAAATACAATCATGTACGCGGCAAAAAAACGCTCGATGGAGTGCAGAACTTCCGGTTCCAGAGCCCGACCCTCCAAGCGCACACGCCCGACGCTGCGGGGATGCATGGCGCTGCGCAGTTCCTTGCGCACGGATTTGCAGAGAACCAGGCAGCGGGACACCTTGATTCCGCCGCCGGTGCTGCCGGCGCAGGCTCCAATAAACATCAAAATCACCAGCACAGTCTTTGATAGCTGCGGCCACAGATCAAAATTTACCGTGGAAAAACCGGTTGTTGTGATAATGGAAGCCACCTGAAACGCCACGTGATGAAACGCTTCCAGAAGCGTCGCAAAAGAGTCTCTGGCATTCCATACAATCAGCAGGACCGCCGCCGCGATAATCCCCAGATAAGTCCGCATCTCCTCGCAGCACAGCGCCTGCTTTGGCTTCATAATCAGAAACAGATAGTACACATTGAAATTGATGCCGAACAGGATCATAAAAACCGTCAGAACGCCCTGCTGAAACATCGTATAGGACGCTGCGCTGTCATTGAGAACACCGAATCCGCCCGTGCCCGCCGTGCCGAAGGACATCGTAAACGCATCAAACGGCGCCATGCCCGACAGCAGCAGCAGGATAATCTGCACCATGGTCAGAGCCAGATAAATGCCGTACAAAAGCTGAGCCGTATGCTTGACTCGGGGAACCAATTTGCCCACAGAAGGTCCCGGGCTCTCCGCCCGCATCAGATGCATGTTATATCCCCCGGCCAAAGGCAGCACCGCCATCACAAAAACCAGCACTCCCATCCCGCCCAGCCAGTGGGTAAAACTCCGCCAGAACAGACTGCACCGGCTCAGGCTCTCCACCTCCGGCAGAATACTGGCCCCTGTCGTGGTGAACCCGGAAATCACTTCAAATAAAGCGTCCGTGTAGGAGGGAATCTCCCCGCACAGCGTAAAGGGCAGCGCGCCGACCAGACTCAAGACAATCCAGCTCAAGGATACGGTCACAAATCCTTCCCTGGCATAGAACACCTGGCTTTTCGGCTTTTTGCGCGTTCCGACAAATCCCAAAGCAAGACACAGAGCGCAGACCGCTGCAAAAGCCCATCCGCTCTTCTCTCTATAAATCAGCGCCGTCAAACAGGGAAGTGCCAGAAATACGCCCTCCACCTCCAGAACACGGCATAAAATGAATCGTATAATCGAGTAATTCATTGCGCGCGCTACCTCAAAATATCCCGAATGTCATGCAGACCTGTGTTTGTGGTAACGACAACCACAGTATCTCCCATCTGGATCATGTCCTGTCCGCCGGGGATAATCACATTATTTCTGCGGTTGATGCAGGCTAAAAGAATATTGGGCTTCAGATTCATCTTTTGCAGCGGAACGCCTACCACCGGCGATTTTTCCCGAATCCAGAATTCCAGCGCCTCGGCCTTGTCACCGATCAGCTTGTAAAGCGTCTCCACATTATTGCTGCCTAAGGAGTTGGACATAGCCCGCACATAGCGAACAATATTCTCCGCTATCGTATAGCGCGGGTACACAATGCTGCCCACATCCAGACTGCCGATCATCTCATCGTAGGAAATCCGATGTACTCTCGTCACCAGCTTTGCTTTGGATATACTCTTGGCAAACAGAGACAGCATAATATTTTCTTCATCCACATTGGTCAGCGAGATAAATGCCTGTGTCCGCTCTATGCCCTCCTCCATCAAAACGCTGCGGTCTGTCCCGTCGCCGCAGACGATAGACGCCTGGGGAAGAAGTTCGCATAGCTGATCACAGCGCGCTCTCTCCCGCTCAATTATCTTTACATGAATTCCCATGGAAAGAAGCTGTTTGGACAGATAAAAAGCGGTGGATCCTCCGCCCACGATCAAAACATCTCTAACCCGGCCAGTCGCCATCCCCAACTTCTTAAAAAATTGTACGATATTGCGGGAGGAGGCCACAACCGATATGGTATCCTTCTCCTGCAGTATAAAATTACCGTCGGGAATGATAACCTGTTCTCCTCTCTCCACCGTGCAGACTAACACATCACAGTGCAGCTTCAGAGAAATATCTTTCAGCGCGCAGCCGGCCAAGAGACTCCCTGCCTCCAGCCGAAATTTAGACAATTCTACCCGGCCCTTGGCAAAGGTATCCACCTCGATCGCGGAAGGATATTTTAACTGGCGGGCAATGGCCACGGCAGCCGCCAATTCCGGGTTAATCACCATGGCCAGGCCGAGTTCTTCCTTAATAAAATCAATCTCCTGACTGTATATGGGATTGCGCACGCGGGCAATGGTATGGCAATCGCCGGCTTTTTTGGCAATCAGGCAGCAGAGAAGATTCAGTTCGTCGGAATCCGTCACCGCAATCAGCAGATCCGCCTCCTCTATTCCCGCCTCCATCTGCACACTGTAGGTAGCTCCGTTCCCCAACACCCCCATAACGTCGCAATTGTCTGTCACCCGCTTAAGACGGTCGCTCTTTGCGTCAATGACTGAAACATTATATCCTTCTTTGCTGAGCTGCTCTGTCAGAGTATATCCCACATTTCCGCAGCCTACGACAATGATCTGCATCGTTTCCTCCACGCCGCCTCATGCGGCTATTATGCGGCTTATCCCGGCATTCTTAAAATCGTTTTGTTTATCTGGGCATGCCGCCTCTCATGATAACGGCATTTATTATAGCGCGGATTGTCCCAATAATCAACCGGAGAATGGAGGATTTTTACGCATGCGAAAGCAGCGGGAAAAACAGCTTCTCTTTTTCGATGCTCTCCAGTGCTTTTCCACGGTAAAACAGGCGGTAATCGTCCTCGCCGTCAAAGGGGGCGGCATCAAACAGATTCTGATCTTCCCGACAGGGGGAAAATCCCAGAAGCAGCCGGTCATACTCCCCTTCCAACCGCGCGAGAATTTCTTTGATGGGCAGGTGCTGTTTACAGACGATACTTTCCAGAGTCCATGTACTCCCCTCTGTTTTTAGAACAATAAAGCAGTCGATATCCGCCGCATAATAGACGTTGGATAGATCTGCCGTATAAAACATCTGCAAACCGAATTTATTTATCTGTTCCAGAGAGGAATTTACTTCGCTCTGCCTCACGGCATCCATATATCGGTTTCTGTCACTTTGAGTGGCCGGCCGAAAGGCAGAATAATTTTTGTTTTGTGAAATCCGTTCTCTCAGGCGGTATTGATACTGCAGCCCCTCTGCAAAGCCCAGTTTCTGGTAAAAACCCAACGCTCCCAGATCGCTGAATAGATAGATCCCGTCACAGCGCCCTTCATACTGCGCCATCACATGTTCCATCAGTTTCTTTGCCAGACCCTGGTTTTGGTAGGCTTTATCGGTCATTACGGTGCCGATTTGAATGAATTCCCTTGTGACGCCGTTTTGTATAAACTGCATCCGGTTGGCAGAAACATTAGAAACGACTTTTCCGTGTTCCATAAAAGAATAGGGGATGTAATCTCCCTCAAAATATCCCCCCGTCACCCAGTTTTCAAAATCAAAGCCGAACGTCTTTTGGGTCAGGTCATTCAGCTTATGGCGCAGGACTGCATCTTCCATATAATTGTGTATCTGTTCCATCAGTTTTCCCTCTTCCTTGGAAATGACTGTCTCCATCCGGACCGTTCTGATTTTGTGTCAAACGATGTTATCGCAGCCGATGGAGTTTTTCTGGATTTTTTGTTTTTCAGTATAATATATCCTGTTCTAAAAAACAATGCACTTCAAAAAACAGGAGAGAAACCCGTTCAAAAAAATAGTCCAGGTTCTTTGTCCCAGACTATTTTTCACTGCAAACCTGCATCCGCATGACAGCAGTCCTCCTCAAGGCCGACCACAGATATCCTATCACTGCCGCCGAATCCGCGCCGTCCTCTGTCCGCCTCCGATTCAAAGCACTGTCTCAGCCTGTGATAAAAGTTACCACACGCATGTCATTTTCCGCCAGTGCTGTCAGATTTTCCTCCCATGCACCCTCCCGCCATTCCAGCGCATAGCAGAATTCTCCAAAACCAGACAAATCCATCTTGAAGTTGGTTTCCCAGGTGTTATTCATGATCCAACTGTATAGGGGACGATGATTATTTTCTTCCTTATTATCACACAGAAGAATCGGGTGACTCTCCATCTCTCCCATATAAAGCAGCGGGGTGTCGAATGTGTTAATCAGGATACCTTCGTTTCCGTTTTGGTAAAGCACCCCCTCGTCCGCGATATAATATTCCATATTACTGCCCGGCAACTGATCCACACCTGGACGCATGGCCACGCTGCCATTGTGGATATAAAGCCTGCTGCCCGGCAGATTCAGGGACAGGGGCATGTAAATGCTTTCAATGTCCTCGCTCAATGTCTTGGCAATCCGGTAGGTAAATTCGATTCTGGGCAGCTTTTTATACATCTTTATGATCACGCTGCTGTGGAAGGTTCCCTCCAGCTCAAAGACCAGTTCCGTCCGGTCAAACACCGGGCCGTGATCCAGAATCCGGATATCCTTTAAATCCCCCTGATATTGTTCCGCGTGCAGTCCCCGCACATTTCGTCCCAGGCAGGCGCGCTCCGCATAGACGCCTTTACGGATTTCCGTCTTTTCATAAATCGGGGTAAAAAAGGTTTCCAGTCCCTTCTTTCCCATCTCTGTTTTTGTCTTTTTATTGTAAAAGGAGGTGATCCCTTCCCCCACCTTCCAGGAAATCTGAAACCACTCGTTTTCCAGCCCGTAGGGAAGTTTGTAGGTCTCGGTATCATACGCATTGACGATATCCTTCACCCGTTCTGCGCCCACCCATGCCGTGCGGGTATACAGATGCTCTGCCGGCGCGGGCTTTTCTTCATAGGCAAACACTCTCTCCTCCCCCGGTTCAAATTCCGCCACAAAGCTTACACGGACGCCTCTGGGATGGGAGGACAACTGTATATCCAACTCTTCTCCTGTCTTTTTGTCTGTTACCTTCATATCTGGAATTCCGCCTGTCTCCACATAGAACTCCACAGGAAGCAGACCCTTTCTGCTGCTCATGGAAACGGCTTTCACCTCACCCACACTATTATAATAGCGCAGGATATCCCCCAGCAGATGGCACTGTTCATTTTTTCGCATAGATGCCGCCTCATGGGCTTTGGAGGCATAGCTGGTTTTTCGCATATCCAGATTTGTCACCATGGTCTCATAAGGACTTCCGATGGTGGCGGAATGTCCCCAGGTATGTTCCGCGTACAAAATGGCATTGTGCAGACCATCCTTTACAAGCGCCTCATTCTGCACTCCGGTTTTTTCTTCCAGACGGTCGCAGACATGAGAAATCCGCAGGGCTTCCTTATAATGTTTTACTGCGTAAGGGGTACTGCCCACACCGTTGCCCCACCAGTCGTTCATCGCTCCGCGGTATACCGGCGCGTCCGCAACTTTTTCTCGAATCTGATCATACAGTTCCTGCAGCGTCATCATATGCAGAGTCACTTCGTCTCCGAACCGTTTGTTGAAAGCATTCACGGTAGCAATAATGGCGGGATTTGCCGGCGCATTGTCGGAGTACACGCCGCTGACGCTGGTGATATAAAAGTCATAGGGATAGCCGCTCTCTTCATACTCTGCAAAACTGCTGTTCAGTTTTTGATACAGGATTTTTAGAGCTACATCCTCCTGATCCCTGTCAAACTCATTTTCTTTCTTATCACCGAGATTTTTATTCCAAACAATTCCCAGCGCGTTGCCCAGATGATAGATCTCTCCGCTCCACACCAAGAGGCGCTTTCCCTCCTCGTTTTCCCAGAAATAGGGCTTCTGGTTCTGATACAGGGGATACATCCCGTGATGTGAGTGGATATTGGTGAATAAAAACTCCACGCCGTTCTCGATCAGAACATCCCTTGCTCCCAGGGAAATCCCGTTGATGTCCGCATTCATGGCCGTCTTTACCGAGAGACCCTGCGCTTTGAATGTTTCCCTCATCCCGGCGGTTTTTTGGTTCAGCATCTTCACATCGGTCAGATCCGTGCCGTTTAAGTAGGTGGCGGAAATACCGATGTTCCCTTTATGCACCAAGTCAAAAAAGTCCGCTTTCTCCTCTTCGGACGCGCTCTGTAAAAACTGCTCCACGCAGAAATAAGTCTCACAGTTCCATTTAAAATCCTTCTCCTGGCTACCGGTTTCATATCCCTTCTTGATGATGGAGACAACATTTCGTATATTATGGATCTGATTATAAATAATCTGCTCCTGCAGATCCGTGTAGCCGATGTCTGTGTGGGAATGATGTATGATATATACTTTTTTAATTTTGTTTTTCATGATTTCTCCTCCTGATTATGCTGATGCGATCCTTTTACAGTCTCTTCCCGTAACCTTTCAGGGTATGTTTTAAACTTACTCTATGCCGGATGTGCCTCCCGGTTTGTGGGATTGCCGTCCCGCTCACGCAGAACTGCCGCCGCCCTTCTCTTTCTTCTCAATCCAATTTCAGCTCCGTCCTCCTTCCGCCTTTTTGATGCCTTCGCATATCGTCCTGCTCCCCGCAGACTCCGGCAACCCCCGCGCTATATTCGTGTCAGCCCCTGCAGTGTGCGGACGGAAGTGTCCTCCGTCACTGCTACCTGAATTCCTGCTTTCCTGCCGTATTCCTCCACCGGCGCCAAGAACAGAGATCCGCTGCGGGTAATCTGGCCTCCGAAGCACAGTATCTCCGGACAAAATCCCTTCAGAAACGGCATCAGCGCATCCCGGATCCGCCGTCCAAAAGACAAATAACATTCTCTGGCCCTCTCGTCTCCGTCCTGCACCCGCTCCGCCAACGCTTTCCCGTCCAAGGCCATTCCCATTTGTTTTTGGGTCAGTGACAGCAGTCCTCTGCGGGAAAGATAATCGTCTATGCAGCCGTCAAGAAAGGGAGCGTCGTATATGTATCCGCTTTCCGGTACTCCCGCTGTTCCCCGGGGCGCCAGTTCTCCATCCACGCCGAAGGAGCTTCCGCATCCGGTTCCCATGCAGACAAAGAGCGCTCTTTTCGCACCTTTCGCCCGGCCGAAGCGCATTTCCCCCAGGGCAAAAGCCGCCGCATCATTGAGAAAGCGAACCAGATCCGGCGGCATCTGTACCCTATCCGCAATCTCCCGCCGCAGATCCACATTATACAGCTCGTCATACTTATCCAGTCCCCGGAGCAGACAAATTCCCCTCTCATAGTCAAAGGGCCCTGGAAATGCCAGGTGAATCCCACATGTTCTGGTTCCTGGAATCCGGACTTTTTCTATGATATCTGCAAAATGATTCAGAAGCGCCTCCCTGCTTTCCTTCGCTTTTGCCGGAAAATAATGCAGTTCCCCTTTCAGGTTCCCCTCCCTGTCCACGGCTGCCGCCTTGATCTGTGTCCCGCCTACATCAAGACATAAATACATTTCTCTCATAAAATAGCTTCCCTGTATGATATCCTGTTTTGTTGGGGTCATTATAGCATTTATCTTTTTATTTGTAAATACATATTTTTATTTTAATATTTTTGTATTTACATTAAGAATTCCCTCTTAACGGTTTTCATTTGATACCAGATCAAAAACCGTTTCCGTTTTTCTCTATAATATACATTAATAAAACGGCGCAACCACACTAAAATCAATGGGCTGCGCCGCTTTGCCATATTGTATTGCACCAACAGAAAGCCAGGTAGCTAGGCATACCTGTAAATTGCTTTCCTGGAGTATCTTTGCCCTGTCTTTACCGGTTGATTTCGATCCGAAAGCTGCTGCGGCTGGCCGGATAATAGCTTTCTGTGTACTCTATGATCTGACCGCTGCAGGTATAGCCCTGCGATGTGATAAAAGCAGTGGGTTCAAAAAGAGTGATTTCCAGACCTGCCGCCACCTCCGCCGGAGGCATGACCACTTCCAGTTTCCGTTCCGCGTGGACCACCGAAAGTCCACGGCTGTCCAGCGCCTCATAAAAGGAAGCATCTGTGAAATCCAGCCCCGGCATTTCCGGAAAAAGCCGCAGCGGCACATACAGCGTAGTATACACAACGGGGGCGTTGGCATACAGATTTTCCAGGTTCCGTATCCGCACCAGACGGGTAACGAGATCTCCCGCGCTGATTTTCAGGGCATTCCCCACCTTTTCCCCCGCTTTTTCTGTCTGCAAGCAGACCACCTTCGTGCGCAGAATACGGCTTTTTTTTCTGCTCTCTTCCCGGTATCCCGTCACAAAACTGGTGGATTCATGTACAAGCTTGGGCTGGGCCACAAAGGTGCCGCTGCCCTTCACCCGCACAAGCCGCCCCTCCCTGGCCAAGAGATCCAGAGCCTGCCGCACCGTAGGGCGGCTGACTCCCAGGCTTTGTGCCAATTCATTTTCTGTGGGTATCTTGCTTCCCAACGGATACTGCCCATTGACAATCTGTCCTCTGAGCTGCTCCGCAATCTGAACATAACGAGACTGCATCCCTGTCTTCCTCTCCTGATCCGGCAGTGGAAAGTTCAAGCTTTCCTTCTCCGGGAATACAAATATCATATCATTCCGTTTTCTTTATGTAAAGGAAAAATTGTTTTGTCCATCTTGTAAAGACAAATATTGTTTTATTTAATTTTGTATTGACATATCCAAAGGTGTTTAGTATGCTGTAGTCAACACGGCTATTGTAAACGGTCTATCTTAAACTTATCGGGCTGTCTGCAACCATCTCTGCCGTCCAGAGTCCCAACGGCAGATTTCAGAAACTGCGTTTTGTAAGAGACCCCTGCTTACTTTGGAGGAAATGATTTTATGCTTTCGGGAACCGTATTTGACATACAACGACTATGTGTCCACGACGGTCCGGGGATTCGGACCATCATCTTCTTAAAGGGACGCGCTCCCCGTCGTCCTGAACAGAGCGCTGCAGAATGACGTCATTTCAAGATACCGGCATTCCGGATAAAGAACATACTCCTGACGGCAAACCGCCCGCGCAGACCATACTATTAATAAAGATGTAAGATACTATAAATACCACAAAACAAGGACAGGAGGCAACTTTTATGCAGAACAATCATCCATTCCGCCGGTATCCAACGATTCCCATCGAGGGATACTCGCGCAGTGCCGTCGGCGGCCGCAGCGCCATCGTTTCACAATTGCGGCTCTTATGTCAAAACCGAAAACGGACGGTCATCGTAGCGGAATGCTATCCCGGCGTGGATCAGGACGAACTGCGGGAACTGTTTGCCCCTCTGGAACCGGCAGAGGTCATTCACAGTGATGGTCTGGCTCTTCCTCCTGCCGAAATTGACATCCTAATCCATCGCGATCTCACCGACGATCCGGTCTTCGGCATCCTGACCGCCAGGCGGCTCGATGAATTTTTTCCCGCCAAAAACCTGGAAGCGGCCCGCCGCCGGATCGATGCCCTGAAAACGGGAATCGTTCTGGTATACGGCGTGGGGGCGTCTCTGGTATGCCGTGGTGATATCCTGGCAGTTGCAGATATCACCCGCTGGGAGATCCAGCTTCGTTACCGGCAAGGACTGTCCAACTGGAGAACAGCCCGGACCGATCTCTCCAAAAACGAAAAATACAAGAGAGGCTATTTCGCTGAATGGCGCTGGGCGGACCGCATCAAGGATGAACTGCTGCCCCAGATGGATCTCTATCTGGATATGACCACAAAGCACGCTCCCGCCATGGTCTTTGGCCGGGCCTACCGCGCGGCCCTGGAACAGGTATCACAGCAGCCCTTTTCCATGGTACCCTATTTTGATCCGGGGGTATGGGGCGGCGACTGGATGAAAAACCACTTTGACCTGCCGGAAAACGGCTCCAACTATGCCTGGAGCTTCGGCGGAGTTCCCGAGGAAAACAGCCTCCTTCTGGACTTTGGCGGACAGTTGGTCCAGACTCCCGCCCTGAACCTGGTTCATACCTGTCCAAGACCGCTTTTAGGGGAGCGGGTCCACGGCCGCTTCGGTGCGGAATTCCCCATCCGTTTCGATATGCTGGATACCATGAACGGCCAGAATCTGTCCCTCCAGGTCCATCCCCTGACAGAATACATTCAACAGCATTTCCATATGCCTTATACCCAGGATGAAAGCTACTATCTTCTGGATACCCAAGGAGATGACCCCTGCGTCTATCTGGGAGTGAAAACCGGCACCGATCCCCAAGCTATGGTGCAGGCGCTAAAAGACGCACAGGATGGTATCGCGTCTTTTCCTGCGGAAAATTTTGTCAACCGAATTCCTGTAAAAAAACATGACCATGTGCTGATCCCCGCCGGAACAGTACACTGCTCCGGCGCCGATACCATGGTGCTGGAAATCAGCGCCACTCCCTATATCTTTACCTTCAAACTGTGGGACTGGGGACGCCTGGATCTGGACGGCAGACCCAGACCCATCCATATCCGGCACGGAGCGGCAAATATTCAGTGGGACCGCAACACGGAATGGGTGAAAGAAAATATCGTCAACCGGATTACTCGGATTTACGAAGATGAAAGAGGCGCCGTAGAGCGCACCGGTCTTCACGAACGTGAGTTTCTGGATACCTTCCGGATCACCACATCAAGGGAACTCCCCATCCGCCGCAACGGCAGCGTCCATATGATGAATCTGGTAGAGGGCGGCCGGGCTGTGCTGACCAGTGAATCAGGGCATTTTCCTCCGTTTGAACTGCATTATGCGGAGACCTGCATCATCCCGGAGGCGGCTGGCCCCTACACGATTTGCTCTGCAGACGGAGACAAAATCATCGCCGTCATTGCCTGTGTGCGCAATTAGACAGCGCCTGGCCATGCGGACGGGAGGGGATGGGAGCCGGGCTCTTGCCGTTCGTCGGCGATGTTAATGAATGAAAAAAAGATATCCATAAGCCTTCGGACCGTTCCTTTGCATGTACATAAAGCCAGTTGAATAAGATAGGAATTCATTCCGCCCTCTCCATGCTCAGCCACTCTTTCAGATGTTTTAATACATCACCGTTTTTCAATTCTTCAAGCGAGGCATTTGCCCATGATGGGAAAGCATCATACCGGCAAGCATTAACCAACGTAACAAGAGGTGCAATAAAAGCGTCTGCTTTTTTCTGCTCCTCATCAAGATCACCGCCGTATTCTTGTATGAATGCCTCCGCAGCTTCCCGGGAAAGCGAACTTGTTACATTGCGGATATCGCCATAAGCAGTGCCCTTGCCCATCAAATTGTAATCGAACATAAACGCACTTTCACCGAATGCTGATACAATCAAATTCGTCCAGTAAAAATCATTGTAGGTTAATGTCCGGGGCAGGGCGTCTGTTCGACTGCGGATTGTGCTGTAATTCTCTGTGATTGCCTGCCAAAGTATGTTTTCTGCTGTACTGGTCTTTTCCGCTACGATCCTCATATTGTCTGCGGTGAGCATGTCGTATTCATCATACATTGGAGTTTTACTGCCGGAAAGATACGCGTGGCCCTTTTTATGAAGCACTGTGTACCATTTGGCAATCGCACTTGCCACCTTCAGATCACTCAAATCACTTTCTTTACCAAGCCGGTATGCGTCGCTTGACTCTACATCCGGCAATAGTATTGCGTTTTTGGTGTAACCCAGCAGCGGCAAAGTCGGTATTTTCAGCTTTGCCAGCATCAGATAGTTGTCAATTTCACGCGCGTCCTCTTGATTCTCAAAAACCTTTAGGATAAGTTTTTTTCCTTCTGATTCCACGCGGTACAAAGAGATTCCGGCTTTTGATCGAATCAGCGAACAAACCGGATTGCGCACTCCCAGTTCAGTTAGCTGCAAAATGCAAGTGGGATGTATATTTCCCCAAAATGCCTCACGTGTCAGTTCCTCTACCCTGCGGCAATCTATTGGTGTTTCATTCCTAATACTGATATCCAACGCTTACCACCTCCCTGTTTTTGTTTTTCGATTTCTTTTGCCCATTAAACTTTGCAGTATTCTGATTCTGCTCCGTCTGGTTGATTTTCTTCCATTCCTGTGCTATACTTGCCATGGATACAACGCAATAAGCCGGGACTTGGATGGGCGGTAAGTGGAAAGAAGTGATGTCATGAAGTACCTGATAAAATATTTCGTCGATTTTATAGTGTTGATTTTCCTGTATGCTTTCGTCTTTTTCAGGAAATGGAAGTCCCAGGGCAGAGACCGCCTGCTTGTCAAAACTCTCATGTATGCATATCTTTCTCTGGTACTCTATTTTACCATGATGCCGGTGGTCATGTCCATCCCATTTATGCTGAACCACCCCTATAAATCCATGAATCTGATACCCTTTATCGACGTTTCTTTAGGGAGAGGAGACTTTTTCAGGCAGCTGGTCTTGAACGTTATCATGACCATGCCCTTCGGATTCCTGTTTCCGCTGACCCAAGATAAAAGGGCCAAATTCGGCGTGACGGTGTTTTTCTGCTTTTTAACGAGCCTGGGTATTGAACTGTTACAGCCGTTCTTCGACCGTTCTTCGGACATCACGGATTTAATTACGAATGTGATCGGCGGAGTGCTGGGATATGGCCTTTATGTTATTTTTAAGCCGATCACATTTTGGGTTTTGGAGCGTTTGAAAACCAGATGACAGTCTGTGAATGCCGCTGATTTTTCCATTGCAAGATCAATGGTCTTATAATTATGAAATTTGTGATGGAATATATTTCTTTCTTTCATAATACTTTACAAGAATCAAACCCGCACCGAGAATCAGTACAGATACAGCGAGCCATATCCCATTGGTGCTGCTTGAAGCTTCTTTGCCCATGCTGTTCTTATTGGGATTAAAATTGCCTTCGGGCATCTGCATATTATCACGTGAAGGACGATTGCTGTTTTCCGATGGTGTTCTTTCTGTTTTATCAGACGCTGGACTGCGAAAGCCGCCGCCCATTTCCATGATTCCCATATCAGACAGAGTAAGACCGGACGCATCCACATAGCCCATATTGCTTGTGGTCTCGCCGTTTGCAATCTGCATGGAAATGCTCTCAGAACGCATGATACAGAACTGGCGCAGGGTTTCAACACCTGTCTCAAATTCTTCATAGGTATAGAATGCCGTGGGGTCTTTTTCTACATAGGACTTGATCTGATTGCAGGCATTGTCAATGATGCTGCCGATATCCACCGTATTCAGAAATTCCGCAAAATACTGATGATACAGCTCTGTATAGCTTTCATCAGACAAAATCCAGTTCCACATCGGACGGTCTTCACCGGAGCCGCCGGACACAGGAGAATCAATTGGTTCATTGATGGTGTTCTGTGCATCACCATTTTGGAACGTGCCGAATGCCAGATTATAGTCCCATGGAATCATTGCCATCTGTCCATTTTCCTCGTACAAATAGTAGTTATGGATCATAGAACCGGTGTAGCTGTCGCCGTTGCAGACATAATTGTGAACCACAAAATAACGGATGACCTGCTCAATATCCACCACCGCTTCAATCTGTTCGCCATTTGACAGCTTGCGCAGCGATTCAATCAAACGAGACTGGTCGGATTTCGCAATATCCGTCTTGGCGTTGTTCCAAAGGTTAGAGTAACTATCCGCATTGTCATCAATATACTGAAGTTTTACATCCGAAGAACCCGTACCGCCAAATCCTCCTCTGCCGCCAGGCAGCTCAGGGACAATGCCGTTTTCCCCGTCAGGCATCTGCGGCATATTTTCACCAAACATTGAGGAAGGAACAGAGCCGTTCCGATCAGGCATCTTGCCTGGCTCAGAGTCACCGCCGCTCTCGGATAAATCATTTTGATTTATAAAATTATCCATGCCGAAATCTTTACCGTTACCACGGCCATCGCCAAAACTCATACTGTCCGGCTTATACAGTTCTCCGTGGTTGGAGCCATAATTGCGTTCAAGGAAACTGTCTTCCACCCCTTCTACAGCCAGATACAATCCCCAATCCTCGCCATTGACTGTAATGAAAGCAAAACTGCAGAGGGGAGCCGCTGCGCCGAACTCGTTCATCATGGTATAGGTCAGATAATCTTTCATCATGGTGGAGTCCTGAATCAGATTGTTGAGACTCAGTTTATCAAGGCCATGATAGGTAATGGCACTATCGTAGTGGTCAAACTCCACCTTAAAACTATAGCGGTCGCTATTCATGGAGGAAACCGTGGACAGCGATGTATTCCCTTTTCCGCGTATCCCCACGTTTTTATAGGCTTCTCCGTCAATCACCACAGTGGCAGTATAGTATTCTTTGCTTATGGCGTTATCAATAAATTCATCCCAATCGTCCATGACAATATCAATGGTATGCACCCTCAAATTGTCAAACAGACGATTTTCATATCCCATGGCATGTGCTGTAACTTCAAGACCAAGTGTGCTTCCATTCATAAACAAAATAGCTACGACCAATATTGACACGGTGACTGTCCATGCAATTTTGTCAAAATATTTACTCCCAGACATACCCTTACCCCATGTAGTCGCCGTTATAGGAGACGATGACCGCGCTGTTCACACCAGGCATTTCGGAAAGGATATTGATAAAATCAGTATCGTCCTCCTTCAGACGGACTTCAATGTTCATTTCAATGGCGCCCTTTACAGCAGATTTACTCTTGACTGTGGTGCGGGTTACATTCTTTGTAAGAAACTCCCTCGCTTTTACTTCCGCATCATGATTTGCGCAGTTTAACACGATCATATAGGGATAAGTATGGGATTTTTGGTTCACAAATACCAGCAGAATCAGACCGATGCAGACGCTGCCGATGATTGCGAGCGGAATCATGCCCGCCGCAAGAATAATACCCGCGCCGATTGCCCAGAACAAAAAGGCAATATCCAGCGGATCTTTGATGGCGGTGCGAAACCGCACGATGGACAGCGCACCGACCATACCGAGCGAGAGAACCACATTGGAAGTTACAGCCAGAATCACAATCGATGTAATCATGGTCAGAGCAATCAGCGTTGTTCCAAAACCAGAGGAATACATCACGCCACGGTACGTTTTCTTGTAAATAAGAAAGATAAACACACCGATACCAAAGGACAGAACAATGGTCAGCAGCATATCAATTACACTGATAGAAGATACATTCTCCAGAAAACTGGATTTAAAAATATCATTGAAAGACATGGTTTGAGTTACTCCTTTACTTTGTTCATCTTGTATTTAATCATACATGCGGCAAGCTGCATATTTTGAAAAAGCTGTACTATATCTGCCGTCAAGCTGTACCGCATCCCGAATTACATCGGGCAGGTAGTGATCCCATTTCACTTCGAGGATGCAGGGGGAATCCTTGATAGGAACCGTTACACAATCGAAATTCAAAAAATCCGTGCAGCTCATACCGGTGCGAATCTCATAATCCAGCGTAACTCGGACATTTCCCGGAACAAACACAAATGGCTCGCGGATATAATCCACAATCACTTTGGCTTTCAGCCCTTCATTGCGGATGCGGGTGTAAAAACCGAGAATTACATCATTGGGACTGACTGACATCCAATCCACCTCTCCATCGACAATCGCCTGCGCTTGTTCCGGCGTCAAGACTGCCGTATGCTTGCAGCCAAGACCGCCATACTTACACTTTTGCTCCAAACAAATTCGGGAGGCTTCATGGTTATACAACCGAATTCGGTATTTCTCCCGGATGTTCACGCCGTCCAGCTTCTCCCGCAGAGCCTTATCGTTCGGGGTATCAAAGTACAAACTCCGTATTTCATATTGTCCGTTCACCGCATGGCAGTCCGGTTTCATCACCGCCCGCAGTCTCTGCCGCAGGATCCGCAGATCGCCTTTGCTGACTTCATGCTTCACTTCGTGTCGGAATTGCAATCGACATCATCTCCTTTCTATACCCTCATTATAAGAAACGAACCTTAGAATTACATAAGAAAAACCTCCCCGTCTACAAAAGAATGTGGGAAGGTTTGTGAACATTGGCTGTATTTTATAAGATGGCAGTGAAACGGATTTTGTCGGTTAAGGGATACTCCGCTGTCAGCTTACCTCCGAAATTCTCACAGATAGCACGGGCAGCGGAAAGCCCGATTCCATAGCCGGAGGAATCCTTGCTCTGGGTCCGTGCAGAATCTCCCCGGTAAAACCGTTCAAACAATCTCTCCGGGTCTGCTTCATGAGATGGATCACAGGTGTTTTCTTCGATGATTTGAATATGCCTTCCGTGTTTTTTCAGCGATAGATAAATCGTTCCGTTTTCAGGGGTATATTTGACCGCGTTATCCAGAAGAAGCGTCAGCATCTGCCGAAAGCTCTCTTTGTTGGTCTGTATCGTAATCTTTGGCTCAATCTGCACACGGAGGGAAAGCTTGCATGTTAGCGCCGCATCCTGATAGGCTGGTAACAGCTCATTTGTAATCTCGCTGATATTGACGGATTCTGTGGGCAGCGGGATTTCCTCGTCCAGCTTGGCAAGCGTCAGCAGGTTTGACATCAGCACATTCAGCCTTTTGGTCTGTGTGCGGATATGCACGTTGTACTTATTCTCACCGTGGATCAGCGTCATCGTGTCGTTATTGGATTGAATAATCGTAAGCGGTGTTTTCATCTCGTGTCCAGCGTTTGTAATAAACTGCTTTTGCTTTTCCATCCCAGCAAGAACAGGGCGAATCACCTTATCCGAGAGAAAAATTGTAATGATCAAAAGAATGAGCCAGCAAAATACTGCGATTGCACTAGAAGCAAAAAAGACCATATAGAAGTTTTCTCTCTGCTCCGATATATCCATAAAAAATGTAAGTTGATTTGTACCCATCTGTTTCACAGCGAATTTGTACCCATCCACTCGTCCAGATTCTTTTCCAGATTTCCAAACTGTCAACGCATATCTTTTGGCCGTCTCGTTGTCTATCGAGGATATTTGATCGGTATTTATATCTATGATATTGCCCCTGGTATCACTTCGGACAATAAAGAAGCGTGAAGACCGCATTCTATCCATATCCAAGGGGGGCGAAAAGGGCGGCGGATGATTAAAATTCATTTTGTGAAAGGCGCCGTCGGCGTCTACAAGGGTTTCCAATACCAAATCCGACTGACATTCCAGCATCACCCAGTTCAGCCCGTTTATCGCAAGCACAATGAATACTAAAAGACCGGTAACTGCCAGCATCGTAAAAAAAATAAACTGCCGCTTTAATATCTTTGTCATGACCCCCGCTCCAATTTATAACCGATATTGCGCTTTGAGACGATCCTCACCTGGGAGTTCATGGCAGACAGTCGTTTTCGCAAGTAAGAGATATACAGCCATACGCTGTTGATATCTGTTTCTGCATTATATCCCCAGGCTTTTATAAGCAAATCTTCCGTTGATAAATACATGGTGTGATTGAGCATAAGCTGCTCCATCAGACGATATTCCTGCTTCGATAACGGAAAGGACATCTCTCCCACACGGATCGCACCGGACTTTATATCCAATGTCAGATCACCAAAGTATATCAAATCAGGATGATATTCTTCCCGCCTTCTCAGCATAGCACGGATTCTGGCAATTAACTCGCCCATGTCAAAGGGCTTGGGCAGATAATCGTCCGCCCCGGTATCCAGACCTTGAATCCGATCCTCAACCTGTGTTTTCGCCGTCAGCAGAAGTACCGGCGTTTTGCATCCGTTTCTGCGGAGGGCAGAGAGTACTTCCAATCCATCCCGTTTTGGCATCATGATGTCAAGGATAATGCCGTCATAATCGCCCAATATGGCATAATCGTAAGCATCTGCGCCATCATATACGGCGTCCACAATATATTTATGATATGTAAGATAATCCACAACGGCTTCGGAAAGAGCCGGTTCATCCTCAGCGTATAAGAGTTTCATGATTATACCTCCTAGTGCTTTTTTTGCATCTGCCCCATTTGATTCAACCTATAGCATACTACAAAAAACTAAGATAAAACGATGAAAAAGGCGACCAATTTGTTACGATTAATCGCCTTTTGTAAGACCGCTATCGAATTCCTAATCAAATAGCATTATCTGCCCAGAGTTCGCACTGTTCAATAACAGTTTTTGTTGCCCCCTCTGCTTCTTCAGGTGGATACTTGTATTTACGTAAAAGTCTGCGGATAATATTTCTCATCTTTGCTCTGGCAAACTCTTTCTTCTGCCAGTCTACAGTACGGTTTTTGCGGAGCGTGTCCGTCAGTTCCCTTGTCAAAGCTATCAGCTTATCATTTGAGTAAAAATCTTTCACAGCTTCTGGACGAGTAAGTGCATCGTAGAATGCTTTTTCTTCAACAGAAAGATTTAAGCTGTTTCCTTCCTGCTGCACCTTTCTCATTTCCTCTGCCATTCGTAAAAGCTCATCAATGACTTGCTGATTCGTCAGCATTCCGTTCAAATATTCGTTAAGAGAACGCTGCATAATCTCACTGAACTTTTGGCTTTGAACTACATTGCTCTTGCGGTATATTTTAATTTGCTCCTCCAACAGCTTTTTCAAAACTTCCACTGCCAGATTCTTATGTTTCATTCTTGCAACTTCTTCAATGAATGCTGGGTTAAACAACGAATATGTTTCGCCCTTATCAGCAAACAGATTAATAACCCCATCGCTCTTGACACTCTGCTTGATAAGGTCGTTAATACGTTTGTTAATCTCCGGCAAAGATATCTTTCCAACGCCCGGATTTACCAAGCGAGATATCATTACTCGAACTGTTTCAATGAACGATGCGTGATATCTTTCATCATCCGTTGCAAGAGAAGCACACAAAGATAAAGCATTCTTCAAAAGCACAGCCTGCTTTAAGAAATCATTCCTATCTTCTTCCTTATCCGGCGCCATAAAATAGTTGACTGCACCAAGGATAGCTTCCGTCATTTTCTGTTTATCTCCAGTAAAGAAACTGGAATAATCATATCCATAAAGAAGATCCTTGCAGACTCCTAACTTCTCTTTGAACTTCGGATAAGCCTGTTTGTTAATATCAGGATCACCATAATTCTTCTTATCACGAGTGGTGTAATCGTTCATTGCTTGTTTTAATGCTGTAGCAATACCGATATAGTCAACAATCAGCCCACCCTCTTTGTCTTCAAAAACACGGTTTACACGGGCGATTGCTTGCATCAGATTATGACCGCTCATGGGTTTGTAAATATACATAGTTGATAGGGAAGGAACATCAAATCCAGTCAGCCACATATCAACGACAATGGCAATTTTAAACTCGGACTTATCGTCTTTGAATGCGCTTGCCAGCTTGTCTCTATATGCTTTATTGCCTACAACCTCGTGCCATTCTGCCGGATCTTTCTTTCCCTCCGTCATAACTACTTTAACTTTTTCAGTCCAGTCTGGGTGGTTCTCCAAAATCTTTTGGTAAATCTTCATCGCACACTTTCTGTCATAGGCAACAATCATTGCCTTACCAGTCAGATAGTTTGCTCTGGTGTTTTCGTAATGATGGAGAATATCATGAACCAAAGAATTGATTGTGGTATCGTTGCTTAAAACTGCATCCAGCCCACCAAGCATTTTTTTGCTCTTTTCAATGGCTGCCGGGTCCGCTTCTTCTGCAAGAACTTCATACTCCTCATCAATCCGTTTTAGCGTTTCTTCATCAAGGTTTAACTTCACAACGCGGCTTTCATAATAAACAGGGCGTGTTGCTCCATCTTCTACGGCTTGAGTCATATCGTAGATGTCAATATAATTACCAAACACTTCCATTGTA
>CAJUHP010000003.1:0-11151 GCA_910586125.1 uncultured Lachnospiraceae bacterium | reverse complement strand
ATTGTATTATGATCTTTATTGGATACCGGAGTACCAGTAAAGCCAATATAGGTTGCATTTGGTAAACTCTTTCTAATTCTTCTGGCTGCACCAATAACAAGATGTGCTTCTTCCGTACCATCTTCTTTTTTTACCATCTTGGTCTTTTCAGTTAGACCATATTGACTGCGGTGAGCTTCATCTGCCATAACAACAATGTTCTTACGCTCAGTAAATGGTTTTTCCGGATCAAGGAACTTGCCCATTGTGGAGAAGAAGATACCGTTTGCAACTCTTCCATCGAGTAAAACTTTCAAATTCTCCTGGCTTTCTGCCTGCACGGGTTCTTGACGAAGGAAAGCTTTACACTTAAGAAATTGACTATATAATTGACCGTCCAGATCATTACGGTCCGTGATAACTATCAATGTCAAATTGGCGATTCTACGCCTTAATAAATGAGCGTAAAAAACCATTGACAGCGACTTACCACTCCCTTGTGTATGCCAGAACACACCGCCTTTACCATCCGTTTCTGTACCTTTAACAGTAGACTCCACTGCTTTTCTGACAGCAAAGTATTGATGATAAGCAGCAAGAATTTTGAACTTTTTTAAGCCCTCCACAGAGTAGCAAGTGAAGTTCTCAACAATATCAAGCAGACGTTTCCTTTCAAACATTCCCTCAAAAAATGTTTTATAATCTGCGTACTTGGTGCTTTCATAGTTTCCGTCTGTGGTTTTCCACTCCATAAAACGGGACTCATCAGAAGTGATAGTTCCGGCTTTGGAAGTTGCCATATCCGAGATCACGCAGATTTGATTGTAGTGAAAGAAAGACGGAATCTCTTTCTTATACCTTTGAATCTGCAAATATCCTTCGCTTGCATCGGTCTGCGAACGTGAAGGAGATTTCAATTCAACAAGCACCAACGGAAAGCCGTTTACAAACAAAACAATATCAGGACGACAGTTTTCTTTCTCGATAAAAGTCCACTGATTAGCACAGACAAAGGAATTGTTCTTTACATTGTCATAGTCAATCAGGCGGACAATTTCTGTATCTTGTTCGCCGTCGTGACTGTAACCGACTTCAATGCCGTTTTGAATATAATTAAGCCCAATCTCGTTGATATCTTCCAAGGAACCGTTTGGCAGTTCCAACAGTTTCTGCTCAGCCGTATTTAGAATAGATTGGGACATTCCTGGATTTAGCTTTCTGAGAGCCGGGCGTAATTCCTCCAGATATAGCGCTATTTTGTGATCTCGTTCAATGTCATAGCCGCAAATGTGGCGATAACCCATATTCTCAAATTGCCCAATGAGGACTTGTTCATAAGCTTCCTCATCGAATGTATATAACATAAATATCAATTCCTTTTCTTTAGTGTTTTGTAAACGATAATTTAGCGGTTTAGAGCTGGATACTGGAGACATCAATCTCGCCGGACATTAAGCGAGGAAGAAGGGCATCCCGCAAAGACGATAGCGTGGCATTTTCTTTTTCATTAGCGAATATCACTTGGTGTATAGGCTGGCAAATGCTGATGAACTCGCCAATTGCCTGAAACGGTGGTTCGTTTATGGGAATAGAATTTAGTATTCCTTGTGTCATCAGTGGCTGACCAGTTCCAATATGCCGAGATGGCAATCCAGCGTTTTTTAACAAATAGTAAATGAACAATGGCGATGAATCATTCTTGCTTTTAGCCTGGATTGCATTATCACTTGTCCAGCATTTACCCAAGCAAAGAAAAGTATTTCCACAGTATGCGCCTACTCTGCCTATAATAACGCAGTTTTCGGAATTTGCTTCGTCAGTATAAGCTAAAATACCGTTTCCGCCATACACGGGTATATTGCCCAAAGTTTCAGGACGTTTTTTACCATTTGAAAAATCAATCATTTTTTGCAATGTTGCTGATGAATTGGATGCAAATATATCAGGAAACATATCAGAAAAAATCGCCTGTGCCTGCTGCTCTAAATTATCGTTTATCTTGCTATTGATAGCAATTTTATCGTCGATAGCCTTTAACAACCCACTAATTTTCTTTTGTTCTTCGATATCTGGTACTGCAATCTTTAAATTCTGAACTACATCAATTTGAACACGCTGTCTGCCGGAAGAGCCTACCATTGATTTAATAGCCGGTTCTCTCACAATTGGACTTGTCACAAGATAATAAATAAAGTCTTCATCGCTTATTCCCTCAATTGCTCTGTATACGATGTACTCCGTAGAGCCAAAGCCAATTTCTCCATCATCAAGAACATTGACTTTCGCTATCTTTCCATTCTCTAAGCAAGGGGTAATTCGTGCCATAATTGTATCGCCATTTTTAAATTTTACACCACCTGAGAATGCTTCTTCTGTGTATCCACAAACATCACGACAAAATAGATTTAACTTGTCCATTGCAATTTTCTTTGCAACTGCACCCTTTTTAATTGTTTCTTTTGGGTTAAAAACTGCGATATCAAATAGCTTCTTTATCTTCCAATCAGACCTCATATCCAATTGCTCCCAGCTTTCTTCTAATCTCATCTTCAAGTTCATGGGACTTCTGGAACATCTCAGACAGTTCCGATGTTAGGCGATCCATCTTTTCTTCAAAAGGTTCGCCGTCATCTTTTTGTTCTTCAATGCCAACATAGCGTCCAGGCGTTAAGATATAGTCTTGCTTTGCGATTTCTTCGGTAGTTGCCACCTTGCAGAAGCCTTTCATATCTTCGAGTGTGCCGTTCTGGAATGCTTCAAAGGTATCTGCTAACATCTGAATATCTTCTTCGGTAAAGTCGCGATGCTTTCTGTCTACCATATAACCCATCTTACGAGCATCAATAAATAGTGTTTTACCAGTCTGTGCCTTATCCCTAGTAATGAACCATAAGGTTGCCGGGATAGTAACCGAATAGAAAAGCTGAGTAGGAAGCGCTACAATACCCTCGATCAGATCATCTTCAATGATGTTTTTGCGAATATCACCCTCGCCATTGGTCTGAGAAGATAATGCACCATTTGCAAGCACCAAACCAATTTTACCACCTGGTGCCAAGTGATAAATCATATGTTCAATCCAAGCAAAGTTGGCATTCCCTTCTGGGGGCAAACCGTAGCCGCCCTGTTCCTTTGTCCGGAAACGAGGATCGTCTTTCAATTCTTTGATAGGGAAAGGATGATTGTTGAACGGAGGATTCGCCAGTATGAAATTAGCCCTTAAAGTCTTGTGCAAGTCTCTTGTGTATGTATTTGCGTGAGATTCGCCAAGATTTGCATCAATCCCACGGATAGCCATATTGATTTTAGCCATTTTCCATGTATCTGGGTTTGCTTCCTGTCCATAAACAGAGATTAAATCCTGTGGGTCTATCTCATCACCGCTGCTACGTTTGTTTGCGTGAGCCCGAATAAACTCTGAGCTCTGTACAAACATACCGCCAGAACCGCAACAAGGGTCATATACACGACAGTTTTCAAAAGGCTTTAAGATGGCAACCAGTGTTTTTACAATGCTCTCAGGAGTATAGAATTCGCCGCCGCCTTTACCCTCTTTTTCAGCAAACTTTGCAAGGCAATATTCATAGGTGCGTCCAAGTAAATCCTTGGAATGACCATGTTCCGTCATATCAATATTGGTAAAAATATCTACGACTTTGCCAAGAACCGTTTTGTCTAGCTCTTCATTGGCATAATGCTTAGGCAGTACGCCTTTCAATGATAGGTTTTCGTCTTCGATAGCTCTCATAGCATCATCAATGGTCTTGCCAATTTTAACATCATGTGCCATTTCTGCGATGAGGCTCCAACGGGCTACTGTAGGAACAAAGAAAACACTATGTTCCAGATAATTATCCTTTTCTTCCAGCTCAGCCTTGATGTACTCCTCATCGGTTTCACCATCATCTTTTAACTGATGAATGATCTTCTTTTGACATTCCTCAAAGGAACAAGAAATATATCGCAGAAAAATCAAACCTATAATAATGTTTCTATATTCAGATGCCGGAATGTGTCCCCAAAGTACACAGGCCGCATCCCATAATTCTTTTTCAAAACCAATATTAGCGTTGGTTTTTTCAGCCATTATCAGTATCTCCTTTTTCGTTTACAAACTCTATAGCATCACCAATATTACAGTCAAGGTAGTTACAAATTGTTTCTATACTCCCCATCAAAATAGACTTACTCTTACTAAATCGAGCCAATACATTTTTTCCATTCTGACTTTTAATATCACATCCATTTTTAGTATATTTTTGTCAGATTTTGTAGAAGTACTTTAATACCGCTATAATCGCCGCCTCTCTCTCCTGCGCACATTTCGGTTGTTTGGAATTTCTATACTTCGATTTTTTCGTTTTCTTGTTCAATAATGCCTAGTTTCTGCTTGACCCGGGCGATACGGAGGGATGATAGCTTCAAGCCAGTCTGCTGCAAAACACGTTCTTTAATCTGACTGTATATGGCGTCATTTTGGAAACTTGGGCCTATCCATGTCCTCCAGCGACAACTCCACACGAACCTTTTTCGAGTCGATTTCTCCCTTGGAAAGCAAAACAACCGTCTCAACGGTATTACCAGATTCCCACAAAATCTTGTGCTAAATTATTACTAATCAGCTATGTTTTGTATTCCTCTGGAATTCCCTAAAATTCTCTTCTTGTCCATTTGAACAAAATTTCATTGTTAATCTGCTTCAATTGTATTTCAGCTATCCATATGTCAAAAACCATATATTTCACAAATTCTCAAAACAAAATCAACTATACAGTCAATTTTACCATTTTGATTAAATAATTTGTATTTAAGCGAATATGTTTATATCCGTTCCCTAGTCCATCACTGATTCGGCTAAACAATGGTACTGGCTTTTCATCAAACGAAAACGTAACAGAGTGAAGAGTATATGTCATATCCTTTTTCATACAAATATCATCAAGTGCAATTTCAATTACCTTTTTTCTTCCCCCATAATACGGATTAAGTATTTCTATTTCATAAAGGTTACCTTCAATATATCTTGCTTTTTTCAAGGGAAGAAGCATCGATTCTTTTCCTGCATCGATAAAAACTAGACCTACGGTATGTGCCATATTATTAAGTATTTTCAAAATTGCGTCGGGTTCTTTATATATCTGTTCATCCGAAGGAATAATAAAACTATTATGTTTTACCTGTTCATCATATTTCAAATCCATCAAAGTTTGACAAGGCATGGTACCTCTTATTACCCTTAATTGGTCTTCTATATAACTCAAGCAACCTTCGATATCGATTCGTTCCCAATAATAATGTTTTGTTGCCTCCTCCATCAAACGATGCAATGGTTCTGCCGTTTCAATCTGAAACTTATCTTTATCGATATAAACAGCATTGCGATTTCTCGAGTATTCTTCCAAAAATCCACTGTTATTACAATTAAGCACCATCCAAATTGTTTTCGCATACAAATAAACATCAGATTTTTGGTAATCCACACCATCAATTTCCTCAACTGACTGAAATTCAGGTGGACGAATTGCCCGTGGGCCTAGAGGTTCATTCATTTCTGTTATGTGTTCATCTGTATCAGCAATATTCCTAACAAGCCCAAAATCAGATAGACATAATCGCCCATCGAATAGCAAAAGATTCTTTGGCTTAATATCTCTGTGTACAAAGCCAAGTTTATGTAATTGCCTTATACAATTCCCCAAAGCAAACATCTGCTCCATTTTTTGCAAAACAGAAAATTTTTGTGGGTTATACTGTTCTGCTTTTGGCATTAGATACCATAATACATCTGGTTCTTCTTCACAATATACTGAAGTATCATATATAGGAATAATTCCGCTAACTTTATCTTGAAAAGAAAGAACTGTTTCAATTTCTTTTCTAAATCGCAGCTTTCTCTTTTCTAGTTTTTTCTCTTCATTTGATATTACATCCAAAAATTTGATAGCGTAATCTTTTTTTTGTGGTAACGAGTCACCTCCCTCAATAATGTCTGCAACAAAAACAACGCCATTTCCACCGTTTCCTATTTTTTTCTTAATGAGATACGTTCCATATTTTCCTATCACCTTCGAATCCATTCTGGAAGAGATACTAGTACCAGCCATTTTCAGCATCCTTCCTTTCTCTTTCAGAGTCTTTCTTATAGGTTTCATACAAGCCATAAAAAATCTTTGCAGTTTTTGGATAATATGGTTCTAAATACTGAGCATTCTCTTTAAACTCTTTCGCCATCCTAAGTTCTTCTTTTCCTGCTGAAGGACTGAATACGCCACGACGATTATATACGGCTACCCGATACGCTCCGTTCATCTTCTCATCGCCATATTTCTCAATCATTTTTCTGACTGCTTCACATGGTTCATGACCATCAGTACCTATCGGCGAAAAAGAGAACAAACGTCCTAGAGTTGTCGCAAACAAGCTTTCTTGATCATTCTCAAGCAGTAATTGTCTATATTTTTCTATCCATTGTTCTAGCTGTTCTTCTGACACATCTCCATTACTTTCTGTCGGACAAAATCGAGCCTTCTCATAGATTGTATACATATTGTGAATGTACGTCTGATCTTTTGAATGTTTTTCCGCCGTGCCATGATCCTTTTTAAATACTCCTTCTACCAGTTGTGCAAATAATTCCGGAGACTGCTTGATTATATGATGGAAGCATTTCATATTCTTCCAATCCAACAAATTCATAAATATAATCTCAAGATGAGTGATTCTGATACATTTTTGCGGATCATCGATATAAGCCTCTTGAATTACACCTATAAGCTGTTCAACATGATAGTCTGTCAACTGATTGCCCTCTGAATGTGGCATACTCTCAATATCTTCAAAACACTCAAAGATCTGTTCCGCTGACAAAGGTTTTTGATAGTGAATTAAATGAACCTGATCAAGATACACAGCAAGAGTAGCATACTTTTTACATTCTGCTAATGCCCAAAACTTATTGTGCTCATCACAATAAAAGCAAGTTTTCCAAAACTCTTTTTTTATCGGTTCAGAGGCGAATGTAACGAGCGGAACTTCTTTGGTTCTATGCGCTTCTATCTTATATACTTCTGCCAAAACTTCCGCCGAACAACCGTAATTTGATAAATCCTCAATAATTGTGTCACATGGTATAACCTCACTACTTCTTATGCTTCTTAAATAGTCAATTGCAATTGCGCCTGATACTTGAACTGCTAATAGTTTTTTAAACGTTGTAAAATCCCATTTACCATCATTCCAATATTGGGCTAGATAATTTCCCAAAGTAGAAAACGATTCTTGGGCGCAAACCTTTGCCAATACAGTTAAATCATAGCCATATGATTGGAATTCTACTAATTTATCTCGAATCAACTCTCGTGTAGCTGATTCGTTATCATCGCTTTCCCCTTTTTGTTTATAAGGAACAGGGTGAAGAAGTGGATAATCATGATTGTTTACGAATAAATAGCTATATTCATATTCCGAAGTTTTAATATTAATTTTATTAAGAAGTTGTTCGTATTCAGCAATTTTTTCTTCTGGCATTGACCAATCTGAAGACGAAAAATATCTATGTTTATAGATGAGATGTCTAATCTCATTTTTAATCCGCATTACTTCTTCATCAGACATTTGGCTAAGTTCATACAAAAGTTGTTCAAAAATGTTCTTATTTAAATTTTCAGGCACCTCGTCTGATAAATCAATCATTTTCTTCCAACGATCTACCGAAAAATCCATGTGCTTTATAAGAAGTTCAAAATAGCCCAAATGCGCCTTTCTCATTTCAGCTATAGTAGTTGCCTGTGCTTTTTCATGCTCCCGATATTTTGGTGATGATAGCTCGCCAAACATACTTCTTCCACTATTATTGATCGCCGAATACAAGTATTCCCAAATATTATTATAGTCAATATCAAAAGCAATTTCGGCTGCTGCTAATTTTTCCTCTGCAGTCTGAAGAGAAGAAAAATTCATCCATGTGCAAAATATTTTTGAGAAAATATCCTTCGGAGAATTTGATTTGTACTCAAAATGATAGAAATCTAATTTCAAAAGCCATCGAAACGCCGGCCAAAAATACTCTCTTTGACAAAGAAACTGTTCAATTCCCCACAGAATATCAATATAAGCATTTCTTCCGAAAAGGAAATCACTTGATTGATTTTGAAATAGACATAGAAGCCCTGTATCTTCCTTCAACTCGTTTTCAAGTCTTTCCAACGTGGCTTCTGGAGATATTTCACAGAGTTCTCTCCAGAATTTAGATATGTATATCCACTGTTTTTCAGTTTTTACACAATTTAATACTTCCAAAACCAATCTGTTTAAGGTTAATTGCGTTTCTTCGTCTTTCTGATATGCGCCTTTAATGAGCAATGTTTTCAGCATACCTTTTCGTATTGTTTCAGACCAAAATAACTTTTCTCCTTTAAACTGTGCCATCAATCTTTCACGGCTATCATAAGTAAAAAGATCCTCTGATTCATTAATCACTTCATATACAGCCATGACAAAAGAATGCCAAATCTTTTCGTTAGTCAGGACATTAAGATAGCTCCATATATTTTCCGTGCTTGCCAAATAGTATGAAATAGATCCATTACACTTTATCATGTATAGGAGAGGATCTTCTCCTTTCGTATATGGAAGAACCTCTTCTAAGAAACTATCATATGAATCACCATACAAAGATTCAATGATTAATTTATCACCTTCGATTTCTTCCCAACTTCCAATGAGGAGACATGTCTTTTTCGCTCTATCACTAACACGCTCCATCCAAGAAGGTACTTTTAAGTACTCCCCTCTAAACAGTTGTTTTTTCATCTGTGCATATAAGCCATGCGTATCTGCTAAAAGAGCATAGGCTTTGTCATACTCCATTCCCGCTTCTTTTAAACATCTTGATAACGTGTCACGTGTTCTTGGGTGTAACCCCAAAACACTCTTGTTAAATACTGGAGTATTCTCATCTATCACAAAAATATTAGTGTTATTCTCAATCGCTACAATTTCTTCCGCATAGAACCAAGGAATGTACACATTCCCTTCATTTTCCAATACATGAAGTTTATTCCATGACTCTATATTTTTAACAATATAAATAGGACGTTTGTCATTAAGTCTCCATAATTCATTAAGAACACAGTAAATAGACTCTTCTCTACTGCGTCCCCTCACAAAAACTAATTCTTCATATCTCTGATTTTCAAATTCATCTTGAAAATGCTCATCATCAACTATAAAAAAATCTATTCCAATAGATGGATTCTGAGTTTTTCTTCTAAGTTCAATATCCATTTGTCCAGAAGATGCTATTGCTACTTGCTCACGATTGTAAATTACAAGCTCATTTGACATCTTTTCGATTCGATTTTGTAATTCCAGAAAACTACTTTCCTGCTCATCTTTCCATTCCTGTAGGAAATAATGTTCATATTTATCAGGAGCGATTGTTTTTAGCTGTTCAAGCACTGCATAAATTATTTTTATTGTGTAAGTTTCAGCAACTTCATAAGGGATTTCATACTTGTTCATTAATTTCATAAGAGAACTATACAGTCTATATTTCAATTCATATCCTTCTTCAGATTTTAATTCCTCCGCTATCTGAGTTAAATTTTCTCTTGACAATACAAGTTCTAAATCCTCGAAAAACGAATTCTCTTCCTGTTCATTTTTAATAAAGAATTCTCCTGTACCAACAATTAATTTCTTCCATGCCTGTGATTCTCTAAATTTTTTTACCGCACTCTCTCCAACTGAAGTCAGAACATTCTGCACCTCGGTAGAACCAAGGGATACAATAGCATCTAGTAATAGTTCAATCATATTTAAATCACTCCTTAATCGACAGTAAAAAACTATGCCACCACTCTATACATCGTGTACACATACTCATAAGAAAATCCAAAAAGTAGTTTCTATTATTTTTCCTTTTATCTATTTACTTCTATTTTCGGCAAATTATTTAAACTTACCATCTCCAATGTCTGCAACTGCTGTACTGCTAACTGTCTTAATAATTCCATTCGTTCTTTTTGACTTTTCCCCTGATTAATTAGAACCGCATTATAACTTTCCAGATTCGCAAGTACTAGTAATTGATTCAGCGTTGCTACATCCCGCATATTTCCTTTCACCGTTGGCTTTTCATCTTTCCATTGCTTCGCCGTCTTTCCAAATAAAACAACATTCAACATATCCGCTTCATTCGCATAGGTATACGCCACCTGTGCGGGCGTTAATTCTGTTGGAATCAAATTTTCTTTTATCGCATCAGTATGTATCCTATAATTCAACTTAGAAATCTCTCTGTTCAAGTTCCAATTCAAAGACAATCGGCTATTTTCATCTGTTTTCAGCCGCCTATAATCTTTCATAATATATAACTGGAATTCGGGAGAAATCCAAGTCGCAAAAGACATGGCAATATCGCTATGAGCATATGTTCCACCATAACGTCCTGCTTTTGAGACAATACCGATCGCATCTGTCGCTTCTATCCATTTCTTTGGCGACATCGTAAAGGCGTTTGCTCCTGCCTGCTTTTTAAACCCCTCGAATTCGAGGGGTTTAAAATCTGGATTATGCAACCTTTCCCATAATCCCAAAAATTCTATCACATCCCGATTTCTCATCCAGTTTTGAATAACCGCCGTTGGGTCATCGCTTTTATACCGGGCAATATCCGTCAATGAAATAAACTCATTTTCAAAGTCCTGCGTATAAATTCCAATATCTATTCCATTTGCATGGATTGTATCTTTAATTATTTTCCCCATTGTGCCTCCTGCAATCACATCATAATGTTTTGAAATACCTTATCCTCTTTCCTTCTACGACAATTCTGCTGAATAACTATCTCCATCTTCCCACATTTCCCGATATGCTTCAATATAAATCTTAATGCAATTAGGATATCTATACAAATACCTTCTACACACTCTTTTATACAATCCCAGTATTTTCTCATCACAAACAAAATCCAGTAAATAATCAAGCAAATGTGATAATTCATCCTCTGACACAGTTTTATTACACACATCTTCAACCAATGGCAAATAAACCTCATAGGCTTTTTGATGTATTTCAACTATCTGTCCTGCAATCTGATAAATCCTTTCATCCATTAAATTAACCTGTTGTGCTAGTTGATATAGAAAAACTTCAACAAAATATGCTATC
>CAJUHP010000002.1 GCA_910586125.1 uncultured Lachnospiraceae bacterium | reverse complement strand
ATAGGCGGGATTATACCAGGATAAAACTTGCCCAGATATGCAAAAAGAAGAAAAGTTGATACATGAGTAATAAAATAGGCGGGATTATACCAGGATAAAACTTGCCCAGATATGCATACAGAAGATCGAGGGGATCTATTCTCCCTTTACGCTGGAGGCCAACTACAACCGGGAAATGCCGGATATGGATATCCCGGTGACAATCTGCCATGAACTCTCCCATCTGCGGGGATTTATGCGGGAGGACGAGGCGAATTTTGTCGCCTATCTGGCCTGTCTGGCCTCAGGGGACCCGCAGTTTATCTACAGCGGCTCTCTCCTGGCTTTTATTCACAGCAGCAATGCGCTGTACCGGGACGGCGGACGGGAGGAGTACCGGGAAATATACCAGATGCTGTGTGAGGCGGCCAGGCGGGATTTGGCGAGAGACAGTGCGTTCTGGAAGCAGTTTGACGGAAAAGTGGCCGAAGTGTCGGGCCAGGTCAATGATGTGTATCTGAAAGTGAATAAACAGGAGGACGGGGTGAAAAGCTATGGTCGTATGGTGGATCTTTTGTTAGCCCGATTCAGGGAAGAAAGGCGGTAAGGTGGCAGAGAAAAAAATGCTTTTCCTTTTTAATCCCCACGCGGGAAAATCTCGCATTCGCACAAAGCTTTCAGAGATTTTGGATCTCTTTGTCCGGTCCGGGTTTGTGGTTCAGGTCTATGCCACACAGGGGCCGGGCGACGCGGCGGGGGCGGTGGCGCGCTACGGCGCTCAGGCGGACTATTTGGTGGTCAGCGGGGGAGACGGTACGCTCAACGAGGCGGTGAACGGTCTGATGCAGTTGGAAAAACGGCCGCTTCTGGGGTATATGCCCACAGGGACCACCAACGATTTTGCTTACACGCATAAACTGTCTAAAAATATGCAGACGGCGGCGGAGACGATTGTGACCGGAGCGCCGGAGGCGGTGGACCTGGGATGGTTTAACGGTCGATTTTTTACCTATGTGGCCGGGTTCGGCGCGTTTACCGATGTCTCATACAAAACGCCGCAGGAGATGAAAGCCGTGCTGGGACATCCGGCTTATATTATTGAGGGGGTGATGCGGCTGGCGGAGCTGACGCCTCACCGGATGCAGGTGGAGACAGAAAAGGGTACGCTGGAAGACGAATTTCTGGTTGGACTGGTCAGCAATTCGGTTCGCATTGCCGGGATGAAAGGACTTCAGGGACGGCATGTAAAAACCGATGACGGGCTTTTTGAGGTGCTTTTGGTGCGCAATCCCAAAAATCCTCTGGATCTGCAGCAGACGCTGATCGGTCTCTTACAGCCGGCCATCCCGTCCCCTCATCTGTACCGGGCCAGGGTGAAATGGATTTGCTTTCGCAGCGAGACGGAGGTGGATTGGGTGCTGGACGGTGAGTACGGCGGCGCAAACAAGGAGGTCCGGATCGAAAATGTTCCAAAGGCTGTTGAGATTTTAAAGAAAAAGGGATGAGAGAATGTGCATTTCTCAGCATAGGAATGCGGACAAAAGGAGAGGAGCCAGGGAACATTTTCCCAAAAAGGGAGTTTTTCTTAAAAAACTCTTTACAAAAGAGAGAATATGAGTATAATGTAAGTTTGACGGATTGTCTCTTACAAAAAAGCCAAAGCGTTTGGACCATAAGAAAGGGAGCCATACTGGTGGAAAAAGAAAAATTTTTAGAGAATCTACAAAAGCTGGTTGCATTGGGCAAAAGCAGAAAATCGACTCTGGACAGCAATGATATCAATGAGATGTTTGCTGGTGTGAATTTGTCGCCGGATGAGCTGGATCATATTTATCGTTATCTGGAGGGGCAGGGGATCGATGTGCTTCGGGTGATGGATGATGATTTTTCTCTGGACGACGCGTTGGTTTTGGACCCGGACGGAGAAGATTTTCTGGATGATGTCAAGGAAGAAGAGGACATTGATCTGGATGCCATCAGCCTGTTGGAAGGCATTGGCACAGAAGACCCTGTGCGCATGTATTTGAAAGAGATCGGCACGGTTCCGCTTCTGACGGCGGATGAGGAGCTGGAGCTGGCCAAGAAGAAGTTTGACGGCGATCAGGAGGCCAAGGAAAGGCTGATTGAGGCGAATCTTCGTCTGGTCGTCAGTATTGCCAAGCGCTATACGGGACGCGGCATGAGTTTTCTGGATCTGGTGCAGGAGGGGAATCTGGGACTGATCAAAGGCGTGGAGAAATTTGACTATACCAAAGGGTTTAAGCTGAGTACTTACGCTACCTGGTGGATTCGCCAGTCTGTGACCAGAGCGCTGGCGGATCAGGCGCGCACGATCCGCGTGCCGGTACATATGGTGGAGACGATCAATAAGATGTCGAAGATGCAGCGGAAGCTGACCCTGGAGCTGGGGTATGAGCCTTCAGTGAGCGAACTGTCGGCGGCGCTGGAAATGCCGGAGGATAAGGTCATGGAGATCATGCAGATCGCCAGGGAGCCGGCTTCCCTAGAAACGCCAATCGGGGAGGAGGACGACTCCAATCTGGGCGATTTTGTGGCGGACAACAATGCCGTGACGCCGGAGGGCAACGTAGAATCGGTGATGCTCAGAGAGCATATCGATGCACTTTTGGAGGATCTGAAGGATCGGGAGAGGCAGGTAATCGTTCTGCGCTTTGGCCTGGAGGACGGTCATCCCCGTACCTTGGAGGAGGTCGGAAAAGAGTTTAACGTGACCCGCGAGCGCATCCGCCAGATCGAGGCAAAGGCGCTGCGCAAGCTGCGCAATCCTGTGCGCAGCAAGAGGATTCGGGACTTTTTGCAGTAAACTTTATGCAGCAGGCGAAACGCCAAACATGAAAATAGGATGAGGGTGCCGCAAATTGGCAGCACCCTCTTTTTGATACCGCATAAAAAGATTTTAATCCAAACAAGGACAGGAAGAGGAGAAGAAGAATGGAACTTTCCACCTCGACAAACATAACGGCCTTTTGCCCGGATGGGAAAAAGAATCCGATGACCTACAGCATAGAACTGTGCGCCGCCGCCGGTTATCGCGTGCTGGATCTGAATTTCTGCGAGGTAATGAACCCGCATTCGCGAATGCGGGATGATGACTGGGAGCGCTATGTGGATGAGATCGGAGAGCTGGGAGCCAAGCTGGGGGTCAAGTTTACGCAATCGCATCTTCCCTATTACGATATATTTGGAATGGCTGACGACGCGCAGAGCAGAAGAATGGAAGAGTGGATCCGGCGTTCCCTTGTGGCCTCCGCAAGACTGGGCGTTTGCTGGGCTGTCACCCATCCGGGGACCGTCTATCAGGCGGGGCAGGATATGGCGGTCTCTCTTCGTGAAAATCTAAATTATTATGCGCCCCATGTGGAGACGGCCATCAAGTATGGCGTGGGGATCGCGCTGGAGAACGATTTTGAATACCGGACCAGGCCGTATCAGAGAATTTACTGTGCGTCAGTGGAAGAACTGTGCGGGCTGGTCGATGCGTTTCATTCCAGTGCCGTGGGTGTCTGCTATGATTTCGGGCACGCAAATCTGACAGGAGGTTTTCACCGGCAGAATCTAAACCGGATAGGAAGCCGCCTGAAAGCGGTTCATGTCCAGGATAACCATGGGATGAGCGACGAACATCTGATGCCGTTTTTCGGAAATATTGATTGGAAAGAAGCCATGGCCGGGCTGGCTGAGATCAGATATGCGGGAGAACTGACCTATGAGATCCAGGAATTTGGCCGGAATGTGCCGAATGAGCTGAAAAGGCATGTGGTAGAGCTCTCCCTTATTGTGGGAAAACATCTGATCGCGCTGTATGAGAAAGCGTTACAGGAAACCGGAATGCGCACGGGCGCCCTGAATGAAATCGCCGGCCGGCGGACCGGTTTGGGCCGGTAATGTGTTCCGGTTATCCGAAAAGCTTATCTAAGGCCGTAGAAACGTCCGGCTGAAAATAGACATCGCGGCCCCGGTTGCTTTCATACATGAAATCTTTTAAAGGTTTGCTGGTATACTTTGAAAAATCTCCGTAGATGGCAAAACGGATCCCATAGTTGATGAATTTCTGCAGGATCTCTCCTGCCAAACCGGTGCTCAGGATGAAGAAATCATTGCAAATGGCGTCTTTGTTGACGGCAAAATCCGTGCAGCCAGTCTCGTATTGCAGGTTCATAATCAGATCCAGTGCGGATGAAACATCCTTTATCAGAAGCTCGTCACTGTGGATAACCGCAACGGTTTTATTATTTTTTGTTACAATTTCTGTTTTCATTGTTACCTCCTATTCGTTGTTTACATCAGCGGCCAAAGCAGCTCTGCTGCAAAATTATATGACCAAAAATACTAAAATGGTCATTGATAATAATACCATTGGCGGCGGCTGTTGTCAAGAAATTTTTTCTGATGGATATCATTCTTTGTTGTTAAGAAAACGGGCGCAATTGCAATGGAAAGCTGGTAGATTATTTTCGGCAGATTCGCTATACTGGTTTCAGAAAAAACAGGAGGAACGACATATGAGTTTGGGAAACAATTTATTTCAGGTCCGAAAGAAAAGCGGTTTGTCACAGGAGGCGGCTGCCGAAAAACTTGGCGTTAGCCGGCAGACTATTTCAAAATGGGAGCTGGATGAAACGCTGCCGGATATCAAGCAGTCAAAGAGATTATCCGTGCTGTACGGCGTGACGCTGGATGAGCTGATCGACTTTGATATCGAAGTAAAAGAAATCGAAGAGATCATAGAAAAAACCAGCGAAGAGACACAGAAGAAAATGGACTGGACAAAGCTGTGGGCGAAAAAGTATCCGATTTTGGAAACCTATCCGAGAGAAGTACAGACCGGACAATATACCATAAAATTACAGGATATGCTGACCGGTCTGAAACGGGAGTATGGTTACAGCGAGGAGGACGCTTTTCTGGTTTTAAAGGATATTCTGGCAAAACTTTGGCAGGATAATACCAATTAGACCGAGCCGGTGGTTCTCCTGGTCACGACGCGGTAAGATTCTATTTGGTCCAGACATTTTTGTATCTGCGCCTCAGTGAGCGGGAGGATGGCGGGATATTGTTCGATATATTCCACCAGCAGATCGCTCTTGATCAGAGGGACGGGACAGTATTCCACCCCCTCGATGATCATCTTGGGATGCGCCATGCACAGGATACTGATGATCGGAATTTCCTCTCCCAAGATGGAACGCAGAACCTTCTCATGACGGCGAAGCTGCGAAAGAGGATTTCGCTCCCCTTCCTCCACGCCGTCTCTTTTGATGCGGATCCAGTTTCCGTTTTTGTCTACAATCAGTTTTCCGACATAATTTTTTGTCTCAATCTGAAATACGCCCTGGGGACCTATGACAATATGATCAAATTCCTGCGGCTCGTCGATCAGGGCAGGATTGCACAGAAGAATGCTTTTTTCGCCGTAGCGGCCCGTAGGCTGCTTTGAGATCTTTTGGTATTTGGAATCGAGCCATTTGAGAGCGTACGCAACTTCGTTTTCTCCGGCCAGACCGTTTTTACGGTTTTCCAGATAATCTTCTTTTTGCTGCAGTTGTCTGGCCTCCTCCGGTGTTTTGGTCTCGTAAAAATACATTAGGGCCTGATCCAGAATATCCGGCGCGATATATTTCTGTTTGCTTTTGTTTATGTTGAGCTGGTTGAGCTTCTGGCTGACAAGCACGCTGCCCAGCCTGAAAAATTCAATATACTGCGGATAGAGCGGCTCATCTCCCGCGCAGGGATATGACTCGTATTCTTCTTCGAGTTCGCGCTGGTTGTCCATATAGCTTCGATACAGGAAAAGCGCATCCTGGAAGGTGATTTTTCGCAGCCGGCTCAAGAGCGCAATTTTTTGATCGGGAATCTGGCCGTAGTCGTTTTCCAGGCGGCGGTTTGTCAGGCGCAGATACTGCTGTTTCAGAAGGGTCTCTTTTCGGGACAAAACAGTGAGGTACGCCTCGGTCCACTCCTTTTCGGCAAGGCCGCCGTCCAGCGCTTCCTGCCAGAAGCAAATTTCTTTTTTTAGACTGTCCCCGGCTTCTTCCAGCTCCTCTTCCGAAGAACCTTGCGCGCGGTTCAAAAAATGTTCAGCCCGCTCCCAGTGTAAGCCGTATTTTTCTATCAGTTTATTCTGACGGGACAGCACGGCGTTTTTGCGTTCCTGCAGGCGGGCGGCTTCCAGATTTTCAGGCAGCAGCATTTTGATATCCTGATAGAGCTGATTCCAGTCAGTGCCAGTGATAAACAAAATTCGATGAGTGTCCGAATCAAGATCAGGGTGCAGGATATCTATATTATACAGATTATCAGAAAGATTCCATTCCCGATACAGTTTATAGCTGTCTAAATGATATTTTTCTATTGAGAAGGTATACAGAAGCATCCACCAAATTCGTTCAACGTTATAGTTTTTTGCGGCTTTTTGATAGACTTGGCAGATCTTTCCCTCGGCTGTCAGGTCCAGAAGCTGTTCATAGGCGTTTGGATTATTGCACAGAAAGATCCAGCCTTTTTGCAGTACGGCGATCACTGTAAAGTGAATTTCCTTCACCGAGATTTCAAGGCGGTTCAATTGGTGAATCTGGCTGGAATCCAGGGAGATGGCATCTCCGTATTTATTTTTCCCAAGAGGAAGAACCCCCTTTTTATAATTGACTTTTCCGAGTTTAATCATGGTATCCTCCTTTGTAACGTCCTGATAGCTGGCTGGATCGTTTTGTCCTATCTTTATTATCAGATAAATCAGCCGGATTTGTCAAGAGATATCTTTCGACAAAGAACGGCAGAAATCAATCGATACAGACAAAAAAAGAAAGCCCCCGGGGCGTGTTTTCCCGGGAAGCCTCCTCTTTTTAGCATTTTATTCGGAAAGCCGTTGATGAAACTTAACACAAAACAACAACCTTTCTGGGCGTAGTCTGAGGCGGAATGCTTCGGGTTGTGACGGTGTAATATACAAACAACGTCTGATTGACCGGCGGACAGGAGAAGCTTTGTCCGTTTGCGGTGAGGACGGTGGTAGAGTTTGCAAGATTCAGCCGCAGAGACTGATCGGCGGCGGTCAGGCGGCGGTCAAAAAAGCCCAGATAGCCCTGTTCGCCCGGCCGCAGTACAGCGATGAGCTGGGCCTGGTACTGCGGCGGGTAGATCAGAGGAACCGGCAGCCGGCTGTCATAATAGGCCATGACGCGCATCCCCATGCGGAGCCGGATATTGCCCAACACCAGGGTTTCGGCTGAGAGCAGAAAATTGACCTGCCCGCTGTCCGTGTTCAGAGCCAGCATCTGGCTGCAGCAGTCCTCCGACTGCCGGCGGAGGGCGGTGATCACGCCTGTGACGGGTACAAGTGCTTGATAGTCCATAAAAAATCCTTTTTTCTTTTAGAATATGTCTCTGACTAAGAGGAGGTGAGCGAATGGTTTTTGGGAGACTTCGCCCTTGCAAAGAGACATCCTTTGCGTTAAAATACCTGTCAGATGGAAAGCGAAAAGAAAGGGGAGAGAATGAACACCGTCAATTATCAGAGAGAACTGGAACGGATTCTCGAGAAACTGAAAGAGGAGGGACGCCGTCCTTCCCTGCTTCTGCACAGTTGCTGCGCGCCCTGCAGCAGTTATTGCCTGGAATATTTGTCTTCCAATTTTTTGGTTACAGTTTATTACTATAATCCTAATATTACGTCGCAAGAGGAGTATATTCGACGGGCGGAGGAGCAAAAACGTCTCATTCAGGAATTTCCCACGGTATCCTTTAGGGAAGGCCCCTATGACAGAGAAAGCTTTTACGAGATGGCAAGAGGATTGGAACAGGCGCCCGAAGGCGGGGAGAGGTGTTTTCGCTGCTATGAGCTGCGCTTGCGCCAAGCGGTCAGACAGGCCCGTGAGGGCGGTTTTGACTATGTGACGACGACGCTCAGTATCAGCCCGTTAAAGAACGCGAAGAAGCTGAACGAGATTGGCTACAGGCTCTCACAGGAACAGGGCGTCTGCTGGCTGCCGGGAGATTTTAAGAAACGGGACGGATATAAACGTTCTCTTCAGTTGTCGGCTCAGTATGGATTGTACCGGCAGAATTACTGCGGCTGTGAATATTCACAGCAGGAGGCTGAGAATAGAAGGAAAAGGCAGGAGGCAGAATGCGGCTTAACGGAGGAGGACCGGGCAGGGAAAGAACAAGGGTTGACGGCAGAGAGCCGCTCAGAAGTGAAAGGCGGACAGGAGGATCGAGCAAGATGAAGCAGACAGAGCAGAAAATCCATGCCGGGGGGAGGGCCAGAGCCGATCTAACCCAGGGAAGCCCGGCGAAAAGTCTTTTGTGGTTTGCGTTTCCCCTGATTGTGGGAAATTTGTTTCAGCAGTTTTACAATATGGCCGATTCCATGATTGTGGGAAACTTTGTCAGCGAGGATGCGCTCGCTGCGGTCGGCGCGTCCTATGCGTTGACGACGGTTTTTATCATGATCGCCATCGGAGGCGGCAACGGAGCGGCAGTGCTGACCTCCCAGTATCTGGGAGCCGGCCGTTACCGGAAGCTGCGCACCTCGGTCTCCACGGCTCTGATTACCTTTCTGGGAGTCAGTATAGTGCTGGGACTGGCAGGACAGCTCTTGAATCACCGGATACTGACAGCGCTGCGCACACCGGAGAATGTGCTGGCGCAGGCGGAGCTGTATCTGGGCATTTATTTCATGGGTCTGCCATTTCTGTTTATGTACAATGTACTGGCATCCGTCTTTAACGCGCTGGGGGATTCCCGGACGCCGCTGTACCTCTTGATCTTTTCTTCGCTGCTCAACGTGGGTTTTGATATTTTATCTGTAACCTGGCTGGGCATGGACGTGGACGGCGTCGCCGTCGCCACGGTGATGGCCCAGGGGATTTCCGCCTGCATTTCCTTTGGCCTGCTGGTGAAGAAGCTGCGGGAGTATCCGCAGGATGACGCCGGATGGGAGATGGAAAGCGCGGATGAGAAGGCAGACGCCGGCCGCGCGCCTCTGTTTGACGGTCAGATGCTGGTCGCCGGAACTAAGATTGCCGTACCCACGATTTTGCAGCAGTCAATTGTTTCGATAGGAATGCTTTTGGTTCAGTCCGTAGTCAACGATTTCGGCTCGGCGGCTCTGGCCGGCTATTCGGCGGGCAGCCGGATTGAATCCATCTGTGTGGTGCCGATGATCGGAACCGGTAATGCGGTCGCAACGTTTACCGCGCAGAATATGGGCGCGGGAGATACCGCGCGGGTTCGCCGCGGCTATAGGGCCAGCTATGGGATCATCGCTGTCTTTGCCGTTGTGACCGCCGTGATTCTGAGCGGATTCAACCGGCCGATTATCGCGGGTTTTCTGGGCAGGACACCGTCGCCGGAAGCGCTGGCCACCGGAACGGGATATCTGTCCTTCATCGCTTTTTTTGTCATTCTGCTGGGGGCAAAAGCCTGCAGCGACGGCGTGCTGCGGGGATCGGGTGACGTGCTGGTCTTTACCCTGGGCAATCTGATCAACTTGGCGATTCGCGTCACGGCGGCCTTTACGCTGGCGCCGGTCGTGGGCGTGGCTGCGGTGTGGTATGCCGTACCCATTGGTTGGCTGGTCAATTATCTGATTTCGTTTTCCCGCTATCTGACGGGACGCTGGACGAGAAAGCGGGTGATCTGAAAGCGGCCAAAAAATCCCCTTTACACCCACCCAAAAACAGGTTAAAATAAGACCAATACGGCGTATATTACGCCCGAATTTAGGAGGATTAAAATGAAAGTCTTAGTCATGAACTGCGGAAGCTCGTCCCTGAAGTACCAGTTGATCGATTCGGTCAGCGAAGCCGTGCTGGCAAAGGGACTGTGCGAGCGAATCGGCATCGACGGCCGTCTGACCCACAAGCCCACCGGCAAGGACAGCGTTGCCATCGAGGCGGACATGCCGAGCCATAAGGCGGCGGTCAGCCTGGTTCTGTCTCATCTGACCGATCCGGTATGCGGCGTCATCCGCGATCTGTCCGAGATCGAAGCCGTAGGCCACCGGGTGGTACACGGCGGCGAAAAATTTGCCAGGTCTGTGGTGTTAAACGGGGAAGTCATCGCAGAAGTAGAGAAATGCAACGAGCTGGCTCCGCTGCACAATCCCGCAAACCTGATCGGCATCAACGCCTGCCAGGAGCTGATGCCCGGCGTTCCCATGGTTGCGGTGTTTGACACAGCTTTCCATCAGACCATGCCGAAAAAAGCTTACCTGTACGGCCTGCCCTACGAGTACTATGAGAAATATAAGGTTCGCCGCTACGGCTTCCACGGCACCAGCCACAGCTATGTGTCAAAGCGGGTTCCGGAGATTTTGAACCGGGACGGCGCGTCGCTGAAGACCATCGTATGCCATCTGGGCAACGGTTCCAGCATCTGCGCCGTTGACGGCGGCCAGTCCGTGGATACCAGCATGGGATTCACTCCCCTGGAAGGTCTGGTGATGGGAACCCGCAGCGGCGATCTGGACCCCGCCGTTTTAGAATATATAGCCGGCAAGGAAGGGCTGGATGTCGGCGGCGTGGTCAATGTCCTGAATAAGAAATCCGGCGTGCAGGGCATCTCCGGCGTGTCCAGCGATTTCCGTGATCTGGATACAGCGAGCCGGGAGGGCAATGAGAGAGCGGCGGCGGCGCTGGATATTTTCTGCTATCGGGTAGCCAAGTATGTGGGTTCTTATGCCGCCGCGATGAATGGTGTGGATGTGATTGCGTTCACGGCAGGAATCGGTGAGAACGATGCCAATGTGCGTGCAGAGGTCTGCGCTTACCTGGGATATCTGGGAATTGCCATCGACGGGGAGGCCAACCGCTGCCGCGGTGAGGAGAAGGTGATCAGCACGGCGGATTCCAAGGTGACGGTCATGGTGGTTCCGACCAATGAAGAGCTGGCGATTGCCAGAGAAACGGTGGCGCTGGTACAGTAAAAAATAACATCCAAAAAACCGGCAGAAACCTGCCGGTTTTTACATGATAGTGCGGGGAACCTGTCTTTCAGCAATCAGCAGACTCTGCGCTGCGGCACGCATGGCGCTTGATCGCTTCAAAACTCTCGCGGCTGATGACATGTTCCATGCGGCAGGCGTCCTCGGTGGCGGTTTTCTCACTGACGCCGAGCTGCATCAGCCAGCCGGAGAGTAGCCGGTGGCGTTCATAGATCATATCCGCGATCTCCCGGCCAGTTTCGGTCAGCGTGATATAGCCGTCATGGTCCATGCGGATATAGCCGTTTTCGCGCAGATTTTTCATGGCGACGCTGACGCTGGGTTTGGTAAAGGAAAGCTCATTGACGATATCTATCGAGCGCACATTGCCGATGCGTTCCGAAAGAATCAATATGGTTTCCAGATAATTTTCAGCCGATTCCTGTATTTTCAAGATGACTTTCCTCCTTTGCCCCGATTTGCAATGAATTCATTTTATCATAGGGACAGGGAAAATTCAACCGCAATTGCAAGAACTCCTTCTCCCTTTCCGGAAAGAGCATCTTGTTTTTCAGCAAGACGGCAGAAAAAAGATACAGAAAAGAGTAGGAGAAGAGAAATGACACAAAAACGTGGGGCTTGGCAGACACGTCCCCGTCTGCATACGGCAAACCGGGAAACAGAGGAGGTTTTTGAAGCGGCTCTTGCCAATCTGCTGGATATCAACACGGTACCCTGTGATCCGGAAGTTTACGACCGGACCGGCCGGATAGACCGGGACTGCCTCTGGATGGTGCGGGCCGGAGGAGATTATGAACAGCCCTGGATACGGGATGCCGTGCTGAATACCTGGAACGGCGCAAATATTACGGAGCCAAGGATCGCCAGAAACACGCTGCTTGCCGTCTGTGAGCGCATAAATGGGCGCGTGGTGATTCAGCAGGACAATCAGGACTGGGATCGTATCATTTGGATTGTCGGAGCCTGGCAGTATGTCCTGGCGACAGGAGACCGGGAATTTGCCGCTCTGGCGCTGGAGGCGGCGCAGTACGAATGGCAGCAGGCGCAGAACAGGCGCTTTAACAGGCAGTATGGCCTGTTTACCGGAGGTTCTTTTTTCAATGACGGGATCAGCGGCTATCCGCTGGATCTGTATGAGCCGGGCTGCCATTCCGGATTTCAGGGCGATCATCCGAAGGTGAGGGACGTGATGACGCTGTCCGTCAATTGTCTGGCCTGTGAAGCCTACAAAAGTACAGCCGAACTGGCTGAGTTCTTGGGCGGCAGCGGGAAAGAATACAGGGAGAAAGCCGAACAGCTTGCCGGGCGTATCCGCATGGTATTTGAGACGCCGCAGGGATATGGCTATCTGCTGTATCCGGACGGCCGTCTTTGCCGGATGCAGGAAGCCTGCGGCCAGATTTTTGCCGCGCTGTTTAGCGTCTGTGAAGACGCCGGGACTCTGTTAAAGCGCATGGAGCGTTCTCCGGCAGGACTTGCAAGCATCTGCCCGGATTTTGCCGGGGTCAGACAGCCTGCCAGACATAATCAGTTGATCTGGCCCTTTATCAACGGCTTGTTTATCCGGGCGGCAGCGCAGGCCGGCGAGACCGAACTGGCGGGCGACGAGTGGGAAAAGCTGACGGCTCTGTTTTTGGGGAGCGGCCTTCGTTTTTTTGAAATATATGACCGGGCCGGACAAGTGGAAGGAGGATGGCAGAGCGGGGATCACTATGATTCCTGCCGGGATCAGACCTGGTCGGCCAGTCTCTGCATCGGCGCGGTTCTGTACGGCTTTCTGGGACTTCGGGTGAGTGTGGAGGGGACAAGTTTTCATCCTGCGATTCCGCGGAGTCTGGAAGGTCTTGGCATCGAGGGGCTTTTGGTAAGAGACAGTCGGATTACGCTTACCACCGAGGGGTGGGGAAATCAGATCGAAAGCATGCAAGTCAACGGGCAGGCGGTGAGCCGGCTTTGCCTGCCTTTTGAGGGAGAATGGCAGGTTCATCTGAGAATGAGCCAAAACGGCTGAATCGAAAAACAGTAAGAAAGGAAAAACAATTGTGAGATATCTATTTCAGGGCGATTCGATCACCGATACGGGGCGAAGCGATTATCAGGACCTTTTCAGCACAGGAAGCGGTTATGTGCGTCTTCTGGAGGCGGAGCTGTGCTGTAACGATAAGGACTGCGAGGTGTTAAACGGAGGAATCAGCGGCAACCGGGTACTCGATCTGCTGGCACGCTGGAAAAAGGATTGCCTGCTGGCAAAGCCGGATGTGCTGACCATACTGATCGGAGTCAATGATGTCTGGCGGGAGTTTGGCGACCAGAGCAGCGTGGATGCCGGCCTGTATGAAGAAGTATACCGGATTCTTCTGCGGGAGACGAAAACCGCTCTCCCGGATGTGCGTCTGATCCTGATGGGGGCCTATGTCTGCCACGGGCCGGCTACGGATGAAAATTGGGAGGCGTTTTGTCTTGGCGTGGGCGTGCGCCGGGATATCACGCGCCGTCTGGCAAAGGAGTTCGGGGCAGAATTTATCGACCTGCAGAGCGTATTTGACGAGGCAGAAAAGCGGGCGCCTATCAGCCACTGGACGGGGGACGGCGTTCATCCCACCGCGGCGGGGCACAAGCTGATCGCGGAGGCGTGGAAGAAGAAAATTCCTGAATTCCTATCTTGACAATAGGAATTCATCGTGGTATCCTGTTTAGAGAAATTCCTAGTAAATCTATAGGAATTTCAGGGAGTGATAAAGAATGAAGCTATCGACAAAAGGACGTTACGGTCTGAAAGCCATCATTGATCTGGCGATCTACAGCACGGATGCGCCGGTGTCCATACACAGCATTTCCGTCCGTCAGGAGATCTCGGAGCGCTATCTGGAACAGATTATCGCCCGTCTCAAAAGGGCGGGTCTGGTCGTGTCGGCCAGGGGAGCGGGCGGCGGATATCAGCTTGCACGCCCGGCGGCGGAGATCTCGGTGGGAGATGTGCTGTACGCGCTGGAGGGAGATCTGAATCCGGTGGACTGCAAGGCTCTGTCCGGAGCCGAGGGCTGCAAAAATTCCGACGCCTGCCTGACCAAATATGTCTGGCAGCAAATTCATGAAAGCATCCAGAACACAGTGGACCATATCTATCTGGGCGAACTGGTTGAGAGAGGAAAGGGATGCGGGAAAGGATCAGGGAATGAGCAATAAAGTGATTTATCTGGACAACGCGGCAACCACCAGAGTCCGCAGGGAAGTCGTGGATGCGATGCTCCCCTATTTTACGGAGGAATACGGCAATGCCTCCGCCGTATACAGTCTGGCGGGAGGAGCGAAAGAAGCGCTTCAGAAAAGCCGGGATACCATGGCCGGGATACTGGGCTGCGACAGCCGTGAGATCTATTTTACCGGCTGCGGCAGCGAATCGGACAACTGGGCTCTGAAGGCGGCAGCGGAAGCGTACCGCGCGAAAGGGAACCATATCATTACCACGAAGATCGAACATCACGCCATACTGCACACCTGCCAGTGGCTGGAAAAACAGGGGGTGGAGGTGACGTATCTGGATGTGGACGAGAGCGGTCGGATGCGCCTGGATGAGCTGAGGGCAGCGATCCGCCCCTCGACCATTCTGATTTCTGTTATGTTTGCCAACAATGAGATCGGAACCATCGAACCGATTCGGGAGATCGGAGCCATCGCAAAGGAGCAGGGCATTCTGTTTCATACGGACGCGGTGCAGGCGTTCGGTCAGATCCCGATTGACGTCGAGGAACTCCATATTGACATGCTCAGCGCCAGCGCCCATAAACTCAACGGACCCAAGGGCGTAGGACTTCTGTATATCCGCCAGGGCGTGAAAATCCGTTCGTTTCTTCACGGCGGCGCACAGGAGCGCAAGCGCCGGGCAGGGACGGAGAATATCCCCGGCATCGTCGGATTTGCGAAAGCGGCCGAGATCGCCGCGGCTACCATGCAGGAGCGCATGGAGAGAGAGACAAAGCTTAGGGATTACCTGATTAACCGGGTCCTCTCCGAGATTCCCTATACCCGTCTGAACGGCAGCCGGACAAAACGGCTTCCTGGCAACGCCAATTTCAGCTTTCAGTTTGTGGAGGGCGAGTCCATGCTGATTCTGTTAGATATGGCGGGAATCTGCGGCTCCAGCGGTTCGGCCTGCACGTCCGGTTCTCTGGACCCGTCGCATGTGCTGTTGGCCATCGGCCTGCCCCATGAGATTGCCCATGGTTCTCTGCGGCTGACCTTGGGCCATGAGACCACGCAGGAAGAGATCGACGTCACCGTGGATCGTTTGAAGGAGATTATCGTTAAGCTGCGCGACATGTCCCCGCTGTATGAGGATTTCAAAAAAGGCGGGAGAGAACGAGGAGGAAAGAAAAATGTACAGTGAGAAAGTAATGGACCACTTTCAGAATCCCCGCAATGTGGGGGAGATCGAGAACGCCAGCGGCATGGGTACAGTGGGAAACGCCAAATGCGGCGATATCATGAGAATGTATCTGGACATTGACGAAAACCAAGTGATCCGGGATGTTCGGTTCAAAACCTTTGGCTGCGGCGCGGCGGTGGCGACCAGCAGCATGGCGACGGAGCTGGTGAAGGGAAAGACCGTTTCGGAGGCCATGCAGATTACAAATCAGGCGGTGGCCGAGGCGCTGGACGGCCTTCCTCCGGTGAAAATGCACTGTTCTCTCTTGGCGGAAGAAGCGATCCATGCGGCGCTGTGGGACTATGCCGTAAAGAACAACCTTCAGATCGAGGGTCTCTCCAAACCAAAGACAGACATCGGGGAGGAAGAGGAGGAAGAGGATTACTGACCAGCGGCAGAAAGCAGTCATTTTGCTGGCGGAAAAGGGAAAGGATAACCGATGAAAAAGAGAGTGGTGGTAGGAATGTCCGGCGGTGTGGATTCGTCGGTGGCGGCCTGGCTTTTAAAGGAACAGGGATATGACGTAGTCGGCGTTACCATGCAGATCTGGCAGGACGAGGACAGCGACCTGACCTCAGAAAACGGAGGCTGCTGCGGCCTGACAGCAGTGGAGGACGCCCGCCTGGTGGCCCGCCGCCTGGATATTCCCTATTATGTCATGAATTTCAAACAGGAATTTCGCTGCAAGGTTATGGATTACTTTGTGCAGGCTTATATGGAGGGACGGACTCCCAATCCCTGCATTGCCTGCAACCGCTATGTCAAGTGGGAGAGCCTTTTAAAGCGCAGCCTGGAGATCGGGGCCGATTATATTGCCACCGGCCATTACGCCAGAATTGGCCGGACGAAAGAAGGGCGCTATGCCGTCTGCCGTTCGGCGGCGGATGGAAAGGATCAGACCTATGCGCTGTACAGTCTGACGCAGCAGCAGTTATCGCACACGCTGATGCCGGTGGGAGAGTATACCAAAGACGAGATCCGCAGGATGGCACAACAGATCGGCCTGGAGACGGCGGCAAAGCCGGACAGCCAGGAAATCTGTTTTGTGCCGGATCGGGACTACGGGCGTTTTATCGAACAGGACACAGGAAAAAAGCCGGAGCCGGGAAATTTCGTGACGCAGGACGGTCGGATTTTAGGCCGCCATAAAGGGATTCTCCACTATACCATCGGCCAGCGGAAAGGGTTGAACCTGGCACTGGGCCGCCCGGTTTTTGTGACGGAGATCCGGCCCCAGACCAATGAGGTCGTCATCGGCGGGGCGGAAGATGTCTGGGCGGATCGCCTGATCTGCGGTCATCTGAATTTTATGGCATGGGAGAGTCTGAACGAACCCCGCCGCGTCCTGGCCAAGATCCGCTATTCCCATGCCGGGGAGATGGCCACAATACGCCGGATAAAAGAAGACCAGGTGGAGTGTGTTTTTGACAGCCCCGTGCGCGCCGTCACGCCGGGCCAGGCGGCGGTCTTCTATGAGGAAGACCGGATTGCCTGCGGCGGGGAGATTCTGTGAAAAATCAAGGGCGTTGCAACCATTCCCCTATGCCGCAGCGGACATGGCCCTGATAGCCTGTCACAGTCTCGGCGGCGGCCAGTGAATTGAGAATGGCTTCCTCACAGCTTTCCGCTGCGGCGCGGAAAGCTTTTTCAATTTTGTTTTCGTTGAGAAGAGGGATCGGGATCACAGCCGGATCGGTCTCGGACGGCAGCGTGTAGGCGGTGGAGAAGCCGACCATGATATCGCCGCTGCCGTGTCCCAGATAGGAGCCGGTGCGCACCAGTCCGACGGCGGCGCGCTTTAGAATTCTGCGAAGCTGCCGGTCGCTGACCGGCAGATCGGTGGCTACGATCATGATGATGGAGCCTTTGTCCAAAATTGCCGGCGGTATGGGCGGACGCTCGCTGTCCTCCCGGTTTTTCATGCGTTCCTCTATCCGGCGGCCCAAAGGATTTCCGGCTACGGACAGATCGGCGGTGCGCCCGTGATTGGACTGTACCAATACGCCTACCGTGTAGTCTGTTTCATCCAGCCGGATCACCCGGGAGGAAGAGCCGATCCCTCCCTTTAATCCGTAACAGACCGTGCCGCGCCCGGCGCCCACGGCCCCCTGTTCAAAAATCTCGCCGGCGTTTTCTATGGCCTGGTAAACATGGCTGGCCGTGACCGCTCTCTTGGCGATATGGTTCAGTTCGGCGTCGTTGCATTCGCAGACGACCGGGTTCAGGGAATGCACCTCGACCCGATCCGCCGCGCAGCGGTCCAGCATGTAGTCCACCAAGGCGTCGTGAACCAGGCCCACGTTCAGGGTGTTTGTGATGGCGATCGGCGTCTCCAAGCTGCCCAGCTCGTCGATCTGTACCAGGCCCAGACTTTTTCCGAAGCCGTTTAACACATACGAGGCGGCGGGCAGCTTGCGGACAAAGAGGTTGTGAGGGGCCGGTATGACCACGGTGACGCCGGTCTGATTCTCTTTTGTGGAAACGGTACAGTGGCCTACGGTGACGCCAGGTATGTCAGTGATCGCATTTTTGGGGCCGGTGGGAAGTTCTCCGACCACAAAACCGTAGTCACGGATTCTTTTTCTGCTCATAGGACCTTTCCTTTCTTGCCTCAATTATAATATTCGGCCTGTGCCAGAAACATCTCCCGATACCGGCCTTTCTCGATTTGCATCAGTTGGGTGTGGGTTCCTCTCTCCGCGATCCGGCCGCCGTCCATCACCAGAATTTCATCGCAGAAGCGGCAGCTAGCCAGCCGGTGGGAGATCAGCAGGGCAGTTTTCTGCTGGATGAGCTTCTGGAAATCCTGAAAGATCTCCGCCTCGGCCTTGGCGTCATAGGCGGAAGTCGGTTCGTCCAGGATAATGAGCCCGGCATCTTTGTAAAGGGCTCTGGCCGCAGCCAGCTTCTGGCTCTGGCCGCCGGACAGATCTATGCCTTCGGGATGAAAAGCCTGGTATAAATAGGTGTCCGCGCCCTCTTTCAGGCGGTTCACCACATCCGAAAGCCCGGTGTCCAAAAGCGTTTGCGTCACGCAACCCCGGCCGGTAAAAGCGGTCTCCACATTTTCACGGATGGTAAACGCAAAAAGCTGGTAATCCTGATAGACGGCGGAAGCAGTATTTCGTCCGTCTGTGGTCAGCGGTTTTTTGTCGATGAGGATCTGCCCGCAATCCGGAATGAGAAGTCCGGTCGCCAGTTTGGCGATCGTGCTTTTTCCGCTGCCGTTTACCCCGACCAGGGCAGCGCTTTTTCCCGCAGGAATGGAAAAGCTCACATCCTTCAGAACCGGCTCGGCGCCCGAATAGGCAAAGGATACATTTTGAAAAGTCAACTCGACAGCCTGACCGGCAACGGATTCCTCAGCGGGCGGTGTCTGCAGAACGGGAAGCTGTTCAAAGGAGAGAAAGCCCTCCAAAAAATGGACTCTGACCCGCATGTCGGCAAATGCGCCGGCCAGACGGAATACAGCGTTTCCAAAATTGATAAAAAGTCCTGTGATGCGAAAGAAGCCGCCGATATCGACGGTCCGGCGGTACAGGGCCAGCGCCTCGATAAAATAGACCAGATAAATCTGAAACTGTGTCACCCAGGAACCCCAGAAATCCATGGCAACCGTGTGAGAAAACAAATCGGATAGCGCGCCGACCTCCTCGTCGTTGAGATGTTGGATATTCTTCATCAAAATCCGGTCGATTTGAAACAGACGAATATCCTTTCCCGCGGAAAAATCGCTGGTGATGCCGTCATAGTATCCAAGCTTTCGTTCCACCTGGCCTACCTGGGAGGCAACCGTCTGAAATTTCCGGTTTTTGATCCGAAGGATCCAAAGCTGCACCGCGGTCAAAAGCAGGATCGGAAGCAGAAGAAACAGGCTGTATTCCAGCACCAGAAAAAAAGTGGCGGCAATGGTGAGAAGGCTGCCGAGAACATCCGGGATAAAACGATTCAAAATGAATTCAAAACAGCCCCACTGTGTAATCGGGAGCAGCGCCTGCTGCCTCAGATCTTGTACTGCGGCCGATTCCACCTGGCCGTAGGAAAGCGCCATCATCTGCTCGCCCACGCGCAGGCAGAACTCATCCTTCAGCTTTTCCGTCAGCGTCGCAAAACGGCCGGCTAAAAAAGGCTGTATCAGGCCGACGGCCAAATTAAATCCGATCACGGCAAAGATGGTCTGTCCGATATCATGCGGCGTTTCGTGTGCGGTTAGCTGGCCTAACAGTTTTGCGGACAGAAGCGTATTGACGATGGGAGCGGCCGCTTTTAAAAGCGTCAGACTCAGGCAGAAGGCGGCGGCCTGCCAGGAAATCCGGCAGATTACTTTCAGAAAATAAAACAGAGCGTTCGGTTTTTTCATTGAGCGTCCTCCTTCTGAGAGCGGATGTAATATCTGGCCTGCAGGCGGTACATGTCCCGGTAGGGCGGACAGCGATCCATCAGGTCTTCATGGCTTCCCTGGTCCAGTATCCGTCCCTTTTCCAGAAAAATAACCTTGTCGCAGAGCCGGTTGGAATTGAGCCGGTGGGAGATAAACAGCACGGTTCTTCCCCGGGAGATCCGGTCAAAGCTTTCATAGATTTCTTTTTCCGCCAGCGCGTCCAGGGCGGCGGTAGGCTCGTCCAGCAACAGAAGATCGCCGTTTTTATATATGGCTCTGGCAAGGCAGAGCCGTTGCTTTTCCCCTCCGGAAAATTCGACGCCGTCGTCGTAGAGATATTTTAAGACATTGCTTTTTTCCTGCCTGGGAAGGCGCCTGATTTTTTCCTCCATTCCTGCCATGCGAAGCGCTTCCCACATTCGTTCTGGATCGGCCTTTTGATTGGGGCAGATATTTTCTTCCAGCGTGGCGGCAAACAGGCGGCTCTCCTGAAACACGCCGGAAATCCGCCGCAGGTACTCTCGCGGCTCCCATTCCTGAATATCCGTACCGTTTAAAAGAATGCGTCCCTCGTCGGGCGGATAAAAGCGGCAGAGAAGGCGGACGAGAGTGGACTTTCCGGCTCCGTTCTCTCCCACGATGGAAGCATGACAGCCGGGCTCCAGAGTAAAACTCACATGGTCCAGGACTTTGACTGCGCTTCCCGGATAGGAAAAACTGACGTCCTCAAATACGATGGAAGCACGGCCGAAAGAGGGGGGCTCCGTGCTCGGAGAGAGCCGGCCGGACGCCTCGCAAGATTCTCTGGCAAGCGTGCTTTTGCCCTCGACAAAGCGGCGGTAATCTTCGATTGACACATGATGATAAATCAGATCGGAGACCGCGTCGGCCAGATCCTTTGAGACATTCTGAAAGGAAGCCGCCACGCCGATATACATGACAAAGGTATCGGCTGACAGCCCTTCCTCCAGATAGAAAAACAGCAGAGACAGATAGATGGTCAGCTCGCACACGGCCCGCAGCAGCGCGCCCGCCATCTCGCCTGCGGTCTGATACCGCTCAAAACGGGTCAGAATCGTCTGCCGCTCCCGGCACGAACCCAGATATTTCCGGCGCAGAATCCCGTCCATGGCAAAAAGACGCAATTCCTTGCCGCAGCGGTAGTCAAACATGGTCTGAAAAAGATAATTTTTCCGGCGCTCCACACCGGCCTTTTCTTCCCGCAGCCCGGCCTTTTTCTGCTTGCTCCTTTGCAGGATCAAAATCTGCAGGAAGGAGCAGATGAGAAAGACCAGCAGAATGCGCGGATCAAGCCGAAGAAGCAGCACGATATAGCCGCTCAGCAGCAGAATGGCAGAGGCGCACCCGCAGAACGTTTCAATCGCGGGCTGTGTCCGGCCGATGCACTCTTTTGCCAGGCGGATTTCGTCGAGTACCTTCGGATCTTCGGTCATAGAAAAGGGCATCCGCATGGTAATTGCCTGGATATCCTCCTTTAACTTGAAACCGAAATTGGTCAGATAGAACCCGTTGCGCCGGTTCATATAGGTCCAAACCGCGCTGCAGAATCCGTTGATCAGAAAAAAGAATACCAGCACCAAGGCCAGAAGCGCCAGGGTAGATCCTTCCTGTGAGACGGCCCATACGACAGCTTTGGGAAACATCACGCCGCAGAGCGGCAGGGCGGTTCCGACAGCCACCATAAAAGCACTGTAGACAAAGAGTTTGGGATCGGAGCGGTTCAGCTTTCTGAATAGATAGAGATAATTGGACAGAATTTTTTGCATGGCCATGAGATCTCCTGTCTGTGTGATACAGAAAGTGTATCACAAAAAAGAGGGCGGGAAAAGAGGATATTTTTAATAAAGGCCGGAATTGATTTGTTGCCGGGATTATGCTATACTGTGGTACAAAAATGGTGCAAAAGTCTGTTTCCTTTTTTTCCGGGAGGCAGCAGGAAGCAGAAAAATGTTGAGAAACGGTCTGCGCAGACAAGCATTTTTGGCGGGAATGGAGAGCGGACAATAGGAGGATAAAATGATGAGACAAAAGAGACAAAAAAGACGATCGGGCGCGCGGTTTCTAGCCGGCGTGCTGGCGGTGCTGGCAGCGCTTTATCTGTGCGCCTGCAGCGGCCGAAACGGGCAGGAGAGCACGGCCGGGCCAACCGAGACGCCGGAGAGATTGGAGGAAACCGAGGGCGAAAGTACAGCCGGAGCGCGGGGGGAAGCCGAAGACCGTGATGCAGCGGGAACATCGGAAATAGCCGGAGAGGAAAATCTGGATGGAACCGGAAAGGCGGAGGAGAATACAGACAGGAAGACGAGCGAAGCGGACGGGAGCGAACCAGGAAGCGACGAGGAGAGCATGGAGTCCGAAACGGCAGCCGAACCGGAGACCGAGCCGATTGTATTCACTGAGCAGGACGGCGTCTGGTACGCCACGACTACGGTCAATATCCGGACTGCGCCCAATACGGACTGCGCGATTGCCGGAAAGCTGTACACCAATCAGAAGATTACGGTGACGGGGACGAGCGAGGAATGGAAGCAGGTGACATATCAGGATCAGATCTGCTATGTGGCGTCGGCTTATCTGACCGACGAGGAGCCGGTCTATCCGACAGATCTATCCGGCCAGGCCGGCACCGGGATCTTCTATGACGGGGACGGTCCGCTCGTCTGTATCGATCCGGGCCATCAGGGCAAGGGAAACAACGAGAAAGAACCGGTGGGGCCCGGCGCCAGCGAGACAAAGAAAAAAGTATCCTACGGCACCAGCGGCGTATCGACAAAGACGGCGGAGTATCAACTGACGCTGCAGGTTTCTCTGCAGCTTCGGGACGAGCTTCTGGCAAGAGGCTACGCCGTCTTGATGGTGCGGGAAACCAACGAAGTCAATATCAGCAACGCCGAGCGGGCGGCGGTGGCGAATCAGGCCGGAGCCGACGCCTTTGTGCGGATTCACGCCAACGGTTCCAGCAATGCGGATAAGACCGGGGCGATGACGATCTGCCCCACGCCGAAAAATCCGTATTGCAGCCAGATCTATGACGACAGCCGCGCTCTGTCGGATCAGGTCATCAACCATTTATGCGACAGCGCGGGGGCAAAGAACAACGGCGTTTGGGAGACCGATACCATGAGCGGTATCAACTGGTGTACTGTGCCGGTGACGATTGTCGAGATGGGATATATGAGCAATGCCAGGGAAGATGAAAAGATGGCGTCCGCGGAGTATCAGAGTAAATTGGTGCAGGGAATTGCCGATGGTCTGGACGCCTATTTCGGCCGGTGAGAAGGGAGCGGAGATGAAGCACGAAGCGTCTATTTGCGTTACGCCGCGTCTGAGCGGACAGCAGCGGCAGGAGTTGGAAGCTCTGGGAAGGGCGTGCCGGGCATGGGAGCCTGTGACACAGGAGCCGTTTCTGGATGAGAAGGAGAATGCGGACCCGTCTCGCCCCTGTTTTTTTATCTATTATGAAGACAGTTATCCAGTCAGTTTTCTGAGCCTGTTTGTTCCGGATGGAAGCTACGCGGAGATCACCGGATTTACGCTGCCGGGATACCGCAAAAAAGGGCATTTTGGCGAGCTGCTGGCCTGTGCAAGAGAGGAGTGGAAAGATCAGGATCTGGCGTTTTATCTGGTCAGCGACGGCAGAAGCCCGGACGCGCAGGCGATGCTTCTGCATATGGGACTGAGAATGGAATACTGCGAGAGAATGATGGCAGCTTCTCTGGAGGCTCTGTCAAACATTAAGACAGAAGAAAAAGAAATGAAAGAAGGGGAAACCGAACCAAGCACATCAGAAAAAGCCTTGGAGCTGCGAGTGGTTCAGGAAGGGGACGAATACCGTCTCAGACAGGGAGACAGGGAGCTTGGGCACTGCCGCATGGTCAGTTTTGCAGGGACGGGAACCCTGTATCTGTATGGGTTTGAAATCGAAGAGCCGATGCGAAGGAAGGGATACGGGCGGCTGTTTCTGAGGCTTTTGGCGGCGGGGCAGAGGGAACGCGCGCACACGATGCTTGTGCAGGTAAGCTCCCGCAATGAAGCGGCCTGCGCTTTGTATGAAGCCTGCGGTTTTCAGGTAACAGAGCATCTGGACTACTATCCCCTATCAAGAAACAACGTATAATCACCTTTTTGCGCTTCTCCCATAAACTGATAATGTAAAGCAGAGTATGAGAGAGGAGAAAAGACCTTGGAATATAACCAACAGCGACGTTCCCGCGGCGGCTATGGCTATAGACGCCCGATGAACGGCGGCCAGATGACGGGCCCGGGGTGCGGCTGCCAGACAGAACCGGTTAAACCGGACTGCGGATGCAGCCATCCGTCACCGATGCCAAAACCGGATTGCGGATGCGGTCATCCGTCACAGCCTCAAAAACCGGATTGCGGATGCGGCCATCCGTCACAGCCTCAAAAACCGGACTGCGGATGCGGCCGTCCGTCACAGCCGCAAAAACCGGACTGCGGATGCGGCCATCCGTCACCGATGCCAAAACCGGACTGCGGATGCGGCCGTCCGTCACAGCCGCAAAGACCGGGCTGCGGATGCGGCCGTCCGTCACAGCCGCCAAAACCGGACTGCGGATGCGGTCGTCCGCAGCCGCCGCAAAGACCGGGCTGCGGATGCGGCCGTCCGTCACAGCCGCCAAAGCCCGACTGCGGATGCACCCCTCCGTCTATGAATGAGATGGATTCGTTTGAAATTGCCATGGCATATGTACCTTGGCAGAGATGGAAGAGGACATACGATCCTCACCGCGCTTTGATGAGCGGCACGATTTTCCCGGAACTTGACAAACCGTTCTGTGCAGCGGGGAGGTGCAGCCGATGAATAAAGAATATCTGCACCAGGTAGACATGGCCGGCTTCCTGCTGGATGATATCCTTTTGTATCTGGATACGCACCCCTGTGATCCGGAGGCTCTGCAGTATTATCAGGAAGCGAAAGAGAAGTATGAACAGGCAGTGAAGGCTTACACCGAACAAGTGGGCCCGTTGTTTATGCCTCTCGTACCCTGCGGCGGCACGTTCAGTTGGGTGGACGATCCCTGGCCCTGGGAAGGAGGTTGCGTCTGATGTGGAAGTATGAGAAACGATTGCAGTATCCCGTAAATATTTCAGCGCCCAATCCGAAGCTGGCCCAGGTGATTATCAGTCAGTTCGGCGGTCCCGACGGCGAGCTGGCAGCGTCCCAGCGGTATCTGGCACAGCGCTACACCATGCCTTACAAGGAGTGCAAGGGGCTGCTGACCGATATCGGTAGAGAAGCCTCGGAAATGGAGTTTTAAAAGGACTTTGCAGCGCCTTTTGTTCTCGTAAAGTTCCACGTATGCGGCAGCGTTTTCAAATAGACCTCAACATGATTTTTGTCATGTACTACCATCTTGTCAAGTATCTGGGCGTAGCAGTCATCTTCGTACGGGACGCCGTTTAGCAGCTCTAGAATCACTTTCTTGATCTCTGCCATCCATTCCTGCTGTTTTTGTATCATGGACTGCTGTTCATGGGGATTCTTTGCCATAGTCTTTAACTTTGCTATTTCTTCGTCATAGTTGGCTCTTAGAGTAGTAAATTCGCTTTTGTCAATATCTCCGCTGGTATAAAGTTCGATGAGAACGGTTCGTTTTCTTTCTATTTTATCTATTTTCTCTGCCAAAACGCTTGGATTGGTTTCTGTGAAATCGGCCTGCATAACGGCATCAATGGCCATAGTGAGAGGATCCAGCACTTTCCGGCGGTTGAGTTTCAGCTCTCTGCAAACAAGATACATTAAATAAACCGCATCTTCATTACGGATACTTTCACCGCAACAGCCCGCAGGATGTCCTGCCATATCGGTATGCTGTCTGCCGTGCTTTGCCGCTTCATAGCAGCGCCATGCTCGGTATAGGCTTCCGTCTTTGCGGGTCTTATACCTGGCAACGTAGCTTGAGCCGCACCGGCCGCATTTGATTTTTCCGGAGAAAAGATAGCGGCTGCTGTGTTTTGCCCTGCCTTCCTGTGAATGTGATCTTGTATCCAAAATACGGTTCGCCCTTTCAAACAACGCGCGGGAAATAATCGGCTCGTGGTGATTTCTGATAATGACAAATTCCTCCTGCCCGCGGTTCGTTTTCTTTTCATGAGATAAAAAATCCGGCGTATAGGTTTTCTTCTGCACCAAGTCGCCGCAATATTTTTCATTGCGGAGAATCCGGAGAATAACCGTGTTCTGCCATTCTTTGGCGCGCATAGGCAGGATGCCCTCCTCTTTAAGCTCCCGGGCGATCACATGAGTCCCTTTGCCCTCGTCCGCAAATTTGTGGAAGATTAGGCGGACAATTTTCGCCCCCTCCTCGTTGATGGTCATTCTGCCGTCTTTCACGTCATAACCAAGCATGCTGCGTCCAAACACAACGCCCTGCTCCATCTGTCGTTTCTGTCCCCACTTGACGCGCTCGGAAGTCTTGCGGCTTTCCTCCTGCGCAATCGAGGACATAATGGCAAGGCGAAGCTCCGCGTCGCCGTCTAACGTGTTAATGTTGTCGTTTAGAAAGATAACGCCGACGCCGTGCCTCTTCAGATCACGGGTATAGAATATGCTGTCAAGGGTATTTCTCGCAAAACGGGAAATTTCTTTTGTGATAATCAAATCAAAATCACCGTTTTTTGCACACGCAATCATGCGGTTAAACTCTTTGCGCCTTTTTGTGTTCGTCCCGGAGATACCTTCATCGGCAAATATGGCAAAAAGCTGCCAGCCAGGATTTTGCTCAATATATCGGCGGAAAAACTTGCGTTGGCTTTCAAAAGAGCTGGCTTGGTCTTCGTTGTCGGTGGAAACGCGGCAATAGGCGGCCACTCTTTTTTTTCTTTCCGGAACCGTTCTCTCTTGGTTTAAGCGCTCATATTGCAATGCGGGCATTTAACCCCTCCGTTTCTGGCAGTGCTTTGCCGTCTTTTAGGTATTGGGAATGTGTGCTTGTATATGGAATCTGCAGCGTGCAAAAACGCTATCATCCGATTATGGAACGAGCCGTGCGGTTAGGTTTTTTTGCCGTTTTTCTGCCGGTATTGTTTTTCTATTTCTTCCATGCAGCGGTTGTACTGCGAATGGGTCAAAAGTTCCCTTTTTTCCAACGAAGCAAGGATCGCCTTTTGAAAAAGGAGATAAAACGCGGGGTGTTCCTGCTCGGTAATCTGCAAAACAGGTCCTCCGGTATAGACAAAGTCATGATTTTTGCTCATCAACGCCGCCTCGCTGTCACGTACGCTTATAGAAAGCGGTTTTTATTTTCTATAAGATATGGATAATAGTTTGTACGATAGAACAGAGAGGCCGTTCTTTTTGCGTGGGAGGAATGGCTGCACATTGACTTTGGAATACAAAATAAGTATAATATCGTATAAAGAGAGCAGCTATTTGGCAGGAGGTTTTATGATCGAATTAAAAGGAAAATACAATGAGGCAAAGATTTTTACCGATGTTGTGGACGAGGCGTCGCTCTCCCAGATTCTTCTTTTGCTGAACCAGGAATTTGTTTTGGGAAGTAAGATCCGGCTGATGCCGGATGTCCATGCCGGCGCCGGCTGTACGGTCGGGACAACGATGACGATCACGGATAAGATTGTTCCAAATCTGGTAGGAGTGGATATCGGATGCGGCATGGAGACAATCCGAATCAAAGAAAAGCACATCGAACCGCAGAAGCTGGATAAACTGATTTATGAAAAGATTCCCTCCGGATTTCGTATACGAGAAAAAACACACCGCTATTTTGACAAAATTAATCTGGAGGATTTGTACTGCTATCCCTGCATCGACCATAGAAGAGCCGAAAAAAGCATGGGAACCTTGGGCGGCGGCAATCATTTTATAGAGGCTGGGCGGGATGAGGAAGGAGCGGTTTATCTGATTGTACATTCCGGAAGCCGTCATCTGGGTCTGGAAGTGGCAAATTATTATCAGGCAGAAGGCTATCACGTTCTAAACGGTTCCGCGCAAAAAGATGTGGAAGCGCTGACGGCCATGCTGAAATCACAGGGCCGGGAGCGGGAAATCTCAAAGCAGATCGCGGCGCTGAAAAACACAAAGAGAACGAGCATACCAAAACCGCTGGCCTATGTGTCCGGCGAATTATTTGACCGCTATCTGCATGATATGAAGATTGTTCAGAGATACGCCGAATTGAACCGGCAGGCTATGATGGACGAGATCGTGAAAGGGATGAAGCTGCATGTCGTCGAGCAGTTTACTACGATTCACAACTATATAGACACGGACAAAATGATTTTGAGAAAGGGCGCAGTCTCCGCCGCAAAGAATGAGAAACTGTTGATTCCGATCAATATGCGGGACGGTTCTCTGCTGTGCGTGGGAAAAGGGAACGAGGACTGGAATCAGTCAGCCCCCCACGGAGCCGGCCGTCTGATGAGCCGGTCCGCGGCGAAGGAATCCTTTACCGTATCCGAGTTTAAAAAGCAGATGGCGGGAATATATACCACCTCGGTCAATAAAGACACGCTGGACGAATGTCCCATGGCATACAAGGACAGGGAGGACATTGTAAATAACATTCAGGATACGGCTGCTGTTATAGGGGTGATCAAACCGTTATATAATTTTAAAGCAGGCGGCGAGTAGAGCTCTCTGGATCGAAAGGCCGGCATTGGCATAGGGGATTGCAATCGCCGCCGGCGATCCGATTTTTGCTGAAATCGTTATTCCAGCGGAACCATAAAATAGCCGTTTTCCTGCATGGTATCGTTGTGGATGTGGTTGTACATCAGTAAAATTTTATAGAGGCTTCCGGTTGTCTTAAGTCCCAGTTGTTTCAGGTGTTTCTGTGCCAGAAAGTCACGCGGAAGCGTTTTGCTGTCGGCTGAACGGTAGAGTTCTGTACGGAAATCGCAGAAAAGCGTCTTTTTGGCGGGAAGCTGTTTGACAGCGCCGTTAATGGGGATTTTGTGTTTTTGGGCAAAGGATGCCGGAACAATCAGGCCCCATGAGTAATCCCTGCCGCCGGGCTGGCGGATTTCCATACACGATTTTACCATGGGCATAAAAGAAACCCAGTTTTTTAGGATGGAGTAGATCCGGTCATCTTCCAGAAAATCATATTGATTGGAATGGGGCAGAAAATACATCTCCTCGCATTCTGTCACATACCAGTCCTCGGTTTTGCCGTGCATTCGTTCCATCCACTCGGAAAATTGCCGGTATTCTTCCAGAATGGCCTGATGAAATGCAATCTGCTTCTCGATCTCGCTGATCCTCTGGCTCAGCTTGGCATGCGCTGTTTCGGCATCGTCATCGTTCAGCAGAGCTCCCATATCGCGGATGGGAACGCCGTAGTTGCGCAGTTTCATACATTCTAACAGTTTGCTGGACTGGTAAAACGGATAGTAACGGTAGCCGTTTTCCATTGTTTCCGAGGAGATCAGATGAAACTGCTCATAGTGCTTTAAAAAGTCGGGTGTTACCCCCATGTAGCGGGCGTATTCTCCGATTCGGTATCGAGGAATCTCTGCTTTTTTCTTCATTCTTCCCCCCTGTGTGGAGTTTTTTTCGCATGTTTGTATGGTTTTACATACTTTGCGTTTGCTGTGCAGAGCATATTTGCTGCGGGATATTGATATGAGTATACCTTATTTTTGCTAATATTTCTACAAAAAAGATATTTTTTTCTATTGACTTGCGTCCGACTCCCAGCTTTATACTGATATTGTCTGTTTGAATTCCCTAAATAGATTATAAGAAATAGAGGAGGATGTAAGATGAAGAACATTTCCCGCAGAGATTTTATCAAGGGAGCGCTGGCCGGGACGGCTTCCATGGCGGCGGCGGGTATTCTGGGCGGCTGCGCCTCCGGCGCCGATGGAACCACGCCGGTATCCGGGACGGTAGGCAGCACGGCGGCGGCGACAACGGCCGAAACGACAGCGGCGACGTCCGCAGCCGGAGGGGAGACGCCCGCAGCCGGCGCTCTGTATACGCCCGGAACCTACAGTTCTAAAGTTGACGGCAAAGGCGGTCCGATGGTGGTCCAGTTGACCTTTGACGAAAATAAAATTACGGACGCTGTGCTGGATGTGTCCCGTGAAGATCCGCCGAATTACAGCAAGGAGGATCTGGCGGAAGAACTGAAAAAAGCCATTCTGGAAGCGCAGAGTCCGGAGCTGGGCGACGCGGTGTCAGGCGCTTCGATTACGAGAACGGCCGTGTCAAAAGCGGTTGCCAACTGTATTGCGCAGGCCAAGGGTGAAATTCCGGTTGAGATTATAACCGATGAGGACGAGGGAGGCGACGGCGACTGGCTGGGTAGCGAGCCGGAGATCGCTGACAGTGAGATTACCGCGACTTATGATACGGAGATCCTGGTGATCGGCTGCGGCACCGGCGGTATGTTTACCATCGCGGCGGCGGCGGAAGAGGGTGCCAAGGTTATCGGTATTGACCGATTCCCCACTGGTGTGGGAATTCGGGACGATCTTGGGGCCGTTGATTCCCGGTATCAGAAGGAGTGGGGAACCAAAATCAATAAATTCGACTATATTACCATGGCGACACAATATGCCGCCGGGCATATCAATCAGGATCTGGTCCGCCTGTTCTGCGAGGAGTCCGGCGCCGCGATCGACTGGTACGGCGACCGGCTGGCTGAGCGGGGCGTGGAACTGTGGCATGAGTCCGGAGACAAGGAGGACGAGGCGCGCTATGAGCATTTTGCCACGGGCCATTCTCCGAGATGGAGCGGCAGCGACGACGGCAGCGGCAATACCCTGGACGGCAACAAGGTTCTTTATGACTACGCCGTGGGCCTGGGCGCACAGTTTGACTACAACACCAAGATGATTAAACTGACAAAAGAAAACGGCCGTGTGACCGGCTGCATCGCGGAGAACCCGGAAGGCAAATACGTCAAATATACGGCCAGTAAAGGCGTGGTAGTCTGCACCGGCGGCTATTCTCTGAACTATGAGATGATGGAGGCGCTGCAGCCCTGGAACCTGCGGATTATCGGCCGCAACGGTTCCGAGCCCGGCGCGTTTGGCGACGGAATCAAGGCTTGTCTGTGGGCGGGAGCCAAGATGGACGAGACGCATTCCATGATGATGTTTGACCGCTGCGCGCTGCGTCCGGATCAGGAGACGGGGGCAGAGACGGCCAAGTCCGGCGACAATGGCTTTTTCTGGATGGGATCTCAGCCCTGGCTGAAGGTGAATGCCGACGGCAAGCGTTTTTTCAACGAGTCCGGTACATACGAGGGCATTCTTCACGCCGATGAGTATCAGAAGGGGCACTGCCATTACACTCTGTTTGACAGCAACTGGACGACCTATGCGCAGCAGTTCAAAATGCACGGCTGTTCCCGCCTGTATCCGTTTGAAAACGGAGCGGACCCGAATATCCCGTACCAGGCGATTGAAGGCGGAATGCTGCCGGGCCTGATCGAGAGCGGATTTGTATTCCAGGCGGATACCATCGAGGAGCTGGCTGAAAAGCTGGGACTGCCGGCGGCCGAGTTAAAGGCTACCGTAGATCATTACAACGAGCTGGCTCACGCGGGGGAGGATACCGACTACGGCAAGGAAGCTCACCGTCTGACGCCGGTGGATACCGCGCCTTTCTACGGCGCTAAGAATACCGGGTATGTCCTGTGTACCATGGACGGCATTCAGATCGATACGACCATGAACGCCATAGATACCGAGGGGAATCCCATTCCCGGACTGTATGTGGTAGGAAATGACAGCGGTTCTTATTTTGCCAATACCTATCCGAATCTGTCCACCGGTATGGCGTGCGGCCGGACAGTTACGTTTGGCCGGCTGGTTGGGAAACAACTGGCGCAGGCATAAGAAACAAAAAGATACAGGGGTGCGGCCAAATTGCTGGCAGAACCCCTGTGTTTTTTTTGTTCAAATTCGTTTTTATTTTTTTAAAACAATCCCGATATCGACGTTGACCAAATCTCCGATCAGCTCCGGCGCCCTGCCCAAAAAGAGTCCGGTCTTATAATAACCGATGGAGACTGTCAGATCCGAGCAGACTGCCAGTTCGGCTTCGCCGGAATCTCCGTTGAGCCCGCTGTTGATATCCACGCTGATAACGAAAGAGAAAGAGCGGTTGATTGCCGTGATGGCAGCGGCGGCCAAACCGCGGGGAACGCCGTGAAAACCGGTTCCCAGAATACAATCGACAAGGATATCATAGGAAGAAAAATTCTGCTCAGCGGAAAATATGTCGGCAGGAACCCCCATTTGCAGCGCCTGCTTATAATAATAGAGTCCGTCTTGGGAAAATTTTTCCGATGTCCGATAGATGTGCGGCATCATACCGTGTCCGGCGAGAATACACGCAAGCGCATAGCCGTCGCCGCCGTTGTTTCCGCTTCCGGAAACGATGGCGATTTTTTTGCCCTCCCAGGGAATGGACGCATATACGCCCTGCGCTGCGCGGTACATCAGTTCCCGGCCGGAGATGAGGTTCTGGATGGTATAGGCGTCGCTTTCGCGCATTTGTTTGACGGAAATGGCATTTTTGTACTCGGCGCAGCCGATCTGTGGTTTCATGGCAGCCTCCATTTCATTTTCACGAGAATTAATATAGTATTGCCTGTATACTTTATGATAGCATATCCAGTTTTGATGCTGCAATTTTGGGACTGGCAATGGATACCAGCATAAAAGCGGCATTCTTCAAAGCATGAACAGAGCCGGGGAACGCTGCCATGACAACGCACGCTGCGAGAGCATGTGGGCACGGAGCGCTCCGCCAACGAGGTGCTCCATCCTATGGTCAAACGACAGAAATACCAGGAATCTCTGGATGCTGTTGATTCGCATGGATATCCTTGTAAAAAAATGTGTCAACCAATATTGACAATATCAGTTCAACTTTATCCACTTGCCTTGAAAATTATCCCAATTATTCTGCCAATCGTCCTCATTAACAATTGCATCGAATACAGGCTCAAGAAATTTCTGTATCTCCTCAATAGCCACCGAAAACTCAAGCGAGTTATCTTTTATGGTTTTCAAGAAATATTTCCAACGCTTCTGTATATCCACATCCTCAGCAAGTGTGAGAATACGCTGGAAGCTATCTTTATCGAAGGGCGTCCCTCGCTGTTCCAATGTTCTGGATATTGCCGTCAGCAATTTTGCTCCATCAAAATCAAAAGTTCTCGCCAGATAGTAAATATCGTAAAAGTCCTTCATTCTGCCTGTCAGTTCAAACCGTTGCAGAATAGCGTCAAACTTTTCCGCAATCGTGCTTTCAAGAGAATAGGTCATAATAACAGGTGCTTCAAAATCGGGGAGTTGTGTGTGAATAGTCCGCTGCTCGGCATGGGGAACAATCACATCACCCACACCTATATCCACATTAAAGGGAACACGGACATTTTTTATCTTTCCGATAATCTGTGTGCTGATGCCGTGATATTTCCTCTGCGGCGAGATTTCCTCAAATCCTTTCGCACTCATCTCAATATAATCAATGCCTGTAGGTGTAGCCAGAATTTTTAAGATAAGGGCTTTTACTTCATCCAACGAATTGGAAACGCCGCGAAGCAGAAAATCCACATCAATCGTTGCTCGGCTTTCAAAATTGGTGAGCGTATAGATAAACAATCCTCCCTTGAGAATAAGTGTATCATCATATCCAGACTTTGAGAGCTTCCGCAAAAATTCCTCCTGCATAAAAAGTTGTAGGCACTGCTGATAGCTGATGCCAGCCGCCTTCGCCTTATTCTTAAGCTTTGCCAAAACAGATGCCGCTGCATCAGTCATCACAACCACACTCCAATCAATTCTTTTACACGCTTTTGCATACGCAATACTTTTGCATACTCCAGTAGGTTCGGTATATTTTTTTTGGAGTCTTTTACATATCCCTGTATTGCCTTATTAAAAATCTCTTTATCCATTTTGTTCATATTCCGCAGTACATCGCAAATGGTACGGTCACGGTCATAGATACAGACATCAACAAAATTAATACTGCCTTTTGTTTCGCCGAGGGGTACTAAAGCAGGTTCAACACGATATGCCTTTACAAAGGGATAGTCGATATTTGTACGGCTTCTGGAGACATTCTTATCAATCGTAATATTCCACTCGGCAGGATTGCGGTCACTGTACTGGTAGTAAAAGAGGGCAGTTTCCATGCAAAGTACCGCATCGGGGAAAAGACGATTGATAATTTTAACTTCCTGTTCGCCATACGTTTCCGTCCAATGATAATAGCCCCGTTTGATTTTTTCAATGTAGCCCTCGTTTAATAGCTGCTGAATATCAGCATAGTAAATTCTGTAGGAATCTAGTTGAGCAGTAGTCATTATATCATCGTGTTTGGAAAAAATCTTCCTAACAGCGTTTATCGATTTTCCATCAAGCATTGTCTCACCTCTGCTAAACCACACGCAAATTTATCAACGATTGTGTACTTTACTATAGTATATCCGATTTTCCTCAAAAAGTCAAATTGGTAAAGTACACATGCTTGAATCTGACAATGGTGTGGTTTCCTATAGAAAAATGAGCTTGTCCAACTTCATGCAAACAAGCTCATTTTCTCACGCTTCAAAGTTATAATAGATATCTACATCCGTTACCGCATAGGGCTTACTTGGGAACATTTCCGAGCACAAGGTAGGTACAGAAGAACTGGGGCATTTGGAGATTATCTGCGCCATTGTTTACCAGCTTACAAAGAACCTGACTCCGGAGGAGATTGTGGCTTCCGGTTTCGATAAATATTATGTGGATCATACGACGGCGCTTTGGCCGACTGCGGCAGCCGGGATTCCGTTCAATGCCTGTGAATTCCAGAGCAAAGGTGATGTGATCACGGATTTGCATGAAGATTTGGCGGCAGAACAGAAAGCGCGCACCACCTATGACAATATCCTGCGCCTGGTAAAAGATGCGGAGATTGCCGACCCGATCCGTTTCCTGCGCGAGCGGGAGATTGTGCATTACCAGCGGTTCGGTGAAGCTCTGCGCATCACGCAGGAACATCTGGACAGCCGCAATTTCTATGCCTTTAACCCGGAATTTGACACGCCGGTATTCTGCCAGGCAGCTCCCCCTGCTCCCGGCGGGAATTGCGGATGCCAAAATTGAGGCAGCAAAGGAAGTTTTTCATAGAAAACAAGAGAGGACAAAGAAAATAGACAAAATGAATGCCCCGTCTCGCCCTGTGCGTTTCGGGGTATTTTTCTGTGAACAAAAAGAAAGGGCGGTGTGAGAGAATATCCAATCTGGTCGAGCAGGCGTCCAGTTATGCGCGGGACATTTCTTTTGTCTGGAATTCATGGTAAGGTTATATCAGACACGGGGGAAGTGACTTCTCCCGGAAAGGAGCAGGATAACGATGAAAAACATTTCCAGAAGAGATTTTCTAAAGGGCGCAGCAGCCAGTGCCGCCGGATTGGCAACGGCGGGGATTCTGGGCGCCTGCAGCAGCGACACTTCCGTCACAAAGGGCAGTACCGCAGGGGAGAAGGAGACGCCGGGACAGACCACACCGCAGGCGACGGAAGCTTCTACCACAGCGGCACCGAGTACGTCAGGTACGCCGGGAGGCGTCGCTGCGGGCGGCATGTCCTGGATGACGCCGCCGGAAGAAGTGACAGAGTTTGAGGCGGAATACGAGACCGACGTGGTAATCTGCGGTCACGGATACGCCGGAATCTGTTCTTGCCGGGAACTGGCGGAACAGGGAGTGAAAACGATTTTGATTGAGAAAACCCAGGAAGATATGTATATGGCGGTGGGCAATGAATTCGGTGCTCTGAACGCTTCGATCCTGAAGGAGCGCGGCGTTCCTTATATTGACCCGGTGGAGTTCTATCAGAATTTCATGCTGAATTCGCAGAATTATGCCAATCAGGAATTAATCATGAAATTTGCTCAGAATTCGGGCGAGACAACCGACTGGTATCTGTCCGATCTGACAAAGGAAGATCTGGATACCATGACAACGGCGTATTTTCCGGAAGCCGAAGGACAGCTTCGTCAAATCGGCGCGCTGAAATTCTGGCCTTCGGTCTGTTCCTTCTATGGCGCCTGCAACCAGACAAAAATTCAGGGGTTAAACCGCCAGGCTGCGATCAGCCATGGCGCGCAGGTTCTGTTTGGCACCAGAGCCCATTATCTGATTATGAACAACGGCGCGGTGGCCGGCGTCGTAGCCAAGACAGAGACCGGATACATCAAGCTGAACTGCAAGGCGGCGATTATGGCTACGGGCGGCTTCGGTTCCGATCCGGAGATGATGGAGTATTTTTATCAGGATCTGAAGGGCTGCTTTATTGAAAAGAACGGCGATGCCCTGAGCTGTATGATGGACAGCGACGGACAGGGGATTAAGATGGCGTATTGGGCCGGCGGTCATCTGGAAACCTGGCCGGTGCCGGGCATGAATATGAAGCACTATTCGCCCAGCGCTTCCGTGCAGGCAACCATGCCGCAGGCTCTGTGGCTGGATCACAACGGCAAGCGTTTCTGCAATGAATTTTATGGTACGATCGAGCATCGCGGCCGGCCGGCTTTGTTTATGAATCGGGATGCGTTCTATGTGGTTTTTGACTCTGATTTTCCGGAGTACCGCTGTCATCTGGTTCCTCAGCACGGCGCATGGTCGCCCTTGAACGGCAATCTGGAGAGCTTTCAAAAAGAACTGAAAGACGCTTATGACAAATATAAGGGAACCTATGTGGAAGAAGAAACCGAAGCGGCAGAGGGAGAGGCCGGAGGTCCTGGAGGCCCTGGCGGAGAAGACGGTCCGGGTCACGGCGGCCCGATGATGGCGCCGGCGGAATACAGCGTGGGCGAAACCATTGAAGAACTGGCGGATAATTTGGGGCTTACTGGAACGGTTCGTGATAATTTTATCGCCGCGGTAGCCCGCTACAACGAAATGTGCGGGGCAGGGGTGGACTCCGACTTTGGGCGCGACTCTGCCGTGCTGTTTCCGGTAAGCAGAGGACCGTTTTATGCGGTGAAGACAACACCCACGATCGGGTCTTCCATGGTGACTTGCGGCGGTCTTCTGACGGACGGCGAACAGAATGTGCTGGATGCGAATATGGACCCGATTCCCGGTCTCTATGCCTCCGGCAACTGCTGCGGACGCCGTTTCGGCAATGAGTATTTTACTCCGATTCCCGGAGTGTCGCTGGCGTTTGCCATTGTGTTGGGAAGAGAATGCGGAAAATCGGTTGCAAGTTTTATTAAAAACGCATAAAGACATGAATACAAGAGAAGAGATACAGCCAGAAAAACAGAAACGTATCCGGGAAACAGAAAGCGGGAAACTTTCGGTTATGCTGAAACAGGCGGAGGAAGCGCTGCGCGGCGGAGATGGCAGACAGTCTATGGAACTGGCGGACCGGATTCTTGACCAGGATGAAACCTGTGTCACAGCCTGGCTGATTGCCATGAAAAGCTTTCAGCTTCTGCTCCCCATAGAGGCGTACAAGGCGACCAATGAAATCGACTGCGCGCGCTTTGCGGTTCGTTTTGCCGGACCGGGGGAAAAGTACCGCGTACGCAAACAGATCTATCGGTTTTTTCTGGATAAGATTCTGGCGGTTCTCAAGCGGGATGAAAAAGTTTTGGCAGACGGCCGCAGCGTGATCCATTTTTATCAGAAAACCGTTTACTTTGACGCGCAGGGGGCGCCGGAACGAACCCGCAGGGAAGATCAGCCGGTCGTGGATGCCGTGCTGAAAAGCTTCGCCTATTGCCGGGAGCTGTTTGAATACATTCCGGACGGGGCCTTAAAACGAAACGCTTCCTTAAACCGCCTGGCGGCGGAGACGGCCAGACAGTGGCAGAGAACCTGCAGTTATTTGGAGATTCGTTTTGAAATGTATCATATGTCGCTGTCGAGAGAGATGGTGGAAGAATTTCTGAGGCAATACGCCCGCTTTCTGCGGGCGGTAAAGGGACGGGAAGAATGGATTCGCGTTTTGCTTCCCTTCAATATCTATCGGATGGACCAGGCTTCGTTTCTGGACGGACAGGAATGAGAAGATTGAGGGTAAATTCGTGGTCTGTGGTTTCCACAGCCAGAGAGCCGTTATATTTGTCGATGGTTTGGGAGATTCCCTTGAGTCCATAGCCATGGCTGCCGGCATCTGGTTTGCTGGTCTGAAAAAAGCCGCCGGCGCTTCGCTTGAGCCGACCGGAATAGTAATTGTGAAAACATAAAAGAATCATATCGCCGCAGCGGGAGATCTTCAGATGGATCTCCCGCTTATCTGTGGGCAGAGTTTCTACCGCCTCTATCGCATTGTCCAGCGCATTGCCGACAATCACGCACAGATCAAGTCCGTCGATAAAACGCAGGCAGCGGCCGTCCGCGTAGGGAGTGAGGCGAATCTGACGTTCCTGGCAGAGCCTTATTTTGTCGGCCAACACAATGTTGAGAAATTCGTTGCCGGTTTCAATCCCGGCCTCCAGGGGCTTCATGATCTGATCAATTTCTTCCATAAGCTGGAGGCGCAGAGGCGCGGCGGAGGCATTTTCCGCTTTTAGAGCCAACAGGCAGTTTTTCAGATCATGGTATTTTTGCTGGATCGCTTCTGAGGCAGATTTCTGCGAGGCAAACGCCTGGTGCTGTCTGGCGATCAGAGCCTGCATATGGCGGAGTTCTTCCTCGCTCAACCGGGCAGCCAGGCTGTTGTCGGTCAGAATCGAGATGAGCAGGGCGCAGAAGCCCAAGAGCAGCAGAAGAACATAAGCCTGAAGAAGATAACCGGCAGCCAGATGAGGGGTGGAGTTCAGAAGAATAAACTGGAAATTCCGGGCATAGAAATAGACCAGAGAGGGCAGCAGGATCAAAAACATGTGCGTCTTGCTGTAAAGTTGTTTGTCGCTTTGAAAAATCAGGCGGCGAAACAGGAGAACGCAGGATAAACCGACGGACAGATTTAAAAAACTGTAGATCAGATGAAGCAGAGAGGAGGACCAATCCGCCAAAAGCGGTTTTAGCAGAAAGCAGTACAGCAGATCATGGGAGATAATCTTGGATAAATCGCTGATAATGCCGAAAGCGAGCGCTCCATAGAGCGCGTCGCGCCAGTGGTTCTTTTTTAAGATCAGACAGGCCGTCATCCATCCGGCCCCGTTTAGGATCGTATCGTGGATCAGCGTGATTTTGGCCTGGTACTGGATGGCGGCGGCCAAAAGCCAGAGGGCGAGAAAACAGAGTGCCTGCTTGAGCCGTTTGGCCGGTTCGGGCTGCAGCCGGGGCAGATACAGAAAAAAAAGGCAGATCCATCCCATATGCCGCAGCAGCCAGATGAAATCTCTGAGAATCAGCAAGTCCTGCATGATTATGTACCTCCCATTGAAACCGTCCCGCGGTAGGATGCGGCGGGATTGCGCGGCGGCCGCGTCAATGCACGCCGCCGATATAATTGGTCATAGCCTGCATAAATTCCGCCCTCCGGTATTTGCTGACCGGAATGGGAACGCCCGCCACAAAAACTTCCGTGCGGCCGATCTGGTCTACGGCGTCCAGATTGACCAGAAAGGAGCTGTGGCAGCGGAAAAACGGGAAGCCGCTGGTCTTGCTCTCCAAACTCTGCATGGACTCGCTGATGATCAGTTCCCCCGTTTTCAGATGCAGAAGTACGGCATGGCTCTGCGTTTCGGCATAGAGAATCTTGTTGATATTGAGGACTACCGGATTTTTTTTGCACTGCAGGCGAATGTGGTGGCCGCGTCTGTGGCGGATGCGTCTCAGCGCGCGCAGAAAAGACTGCCGGCAGTTCCATTCATTGACCGGCTTGACAATGAAATCCATAGCGTCAACGGAATAGCCATCTAAGGCGCACTGGATCATATTGGTAATAAAAATCAACAGAACATCGGCGTCAAAGGTGCGGATGCGGCGGGAGGCTTCGAGGCCGTCCAGTTTTGGCATGTCAATGTCCATCAAAATCAAATCCGGATTTTTCGGGTAGTTTTCCAGGATCGCAGCGCCGTCGGAATATTCTGTGATCCGGACAGGCTGGTTGTTTTCTGTAAAATAAGCCTTGACGCAGGCGGCAAGCTGTGTTCTCTGCGGGGCGTCGTCTTCCACGATGGCGATGTTTATCATAAGCGTTCCTCAATGACAGATGGTTTTGTCTTTATTATAACCGGTCCGCAGCGGAAAAGCAAATTACAAAAAAGGTATTTTCATCCAGCCTGTTTCATGCTATAATAGGGCAGAAGGGCTTGACAAAAGCCTGACAAAATACATTTTCAAGCAGGAGGATCAATCATTATGGCACGTTTTACATTACCCAGGGATCTCTACCATGGCAAGGGCGCGTTGGAAGCGCTTAAGACGCTGGACGGGAAAAGAGCGATGATCTGCGTGGGCGGCGGCTCCATGAAAAAATTCGGTTTTCTGGACCGGGCGGTTTCTTATCTGAAAGAGGCCGGCATGGAAGTCGAGCTTTTTGAGGGGATCGAGCCCGACCCTTCGGTGGAGACCGTGATGCGGGGGGCCGAGGCCATGCAGAAGTTTGAGCCGGACTGGATTATCGCTATGGGCGGCGGTTCTCCCATCGACGCGGCCAAGGCTATGTGGATCAAATATGAGTATCCGGAAACGACCTTTGAGGATATGTGCAAGGTGTTCGGCCTGCCCAGACTGCGCACGAAAGCCCGCTTCTGCGCGATTTCTTCCACTTCCGGCACCGCCACGGAAGTGACGGCTTTCTCCATTATCACGGACTATTCCAAGGGAATCAAGTATCCCATCGCAGATTTTGAGATTACGCCCGATATGGCGATCGTCGATCCGGATCTGGCGGAGACGATGCCGAAAAAGCTGGTGGCGCATACCGGTATGGATGCGATGACCCATGCGGTGGAAGCGTATGTCTCCACGGCAAACTGCGATTTTACCGATCCCCTGGCGCTCCATGCCATCTCCATGATTCAGAGTGATCTGGTCGCATCTTACAACGGCGATATGGAGAAGAGAGACCGTATGCACAACGCGCAGTGTCTGGCCGGGATGGCGTTCTCCAACGCGCTTTTGGGCATCGTTCACTCCATGGCGCATAAGACGGGCGCGGCGTTTGACGATTACGGCGCTCATATCATCCACGGCGCGGCCAATGCCATGTATCTGCCGAAGGTCATTGCATTTAACGCCAAGGATGAGACGGCGAAAAAGCGCTACGGCGTTATTGCGGATTCCATGGGCCTGGGCGGAAAGGACGACGACGAGAAGGTGGCGCGGCTCATTCAGTATCTGCGCGGCATGAACGACGATCTGAACATCCCTCACTGCATTGGAAAATACGGCGCGGACAGCTATCCCGCGGAGAAAGGTTTTGTTCCGGAGGAGGTATTCTTAGAGAGATTGCCGGAGATTGCAAAGAATGCCATCGCGGATGCCTGCACCGGTTCCAACCCGCGCCAGCCCAGCGTCGAAGAGATGGAGAAGCTGTTAAAGTGCTGCTACTACGATACGGAAGTGGATTTCTGATCGGTTGGAAGTAAAGAGAGCGGAATGGGTAAGGATAGGTTGCAGATGGAGCGAAGAGATAAGAATGGTTTGACGGAACAGGAATTTCTGGCGGCTTACCGGCCGGGAGATTATGAGAGACCGTCTTTGACTGCGGACGTGGCCGTATTTTCCGTGACAGAGGAAAAGACCAGGCTTTTGCTGATCCGAAGGGGCGGTCATCCCTATCTGGGCTGCTGGGCGCTGCCCGGCGGTTTTGCGAATCCGGGAGAGCCGGTTGAGAGAACGGCGGCCAGGGAACTGGAGGAAGAAACCGGTCTGAGCGGCCTGCCTTTCCTTCCGGTGGGCCTGTTTGGAGAGCCGGGCCGGGATCCCCGCATGTGGGTGGTCTCCCAGGCGTTTGCGGCGGTCATACCAGAAGAGCGCAGAAAGGAAGTCCGGGCCGGGGATGACGCGGCGGCGGCTCGCTGGTTTAATGTGTACCTGGAGCGGGAGGGCGGCCGGGTCAAGCTGACTTTTTCCTCCGATGAAGAGCGCTTTTTTGCGCTGCTGCAATTGCCGGACATAGGGGCATGCACGGCGGGAAACAAACCGCAGATCCTGAATCGGGGCGAGCTGGCCTTCGATCATGCGGCGGTGATCGGTCAGGCCATGCGAAAGGTCGGGCTCTTGTAACGAAAAACGGCAGAAATATATCTGCTTACAGGAAGCGGGAAACGGCAGAGAGGTAAACTCTGCCGTTTTCTGCTGTGCCAGTCGAAAAGAATAGCGGGGAAATCTCTTCTTGCCATTTTGTTTATAACATGTTATAATACAACACAATAACATGTTATAAAAAACATGGGGAAAAAGGAGGAAAAACAATGAGCAAGTACGGCATGGTACTGAACCTGGATCGCTGCATCGGCTGCTACGCCTGTGTTGTCGCCTGCAAGATGTGCTACGGCACGCGGCCCGGCGTCAACTACAATGCGGTGAATAAGGTGGAATACGGGGAGGGTCAGGATGCCAGACAGCGTTATGTGCTGACCATGTGCATGCACTGTGACAATCCGCCCTGCGTGGACGTCTGCCCGACCGGAGCGACCTGGAAGACAGAGGAAGGCCCGGTGGTCATCGACTATGAAGCCTGCATCGGCTGCGGCGCCTGCGTAAACGCCTGTCCCTATGAGGCACGTCATCTGGTGGTGGATGACGAGACGAGCTTTGAGGGCAGCGTGGCGCCCTATGAGGAGGAGAGTTCCGCGCGCCTGAATGTGGCAGAGAAATGCACATTCTGCTATGAGCGGGTAAAGAATGGGGATCAGCCCATGTGTACCGTTTTCTGTCCTGGACAGTGCCGCATTTTTGGCGACGTGGAGGATCCGGAGAGCGATATCTCCAAATACATAGCCGAGAGAGGGGCTGTCAATATCGAGGGGACCAGCATCTGGTATGTGGTTCCGGAAGGTATGGATATGTCCATGCTGCCAAAACCCTTGGCAGAACTGGTGGGAGCACCCACAGAGACAGAAACGACGGCGGCAGGGGAGCCGGCAGAGACGACGGCAGCAGGAACAAACGAGAGCTCTGCGGCAACAAGCGCAGCAAACGAGAGCACCACACAGGCGGCGCCGGCCTCTTCCGGGGATTCCGGTTCCGGCATAGACGGAGGCATGATCGGAATTCTGGGCGGCTCGGCTGTGGTTTTAGCCGGAGCGGCGGTGGCCCTGAATGTGAAGAATAAGAAGGAAAAGGCCGCGGATCAGAATGAGAATAAGGGAGGGAAAGGCAATGCCTAAGATCAGCAGAAGACAGTTTCTGAAATTAACGGCGGCCTCCGCGGCAGGCGCGGCGGCGGCCAGCACCGGATTTTTTGTGTATCCGGATCATCAGGCGCTGGCGGACAGCAATGCGCCCGAGGAAGTCAAGTACAGCCACTGCGTCATGTGCAACCATGGCCCCCGCTGCGGTATGAAACTGATTATCAAAGAGGGCAAAGTATACCGGATCGAAAAGCGCGAGGGCTACGGCAACAATCTGCTGTGCGCCAAAGGCGTGGCGGCGATCCAGGAACTGTACGCCCCGGACCGCCTGCTCTACCCCATGAAGCGCACCACGCCCAAGGGATCGGAGGATCCGAAGTGGGAGCGGATCTCCTGGGACGAAGCGCTGGCTACCATCGCGGAGAAGCTGAACGATGTCAAGGCAAAGTACGGCGCGGAGAAGGTTCTGTTTATGACCGGCGACCCGAAAGAGCCCCGTTCCGCTCTGCAGAGACTGGCCTTTACCTTTGGCTCCCCGAATATGGGAACAGAGAGCTCCACCTGCTATAAGGCAACGGAACTGGCCACGAAGCTTTTGTACGGGCCGGAATGGTTTACCGCCTCCTCCCTGGCTACCGGTGCGGGACCGACGCCCGGCAAGACTAAGGTGTGCATCATCTGGGGCAATAACCCGGCCTGGTGCGCGCCGTTCAGCTACAACGGCATGAAGAACGGCAAGGAGAGCGGCACGGTGAAATATATTGTGGTCGATCCCCGGATTACCCCGACGGTTCATGCCTTTGCGGACGTTCATCTGCAGATCCGCCCCGGCACGGACGGCGCGCTGGCGCTGTGCTTTGCCAACGCCTTGATTGAAAACGACGCCTACGATAAGGATTTTGTGGAAAACTGGACCCACGGCTTTGAGGAGTACGCCGCGTACGCAAAGGAATTTACCGTTGAGAAGACGGCTGAGATCTGTGAGATTCCGGTGGAGAAGCTGGAAGAGGCGATCAACATTCTTCTGACCGAGGGAAGTCCCATTGTCTGCAAGAGCGCGGCGGCTTTCCCGCATCACACAAACGGCATCAATAACTACCGCGCGATCATGTCCCTGATTCCTCTGACCGGCAGCCTGGATGTGCCGGGCGGTCTGAAGATTGCGGATGAACCTCTGAACTTTGACGAATGGCAGATGACCTTTGAATTTGCCCGGTCAAACGATCTGCTGCCGCAGCTCGACCATCTGCGGGTGGACCGGGAATATTTCCCTGTGTGGGCGGATACGGATCAGCAGGGGAGCGTACAGTTGAACCGTCTGCCGGAGTATGTGGAGACAGGAGCGATCCGCGCCTGCGTGATGCTGGGCGGCAACGCCATGATGTGGCCGCAGTCTCATCTGTACCAGAAGGCGTTCCAGGATATGGAATTCTGCGTGGCGGCCGATTTCTATATTCGTCCCTGGACGCACAACTATGTGGATATGGTGCTTCCCGCGGCCATGAGCTGGGAGCGCTCCTGCCCGCTGACCGTGTTCGGCCGCAAAATCTATCTGCGTGAGCCCGTGGTGGCGCCGGCCGGCGAGGCCAGAAGCGATTACCGGATCTGCTGCGACATCGGAACGGCTCTGGGCTACAGCGAAGAATTCTGGGGCGGCGGCGAGGAGTCCGAGAAGAACTGCATCAAGGAATCTCTGCGCACCCTGAAGGTGGATACGCCGATCACCTACGAGGACCTGCAGGCGGCATCACCGAACCCTGTGGAGATTCCGCTGAAGGGCGAAGCGCAGAATAAGAAATATGAACTGGGTCTTCTGCGGCCCGACGGCCAGCCCGGATTCACCACGCCCACCGGAAAAGTGGAGTTTGTCTCGGAAATTTTGAGAGAACATGGCTTTGATCCGCTGCCCACCTACAACGAGCCGGTTTTGAGCCCGGTCAGCACGCCGGATGTTTACAAAGAGTATCCGCTGATTATGTGCAGCGGCAGCCGGGTTCCCATCTACACTCACAGCAAGGAGAGAAATCTTCCCTGGCTGAATCAGTTTATGCCGGAACCGATTGTCCGTCTGAATCCGGCGGACGCCGAGGCCAGAGGCTTAAAGGACGGCGATATGGTGAAGCTGAGCAGCCCTCACGGGGAACTGACGGCGAAGCTGGAAGTGACCGTGATCGTCAAAGCGGGGGTGATCGACATGTTCCACGGCTGGGATAAAGCCAACGTCAACGAACTGATCGGCCGCGACTTCGATCCGATCAGCGGATTCCCGCCCTATAAAGAGGGATTGTGCCAGGTGACAAAAGCTTGAGAAGGAAGTGCAGATGGCTCAGAAGCTGAAATGCGAAAAACTGTATGAGCAGGTAGTGGGCCGGCTGGCGGCGCAGATTGAACAGGGCGTTTACCAACAGGGCGATTTTCTGCCCAGCGAAAAGGAACTGATCGAGTCCACGGGAGTCAGCCGGATCACGGTGCGGCAGGCTCTGCGTATCCTGGGGGATATGGGCTACATCGAAACGATACCGGGAAAGGGCAGCCGCGTGATCCGGGAACACATCCCGGTGGCGGGGGATTATACCGAGGCCCAGATGGTGGATTTTCAGGTACACCGCATGAATTTCGAGACGGCCAATCAGGTTCGCCTTTTGCTGGAGCCGGAGATCGCCAGGCTGGCGGCGCAGGTCGCCACAGAGGAGGATCTGGAATATATGCGCCGAAGTCTGGAAGAGTCGGATGAGAAAGCCATCAGCCGCAAATCCGACTTTCACCGCATGGTGATCCGGAGCGTAAAAATTCCCTATCTGCTGGATATATACAGCGATATGATAAAGCTGGAGCGAAAGAACGGCTGGTTTCATGAAGTCCTTCCGGCCCAGCGCAGAGACGTTTCAGATAAGCTGGATCAGCAGCACCGCAAGATATACGATGCGATCCGCCGTCACGACGGAGAGTTTGCCTACTTTTACATGAAAGAACATCAGCAGTTTATCCTGGAAATCTACCGGGCGTACTTTGACGGCCTGCATGAGCGGTATTTCGACGGGAAGAAGAAAGAAACGGAATAAGATTTTTTGTATCCAGGCACTAGCCTCCATTTTATTCAATATGATAAAGTGGAGGTGTGAAATGAACGACATTGTTCTTACGGCACTGGTCGCAACGCTTGGCACCTGGTTTGTGACGGCGCTGGGCGCTGCGACTGTTGTCTTTTTTAAATCCCCGAATCCTAAAGCTTTGAACCTGATGCTGGGATTTGCTTCCGGGGTTATGATTGCCGCCAGCTTCTGGTCTCTCTTACAGCCGGCCATCGAGCGGGCGGAGGCTGCGTCCGGCCTTCCGGCTTATTTTGTGGCGACGGTGGGATTTCTGGCCGGAGCGCTGTTTATGTGGATTTCCGATCAGGTGGTTTCGTTTACGCGAAAGAAAGCGGACAGTACCCAGGGGATGCCGAATGAGAGGCTGAACCGGATCATTATGCTGATCCTCTCCATCACCCTGCACAATATTCCGGAGGGCCTGGCGGTGGGCGTGGCGTTCGGCGCGCTGCAAAACGGCTCTTACACGGCCGAAAGTCTGATGGGAGCCGTCACCATCGCCATCGGCATCGGCCTGCAGAATTTCCCGGAGGGAGCGGCGGTGTCCATTCCGCTTAGGCGCGAGGGATATTCCCGAAAGAAAAGCTTTTTTCTGGGGCAGGCGTCCGGTATGGTAGAGCCGGTGGCCGGTGTGATCGGAGCGCTGCTGGTGGTCTATGTGGAAGTCATTCTGCCATACGCGCTTGCTTTTGCGGCGGGAGCTATGATCTTGGTTGCGGTTCATGAATTGATCCCGGAATGCCAGCGAAATCAGAAATCCCAGCCCTACGCGGCGACGATGGGGATCGTGCTTGGCTTTGCGGTCATGATGCTGTTGGATGTGATGCTTGGATAGCGATTTCATGCCGGGGCGGCGGTCTTTTCATGAGAAAGAGAGAGACCGCATAAAAAAACAAGAATGGAACAGAGAATAAGTAAAGATAGAAAAAAGCTGGGATTTGGCTGCGGCCGGAAAATCCGGGCTTTTTTCGTTTGCTTTTTTATGAAATAATCTCTCAGATCTGTTTGGATTCCACTGGGGGTTCTGCGGCCGCTATTGGTGCGTCCCCCCTTGCCGGGGGCAGGTGCGTTTGCTATAATGCCTGTCGTAAGGAGGTGGGTCCATGCCCGTGATCGGTATTTTATGCAGCGACAATGCCCGGCGGGAGGCGGCAGAACAGACGCTGAAGCTTTTGACTGCGAAAAAGGGAATGGACTGTGCCGTCTGCAAATTGGGAGAACAGGTCCGGGAGAGAGAAAGCGCTCCGGCAGAAAAATCCCAGAGAATTTTTTGCCTGGCAGAAGAATTTTTTTCGCAGATGGAGAGGGATTGGGAGCGTAGGGAACTCCTCTTTTTGCTTCTTGCCTGGGAAAACTGGGATACCTCATGGGAGCTGGCACAAAGGTTTTGGACCTGTCTTCCTTCGCTTTCCATCGTGTATCTGGCGCGGGATATGGAGGAGGTTTCCCTGGCGCTGCGCTGTCCGTTTTTTCATATTGTGCGGGTCTTTGCCATGGAGCAGGATCTGCAGGCGGCGCTTTGGAAGTCGGAGCGGCTGCGCCGTCCCAGAGCCGGGCGCGCTGCTTTCTGGCAGGGAGAGAACCGGCTGGTACTGCCAAAGCGGGAGATTCTGTATCTGGACAGCGATCGCCATGAGATTTTGGTTCACACAAAAAAAGAAGTATTTCGGATCTCGGAGACGCTGTCTGTGTGTGAAGAAAAACTGAAGCAATCTGGTTTTATCCGGATACACAAAAGTTTTTTGGTCAATATGTATCACATTTACCGTCTGGAGCGAGAGAGTGTGCTTCTGTCCAATGAGGAGCGGCTCTATATCAGCCGCTACCGGTATCCTGAAGTGAAGCTTCAGTTCGAGGATTATATCCGTCATCTGGATTTTATGTGGGAGGAATGAGAAATGAGCATGATACTTGTGGAACATCTGCGAAAGGAATTCTCCTATTACCGAAAGGCAACCGGTCTGAAGGGCTCCCTGCACAATCTGTTCCGCCGGGAAGCCCTGGTGAAGGAGGCGGTGCGGGACGTGTCTTTTTCGGTGGAGAAGGGGGAGATGATCGCGCTGCTCGGGCCAAACGGCGCCGGCAAGACGACGACGCTAAAGATGCTGTCCGGGATTCTGTATCCGACAGCCGGCAAGGTGGAGGTGGGCGGGTTTATTCCCTGGGAGAGAAAGGACGCTTTTAAACGGCGTATTTCCATCGTGATGGGGCAGAAAAACCAGCTTTGGTGGGATCTGCCGGCCAGCGACAGCTTTTACCTGAACAAGTGTATTTTCGGCGTGGAGGACAGTGTATACCGGCAGGTGGTAGAAGAGCTGGCAGATCTTCTGGATGTCAGAGAGCTGATGAATGTGCAGGTGCGCCGTCTTTCGCTGGGAGAGAGGATGAAGATGGAGATTCTGGCGGCTCTGATTCACCGGCCGGAGATTTTGTTTCTGGACGAGCCGACCATCGGTCTGGATATCCTTTCTCAGCAGAGAATCCGGGAATTTTTAAAAGAGTACAATGAGAAAAGCCAGACCACAGTCATTCTCACCAGCCATAACATGGCGGATGTAAAAGCGCTTTGCCGCCGGGCTGTGATTATCAATCAGGGACAGTTGGTATACGACGGCTCTCTCAGCGATGTCAACCGCGTGCTGGGAGACCGGAGGCTTCTGTCAGTCAAACTGTCTGAGCCGGTAAAAGCCGAGAGCCTGCGGCGCTTTGGCCGCGTTCGGGAACAAGAGGAGACACGGGCCGTTTTAGAGCTTTCGGGAAGCCGGGTCCGGGAAACGATAGGAGCCATGTTTGCCGAACTTCCGGTGGAGGATTTCACAGTGACGGAAGTTCCTCTGGAGGAGAGTATTTCGATATTTTACCGAAAGGAGGCGGCAATGCCATGAACCCTTATCTCTGCGTATTCCGAATGGGGATCGAGAAAGCGCTGGAGTACCGGACTGGTTTTGTTCTGAGTATGGCCAGCGCGGCCTTTCCGATCTTGATTCAGACAACCATGTGGAATTATCTGTACGCAAACGGCGATGCGGCCCGCATCATGGGATACAGCCATGGACAGATTCTGATCTATACGCTGCTGGCCACGCTGGTTTCCCAGTTAGTCAGCGCCGGTTTTGAGTGGGAAGTCAACAGCGATATCAAAAACGGCGGCCTGAACAAGTATCTGGTTCGTCCGGTGGCTTACCGGAAATATTGCCTGCTTAGCGTCATGGGACAGAAAGTGCCGCGGTTTTTTGTCGTAGGGCCGGCCATGGCCTTTGTGATTGGTTTCGGCGTATGGATTCTGCATCTTCCGCTCTCGGCTGTGAGAATTGCGGTCTTTCTGGGCAGTCTGTTTCTGGCGTTTGTGCTGAATTTTTTTCTGTTTTACTGCGTGGCGCTTTTGGGGTTCTGGCTGACGGATGTAGATAAGCTGTTTGGAACCGTGAGTATTGTGCTGACCGTTTTAAGCGGGGGCGTCTTTCCGATGGATATCTTCGGCAGTACGCTGACCGGCCTGTTTCGCCTGCTGCCTTTTGGCTACACGACGCAGTTCTGCGTCAATATCGCCAACGGGCGTTACGGATGGGAGCAAATCGGCAGGGGGGTTGTCTGTCAGATTTTCTGGATTGCTTTCATGGCGGCTCTGGAACGAATTCTGTGGAGACAGGGGCTTAAGCGGTATGCGGCGGTAGGAGGCTGACCGAATGAAAAAACTATGTCATTATCTAAGACTGCTGGGAGTTTTTGCAAAATTTTCCCTGATGTCGGTGCTGGAGTACCGAATCAATTTTTTCGCGGGTATGCTGGCGGAGATGGGGTGGATGGCAGTTAAGCTGCTCTATGTGGCGATTGTTTACCGGACCGGGGCGAGCATTGGACTCTTGACTGCAGATCACATCCTGCTGTTTATCGGAACCTATGTGCTGATGACGGGATTCTTTATGCTGTACTTTGGAAATCTGGCCTCGCTGCCGGGGATGGTGCAGCAGGGAGAGCTGGATCTCTATCTGGTAAAACCGGTTTCTTTACAGTTTCTGGTGACGCTCAGACGTCTGGATTTTCCGTTTTTTATTCCGAATCTGATCGCGGGCAGCGTGATGATTGTCACGGGCTGGAGGCGGGCCGGGCTGCCTGTCACCTGGGCAGCGGTTCTGGGTTTTCTGTTTTTTCTGGCGTGCGGCTGTCTTTTGGCCTACAGTCTGTTTCTGCTGCCGTATCTGCTGGCATTCTGGACGGTGTCGGTGGGCGGGATCGGGGATCTGACGGCGGCTCTGTGGGATTTTAACAATATGCCGCAGTTGATTTATAATAAATGGATTCAGCGGATCGGGACGTTTTTGCTGCCGGTCTTTGTCATAACCAATTTTCCGGGGCTGTTTGTCATGGGGGAACTGCCGCCGGGGATGATGCTGTGGGGGATGGGCGTTTCGGTTCTGTTCTTTTTTCTGAGCAGACTGGTATTTCAGCGGGCTTTGAAACGGTACAGCAGCGCCAGTTCATAAGAAGGATATTTTTCCCCGGCATGTTGGGCAAGATACCTTGCCTATCGGGATAGAACAAGTTTTTGTCAGAACAAAATACCGTAGATTTATCGTCCGGTCAGGCACCGGTCAGACTCCTTTTCCATAATCTGTAGTATCGGATTGTGTGAGAGGAGTTTTTGATATGGCATATAAAATTGCAATCGATCCGGGACATGGAGGAAGAGATCCGGGAGCGGTGTACGAAGGACGGCAGGAGAAGGACGACAATCTGGACTTGGCGCTGGCTGTGGGACAGATTTTGGAAGACAGCGGGATCGACGTGGTGTATACCCGGGTGGAGGATGTATACAACACCCCTTTTGAAAAAGCTACGATGGCGAACAATTCGGGGGCGGATCTGTTTGTCTCCTTCCATCGAAACGCGATGCCGACACCGGGAAGCGCCAGCGGAGCGGAAGTGTTAGTGTACGAGGACGAAGGGCTTCCTGCCGAGGTAGCCCGGAGCGTTCTGGCCGAACTGGCCGAGGCAGGCTTTACCGACCGCGGCGTGATCGAGCGAAAAAATCTGGTGGTGCTGCGCCGGACGCAGATGCCGGCTGTGCTCCTGGAAGTGGGATTTATCGACAATACGGAAGACAATCAGCTTTTTGACGGGGCGTTTGACCAAATTGCGCAGGGGATTGCCGAGGGGATTTTGGACGCGACCGGAATGGGAGCGCCGCAGCAGGCGGTTCCTGCTCAGGCAATGCCTTCCCAGGAGATGCTGTCCCCGGTAATGCCGCAGCAGGAGATGCCTTCCATGGAAGCGCCGCTTTCTCTCGAGGCAGAGAACGTGCCCGCCCAGGGGGCAGAGACCCTGTATCGGGTGCAGGTCGGGGCTTACCGGGACAGCACCTACGCCTATGATATGCTGAACCAGCTCTTGGCGGCAGGCTTTCCGGCGTTTATCATCTACGAAGATAATCTGTACCATGTGCAGGTCGGGGCCTTTGCGCGTCTGGAAAATGCCATCCGAATGGAGAGAACGCTGCGGGAGGCAGGGTACAATACCTATATCACCACCTGAGAGATGAGAAATAAGGCTGAGAATCTGGCGGCAGGTTCCCGGCCTTATTTATTTTGGCGTGAAATATTTCCCAGGCGAGGTTGACACTTGCCAGAAAATTGGTACAATAGAGACGGAAGCAGAAAAAAATACAACGATACAGGAGGGGTTGAAAAATGGAAGCCAGAATAGAACAACTGCGGGGGAAGTTGATCGTTTCCTGTCAGGCGCTTCCTCATGAACCGCTGCATTCTTCCTTTATTATGGGAAGAATGGCGCTGGCGGCGAAAGAGGGCGGCGCATGCGGAATCCGGGCCAACACAAGGGAAGATATCCGGGAGATTCAGTCACAGGTGGATCTGCCGGTGATCGGAATCGTAAAGAGAGATTACGCGGACAGCGGCGTGTATATAACGCCTTCGATGCAGGAGATCGAGGAACTGATGGAGGTAAAGCCGGAGATTATCGCGCTGGATGCCACAGGAGCGCTCCGCCCGGGCGGCGTGACGCTGGATGATTTTTATGCAGAAATTCGAGAACGGTATCCCGATCAGCTTCTGATGGCGGACTGCTCCACGGTGGAGGAGGCGCTTCATGCGGACGAGCTTGGTTTTGACTTTATCGGGACCACGATGGTGGGATATACGGATCAGAGCAGAAACGATCGGATCGAGGAGGGGGATTTTGAGATTCTGCGGAAAATTCTGGCCCAGGTGAAACACCTGGTAATCGCAGAGGGCAATATCGATACCCCGCAGAAGGTAAAGAGGGTGATCGAGCTGGGAGCGTTCAGCGTGGTAGTCGGTTCGTCCATTACCAGGCCGCAGCTCATTACCCGCACGTTTGCAAAGGCGCTTTCTTAAGCGAAGAACGTTTACCGTTAAAAGAAGGAGAAAAAATGAGAAATTTGGATAAGTATAAGGGGATCATCCCCGCATTTTATGCCTGCTATGACAGCGAGGGCGAGATCAGCCTGCCAAAGGTTCGGGCCTTGACCGAATATTTTGTGGAGAAGGGAGTCAAGGGCGTTTACGTCAATGGTTCCTCCGGCGAATGTATCTATCTGAGCGTGAGAGAGAGAATGCAGATTTTGGAACAGGTGATGGAGGCCGCGAAAGGCCGGCTGACCGTCATCGCCCATGTAGCCTGCAATAATACCCGGGACAGCAGAGAGCTGGCGGCTCATGCGCAGGCGCAGGGCGTGGACGCCATCGCCGCCATCCCCCCGATTTATTTCCATCTGCCGGAGTATGCCATCGCCGGTTATTGGAACGAGATCAGCGAGGCGGCGCCGGATACGGATTTTGTCATCTACAATATTCCGCAGTTGGCAGGGGTGGCCCTGACGCCGTCCTTGTTTGCAGAGATGCGCAAGAATCCCCGCGTGATCGGCGTTAAAAATTCTTCCATGCCTGTCCAGGATATTCAGATGTTTGTCCAGCAGGCCGGGGAGGACTATATCGTCTTTAACGGCCCGGACGAGCAGTTTATCAGCGGGCGGGTGATCGGAGCCGGCGGCGGGATCGGCGGTACATACGGCGTGATGCCGGAGCTGTTCTTAAAGCTGGATGCGCTGGTGCGGGCAGGCCGCATGGAGGAAGCGTGTACATTGCAGCATGAGGTCAACGCTGTGATCTATCAGATGTGTTCGGCCCACGGCAATATGTACGCGGTTATTAAAGAGATTCTGCGAAACAATGAGAAGTTGGATATCGGTTCGGTGAGAAAGCCGCTGGAGCCTTTGGCTGCACAGGACATGCCGGTTGCCGAAAAAGCGGCCGCCATGATCCGCCAGGCCAGGGAGAAGTGGCTCCATAACGAGTAAGGCGGGCGGCGCCTGAGGATGCCGATAAAAAGTAAAAAAAGGCTTGCAATTTCTGCCAAAGTGTGCTATGCTTGCCTACGATGAATATGATATTACTAGAAGAGTGGACCGGAAAAGTCCACTCTTTTCCTATGAAAGTCCTATTTTTGTATGACGGACGGCTTTCATACGGCAAGGAGGTTCTATGAAGCGGGAAGAATATGAACAGCGCACGGAAGCGCTGCTGGAGCCGATCACGGGGGAGCAGGGATATGAAGTCGTTGACGTGGAGTTTGTAAAGGAAGGCGCAAACCGTTATCTGCGCGTGTACATTGATAAGGAAGGCGGCGTGACGCTGGATGACTGCGAGGCGGTCAGCCGGGCTTTGAGCGACCGTCTGGACGAAGAAGATTTCATCGAGGAGAGCTATATTCTGGAGGTCAGTTCGCCGGGACTTGGCCGTCCTCTTAAAAAGGATAAGGATTTCAGGCGCAATCTGGGCGAGCTGGTGGAGATCCGAACATTCCGGCCGGTTGAAAAACAGAAGGAATTCTGCGGTGTGCTGCGGGCATATGATGCAGAGACTGTTACCATAGAGGATGAGGACGGGATAAAGCGCTGCTTTGCCCGCAGCCAGATTGCCTTGATCCGCCAGGCTGTAATCTGGTAAAACTTTACGTTGTGTCTATAAATTAGGAGGATGAAAAAAGTCATGAACAACGAACTGATGGAAGCATTGAATACGCTGGAGAAGGAAAAGGATATCAGCAAGGATGTCCTGTTGGAAGCCATCGAAAATTCTTTGCTGACTGCCTGCAAGACGCATTTCGGCAAGACCGATAATATAAAGGCGCATGTGGACCGCGAGACGGGAGAATTTGAAGTCTATGCGGAGCTGGAGGTGGTGGAGGAGGTTGAAGACCCCTCCATGCAGATTAGCCTGGAGGCGGCCAGAGCCAAGAGCGGCCAGTACCATGTGGGAGATGTGGTGAGAAAAGAGATCCGGTCGAAAGAATTCGGCCGGATCGCCACCCAGAATGCAAAGAACGTGATTTTGCAGAAGATCCGCGAGGAGGAGCGCCGCGTTCTGTTCAATCAGTTTAACGGCAAAGAGCGCGAGGTCGTGACGGGCGTTGTTCAGAGATATTTCGGCAAAAACATCAGTATCAACCTGGGAAAATGCGACGCCATGCTCAGTGAAAACGAGCAGATTAAGGGCGAGAGTTTTCATCCGAACGAGAGGATCAAGATTTATATCCTGGAGGTGAAGGACACAACGAAGGGCCCCCGCATTCTGGTCAGCCGCACCCATCCGGAGCTGGTCAAACGTCTTTTTGAGGCGGAGGTTTCCGAGGTGAAGGACGGAACAGTCGAGATCAAGGGAATTGCCAGAGAGGCGGGAAGCCGCACGAAAATGGCCGTGGCCTCCAACGATCCCAACGTCGATCCGGTAGGCGCCTGCGTCGGCGTCAACGGAAACCGTGTGAACGCCATTGTGGAGGAACTGCGGGGAGAAAAAATTGACATTATCCCCTGGAGCGATAACTCGGCGATTCTGATTGAAAACGCGCTGAGTCCTGCCAAGGTCATCTGTGTGGTGGCGGACGACGACGAGAAGACCGCCCAGGTTATTGTGCCGGATTATCAGCTTTCTCTGGCAATCGGAAAAGAAGGGCAGAATGCCAGGCTGGCCGCGCGCCTGACCGGCTATAAGATTGATATCAAGAGCGAGACGCAGGCCAGGGAATCCGGTCTGTTGGAAGAGATCGGATATGACGCATCTTATGAGGGCGAGTACGACGATTACGGCGAGATCTATGAGGGCGGCGAGTATGCGGAGTACGGCGGGGAGGAATATTCCGGCTTGGAACCGCAGTAAAACACCCGCAGACAGAACCTGGAAACAGGATGCCGGCGGCTGAGAAAGCAGACAAAGACATAGACAGATGGGAAGTGATGAGGCAGTGAGCGGAAAAAGAAAAGAGCCGATGCGCAAATGTATCGGCTGCGGCGAAATGAAGGGAAAGAAAACCCTGATCCGGGTGCTTCGGACGCCGGAGGGAGATTTTGTACTGGACGCCACAGGCCGGAAGAATGGCCGGGGCGCGTACCTGTGCAGGGAGTCCGGATGTTTGGAGAAAGCGATCCGTCAGAAAGGACTGGAGCGGTCTTTTCAGGCGGCAATTCCCTGCGAAGTCTATGACAGTCTGAGAAAGGAGCTGGCAGAACTGGATGCAGAATGAAAAAAAAATATACTCTTCTTTGAGCCTGGCGACAAAGGCAGGAAAGATGGAGAGCGGCGGTTTTGCCACCGAGAAGGCGGTTAAGAGCGGAAAGGCTTTTCTTGTGCTGGTGGCAGAAGACGCATCACAAAATACAAAAAAAATGTTTCAAAATATGTGCGTTTTTTATGAAGTACCTTTTGTTATATTCGGCGTCGGGGATGAGCTGGGACACGCCATTGGCAGGGAATTCCGCGTATCCATGGCAGTCACCGACGAAGGGTTTGCGAGGATGATAAAGAAGCAGTTGTGCAGTGAGGGAATCGGAGGTAACGAATAAGGATGACAACGACAAAAGTGAGAGTACATGAATTAGCCAAGGAGATAGACAAAACGAGCAAAGATGTGCTGGAGGCATGTAAGAAGCTGGGGATCTCGGCCAACAGCGCCATGAATGTGCTGACAGACAAGGAAGTAGATAATCTGAAAAAAGAACTGCTTCCTCCGCCTCCGAAGAAACGCTTGACGGCGGTATTTCGTCCCCAGAACAGCGCGCAGGGAGGCCGGCCGGCAGGCATAAGGCCGGCTGGCGGCCAAAACCGTCCGGCGGCACAGGGGGGGAGGCCGTCCGGCCAAAATCCCCGCCAGGCAGCCAATCCGGCCGGGGGAAATCCCCGCCCGACCGCGGGGGAAGAACCTGTGGTCAGAGCCGCGCAGATCAAGGAAGCGGCCGGAAAAGAAACGCTTTCGCTGAAGCCGCTGCAGCCGCTTTCTGGCAGCCATGCCAGACAGGGGGAAAAAGGTGCGGTTCGGGAAGAACAGAGAGGCCAGGAGGAACGGCAGATACCGGCAGACGCCATTTCTTTGAAAGAGCGGCCCGCCGTTTTGGAAAATCCCAAAGCCCAGGGCGAAGAAAGCAGGGGAGAGTCGAGGGGGACTTCTGGTCATGAGAGTCAGAGGCCCCAGGAGATGAACCGTGACACGCAAAAGAGCGGACAGGAGGCTGTCCGTGAGGAGACGGGCCGTGACGCGCAGAAATCCCAGGGGGCAGAGCGCGAGGAACAGAGACCGCGCGCCCAGGGAGAAGGCCGCGATGGGCAGCGTTTTCAGGGAGAGCGCCGCGACGGCCAGAGAAGTCAGGAAGCAGGCCGCGATGGGCAGCGCTTCCAGGGAGAGCGCCGCGACGGGCAGAGAGGCCAAGGCGGGCGCGATGGCCAGCGGGTTTCCGGCGAGCGCCGCGACGGGCAGAGGGGCCAGGGAGGCCGCGATGGCCAGCGAGTTCCCGGCGAGCGCCGCGATGGGCAGAGAATGCAGGGAACAAGCCGTGACGGCCAGCGTTTCCAGGGAGACCGTCCTGCGGGCCGCACGGCGCAGGGGATGGGCCAGGGTGGCCAGAGACCCCAGGGAGACCGTCCGTTTAACCGGGGAGCGCAGGGAGACCGCCCCGCAGGCCGCACGGCACAGGGGGATCGCCCTTTCAGCCGCGATGGCCAGAGACCGCAGGGCAGCCAGGGAGGCCGTCCGGCGGGCCGGGGAATTCCCGGAGGCCGTCCGCTCGGCCAGGGTGGCCAGAGACCTCCGTACAATAAAGATGCCGGCGGCCAGGGACGTCCCCAGGGAGGCGTCAGAAACGACGGCAGAAACGGTGCGCGTCCGGCGCGCCCAGCCGGAGAGGCTCTGCCCATGGGCAAACCGTCGGCAAAGCAGACACAGAAGCCCAAGACCAATTCCCGCCAGGACCGCAAGCGCAACGAGAAGCAGGAAGCTGAGGAGATGTTCTTAAAGAAGGGCCAGAGACCCGGACCCCGCGCGCCCAAAGCGGCGGCCGCGGTGGAGGAGATCAAAACGATCATCCTGCCCGATACGCTGACCATCAAAGAACTGGCGGATCAGATGAAGATTCAGCCTTCCGCCATTGTAAAGAAACTGTTTCTGTCCGGTAAGGTGGTGACAATCAATCAGGAGATTGATTTTGAGACGGCGGAAGAGATCGCCATGGAATACGATATTCTCTGCGAACATGAGGAGAAAGTGGATGTTCTGGGCGAACTGTTAAAGGATATCGAGGACGACGAGGCTTCTTTGGAGAAGCGGCCGCCGGTGGTGTGCGTCATGGGTCATGTAGACCACGGCAAGACGTCTCTGCTGGATGCGATCCGCTCCACACATGTGACCGACAAGGAAGCGGGCGGCATCACCCAGCATATCGGCGCTTATGTTGTCGAGTGCAACGGCGAGCCGATCACATTCTTAGATACGCCGGGACATGAGGCGTTTACCGCCATGCGGATGCGGGGCGCGCAGTCTACCGATATAGCGATTTTGGTGGTGGCGGCCGACGACGGCGTGATGCCCCAGACCGTGGAGGCTATCAGCCATGCCAAGGCAGCCGGCGTCGAGATTATCGTGGCCGTGAATAAGATTGATAAACCCGGAGCCAACGTGGAGAAGGTGAAACAGGAGCTGACCGAGTATGAACTGATTCCGGAGGATTGGGGCGGCAGTACGATTTTTGTGCCTGTCTCGGCTCACACAAAGGAAGGCATCGACACGCTCCTGGAGATGATTCTGCTGGCTTCGGAAGTCAAGGAGCTGAAGGCCGATCCGAACCGCCGGGCCAGAGGTCTGGTCATCGAGGCCGAGCTGGATAAGGGCAAAGGTCCGGTGGCGACCGTGCTGGTTCAAAAGGGAACGCTTCATATAGGCGACAGCATCGCGGTGGGCTCCTGCTATGGCAAGGTCCGGGCTATGATGGACGACAAGGGCAGAAGAGTCAAGGAAGCGGCTCCGTCTATGCCGGTAGAAATTCTGGGCTTAAACAATGTCCCCGGAGCCGGTGAGATTTTTGTGACAACGCCCAGCGAAAAAGAGGCCAGAAATTTTGCGGAGACCTTTATCTCCGAGGGCCGGGAGAAGCTTTTGGAAGACACGAAGCAGAAGATGTCCCTGGACGATCTGTTTCACCAGATTCAGGCCGGCAATGTGAAAGAGCTGAATATCATTGTCAAGGCGGATGTTCAGGGTTCGGTGGAAGCGGTGAAGCAGAGTCTGCAGAAGCTCTCCAACGATGAGGTGGTCGTGAAGATTATTCACGGCGGCGTGGGCGCCATCAATGAATCGGATGTGACGCTGGCCGCAACCTCCAATGCCATCATCATCGGCTTCAATGTCCGCCCGGATGTCACGGCGAAGTCTATCGCGGAGCGGGAGAAGGTGGATCTGCGGCTGTACAAGGTGATTTATCAGGCTATCGAGGATGTGGAGTCCGCCATGAAGGGAATGTTAGATCCGATCTTTGAGGAGAAGGTGATCGGTCATGCCATCGTGCGCCAGCTCTTTAAGGCGTCCGGCGTCGGCACCATCGCCGGTTCCTTTGTGACCGACGGCAAGTTCCAGAGAGACTGTAAGGTCCGCATCAGCCGGGAGGGCGCGCAGATCTTCGAGGGTGCGCTGGCATCCCTGAAGCGTTTTAAGGACGATGTGAAGGAAGTGGCCAAGGGCTACGAATGCGGCCTGGTATTTGAAGATTTCAATGACGTGCAGGAGGACGATACCATCGAAGCTTATATTATGGTAGAAGTTCCCCGTCAGTGAGGGATAGAAACATGAAAAAACGCAGTATTAAAAATGTCCGCATCAACGCAGAAGTGCAGAGAGAGCTGGGGAACATTATCCGAAGCGAGGTGAAGGATCCCCGCATCTCTCCCCTGACGACGGTGGTAAACGCAGAAGTGACACCGGATCTGAAGTATTGCAAAGCCTACATCAGCGTGTTGGGCGATGAGGAAGCAGCCAGAGATACCATAAGCGGATTAAAAAGCGCGGTTGGATATATCCGGGGCCGCCTGGCGCAGAGCGTCAATCTTCGCAATACGCCGGAGCTTACGTTTGTGCTCGATCAGTCGATTGCATACGGCGTAAAGATGTCCCGGCTGATTGACGAAGTGGTGGCACAGGACTCCGGTGGAAAGTCAGAAAATGAATTCCGTGGGGAGGATGAAGATGGAGCAGGTGAAGATTGACGGGCTGGCGGCCGGAGCGCAGAAAATCTGCATTACCGGCCACATCCGCCCGGACGGGGACTGTACCGGTTCCTGTCTGGGCCTGCGCCGGTATCTGCTGGACGGGGACGTATCCCGGCAGGTTGACGTCTTTTTGCAGCCGGCGCCGACGGTGTTTTCCTTTTTGGACGGATTTGACCAGATCCGGGAATATGACGGCGGCCGATACGATCTGTGCTTTGTTTTGGATGTCAGCGATCCGGAGCGCATAGGAGAAAACGCCGCCTGTCTGAAGCAGGCGGACCGGGTGATCTGCATTGATCATCATGTGACCAATGCCGGTCTGATCCCGGAAACCTATGTCAAACCGAATGCGGCGGCGACCTGTGAACTGCTGTTTGATCTGATGGACGAAGAGAAAATCAGCAAAAAGACGGCGGAGTGCCTGTACCTGGGACTGGTACACGACACGGGAATTTTCCGTCACTCCAACGCCACCCGCCACACGATGGAGGCGGCTGGGATTTTGATGGAAAAGGGAATTGCCCATGCCAAAATCATCAGCGACACGTTTCTGACCAAGACCTATCTGCAGAATCAACTGTTAGGCCGGGCGCTTGTGGAGAGCATTCTGTTTTGCGAGGGGCGCTGCATTGTCTCGATGATCAGCGGCCGGACAATGGAATTTTACAAGGCAAAGCATGAAGATCTGGAAGGAATCGTCGATCAGCTTCGGGTTACGAAGGGCGTGGACTGCGCTATTTTTATGACGGAAATGGAGTTTCGCGTGTATAAGGTCAGCCTGCGGTCCAATGAAAAAGTCGATGTGAGCCGGGTTGCGGCCTATTTTGGGGGCGGCGGTCATGTGCGGGCCGCCGGCTGTACCCTGTCGGGAACCTTTTACGATGTTGTCAATAACCTTTCCGAACAGATTGCGGCGCAGTTGGACGGATGAGGACAGTAGATGGATGGAATTTTAAACATATATAAAGAGCGCGGCTTTACCTCCCACGATGTGGTGGCAAAGCTGCGCGGTATATTGAAGATGAAAAAGATAGGGCATACCGGCACGTTGGACCCCGACGCTTGCGGTGTGCTTCCTGTCTGTATAGGGCAGGCTACAAAAGTATGCGGTTTGCTGACCGACCGGCGAAAAACCTATGAGGCGGTGCTGCTTTTGGGGCGCGAGACCGATACACAGGATACGAGCGGGAGGACGCTTCGCACGACAGAGCCGGATGTGACGACAGAGCAGATCCTGCAGGTTCTCAAAAATTTTCTGGGAGAAAAGATGCAGCTTCCGCCGATGTATTCGGCCCTGAAGGTAAACGGAAAGAAGCTCTGTGAGCTGGCGCGGGAGGGAAAGACGGTGGAGCGCAGCCCGCGCCCGGTGGTTTTCTATGAAATCGAAGTGCTCTCGATTGCGATGCCGCGGGTGCGTTTTCGCGTGACCTGTTCCAAAGGAACCTATATCCGAACCCTCTGTCATGATGTGGGACAGGCTCTGGGCTGCGGCGGCTGCATGGAAGAACTGCTCAGGACGTGGGTGGAGCCGTTTTCTGTTAAGGACAGTCTTACTTTGGACGAGGTTGCGCGGCTGTGCGGACAGGGAAGAATCGGGGAAGCGCTGTATCCCGTGGACCGTCTGTTCGCGGCAAGGCCGGCCAGAACGGTCTGCCCCGAACAGAGAAAGGCCATGTACAACGGAAATCCCCTGGAGGCAGAGTGGCTGCGGGACGATGACTGCCCGGAGCAGAAGGACGAAGTCCCCGCGCCGCAGATTCGCCTGTATACAGAAAAAGGAAACTTTTTCGGACTCTATCAATACCAGGAAGAACAGGGGCGCTATAAGCTGGAAAAAATGTTTTACGGAGGCGGCAATGAGGTTTATTAGGGACACCACAGAGCTATCGGCAGAGAGAGACAGCGCGGTGACGCTGGGTAAGTTTGACGGCCTGCACAGAGGGCACAGGCTTCTGATCTCGGAGGTGACGGCAGCGGCAAACGAAGGACTTCAGAGCATTGTGTTCACGTTCGGAACCCATCCGCGGGCTCTGGTGGAGGGGCGTCCCCAGGAACTGCTCTTGACCAACGAAGAGCGTCACGACCGTCTGGAGGCTCTGGGGCTTGACCTGCTGATCGAATACCCGTTTAATGAGACGACCTCGCATATTTTGGCCGAGGATTTTGTCCGGGATATCTTAGTAAGACAGCTTCGGGCAAGGAAGATTGTCGTGGGAACGGATTTCGGTTTTGGCTATCGCCGGGCCGGCAATGTAAAACTGCTGTGTTCCCTTTCAAAAGAGTGCGGTTTTGAACTGGTGGTGCGGGAAAAGCTGAAAACCAAAGAAGGGATTGACATCTCCAGCAGTTATATCAAAGAGCGCTTAAAGCGGGGAGAGATGGAGGCAGTCCATGCTCTGTTGGGGTATCCCTTTTTTATCCGCGGAATCGTCAGGCACGGAAACCGCAACGGGCGAACCTTCGGCTTTCCGACAATCAATCAGTTTCCCGAGGAGAAAAAGCTGCTGCCTCCCAACGGCGTCTATGTCTCCCGCACAATCGTGGACGGGCAGAGCTATCAAAGTATTACCAATATCGGCGTCAAGCCCACGATCGGCGGCGAATATCCCCGAGGAGTTGAAACCTTTATCGAGGATTTTTCGCAGGACATCTACGGGAAGACGGCGCTGGTGGAGCTGTATTCCTTTCTGCGCCCGGAGGTTTCTTTTGGATCGGAGAACAACCTGATCGCTCAGATTAAAAGAGACCGGCAGAGCGCGGAAAAATATTGGAGAGAAGAATCGCAAAAAAGGTATTGACAAAGGAAACGGGCCCTGCTATAATGTCTTCGTAACAAACGTAATAAATATGTAACATTTGATACAAAGATATTAATATATGGGAGCGATGTACATGAGAAGATCAGTTTTGGTGAGGACAGGGGTAGCTGCTTTGGCCATGGGGCTGTTTGTGAGCGGAACGGTGATGGCAGAACCGGGAGACAATTCGGATAATTCTGCGTCAACCGGCCAGTATTCTCTGAATACGGACGGAGTGGGCGCGGAGGAAGTCATGGCGGCTGCGCCGCTGTCGGCGGGTGTCTCTTCGGTTTTGGACGAGTATTACGACTCTGTGGAGTCCGGCGATTTTTCCCGCTCCATGGAGGTGGAGTTGGGAGCCATGCTGGATGAGGAAGTGGCGAATCGGGCATCGGTCCTGGACGACTATACCAGACTGGGAATTACCACGGTAAATAATTATCTGAATGTGCGTGATCTGCCGAGCACGGACAACACAAAGAGCGAGATCATCGGCAAGATGGTTCATTATACGGCCTGTGAGATTCTGGATTATGCGGACGGCTGGTACAAGGTACAGTCCGGCCCGGTGGTCGGCTATGTGGCGGAAGAGTATGTGGTCGAGGGCGATGAGGCCATTGAGATCGCTCTGGAGGAAGCCAAGCTGCGCGCTATTGTCAAGACGGAAAAGAGTGATCTGAATGTGCGCAAGGAGCCCAGCACGGACAGCAAGATTCTGGAGAAAGTCAGCTCCGAGGAGCGCTACGAAGTACTGGAAGTACTGGACGGCTGGGTGAAGATTGCCACGCTGACCGGTGAGGAGGGCTATGTCTCTGCCGATTATGTGGAAGTGAAATACGCGCTGAATGAGGCCGTGGAGTTCACACCTCCGATGACGACGAGCAAGCGTCAGCAGATTATCGACTATGCCATGCAGTTTTTAGGCAACCGCTATGTGTTCGGCGGCACCAGTCTGACCAGAGGAACCGACTGCTCCGGCTTTACCATGAGAGTATTCCAGCATTTCGGTATCTCTTTGAGCCGTACATCCAAGGCCCAGGCCAACAACGGCAGAACCATCAGCTATTCCGAGATTCAGCCCGGCGACCTGATCTTCTACGGGCGGTCCGGCGTCAGCGGAATCGGACATGTGGCGATCTATATCGGCAACGGAAAGATCGTTCACGCGGCCAGCTCCCGCACAGGAATTATCATCTCCAATGCGAGATTTACCAGCATTATCAAAGTTGTGAACGTAATTGACTGACCTATTGAAGATAGTGATTACTCTGTCATATACGACAAAAGGAGACCGGATAACCGGTCTCTTTTTGTCAGGAGAAACGAACGATTTCACAGAATTGTCAAAAACATGTCTTTACAAAAGGGGAAAAGTGTGGTATCCTGGGAAAGCTGCAAGAATCATCGTTTAAAAAACGAGAACAAAACAGGAGGATTTTATGAAAAAAACAATGAGTATGCTGTTGGCAGCAGCCATGGCGGTTGTGCTGGCGGCAGGCTGTGCCGGGGCTCCGGAGACGACCACAAAAGCGCCGGAAACAAGCAAGGGGACAGAACCGGCAGCCGGTACGACGACGGCTCAGGGGACGGACGGCGAAGCGGCTTCGGATCGGGACTGTGATATCGTAATCGTGGGCGCTGGCGGCGCCGGAATGATCGCGGCGCTGCAGGCCGTGGATGCCGGCGCGCAGAATGTGATCATCGTGGAGAAGCTGGCTCTGACCGGCGGCAATACGGTGCGTTCCACGGGCGGCATGAACGCGGCGAAAACGCCGAATCAGGACTCCAATGAATTTGCGGAGAACAGCGGCGTGGAGAAGACGCTGAATGCGGCAAAGGAGAGCTATGCGGAGAACGCCGAGGTGATGGCCCTGGTGGAGACAGTGGAGAAGCAGTACGCCGATTATCAGGCGAACCCGGAAGGGTATTTTGACAGCGTCGAGCTGTTTGAGCTGGACACGCTGGTAGGCGGAAAAGCTGTGAACAACGTGGATCTGGTGAAAACCTTGGCGGAGCATTCGGCGGAGTCCATCGAGTGGCTGCGCGGCCAGCAGGGAATCGACTTAGTATCCGTGGGCAGCTTCGGCGGTGCCAGTGTAAAGCGGATTCACCGGCCTCTGAACGAGGAGGGAAAGACCATTTCAGTCGGGTCCTACATGGTTCCGATTCTGACGGCGAACTGTGAAGCCTCCCAGAACATTCAGCTTTTGACTGAGACGAAAGCCACCGAGATTATCATGAAGGACGGCGCGGCGGTCGGCGTTGTTGTGACGGACGGCACGGGTAAGTACCAAATCAACGCGAAGGCAGTCATTCTGGCCAGCGGCGGTTTTGGCGCCAACAATGAGATGGTCGCCAAGTATCAGCCTTCGTTTAACGGCTATATCACGACCAATTCTTCCGCGATTACCGGCGACGGCATCGTGATGGGCGAGGCGGTCGGCGCGGCTACCGTGGATATGGATCAGATTCAGCTTCACCCCACGGTATACCAGGAGAACGGCGCTTTGATCACGGAAGGTCTGCGCGGAGACGGTGCGATTTTGGTCAATGCAGACGGCAAGCGGTTTGTTGACGAGGTCGGAACCCGCGACGTAGTGTCTGCGGCAGAGTTTGAGCAGCCCGGCAACTGCGCCTATTTGATTGTAGATCAGGCCATGGTGGATGCCTCCAATGTCATTGCCAACTATATTAATCAGAAGCTGACCGTACAGGGCGACACCTACGAGGCTCTGGCAGAAGCTGCTGGAATTGAACCCGCCGCTTTCGTTGAGACCATGGAGAAGTGGAATGCCGCTGTGGAGGCCGGCGTTGACGAAGAGTTTGGCAGAACATCCTTTGCCAATCCTCTGAATACGGCTCCCTACTATGCGATCAAGGTAGCGCCCGGCGTGCATCACACCATGGGCGGCCTGCAGATCAATTCTTCTGCGGAGGTTCTGGATACGAACGGAAATGCGATTCCTGGTCTGTTCGCAGCCGGCGAGGTGACGGGCGGCGTCCATGGCGCAAACCGTCTGGGCGGCAATGCGGTGGCCGATATCGTGGTATACGGCCGCATTGCGGGCAGCAGCGCGCAGGCTTATGCCGCTAAGTAAGCCGGTGACATGGCTTTGGCGATAGCCATAATAAAATAGATTGAAATCCTGGCGGCTGCCGTATCCTTCTGATACCGGCAGCCGTTTTCTATCGGTTCGGCAGAGGATCTCCGGCCATTCTTGACAGGAATTCCGGGTCTGTTTACAACTTTTTTACATCTGAAGACACCTCTATGTGCTATGATGGAGAGAGAATATTTGTAGTCAAAGGCAGGAAAGAGGGGAGGCAGAGAGGAATGACGATGGAAGAGACAAGGGAAACCCAAAATCAGAAAGAAACGGCACGGCTTCTGATAATTGAAGATGAGATTCCCATTGCGGATCTGCTGCAGTATGGACTGAGCCGGGAGGGATTTCAGGTGGTGTGTGCGCATACGGCGGGAGCGGCGATCTCTCTGGCGGGCTCGTTTTTGCCGCAGGTCATTCTGCTGGACTGGATGCTGCCGGATATGGACGGACTGGAACTGTGCCGGATTCTGTCGGCAGAATACAATGCGCCTCTGATTATGCTGACAGCCCGCTCGGATATGGAAGACAAGCTGAAAGGGCTGGAAGCGGGGGCGGATGATTATATCACAAAGCCCTTTGACATGCGTGAGGTGGCTATGCGGATTCGGGCGGTGCTGCGCCGTTTTGAAAAAGCCGGGCAGAACGGCGGCTGGACGGAGGGGGCCTCGTTTTCTGTCTCCGAATCGGAGCATCTGGTGATGCAGAAAGGACGTCTGGTGGAGCTTACGCCCAAAGAATTTGATCTGCTGACCTATCTTTTAAAGCATCCCAGGCAGGTTCATTCCCGCCGGATTTTGCTGGAGCAGGTTTGGGGATACGATTTTGCGGGGGACACCAGAACCGTGGATATTCATATTCAGCGGCTGCGCAAAAAGCTTTCTCTGGACGGGCATCTTCTGACCGTATTTGGATTGGGGTATAAATATGTTCCGTAAGAGCATCCTCTTTAAGCTGGCCCTGGGACTGAGCGTAATCTTTCTGTTCGGAGCCGTTTTTCTGAGCTGGCTGGTAGCCAGGCAGGAGGAGGAGAACCGCAGCGATCAGATTGTCCGGGATCTGAACAGTCTGAAAGCCAACAGTGAGGTTTATATTCGCCATCTGCTGCTTTTGGACGGGCAGAACAATGATGAGGATAGCTACCGCCGGGTGGCGGTGGAAATTGTGCAGGAACTGTATCAGGGGAACGGCTGCCATGCGGCGGCCTATACTGGCGTTGGAGAACTGCTGTATGCCATGCGTCCGGATCTGTTTGAGCAGGCGGGAACGGAGGATATCCGGCGGGCCATGGAGGGAACGGCGGCGTTTACAGTTTTTTATCCTGCAACGGGGCAGATGGCCGTGGTGTTTTCCATGCCGGTGGAGGTGGTGGAAAAAAACATAGGAATTCTGCGTTTCTGGGTGGATTATTCCCTGCTTTACCGGCAGGGAAGAGAAGCGGTGGATATGGTGTTAAAGTGCTGTATTGCCGTGTTTGGAGTGATTCTGGTTCTGATCTTTATGATGCTGTCAAAGGTTCTGCGCCCGGTGCGCCGGCTCAGCGGAATTTCTCGCCAGGTGACAGACGGGCTGAAAGAAGGCCGCATTGAGGCGTCGGCTCTTCTCGCGGTGGGTGAGGAGAGGGGAGCGGACGAAAGCGGGCGGCTGGCCGAAGACATGGAGACAATGCTGCGGCTCTTGGATCAGCAGTTTACAAAGATGAGAGCGGATCGAAACCGGATTCTGGAACTGTTGAACAGCCGCCAAGAATTTTATAACCTTATGACGCATGAGCTGAAGACCCCTCTGACTGTCATACAGGGATATGCCGGCCTTCTGAAAACGGCGGGAGAAGACAAAGAGCTGCGCGAGAAGGCGGCGGAACATATCGGCAATGAGAGCGCCAGACTGTACCAGATGGTTCTGCAGCTTTTAGACATGGCCAGACACCGGGAGGACGGCGAAAAGACCAGAGTCGATCTGAACCGGCTGGCAAAAAGTGTGGTATCGGCCATGGAAATGCGGGCCGGCCGGTACGGAATGCCGTTTGTATTCGATATGGAAGAAGAACTGTATATAACGGCTCACGAAGAATCCATCCGCCAGGTGCTGGTAAATCTCTTGGACAATGCGATCAAGTATGGAAAAGAAGGGCGTCCGATCCGCCTGGCCGGACAGCGCACCGGAAATGCGGTCCGGTTGGAAGTAGCCAATGACGGAGACATGACGCCGGAAGCTGCCGGCCGGATTTTTGAACCCTTTTACCGTGTCTCCAAGGAGGAATCCAGGGAGAAGGGCAGCGCCGGACTGGGGCTTTCTCTGTGCCGGAAACGGATGGAGGAACAGGGCGGGGAGATTGCGGTTCGCACCGGGGACGGCCAGGTCGTGTTTTCTCTTGTTTTTCAGGGGGAGGGCAGTCATGAAGAGGGGGATTAGAGGAATATTTTTTCTGTTGGCCGTGTTTCTTGCGGCTGGGTGCCGCAGCCGTCGTCCGGTGACGAGAAATCTGGAGGAGATCCATCTGAATCCGGATGCCTCGGCGGTGATTCAGGCCATCCAGGAATATCAGATGTCTGCAAGCGAAACCTATCGCTACGCCAATCTGGGAGACTGGCTGGATCTGAACCGGACCGCAAGCATATACGGCGCGGCGCCAGGGCGGCTCCGGGTATTGACAAAGGATACCGCAGGGAATTTGCAGTGGAGGAATGTGGAATACCGCTATCCGTTCTATGACGCCTCTTATATGGAAGGCAGCAAGAAGGATGGGGAGGGCTTTCTGCTCTTCTCCCTGCCTCAGATTTCTGCGGATTGTCAGGCCGCGGCCTGGAAGACGCTTGTGGGAGCAAAAACCTGTATTGTGGTGGAAGAACAGGGAAAACCGGCGATTTTGCTGGATGAGAGCGGCAGAATGGTCGGGGAGGAAGAGCGGGAAGCATCGGCAGAAGCAGAGGATCTGGCAGGGAAGGAGAATTTGCGTCTTTCGTATACCTGGTCCGCGGACGGCAGAACGCTTCTGTATTACCAGGCAGCTCTTATCCATGAACAGGACGAGGAAGGGGAAACCATCCAAGCGCTGCAGTTTCCCGCAGGTATTTATGGATATGACCGGGAGACAGGAGAAAACCGTATGCTGTGGGATCCGATGAAATTGTATCTGCCGGGAGAGAACAATCCATATCTGTACCCGTGGGAGGGGGCCGCCGGGGTAGCAGGGGAGAAAGCGGTTCTATTTCTGCTTTTTCAAGATGACGCATTTCCTGATGTGATGCTGTTAAAGGATGGAGACAGGGTGGAAACCCGGCTTCTGCGTCTGCCGGCTCACCCGTGTATTCAGATTGAGATGGAGGAAAAGATCTACTATTATCAGGAGCAGGGGGAGGTGCGCCGGGCCGCTTTTTCCAGACAGGGACAATCGGAGATTGTTGTCGCCACGGACAGCGGCATGGAGTCCTTTCTGGTATCAAAAGACGGGGAAAAGGTCTTTACGATTGAAAGCAGAGGCGAGACAAAAGATATCTTTCTCTATCTTCGGGACGAGAAAGGAAACTGGTACAAACAGGCGCTCTATGTGGGAGCGGACGGGGCCCATGCGCTTCAGATGTCGGAAGAACAGCAGATTCTGCTGGTAGAATGCCGGGGCGAGGAGGAAAATGAAGCGTTGATTCTGCGTTTTGCCAAACAGGAGTGAGAGGAAAAACAGAGATACAAAAAACAGCGCCGTGGGTGGTTCACAAAAGCTTTAGAGTGTGATATACTGTTCGCATTGGACTTTAGTCGGTGCAGAGGACAAAAAGATGGGCAGAGTAATCGTAATCGGAGGGGGCGCGGCCGGCATGCTGGCCGCTGTAGCGGCGGCTGAACAGGGGGGCCGGGTTACGCTTCTGGAGCAGAACGAAAAACTGGGAAAGAAAATATATATCACAGGAAAAGGGCGCTGCAATCTGACCAACGCTTCGGATATGGATACCGTACGGGCCAATGTGGTCCGAAACCCGAAGTTTCTCTACAGCGCTTTTTCCGCTTTTGATAATCAGGATATTCTGCGTCTGTTGGAGGAAGAGGGATGTCCGGTGAAAGTGGAACGGGGCAATCGCGCCTTTCCGGTATCGGATCATGCGTCGGATGTCATCCGGGCGCTGAAGCAGCGCATGGAGCGGCTGGGCGTGGAGATCCGGCTGGGCGCGCGGGTGACTTCTCTTCTCTGTAAAGACGGCGCCTGCGCGGGCGTACGGTTTTTGCAGACAGAAGAAAAAGGAGCGGGCAGCATAAAAGAGGGAGAGCAATCGCTCGACGCCGGCGCGGTGATTGTGGCGACCGGCGGCTGTTCCTACCCGTCCTGCGGCTCCACAGGCGATGGATATCGTTTTGCAGAAGAGACGGGACATCATCTGACGGACAGACGTCCGGCGCTGGTTCCTTTTGAGACGGAGGAGACCTGGGTGAAGGAACTGCAGGGATTGTCGCTGCGCAATGTGCAGATCGAGATCCGCCGGGAAGGAAAGGTTCTTTACCGGGAGTTTGGCGAGATGCTGTTTACCCATTTCGGTGTCAGCGGCCCGGCGCTCTTAAGCGCCTCCAGCGTGGCGGGGGACAAGTTTCCTGCCGGACTCCACATAGATCTGAAGCCGGCTCTGACAAGAGAACAACTGGATCGGCGGATTCTGCGGGACTTCTCTCAGGCGGCAAACAAGCGGCTGAAAAATGCGCTGGATGCGCTGTATCCGGCAAAGCTGATCCCGGTGCTGTTAAAGGCCGGCGAACTAGAGGGAGAGAAACCGGTTCATGAGATTACGAGGGAAGAGAGAGCGCGCCTTCTGGAGACGACAAAGAATTTTTCTGTCACCTTGACCGGACTGCGGGGATTTGCGGAGGCTGTGATTACCAGGGGCGGCGTCTCGGTGAAGGATGTGCATGCTGGGACGATGGAATCCAAACGGGTGAAAGGCTTATATTTTGCCGGGGAGGTTCTGGATGTGGACGCGCTGACCGGAGGCTATAATCTGCAGATTGCCTGGTCAACAGGATATTTGGCGGGACAGGCAGGCATGAAATATATACAGAAAGGATGAATTGACGGTGAATATTGCAGTGGATGGACCGGCAGGAGCTGGGAAAAGTACGATTGCAAAGAAGATTGCGAGAAAGCTGGGGATCGTCTATGTGGATACCGGGGCCATGTACCGGGCCATGGGACTTTTTTTTCAGAGGAAAGGGATTTCGGCGGAGGATGAGGCGGCCATAAGCCGCGCGGTGAAAGAAGTTCATATCACGATTTCATATGCGGATGGGCAGCAGAAGGTTTTTTTGGACGGGGAGGATGTAACCATCCATCTGCGGACGGAGGAAGCCGGACGGCTGGCCAGCTTGTTCAGCGTGTATCCCGCAGTGCGCAAAAAGTTGGTGGAGCTGCAGAAGGAGCTGGCCGCCCAGCAGGATGTGATTATGGACGGCCGGGATATCGGAACGGTAGTTTTGCCGGACGCCAAGCTGAAAATTTATCTGACGGCGGACAGCCGCGTGCGGGCGCTCAGACGGTATCAGGAACTGAAGGAAAAGGGAGAAGTCTGGGAACTGGATGTGATTGAGAAGAAGATTATCGACCGGGATTATCAGGACATGCACCGGGAGGAATCGCCGCTCAGACAGGCGGAGGATGCGGTGGTCGTAGACACTTCGGATATGGATATTGACCAGGTCGTGCAGACGGTAGTCCGTCTGTACCAGGATAAGGCAGGAAAGGACAGAGCAGACAGAGAAGCATGAAGGTGATCGTGGCAAAAACGGCCGGTTTTTGTTTCGGCGTAAAGCGGGCGGTGGAGAAGGTCTATGAGCAGATTGAAAGGCAGGAAGGGCCGATCTACACGTTCGGACCGATTATCCACAACGAGAATGTGGTGCGGGATCTGGAGGCAAGAGGAGTCCGGGTAATTGAGAGCGAAGAGGAACTGCATACTCTGGAAAAGGGAACCGTAATCATCCGTTCGCATGGAGCCTGCCGCCGCGTCTATGAGGAGATTGAAAAAAAAGGGATGAATCTGGTGGATGCCACCTGTCCTTTTGTTAAGAAGATACACCGGATTGTGGAGGAACACTCGGCCGAGGGATATACGATTTTGATTATCGGAAACGGCAGCCATCCGGAGGTGGAGGGCATTAGAGGGTGGTGCAGAGGGCGGTCCGTGGTTCTTGAGAACAAAAAAGAGGCCCAAGATCTGCGTCTGGAACCGGGTGAGCGGGCCTGCGTGGTTTCGCAGACGACATTTAATTACAAAAAATTTCAAGATATAGTTGAAATTCTTGAGGAAAGAGGGTACAATAGTATCGTTGTGAACACGATCTGCAATGCGACCCATGAGCGCCAGGTGGAAGCGAGAGATGTGGCATCCGGAGTGGAATCCATGATTGTGATTGGGGGAAAGAACAGCTCCAATACCCAGAAGCTGTACGAGATATGCAGGAGTGTCTGCAAGAATACTTACTATATACAGACGTTTGAAGATTTACAGTCTCAAAATTTTCAGTCCGGTGACAGCGTAGGTATTACCGCCGGGGCATCAACCCCGAATACTATTATCGAGGAGGTTCATACGAATGTCGGAATTAAGTTTTGAACAGTTATTGGAAGGATCATTGAAAAAAATACGGACAGGAGAAGTTGTAACTGGTAAGGTCTTTGACGTGAAGCCTGAAGAGATTATTGTTGACATCGGTTACAAGTCTGACGGTATCATTCCCAAGAATGAGTACACCAACGATTCTTCCGCCGATCTTACCGACCTGGTTCATGCAGGAGACACCATCGAGGCCAAGGTTGTGAAGGTCAACGACGGGGAGGGTCAGGTGATTCTGTCCACCCGCAAGCTGCAGGCCGAGCGCGGCAGCAGAATGTTGGAGGAGGCTTTTGAGAATAAGACCGTGCTGACGGCAAAGGTATCTCAGATCATGAGCGGCGGCCTGAGCGTGATGCTGGACGGTGTGAGAGTATTTATTCCCATCAGCCAGATTTCCGATACCTATGAGAAGGATCTGGAAAAATATAAGGATGCCGAGATTGAGTTTGAGCTGATTGAGTATAATCCCAAAAAGCGCCGCGTCATCGGCAGCCGCAAGCAGCTTCTGTTAGCCAGAAAGGCAGAGATGCAGAGAGAGCTGTTTGAGCGGATCGAGGTCGGTCAGACCGTGGAAGGTACGGTTAAGAACGTTACCGATTTCGGCGCGTTCATTGATCTGGGCGGAGCCGACGGCCTGCTTCATATCTCGGAGATGAGCTGGGGCCGCGTGGAGAATCCCAAGAAGGCATTCCACACCGGCGACCAGGTGAGAGCTTTTATCAAGGATATCAACGGAGATAAGATTGCCCTGAGCATCAAGTTCCCGGAGACGAATCCCTGGGCGGATGCGGATGAGAAATACGCGGTGGGCAATGTTGTCAATGGCCGCGTGGCCCGCATGACGGATTTCGGCGCGTTTGTGGAGCTGGAGCCCGGGATTGACGCTCTGCTTCATGTGTCGCAGATTTCCAGAGAACATGTGGAGAAGCCCAGCGACGTCTTAAAGATCGGTCAGTATATCGACGCCAGAGTCGTGGATTTCAACGGCGAGGATAAGAAGATCAGCCTGAGCATTAAGGCGCTTGACAATTATGTCCCCGCAGATGAGGAGACCGTATACAGCGATTCCGACGAGGAATACGCAGACGATACCTATACGGAAGAATAAGAAGAGCCGAACATAGAAAAGCCCTTTGTCGGGAGACAGGGGGCTTTTTCTGCCATATGGCGCAGAGGCGCGATGGGGGTGGAAGCCCTGAAAGCGCCGGGTATCCGATCTTTGTAGGATACAGAAGAAAAACAGGAGGAGAACAAATATGCCCTCAAAAGGGAACTTAGGAAGGCGGATGTCGCGCCGGACCTTTCTGAAAGGAGCCATAGCCGGAACGGTTTCCCTTTCTGCTGCCGGCTCTCTTTTTGGCTGCCGCAATCTGTGGGGAGGGATTTTTTCAGAAGATACGGCAAAACAGAATGTAAAAAAGCTTATGCAAGCCGGCTTTGACGTGGATGAGCAGATTGTCGAGATCTATGGTCTGGAAAAAGAGTACCATTTTGTTTTTGTCAACGATCTGCATATCCTGATTCCCAATGAAGAAGTCTGTGAGGAATCCATGGAGGAGGCGCTAGACCGGTATGAAAATGGTTACATGGATGCGAATGGTGTAAAATCCAGTGAACTGTGGGAAAAGATGGTTGATGCCATCAACACGCTTTCTCTGGACGCCGTGATTTTAGGAGGCGATATGATCGACTATTTTTCGCAGGCCAATCTTTCCCGTCTGAGGGAAGGGTGTGAAAAGCTTTCGGCGCCTTTTCTGTATGTGCGGGCCGATCACGATTACAGCGACGTCTTCTGGCCGGATCTTTCAGAGGAAATCGTTCGGGAAGCGGAGAAAACGATTGACAGCAACGCTGAGATTTTTCATATGGATTTCAAAGAATTTCTTCTGGTCGGGATCAGCAACAGCACCAGCCAGATTACGGATACCGGCCTTTCGCAGCTAAAGCAGCTTTTGGCGGAAAAGAAACCGGTTATTCTGATTATCCATGTGCCGTTTGACTCGCTGGTGGATGAGAGTCTGCGGCAGGCCTCCAGGGAGGTCTGGCAAGATCGGGTGTTATTGTGGGGGTATGAGGATACCCTGTATCAGACCACGGATAACGTGCGGGAGATGTTAGATTTGGTGTACGCGCCGGACAGTCCGGTGAGAGCGGTATATGGGGGACATCTGCATTTTGCCCATAACGGAATGCTCACGGAAACGGTGACGCAGCATGTGTTTGACGCGTCTTTTAAGGGAACCATCGGACATATCACAGTCAAGGGAGTATAGAGAGCAAGAAGGAAGCCAAGAGCCGGCGGTCAGCGCCGGCTTTTCCAGATTGCCTGAACATAATGGTTCCAGAATTCTTCGGTGAGCGTTTGCTCTGCCTCCTCTTCGCCGATCCATTCCAGATAAAACGTTTTTTCTTTTCGGTCTCTGTGAAAGACGGCAGCGCTTTCTTTTTCATACGTCATTGCGGCGGGGCAGGGGAGAAAGACGCCGCTCTTTTTCGCATAGCAGTTGTCTTTCGTCGCTCTCTGACGATGCTCTTTATCCACATAGATCCCCACGCTTTTATGTATGGCCCGGTCTTCGGCCGGCAGATAAAAATAATCTTTTGTATTGGAGAAATAATGTTTCAGCGTCTGTTCGCAAAGCGGAACCGCCAGACTGATCCTGTTTTTGGCGGCGGTCAGGTAGGTGCCGCAGTCCAGGCGCAGCGAGATCGGGCGGGGCAGCGAAATCGGGCAGAAAAGCGTTATCAGCAGTTCGGCTTTTTTTGCGCCGTCCAGCGCGGTGAGCGTATGATATTTCTGCCCGGCAAGCGAATAGCGCGATTCCATATAATCGCTGAGATTCAGAGCGGCCAGAAGACCGGGCAGATTGCGGACATCCTCGCTGTTATGCAGAAGCAGGGCTTTCAGGCCCTGTTCTGAGCGGGTATGGAGATAATCCTCATACACGGCGATCAGTTGCCCGCCGTCAAACGAGTCGGTCCGTGTGAGACGCAGATAGTTTTCAACGGCCTTCTGGCGCAGGCTGACCAGCCCCAGCACAGCCTTATAGGGGAAGAGAGACCGGTACAGATCCATGCTCTGAAAACGGTCCAGGGGAAACGGAAGAGAAAAGTACTCATATTTTTTTTGCAGATACGGCAGGTCAAAGCCGTTGCCGTTGAAATGCAGCAGCAGGCATCCGTCCGGCCGCGTCAGAAGATCCTCGCGGAATGCGGCTAATATCTCCTTTTCCTCGGAAGGTTCCTGGGCAAACCACTGCTGCAGATGAAAAACGGTTCCGTCTGTAAACAGGGAGCCGATCAGATACAACTGAGAAGTTCGGGCTGAAAAACCAGTTGTTTCAATATCAAAAAAGAGCAGACCAGGGGGGCTGCCCAGTTTTTGGTAGGGGTACGGCAATGAGGCGGCGTAGCGGTCGGTTATGGTCAGCATGGAGAGCTCCTTGACAAGGGATCCGGCGAAAGGGCCCGGCGGGGCATTTTTGTATTTCCATTATATTCGCCGCAGGAGAGAATGTCAATCCGAAAGCAAAAAAGGCGTTTGCCGGAAAGGGAAGCGGACAAAATCCAACCGTTTTCTGATTGTCAGCGCTTTTAATCTGCGTTCCCTCCCCGCTTTAGAAAAATGTAATAACGAATCCATTTACAACCAGCCCTCCCTGTGATACAATGTCCTAAGCGGGGAGCGGGCTTTTTTCATACCCGTCTGTCCCCAATGTGACAAAAATGTAAGGAATCCGAGGTAAATCATTTATGGAGAGAGCAAGACGTGTGCTGTTGAAATTGAGCGGGGAAGCGCTGGCCGGGGAGGGGAAGACCGGTTTTGATCTGCCCACGGTGCAAAATGTGGCGAGGCAGGTGAAGGAGGCGGCAGAGGAAGGCGTGCAGATCGGGATCGTCATCGGCGGAGGCAATTTCTGGCGGGGACGCACCGGCAACGAGATTGACCGGACCAAGTCCGACCAGATCGGTATGCTGGCCACGGTGATGAACGCGATCTATGTATCGGAGGTGTTCCGCAGCGAGGGGATGAAGACGCAGGTGCTGACACCCTTTGCCTGCGGCAGCATGACGAAGCTTTTTTCCAAAGACCGGGCGCAGAAGTACTGGGATCACAAAATGGTAGTGTTTTTTGCCGGGGGAACGGGCCACCCGTATTTTTCTACCGATACCGGAGTGGCTCTGCGGGCGATCGAGACCGATGCCGACGAGATTCTGCTGGCAAAGGCGGTGGACGGCGTCTATGACAGCGATCCCAGAACCAATCCGCAGGCGAAGAAGTACGACACGATCACCATCCAGGAGGTGGTGGACAAGCAGCTTGGCGTCATGGATCTGGCGGCTTCCATCCTGTGTATGGAGAATCATATGCCGATGGCCGTGTTTGGCTTAAATGAAGAAAACAGCATTGCAAACGCATTAAAAGGAAAAATAAACGGCACGACTGTGACCGTATAGAGGAGGACAAACCAGTGGAAGAGAAAATCATGATGTATGAGGAAAAGATGGAGAAATCTCTGAATTCACTGAGGGAGGAGTTCGGGTCCATTCGTGCGGGACGCGCCAATCCGAAGGTGCTGGACCGGATTCGCGTGGATTACTACGGGACGCCCAGCAGTATTCAGCAGGTGGCGAATGTCTCGGTTCCGGAGCCTCGGATGATTCAGATTCAGCCCTGGGAGAAGAGCCTGATCCGCGAGATCGAGAAAGCGATCAACACATCGGATCTGGGGATCAATCCGACCAACGACGGGCGCGTGATCCGTTTGGTCTTTCCGGAGCTGACCGAGGAACGCCGCAAGGATCTGGCCAAGGACGTGAAGAAAAAAGGGGAGGCGGCCAAGGTGGCGGTGCGCAATATCCGCCGCGACGCCAACGATACCTTTAAAAAGATGAATAAGGCCGGCGAGATCACCGAGGACGATCAGAAGTCGGGAGAAGAGAGAATTCAGAAGCTGACGGATAAGTTCATTGAAAAGGTGGACAAGGAAGTCGAGGCCAAGACAAAAGAAATCATGACCGTATAGGATGATCGTATCGAAGCGGGAAAACTACAGACAGGGGGCAGGAGGCGACTACCTGCCCTCCTGCATGTCCGGAGGATTGCATGGAAGATAGAATCATACCGGCCCATGTGGCGATTATTATGGACGGAAACGGCCGCTGGGCCAAAAAGAGAGGGCTGCCCCGCAAGATGGGCCATGTGGAGGGCTGCAAGGTGGTGGAACAAACGGTGGAGGACGCGGCCAGACTGGGAATCCGCTATCTGACGGTGTACGCGTTCTCCACGGAGAACTGGAAGCGTTCGGGGGATGAGGTGGACGCGCTGATGCAGCTATTCCGCTACTACGCCAAGCGCCTGCTGAAAATTGCAAATGAAAATAACGTGCGGGTAAAGATGATAGGCGAGCGCAGCCGCTTTGCCCCGGATATCATAGACAAAATCCATGCGCTGGAGAAGACCACTGAAAAAAATACGGGGATGACCTTTGTCATAGCGGTCAATTACGGCAGCCGCGACGAAATCTGCCGCGGTGTGAGACGGATGTTGGCGGACAGCCGCGACGGCATTTTAGAACCGGAATGTGTGACGCAGGAGACGATTTCTTCCTATCTGGATACGGCAGGACTGCCGGACCCGGATCTGCTGATCCGCACCAGCGGAGAAGAGCGGCTGTCCAATTTTCTTTTGTGGCAGCTTGCCTACTCGGAGCTGTATTTTTCCGATGTATTGTGGCCGGATTTTAAAAAAGAGGAATTGGTCAAAGCCATTGAGGTGTATAATAAGAGAGAACGCCGCTTCGGCAACGCCAAATAAGAGTTTTCTGCGAAGGGAGAGCCTGTTATGTTCTGGATTCGACTGAGAAGCAGCCTGCTGATCGTAGTGGTTGCCGTTCTGGTGCTCTGGCCCGGCGGTCTGGTCACGACGGCAGGTATCGGACTGATTTCCCTGATCGGGCTTTATGAACTGAACCGGATTGTGGGAGTCGAGAAAAAGCTGCCGGGGATGGTATCCTACGGTTTTGCCCTGCTGTACTATGTGATTCTGTGTGTGTTCCCTGAGTGGGAGAGCTTGCTCTTTGCGGCAGGTTATATGACGGCGCTTTTGATCGTCTATGTCATGGCGTTTCCCGCCTATCGCTTTGAACAGATTGCCACGCCGTTTTTTGGTCTGTTCTATGTGGCGGTCATGCTGTCCTATGTGGTGCGGATTCGGGGGATCGGCAACGGTCTTTTGGTGCTGTTGATTTTTATCAGTTCCTGGGGCTGCGACACCTTTGCCTACTGTGTGGGGATGCTGTGCGGCCGTCATAAATTGACGCCGAAGCTGAGTCCGAAGAAATCCGTCGAGGGGGCTGTCGGCGGCGTGGCGGGGGCGGTCCTTTTGGGCGCGCTGTTCGGCGCGGTGTTTGGAGAGGGCTTGGGGTTGTCCGATACCGCCTTTTCGCCGGCGGTCGGCTGCGGACTGATCTGCCTGGCCGGTTCCGTCGGTTCGCAGATCGGAGACCTGGCGGCCTCGGCAGTCAAGCGAAACTTTGACATAAAGGATTACGGGACGCTGATTCCCGGCCACGGAGGGATTCTGGACCGGTTTGACAGCGTGATCTTTGTGGCGCCGGCGATCTATGCGGTCATACGGGTGACGATGTTTTTGGCCTGAAGGCGGGGTGCAGGTATCCGCATCGCTGAAATACAGCGGTGCCGGAAGGCCGGCATGCGCGGGAGGATATCCGTGTGTCCGAAAACGCTGCGCGATGGTATAACCTGACAGGCAGAGGGCAACGATAACGTCAGAGAGAAAAGAGGACATTGCATATGAGGAAAACGATCTCGATACTGGGGTCTACCGGTTCTGTGGGGATGCAGACCCTGGATGTGGTGCGCGCCTGCGGCGATATGCGGATTACCGGCCTGGCCGCCGCAAGAAACGTGGACCGTATGGTGGCGCAAATCCGGGAGTTTAAACCCCGGATTGCCTGCATGTGGGATGAAGATAAGGCAAAGGAACTGAAAGTCCGTGTGGCGGATACCAGGACGAAGGTGGTCAGCGGTATGGAAGGGTTGATCGAGACAGCCACCGAAGAGAATGCGGAGATCGTTGTGACGGCTGTGGTGGGAATGATCGGCCTGCGTCCCACCATTGCGGCCATGGAGGCCGGCAAGGATATCGCGCTGGCAAACAAGGAGACCTTTGTGACGGCCGGTCATCTGATTATGAAGAAGGCAAAGATGATCAACACCCGGATTTTGCCGGTGGACAGCGAACACAGCGCTATTTTTCAGTGTCTGAACGGGGAGAACCCCCGGCGGATCAGCCGGATTCTGCTGACTGCGTCGGGCGGTCCGTTTCGGGGCATGACACGCAGACAGATGAAGGACATCACCGTGGAGCAGGCCTTAAAGCATCCCAACTGGTCCATGGGTCACAAGATTACGATTGACTCCTCCACCATGGTCAATAAAGGGCTGGAAGTCATCGAGGCCAAGTGGCTGTTCGGAGTGGAGATGAATCAGATTGAGGTTGTGGTGCAGCCGGAGAGTATTATTCATTCTATGGTAGAATTTAAGGATGGTTCCATTATCGCCCAGCTCGGGGTGCCGGATATGCGCCTGCCGATTCACTACGCTTTGAATTATCCGCAGAGAATGCCGTTGAACAACGGCCGCCTGGATTTTAAAAAGTTAAGCTGTCTGCATTTTGAGGAGCCGGATATGGAGAATTTCCGGGGATTGAAACTGGCCTATGAGGCCGGGGAGACGGGGGGAACCATGCCGACGGTGCTGAATGCGGCCAATGAGTGGGCGGTCAGCCGTTTTCTGAACGGAAAGCTTAAGTATCTGGAAATTGTGGACGTCATTGAGGACGCGATGCGGGCGCACAAGGTGAAATGGAATCCGTCGCTGGAGAAGATTCTGGAGGCGGAGAAAGAGACGTATGCTTATATTGAAGGCAGGTGGTAAAGATTGAGTATTTTAGTGGCGATTGTAGTATTCAGCTTGTTGATCTTCTCCCATGAACTGGGTCATTTTCTGCTGGCGAAGAAAAACGGGATCGGGGTGACGGAGTTTGCGATCGGCATGGGACCCACGCTTATGTACTTCGACAAAAAGGAGACCCGGTATTCCCTCAAGCTGATACCGTTCGGCGGTTTCTGTCAAATGGTGGGAGAGCTGGAGGACGACAGCGCCGATATGCCGGAGAATTCCTTTAACAGTAAAGGGCCGTGGGCCAGGCTTTCCGTGATTTTGGCCGGTCCCATCTTTAATTTTATCTTTGCGTGGCTGCTGGCGCTGCTTGTGATCGGCAGCGTGGGCATCGACTATCCCAAGGCTTCCGGTGTGATGCCGGGTCTGCCCTGCGAGGCGGCAGGGATTCAGGCCGGGGATCAGATTGTGCAGATCAATGACAAGAAAATCGTGCTCTGCCGGGAGATGCAGATGTATTTGATGCTGCACCGGGGAGAACCTCTTACGATCACCTACGAGAGAGAAGGCGAGCGCCGCACGGTGTCGGTCGATCCGGTTTATTCGGAGGAGGACGGCCGCTATCTGATCGGCCTGCAGTATCAGAATATCCGCACGCCGGTCAGTCTGGGCGAGGCGATCCGCTACAGTCTCTACGAAGTAAAATACGTGATTGACTACACGCTGACTTCCCTGCGCATGCTTGTGACCGGGCAGGTAGGCATGGGCGAGGTATCGGGCGCCGTGGGGATCGTGGATACGCTGGACACCATTGTGGATGAGACGAAGGATGACGGAGCCTACATGGTTTTCCTGAACCTTGCAAATTTCTGTATTCTTTTAAGCGCCAATCTGGGCGTGGTGAATCTGCTGCCGATACCGGCTATGGACGGAGGTCGTGTGCTGTTTATTCTGATCGAGATTGTGCGCGGCAAGCCGGTGGACCGGGAGAAGGAAGGCATGGTACACACCGTCGGCATGGTGCTTCTGATGGTGCTGATGGTAGTTTTGCTCTTTAACGATGTGAGAAAATTGCTGTAACAGAGCGGAGAATGAAAAACTAGGCATGTTCAGGGAATTTTGCCGGGGGAGGAAGCAGATGCACAGAGAGCATACCAAACAGGTTTGGATCGGGGGCGTGCCGGTGGGCGGCGGCGCTCCCATAGCGGTTCAGTCGATGACCAACACAAAGACGGAGGACGTGGCGGCCACGGTAGCGCAGATTCATCGTCTGGAGCAAGCGGGCTGTCAGATCATCCGGTGCGCGGTGCCTACGATGGAGGCGGCGAAGGCGCTGCGCGCGATCCGGGAGCAGATTTCGATTCCTCTGGTGGCAGATATTCATTTTGACTACAAACTGGCGATCGCCGCCATGGAAAACGGAGCCGATAAGATTCGGATCAATCCGGGCAATATCGGAGGCCCGGACCGGGTTTTGGCCGTGGTCGAAAAAGCGCTCGCTTTGGGGGTTCCGATTCGCGTCGGCGTCAACAGCGGTTCACTGGAAAAAAATCTGGTGGAGAAATACGGCGGCGTCACCGCGGAGGCTTTGGCGCAGAGCGCTCTGGCGCAGGTCAGGCTGCTTGAGCAGTACGGGCAGCGGGATATTGTGATCAGCATCAAATCTTCCGATGTCCGGATGTGTATCCGGGCGCATGAGATCATCGCAGAGGAAACCGACTATCCGCTTCATGTGGGGATCACGGAAGCGGGAACGGTTTTGTCGGGAGCGGTTAAGTCCGGCGTGGGCCTGGGCGTCATTCTGTATCAGGGAATCGGCGATACGATCCGGGTATCTCTGACAGGCGATCCGGTGGAAGAGGTAAAGGCGGCGCGCCGGATTCTGGCCTGTCTTGGCCTTCAAAAAAACGGGATCGAAGTGGTTTCCTGCCCGACCTGCGGGCGGACGTCCATCGACCTGATCGGACTGGCGGGACAGGTGGAGACGCTGGCGGCGGGATACGATCTGGATTTGAAGGTAGCGGTCATGGGCTGTGCGGTCAATGGACCGGGCGAGGCCAGAGAGGCGGATCTGGGAATTGCGGGCGGACACGGCGAGGGGCTGCTTTTTAAGAAGGGACAGATTGTGCGCAAGATGCCGGAGTCAGAATTGCTGGGAGCGCTGAAGGAAGAGCTGGATTCCTGGCATACGGATTGAGGTGAACAATATTGAGCAAACCGTTTTTTGAGGCGATTCCCAGCCTGGAGGTTTCGGAAGAACTCAGGGCTCTGCTGGAGTTGACGACGGTGGACAAGGTAAAGGTGACAAAGGACCGGACAAGCATCCGCATTTATCTGACCAGTCCGAGATTGATCTCCAAACGAAATATTTTTAATCTGGAGGGACAGATCCGCCGCCAGCTTTTTCCGGACTATGGGATGTCGGTAAAGCTGATCGAAAAATTTGAACTGTCAGCCCAGTATACGCCGCGAAAACTGTGGGAGCTGTACTACGACAGTATTGTGCTGGAGCTGCGCAGCTACAGTCTGGTTCTGTGCAATCTTTTAAAAAACGCGCAGGCAAAGTTTGTGGAAGAGCATGTTCTTTCGCTGGAACTGGAAGATAATATTGTCACCCGGCAGCGCCAGGGCGAGTTAAAGGAGATTCTCGAAAAAATTTTTAATGAGCGCTGCGGCTTCAGTATGGAAGTGCGGCTTTCTCATATGGAGTTCTGTGCCAAAGAACCGGATACGAGCGGCGAGCGAATGATCGAAGCCATGACGCAGGCGATCATCAGCCGCTCTTCTTTTGGTTGCAAAAACGGGGAACCGGAAGAGGAAGGCTATGGGGAAAGCGAAGAAGGCCAGAGCCAGGCAAGGAAAGCTCCTGTAAATGGGAGCGAAACCAGCTCCGTTTCCCGAAAAACCATGGATGCCGCCGGGCAGAGCCGTGCTTCTGGCAAAAGCCGCACAGGCGGCCAGAACGGCGGGGCTTTGGCAGGCAATACCGGCGGCGGGAAGAAAAGCGAGAAAGGCAATCCCAAAGGCGGTCAAGCCGGAGACGGCTGGGGAGGCAAAAAAGGCGGCTTCTCCCGCGGCGGCGACCGGAAAGATTTCTTCCGCCATAAAGCCAACAATCCCGATGTTCTGTGGGGCCGGGACTTTGACGACGAGGCCACGGAGCTGTCCACAGTGATCGGTGAAATGGGGGAAATCGCGGTCAACGGAAAGGTCATTACGCTGGATAAACGGGAGCTGCGCAGCGGCAACTATATGATGATTTTTGATGTGACCGATTTTACCGATACGATCACGGTCAAGATGTTTGTCCGCACTGAAAGTATGGAGGAAGTCGAGCCGGTCATTCTAAAGGGAAGTTTTTTAAAGATCAAGGGCGTCACCAGCATCGACAAATTTGACGGGGAGCTGACGCTTTCATCGGTCAGCGGTATCCGCAGAGGGGAGGAGATGGAGGATCCCCGCCGGGATCTGAGCGAGGTCAAGCGGGTGGAGCTGCACTGTCATACCAAGATGAGCGATATGGACGGCGTGTCCGATGTGAAAGACCTGATCGGGCAGGCAAAGAAATTCGGTCACAAGGCGCTGGCAATCACCGACCACGGCTGCGTCCAGGCGTTTCCTGACGCCAATCACGCGGTGAAACCCGATGAGGATTTCAAGCTGATCTACGGGGTAGAAGGCTATCTGATCGACGACCTCCAGGAGATTGTAACGCGCCAGAACGGCCAGACATTCGATCACGACTTTGTGGTATTTGACATTGAAACCACGGGACTCAGCGCGCTGAAGAACAAAATCATCGAGATCGGCGCGGTGAAAGTGCGCGGCGGGGAGATCGCAGACCGCTTTTCGACTTTTGTGAATCCGGGCGTGCCGATTCCTTTTGAGATTGAGAAGCTGACAAGCATCAATGACGCCATGGTCATGGGAAGCCCGCCTATCGAGGAGGTGATTCCCAAGTTTCTGGATTTTGCAGGGGATGCGGTTATGGTTGCGCACAATGCGTCCTTTGACATGGGATTTATAGAGCACAATGCCAGAGAGATCGGTTTGACTTTTGCCAACACCTACATAGACACGGTGGGACTGGCCAGAGTTCTGATGCCGCAGCTTTCGCGGTTTAAGCTGGACACGGTGGCAAAAGCGCTGAGTATTTCTCTGGAACATCATCACCGGGCCGTGGATGACGCGGAGACGACCGCGCAGATTTTTCTGCGTTTTCAAAAGCAGCTCGCGGGCATGGAGATCCATACGCTGGAGCAGGTCAACAGCCTAAGCCGCATGAACGACGAGGCGCTCAAAAAATTGAAGAGCTACCATATCATTCTGCTGGCCAAGAACGATACGGGGCGAACCAATCTGTACCGTCTGGTATCCTGGTCCCATCTGCGCTTTTTTGCCAGACAGCCCCGGATTCCCAAGAGCCTGCTGGCCAAATACCGGGAAGGTCTGATCATCGGTTCGGCCTGCGAGGCCGGGGAATTGTTTCACGCGGTCACGGACGGCGCGTCCGACGAGGATCTGGCAAAAATCGTCCGTTTTTACGACTATCTGGAGATACAGCCGTTAGGCAATAACGAATTTATGCTGCGGGACCCGAAGAGCAGCGCGAACACCATGGAAGATCTGATGGATTTTAACCGAAAGATCGTACTGCTTGGCGAGCAGTTTAAAAAACCGGTGGTGGCGACCGGCGACGTACATTTTCTGAATCCGGAGGACGGCGTTTACCGCCAGATCATCATGGCGGGGAAAGGCTTCAAAGACACGGACAACCAGGCGCCTCTGTATTACCGGACCACGGAGGAGATGTTAAAAGAGTTCGCTTATCTGGGCAGCGAGAAAGCCTATGAGGTGGTGGTAAAGAACACCAACCGGATCGCCGGTATGTGCGAGAAGATTTCCCCGGTCCGGCCGGACAAGTGTCCGCCGGTGATTCCCGATTCGGATAAAATGCTGCGGGAAATCTGCTATAACAAGGCGCACGAGATTTACGGAGACAATCTGCCCGGTATCGTTTCGGAGAGGCTGGAGCGGGAGCTGAATTCCATCATCAGCAACGGCTTTGCCGTCATGTATATCATTGCTCAGAAGCTGGTGTGGAAATCGAACGAGGACGGCTATCTGGTCGGCTCCCGCGGATCGGTCGGCTCTTCCTTTGTGGCTACGATGGCGGGCATCACGGAGGTGAATCCCTTAAGTCCGCACTACTATTGTCCTGCCTGCCATTACAGCGATTTTGATTCGGAGGAGGTAAAGGCGTTCGGCGGCATGGCCGGGTGCGATATGCCGGATAAGAACTGTCCGAACTGTGGGACGCCGCTGAAAAAAGAAGGGTTTGATATTCCGTTTGAGACGTTTTTGGGTTTTAAGGGAAATAAAGAGCCGGATATCGACCTGAATTTTTCCGGCGAATACCAGCCAAAGGCGCACAAGTACACGGAGATTATCTTCGGCGCGGGGCAGACCTTTCGGGCCGGCACCATCGGCACTCTGGCGGATAAGACGGCGTACGGCTTTGTGAAAAACTATTATGAGGAGCGGGGCAAGCGCAAGCGCAAGTGCGAGATCAACCGGATTACCCAGGGCTGCGTGGGCGTGCGCCGCACGACGGGACAGCATCCCGGCGGAATCATTGTGCTGCCCTACGGGGAAGAGATCGCCTCCTTTACCCCGGTGCAGCATCCGGCCAACGATATGACCACGGATATCGTCACCACCCACTTCGACTATCACTCGATCGATCACAACCTGCTGAAGCTGGACATTTTAGGACACGACGATCCGACGATGATCCGGATGCTGGAAAATCTGGTGCCGGAGTTTCGGGCGCAGGAGATTCCGCTGGACAGCAAGGAGGTCATGAGTCTGTTTATGAACACGGAGGCCTTGGGGATCGCGCCGGAGGACATCAGCGGCTGCCAGTTGGGGGCGCTGGGCATTCCGGAGTTCGGCACGGATTTTGCCATGCAGATGTTAATAGACGCGCAGCCGCGCTACTTTTCGGATCTGGTGCGGATCGCAGGGCTGGCACATGGCACCGATGTATGGCTGGGCAATGCCCAGACTCTGATCAAAGAAGGGACGGCTACGATCCGCACGGCGATCTGCACCCGCGACGATATCATGATTTATCTGATTTCCATGGGCGTGGAACCCAGTCTCTCCTTTGACATAATGGAGAAGGTCCGCAAAGGCAAGGGTCTGAAACCGGAGTGGGAACAGGCCATGCGGGACCACAACGTACCGCAGTGGTATATTGATTCCTGCAACAAGATCAAATATATGTTTCCCAAGGCGCACGCCGCGGCCTATGTCATGATGGCCTGGCGGATCGCCTACTATAAAATTCACTATCCTCTGGCTTACTATGCCGCCTTTTTCAGCATTCGTGCGTCGGGTTTTTCATATGAGCTGATGTGTCAGGGCGCGGATAAGCTGAAATACCATCTGGCCGAGTACCGCAGCCGCCTGGACAGCCTGACGCCCAAGGAGCAGGCCAGCCTGAGGGATATGCGGATTGTGGAGGAGATGCACGCCAGAGGATATGAGTTTATGCCGATGGATCTGTTTCGGGCCAAGGCCAGAGATTTTCAGATTATCGACGGCAAGATCATGCCGGCTTTAAACAGCATGGAAGGACTGGGCGACAAGGCGGCGGAGGCCGTTGTGGAGGCCGCAAAAGACGGCGCGTTTTTGTCGCTGGAAGATTTTTACCAGCGGACCAAAGTCAGCAAGACGATTATGGATCAGATGGAACAGATGGGAATGTTCGGGGATATTCCAAGAACCAATCAGATGTCGCTCTTTGACTTGCTAAAGGCATGAGCGGCTGTTGCGGCCATACAGGGTTTTATGCGGTGATGGCCGGTTCAAAAAAGGAGAAAAGCAGATGAAATGTGATGTGGTAATCATTGGAGCTGGTCCGGCCGGTATCTTTACGGCGCTGGAGATGGTGAGGCAGGGCAGCCGGAAAAAAATTGTGATGGTGGAGAAGGGAAAAGCGATTGAATCGCGCCGCTGTCCGAAAAATCAGACGCTGAAATGCGTGAATTGCCGGCCGTACTGTCATATTACAACCGGATTTTCCGGAGCGGGCGCGTTTTCAGACGGGAAACTGTCCTTGAGCTACGAGGTGGGCGGTGAACTGCCGGAATTGATCGGAGAGGATTTTGCCCAGAAAATGATCGACTATACCGATGGAATCTACCTGGAATTTGGGGCGGATCCGAAGATTGAAGGGATATCGGATACGCAGAAGATCAAGGAGATCCGCAAGCGGGCGATACAGGCCGGCCTGAAGCTGGTGGACTGCCCGATCCGGCATCTGGGAACCGAGAAAGCGCAGGAAATCTACTATGCGATTGAGCAGTATCTGCTGGAGCAGGGGGTGGAGATCCTGTTCGACTGCAACTGCGTTAATCTGCTGATGGAGGAGGAGGTCTGCCGCGGCGTGATTGTGGAATCTGCTTGCGGGCGGGAAGAGAGGACGGAGATTCGGGCTGAGCATACCGTGGTGGCAACGGGCCGCCGGGGAGCGGACTGGCTGGAATCTCTGTGCGAGGAACACGGCATCGCTCATCAGCCTGGCACGGTGGATATCGGAGTCCGGGTGGAGGTGCGCAACGAGATCATGGAGGACGTAAACAACGTGCTTTACGAGTCAAAACTGATCGGGTATCCGCAGCCTTTCCGCGATAAGGTCCGCACTTTCTGCCAGAATCCCGGCGGATTTGTCAGCCAGGAGAACTATGACAACGATCTGGCCGTTGTAAACGGACATTCCTATAAGGAACACAAATCCGGCAACACCAACCTGGCAATTCTGTGTTCCCACAATTTTACCGAGCCGTTTAATCAGCCGATTGCCTACGCCCAGAAGGTCGGGGAGCTGACGAATATGCTGGGGGCCGGCCGCATCCTGGTACAGCGTTTCGGTGACATTCTCGACGGCAAGCGGACCTGGCAGAAGGAGCTTAGCCGCTCAAATGTCCGGCCGTCTCTGCCGGATGCCGTGGCCGGGGATATCACGGCTGCAATGCCGTATCGGGCTATGCTCAATATCATCGGTTTTATACAGTCTGTGGAGCACGTGGTGCCGGGATTCGCCAGCCCGGAGACGCTTCTGTACTCACCGGAATTGAAATTCTACAGCAATCGCGTTAAGATGGACAGCCATTTTTCTACCAATATCCGCGGGCTGCACTGTCTGGGAGATTCCAGCGGCTGGACCAGAGGCTTGATGATGGCTTCGATGATGGGCGTTTTGATGGGACGGCAGTTGGTGAAAAGCGATGGAGAAAAATAGGGCGGCAGACCAGGAAAAGAAGCCGCTGATTCTGGCGGTCAGCGGCGTAAAAAATTCCGGAAAGACCACGCTGATCGCCGGACTGCTCCCCAGGCTGCGGGCTTTTGGCTGGAAAGTAGCGACCATCAAGCACGACGGCCATGATTTTGAGCCGGATGTGCCGGGAACGGACACCTACAGGCACCGGCAGGCCGGCGCTTACGGCACGGCGATTTTTTCCGGAACGCGCCTGATGGTGATCAAGGAGGCGGCGGTGACAGAACGAGAGCTGTTTGCCGCTTTCCCGGAGGCGGATCTGATTTTGCTGGAAGGACTCAAACACAGTCCGTATCCAAAGATTGAGATAGTGCGGGAGGGAAATTCCAAAAAGATCGTCTGTGATCCGGAGACGCTTTTGGGGATTGCGACAGACCGAAAGGATACGGGCGGCTTTCCTGCGGGGACAGCGGTATATCATCTGAATGACTGGGACGGGATTGCCGGGGCCATTCGGGCGTATGTGGAGGAGATGCAAGAGAGGCGGCGGGATAAGCAAAAAAGCAGAGGGGGGGAAGAAGAGAGGGTAGGAATGCTTCTGCTGATGGGTGGAAAAAGCACGCGCATGGGAACCGCCAAGGCCCAGCTTCTGTATGAAGGCGAGCCGTTCTGGAAACGGATCGCCGGGCAGATGGCGGCTTGCGGCCCGCTCTATCTTTCGGTGGCAAAGAACAGCGAATACACCGCAAAAGAAAATTTGTTTGTTCCGTGCCGCGGCGTGATACCGGACGAGATCGAGGCTGTGGGGCCCATGGGAGGCATTTATTCCGCCATGCGCGGTCTGGAGGAGGATGCCTTTTTTGTGTGTGCCTGCGACATGCCTCTGATGAGCCGGGGGTATATCGAGGCGCTGCTCGCCTTCTGGAGAGAACGTTCCGAAAAAGAGGTTTGGGACGGGCTGATGGTCCGAAACCGGCAGGGGCGTATCTATACAACCGCCGGGATTTATCACCGGAGAATGCTTCCGGTTTTGGAGGAGAAGATTCGTCAGGGAAACTATCGTATGATGGCGTTTTTGAGGGAATGCCGCGTCGGCTATCTGGAAGAGGAAAGTCTGGGAGAGCAAAGCCGGGCGCTCACCAATATAAATACCGTGGAGGATTACGAGAAATTACCGGATCCGCACAAGGGTTAGCGTGAGATTCGAGGGGATTGAAAAGGGTTTTCCGAGTAGGAGGTGTTTTTCCAGAAAGATAAGAAAATAGCGGTGCGGACGGCGGCAGTTTTCATGGTATCACTCCTAAACTAAAACAGTAAAAAACAGCCGGAGGTTTTGGCCCCTCCGGCTGTCTCTTATTTCCTTATGCTCTCTCGACCAATCCGGACCGCAGACAAGAAGTACACACATGCATCGTCTTCGCAGCGCCGTTTACCTTAACCTTGACAGACTTAACATTGGACTTCCACATCTTATTGGAGATTCTATGAGAATGACTCACATTGTTTCCGAAATGGACACCCTTTTTACAGATATCACACTTTGCCATTTGCCGCACCTCCTTCAAATCCAATTTGACCGCATCTCTGTGCGACCCCAAACACGACTACTATACCAGACCGGACAAGAAAAATCAAGCAAAATTTCAAAAAGATTTTTGGAAAAATGTAAAATAGAACTTTCATTTTTTCTGTACTGCGGTTATAATATAGAATGATTATGACCGCCCGGTTGTAAAATAACAGCAATGGAGGGAAAAATATGAAGTGTCGGATTAACAATAAGCTGGGCACGATTCTGATTGACTCAGATGTCATTGCGAAATATGCCGGCAGCGTTGCCATCGAATGTTTCGGCATCGTGGGCATGGCGGCAGTTAATATGAAAGACGGCCTTGTGAAGCTTCTGCTGCGGGACAATCTGTCCCACGGAATCAATGTCACCGTGAACGACAATAAACTTACGCTGGATTTCCATGTGATTATGGTCTATGGAGTTAGTATCTGCGCGGTTTCGGATAACCTGATTTCCAATGTGAAATACAAGGTGGAACAGTTTACCGGCGTGGATGTGGAGAAGATTAATATATTCGTAGAAGGCGTTCGCGTCATTGACTGATGGGACGAGGAGGTAAGATAGAGTGGCAGCTAAGACAATCGACGCCGGCCAATTAAAACATATTTTTCTGGCGGGCGCACAGCGTTTGGAAGCAAATAAAGAGTGGATTAACGAACTGAATGTGTTCCCTGTTCCGGACGGCGACACAGGAACCAACATGACCCTGACGATCATGTCCGCCGTGAACGAGGTGCAGGCTCTGGAAAACCCGGATATGGAGTCTTTGGCCAAGGCGATCTCCTCCGGCTCTCTGCGGGGCGCAAGAGGAAACTCCGGCGTTATTCTCTCCCAGCTTCTTCGGGGCTTTACCAAGGAGATCAAGAAGGCTTCTCTGCTGAATGCCGCGGTGGCCGCGGCGGCTTTCCAGAGGGCGTCTGAGACCGCCTACAAGGCGGTTATGAAGCCGAAGGAAGGCACCATTCTGACGGTGGCGAAGGGAATGGCGGATAAGGCGGCGGAGCTGGCGGCCCAGACCGACGATCTGGAATCCATTTTTGCGGCGGTGATCGAGCATGGCGACTATGTGCTGAGTCAGACGCCGGAGATGCTTCCGGTTCTGAAGGAAGCCGGCGTGGTGGATTCCGGCGGACAGGGCCTGATGGTGGTGATGAAGGGCTGCATGGACGCCTTTTTGGGCAAGGAGGTGGATTTGTCCTCGATCCCGGCGGCAGCGCAAAAGAGCGTCCAGCCGGAGACGGTACGGGTATCCACGGAAGAATTTGATATCAAGTACGGATACTGCACCGAATTTATGATCCACATCGACGACAGCTATGATATGGACAAAGAGCTGGGCTTTAAGGCGTATCTGGAATCCATCGGCGACTCGATTGTGGTGGTGTCCGACGATGAGATTGTAAAGGTACATGTCCACACAAACGATCCGGGTCTGGCGATTCAGAAAGCGCTGACCTTCGGCCCGCTGTCCCGCATGAAGATCGACAATATGCGGGAGGAACATCAGGAGAAACTGATCAAAGAAGCCTCCAAAAAAGCGGCCGAGGAGGCGGCTAAGAAGTCGCAAACGCAGACTGCCGAGGAGAAAGAGATTCCCCGCAAGGAGGCCGGTTTTGTTGCGATTTCTGCGGGTGACGGCATGAGCGAAATCTTTCAGGGCCTGGGCGTGGATCATCTGATTGAGGGCGGCCAGACCATGAATCCGAGTACGGAAGATATTCTCAACGCGGTCGGCCAGGTTCATGCCGATGTGGTCTATGTGCTTCCGAATAATAAAAACATCATTCTGGCAGCAGAGCAGGCCATGCATCTGACCGAGGATAAGCAGGTGGTGGTGGTTCCGTCCAAGACGATTCCTCAGGGCATTACCGCTCTGATCAGCTATATGCCCGGCGTGAGTCCGGAGGAGAATTTAAAAACCATGAAGGAAGAGATGGACCACGTCAAGACGGGACAGGTGACATATGCGGTGCGCAACACCAGCCTGGACGGCGTGGAGGTTCATGAGGGAGACGTCATGGGAATCGACGACCATTCGATCCTGGCAGTGGGTAAGGATGTGGGAGAGACCAGCTTCGCTCTTTTGAAGGCTCTGGTTGACGAGGAGAGCGAACTGATCAGCCTGTATTATGGCAGCGAGGTAAAGAAGGAAGATGCCGATTGGCTGCTTGAGAAGGCGCAGGAGGCGTTTCCGGACCGGGATATCGAACTGCACTACGGCGGTCAGCCGATATACTATTATGTGATGAGCGTCGAATAGACGGCGGCGGGGAGTTACCTCAAAATAAATTTTTCTGAGGTAGCTCCTTTTTTGAGAATGTCTCCCGTGATGGAAACAGGGGCGAGACAGAGAGCAGAGGTGGAATATGCGTCTTTTGGACGAGATTACGGCAATCCGGGGAATCGGCGGCAAAACGGCTCAGATTTTTGGGCGGGCCGGGATCGTCACAGTGGAGGATCTGCTGCAGTATTTTCCCCGCAGCTATGAGGAATGCGGGCCGCCGGTTCCCATCGCGTCGCTTTCCGGCACAAAGACAGCCGTGGTATGCGGGACTCTCTGCAGCGAACCCAAAGTGCGCCGGGCTGGAAAGATTCAGATTGTGGAGACAGCGATTCGGGATGAAAGCGGAAGCTTGCGCGTATCCTGGTTTAACATGCCGTATCTGCGAAATTCGCTTCAGACCGGGCAGCGCTATATTTTGAAGGGAAAAGTGGAGGCAAACCGGTTCGGCTTGACGCTGGAACAGCCGGTGCTTTACACGCCGGATCGCTATGCTCCTCTGGTCGGCCGCCTGCAGCCGGTTTACAGTCTGACGGCGGGGATGACTCTGCGCATGGTCGGCAAAGCGGTAAAAGAGGCGTTAGACAGTCTGCCGGAACTTCCGGAATATCTGCCGGAGCGGTTCCGCAGAGCGTATCAGTTGGCGGAGTACAATTATGCGCTGCGCACGATCCATTTTCCTCCGGATAAGACGGAGTTGACTTTTGCGAGAAAACGTCTGGTTTTTGATGAGTTTTTCCTCTTTATCTTGGCCGTGCGCTATCTGCGGGACGCCAACAAGGAGCAGCCAAACGGCTGCCGCATCCGGGCAGCGAAAGAGGTGGAGGATTTTCTGGCCCGTCTTCCTTTTGCCCTGACCGGGGCGCAGAGAAGGGCGTATGAAGAGATTCTGGCGGATCTGACCGGGCCGAAACGGATGAACCGGCTGGTGCAGGGCGACGTCGGCTCCGGCAAGACGATTGTGGCGCTGGCGGCGCTTCTGCAGATGGCGCATAATGGCTGGCAGGGCGTACTGATGGCTCCCACCGAAGTGCTGGCCAGACAGCATTTTGAGACGGTCACAGGATATCTGAGGAGAGAGAATCTCCCGTTTCACACCGAACTGCTGACCGGCGCCATGACAGCAAAAGAAAAGCGGGAGGCTCTGGAACGGATTGTTTCCCACAAGGCAGATATCATTGTCGGAACGCACGCCGTGATCCAGGAAAAAGTCCGCTTTGCCAGACTGGGATTGGTGATTACCGATGAACAGCACCGCTTCGGCGTGCGCCAGCGGGAAATTCTCAGCGAAAAGGGCGAGGAAAGCGCAGATACGTCGCCGCATGTGCTGGTCATGAGCGCGACGCCGATTCCCCGCACGCTGGCGATCATTCTCTACGGGGATCTGGATATCTCCGTGATCGACGAGAAACCGGCCAATCGCCTGCCGATAAAAAACTGCGTGATCGGCGCGGGCCGCCGCAAAAAAGCCTATGAATTTATTGTCAATGAGGTGAAATCAGGGCGTCAGGCCTATGTAATCTGTCCGATGGTGGAGGATGGAGGCCGGATAGAGGGAGAGAATGTCCGGGACTATGCGGCGAGGCTGGCGGAGGAGCTGCCGCCTGCGATTGTGATCGGAACCCTTCACGGGCGGATGAAACCGGCGGAGAAGACCCGGATTATGGAGGACTTTTCGCAGGGGCGGATCCAGGTGCTGGTTTCAACCACGGTGGTGGAGGTCGGGGTGGACGTGCCGAATGCCACCGTTATGATGGTGGAAAACGCCGAGCGGTTTGGACTGGCGCAGCTTCATCAGCTTCGCGGGAGAATCGGGAGAGGCGAGCACCAGTCCTACTGTATTTTTATCAACGGCTCCGACGCGGAAAAAAACCGGCGCCTGGAGATTTTGAACCGAAGCAACGACGGATTTGCAATCGCTGCGGAGGATCTGAAACTGCGGGGACCTGGCGATTTGTTCGGACTGCGCCAGAGCGGCCTTCTGGATTTTGCGCTGGGAGATATCTATACGGACGCCGGTATTTTAAGGGAAGCGTCCCAGGCCGCGGACGCTCTTTTGGCGGAGGATTACGCGCTTGAAAAAGAAGAGCACAAGCCGCTTAAGCGGCGGCTTATGCGCTATAGAGAAGAAAAGCTGGAGAGACTGTCTCTGTGACAGATTGGAAAAACAGAGGAGAAGCGATATGTTAAAAGAGTTTAAAGAGTTTGCCATCAAGGGAAATATGCTCGATATGGCGGTGGGCGTCATCATCGGCAGCGCGTTCAGCGGTCTGGTAACGGCACTTGTAAACAGCGTGATTATGCCGCTGCTGAGTATCTTTACGGGAAAGCTGGACTTCAGCCAGCTATTTATCGCCATGGACGGAAAAGCTTACGCAACGCTGGCCGAGGCGGAGGCCGCGGGAGCTTCGGTCGTAGCCTACGGCAGTTTTATCAGCCAGGTGCTGAATTTTCTCATCATGGCTTTTGTGGTATTTTTGTTTGTAAAGACAATCAACCGGATGCGGGAGCGGGGCAAGAAAGAGGAAGTACCGGCGGCGCCCACTGTCAAAAAATGCCCTTACTGCCTGTCGGAAATTCCCGTGGCAGCGACGCGCTGTGCGCATTGTACGTCGCAGTTGACCGATGAGGAAGCGGTGACAGAGGGATAGCAGAGATGGACGGCAGTCAGGGCAGAAAGGAATACAACGCTTCGCGGATTTTATATGAGGCGTTGAATATCGGTGAACAGATGCTGATCTGCGGGGCGGAAGTACGCCGGGTGGAGGACACAATTTTTCGGATTTGTCAGGCTTACGGTATGAAGCGGGTGGATGTGTTTACCATTACCTCCAGCATTATTGTCACCGTGCAGACCGGAGAGGATGAGATTGTGACGCAGACCCGGCGGATCGCAGGCTATGAGATGAATCTGAGCCGGCTCTCCGAACTGAACGCGCTTTCCAGAGAAATCTGCAGCCGGCAGGTCAGTCCGGACGAGGTGGAAAGCCGGATTCGCCGGATTTTGGTTGAAAAGCCGGTGGCGCAGGGAGAGGAATATCTGATTTACTGTCTGGTTTCCGGCACCTTTACCATGTTTTTCGGAGGGAGTCTGGCGGATAGCTTTGCCTCTGTGATTACCGGAGCGCTCTTGTGCTTTTTTGTCCGGCGAAGCAGAAAAATGGTTCGGAACCGTCTGCTGTTAGCGCTGGTCAATGCCGTTTTTACTGGTTTTGCAGCGGTTTTTGTGGTGCGTCTGGGATTGGGAGATCAGATATCCCGCATTGTGATCGGCAATATCATGCTGTTGATTCCCGGTATTCTGCTGACCAACGCGATCCGCGATATGCTGAGCGGAGATACCATGTCCGGTATTCTGAGACTCTGTGAATCGCTGCTTATGGCGGTGACAATCGCCGGAGGGATGGCGCTGGTGTTGATGCAGTTTAATCTTTTGGCCGGCGGGGAACAGACGGTAAAAGAGAATTTCAGTCAGCTAGAGCGCTGGTATTTCAGCGAAAGCGGTCAGGCATTGATTCAGATTCTGTCGGCTTTCTGCGGCTCCTTGAGTTATGCGATGCTCTTTCATATCCGCGGGCGGCGCATGTGCCTGGGAGCGGTTGGCGGAATGGCGGTGTGGACGGTCTATCTTTTTACCGGTCTCTTTACGGACAGCACGATTTGGGGATTTATGCTGGCTTCCATGGCGGCGACCGCTTACGGCGAATGGATGGCCCGCCGGGAAAAAACGCCGGCTACGGTTTTTCTGGTTCCGGCGGTAATTCCGCTGATTCCCGGCGGCAGCCTGTATGATACCATGTACTGTGCGGTCAATAGCGATTACGCCGGTTTTGCGTCCACGGGGCTGCACACGCTCAAGATGGCCGCTGCGATTTCCATCGGGATTCTGGTAGCCTCCTCCGTGATTCAGACCGTGCTGCGGCGGCCGGCGCCGCGCAGCAAAAATTCGTGATCGCGCTCAAGATTTTAAAACCAGAAGTTGCCAGAGTATTATTTCGCCTCGGAGACATACTAGAATCGTAACAAGAAATTCATTTCAGAAAAGGAGGCATTCTATTATGGCTACAAATTCTAGCACTGGTAGAATCGAAGTACCCGAAGCGAAGGAAGCAATGGACAAATTCAAGATGGAGGTTGCAAACGAGCTGAACGTACCGCTGACGAACGGCTACAACGGCAACCTGACTTCTGCTCAGAATGGTTCTGTGGGCGGTCACATGGTTAAGAAGATGATCGAGGCCCAGGAAAAGCAGATGGCTGGCAAATAAGATTGCCATAAAAGAAAAAAAGACACGAGCCTGTTATCCGATTGGATAGCGGGCTCTTGCCTTTGGTTCAAATCTGTATAGACAAATAGAGGAAAGCCTTCTATAATGAAAAGACAGGATAAACAACATCCGTTGGGAGGGGAGGTCTGAATGGAAAAGATTGTATGGAACGACCGGTATAATATCGGGGTGGGAGTGGTGGATCAGGCGCATGCCAAATTGTTTCGGGTTTTGAGTAAGCTGCAGGCGGCATCCGAGCAGCCCGAGACCCATGCACATACCTACCGGGAAGGGATCAAATATCTGGAAGCGTATACCATGACGCATTTTTCGGAGGAGGAAGCCTATATGCGTTCCATTCGGTATGACGGCTACATACATCACAAACGGATTCATGATACATTTCGGGATAAGACGCTGACCTCTTTAAAGAGCAGTCTGGAGATGTCGGATTTCTCCACAGCGATGGTGCGCCGTTTTCTGGGAATCATGAACAACTGGCTGACAGAGCATATTTTGAGGGAAGATCAGGTGATTGTGGGAAGAGTGCCTTCCCGCAAAGAACAGGATTTGTCCTCGCAGTTTCCGGTTATCTTCAGCGCGGTCAACCGGACGATGAGAAATCTTTTTCAGGTAGAAGCAGATCTGGCGGATGTGGATTATAAGGGACAGAATGCAGGGGTTGAGACTTACTGCCGACAGACCTACCGGATTGAAGGGGGGATTCGCCTGCAGCTTCTTCTGGGGATGGAAGACGCTCTGCTGCTGCGGGGAATAAATCATCTGACCGGGCAGCAGAGCATACAGGAGAGGGAGAGAGGGGAGGCCGCTCTGCGGGTTTTTACTCCTCTGTTTGAGAGTATGGGCAAACTGTTTCAGGCCGAGGCGGACGGGGAACTGGACTTGAAAAATTTGATGAACCAAAATGCGTTCCGCACAGATTTTATGAAAGGCTATTTCTGCCGTCTGCTGTTTGGCACCAAGCTGGGATATTTTATTTTCTGTTACCGCAGTTGGCGGCTAAACGGTTAGCACACTAGGCAGTCAAGGCAGTCTATTCGTCAGCCGGCACATCTTGCAGATGCTTGAGCGGTTTTGCGGCTGGCCCGGATAAGAGCTGTCCATCCTCCGTATAGCGAGAGCCATGACAGGGGCAGTCCCAGGTTTTGTCAGCCGGATTCCAGGAGAGCGTGCAGCCCAGATGGGTGCAGACCGGTCCGTAGCCCTTGGCGATTGCGCGTTTTTTGCGGTGTGGAGCAAAAGGCTTCTGCAGAAGCAAATGGACGGTCGTACTGCCTGCGTCGCTCAGAAAAGGGCCCGCAGAGGCCGCCAGATGAAGTCTCTGCGGCGAATAGATTCCATCGTGCTCATTCGGACGGCCCAAGATGCGGTCCGAGAGGAATGAGGCGGCGGTCATGGCCGAGGTCATCCCCCATTTCTGGAACCCGGTCGCAACATAGAGATCCGGCGTCCAGAAGGAATACTGGCCGATGAAGGGAAGGGAATCGTGGGGCATGGCATCCTCGTTGGACCAATGCGATACGGCGGCCGCACGCGGATACCATTTTTTGACGGTCTGCCAGAGACGCCGGTAGGAATCGCCGGGATGAAGTTTGCCGGTCCGATGTCCGCAGCCGCCGAACAGAAGAAGATTTTCCCAGGAGCGCAGGGAGTGGCCGCTTATGTCCACGCAGTAGTACATCCCTTCCACCGTGCCGGCGTGATCTAAAGCCAAGACATAGGACAGATCCTGATGCTGGCGCAGAAAGTAAAAGCCGGGAACATTTTTCACCGGAAAATGCGTGGTTAAAAGAATATGGCGCGCGCTGACACTGCGTGTTCCCTCCGGTGTTTTTACCTGAATGCGGTGGCTGTGAATTTTGGCGGCTTCAGAATGTTCGTAGACCGTCAGTCCAGGCAGAATGCCCTTTAAAAACTTCAGCGGATGAAACTGCGCCTGATTTTCAAAGCGCACGGCTCCCGCCACGGGAAAGGGCAGTTCCGTTTCCTTGGTAAAGGAAGCGGGCAGCCCCAGACGGCAGGCGTATTCTTCTTCCCGCTTCAGATCGTCGCTCTCCAGCGCGCTGTAAAGGTAGGCGGGCCGGTTGATAAAATCACAGGATATCTTTTCCCTGCGGATGATCTGCCGGTAGGAGGCGATGGCTTTCTGTCCGTTTGCCGCGTACTGTCTGGCAGTTTCCGGTCCCAGGGTTTTGATCAGCCGGCTGTAAATCAGTCCGTGCTGGCTTGTAATTTTGGCGGTGGTAAAGGCGGTGGCGCCCCGTCCCAGAACATCCCGCTCCAGAACGATGACGGACAGACCGCTGTCTTTGAGCAGATAGGCGGTCAAAAGACCCGTCAGCCCTCCGCCGACGATGGCGACGTCGGCATCCCGGTCTTTGTCCAACGCGGGAAAAGAAGGCAGGCGGCAGGTTTTAGTCCAGATGGATTCCATGAGAACACCTCGTTTCTGATTCGATGCCTGTACTGTACTCACTGGTGCAGCGGCCCGATAAAATCTATACGTACACCAGGCAGTACCGGCTATTCTCTGGAGAGTATAACCGTAAAATGAAAGATCATACGAAAACAACGCCGGATACGGCGGTTTTTTCCAGGATATTTTTTTGCCGGGTCCGTCAAAAAGAGATGGCAAAAAGAAGAAGGATACGGTATAATAAGAAAAGGTAGCCACAGGAAAAGATTAAAAAAACAAAGTAAAAGAGGATAAAGAGGAGGACAAAACATGGCAAATACGCCTACGCCTCACATCGAGGCCAGACCTGGGGATATTGCGGACACGGTTTTAATGCCGGGAGATCCGCTGCGGGCCAAATTTATCGCAGAGACCTATCTGGAAAATCCCGTCTGCTTTAACCAGGTGCGCAATATGCTGGGGTTTACCGGCGTCTACCAGGGGAAACGGATTTCCGTTATGGGCGGCGGCATGGGAATGCCGTCCATTGGAATTTATTCCTATGAGCTTTTCCATTTTTATGGTGTGGAAACGATTATACGGATCGGGAGCGCCGGCGGGTTGGGGAAGAATGTGAAGCTGCGGGATGTGGTGATCGGCATGGCTTCCTGCACGGATTCCAACTATGCTTCCCAGTATCATCTGCCGGGAACGATTGCCCCGATCGCTGATTTTTCGCTTCTGCGCCGGGCGGTGGAGGCAGCCGAAAGGAAGGGAATTTCTCCTGTGGTGGGAAATCTCCTGTCCTCGGACATTTTTTACAACGCCGATCCGACAGGCTCCGCAAAGTGGAGGGATATGGGCGTGCTGGCCGTGGAGATGGAATCGGCGGCTCTGTATCTGAACGCAATGCAGGCGGGGAAAAAGGCATTGTGTATCTGTACGATTTCAGACCATCTATTCACGAAAGAATCGCTGTCCTCTCTGGACCGTCAGGTATCCTTCCGTGAGATGATGGAAATAGCATTGGAGATAGCGTGATGGAAGAGAAAAAGGATTTTTTAAAGGGAGAGCCGTTTAAGCTTGCCGCCTGTATTGTGGGAAGCTTCGTGTATTCCTGCGGAATTGGTTTGTTTACGACACCCAGCGGACTTTACAGCGGCAGCTTTATGGGTATGAGCCAGATTATACGAACGCTTCTGACGGACTATATCGGACTGTCCTTCGGAGATTTTGATTTCGCTGGTATTCTGTTTTTTATCTTGAACGTGCCTGTGCTGCTGCTGGCATTTCGGACGATGAGCCGTCCCTTCTTTATCAAAACGCTTCTCAGCGTTGGCGCCAGCACCTTCTTTCTGTCCCTGTTTCAGGTGAAAGAGTCGCTGTTAGCCGGGGATATTCTGGGGTCTGCGATCATCGGCGGCATTCTTTCGGGACTGGGAATCGGTATTATTCTGTATTTCGGCGGTTCGTCCGGCGGAATGGATATTGTGAGTTTGTATCTGGCGCGCAGGAATCAGGGCGTCAGCGTGGGACGTCTGGGGATGCTGGTCAATTTTGTGGTCTATGGCATCTGCCTTCTGCTGTTTGACGTGTCGGTCGCGATCTACTCGATTATATATGCCGTGTTTTCCGGTGTGGTTGTGGATCGGGTTCACGCGCAGAATATCAATATGCAGGCCATGATTATCACGGCGACGGACGGTGTGGAGATTGAGAAGGCGGTTATGAAGCGGCTGCACCGGGGCGTCACGCACTGGGACGGCGTGGGAGCCTATCAGGAGACACACAAGACGGTGCTGTATGTGATTTTGTCCAAGTTTGAAATCGGGATGCTGAAACAGATTCTGAGAGAACACGATCCAAAGGCTTTTGTCGTGTTCCAGCAGGGAGTGCATGTCCATGGACTCTATGAGAAACATCTGTGAGAAGAGAGAAAAGGCAGGCGGCCGCACGGGGCAGTATCCGGACGGCCGCCCTTACTATTCGCTGCCTCTTTTTCTGCGGCGGCAGTTTGGCGCTCCTCTCTATAAGCTGTCTTTAAACGGCGGAATGAGCTGCCCGAACCGGGATGGAACGGTGGGCTATGGAGGCTGTATTTTCTGCAGCGCAGGCGGTTCAGGGGAGTTTGCAGCGGACGGCGGCCTGTCTGTAGCAAACCAGATGATACAGGCCAAAAACAGGGTGCAAGCAAAAGTGGGAAAAACAGCCGCAGAAGGGCGGAAAAAGGGGGCAGGGAGGGGACAAGAGGCCCGCTATATCGCTTATTTTCAGGCTTTTACCAATACCTATGCCCCGCTGTATCGGCTGGAGCAGATTTTTACAGAGGCGATAACACCAGAGGACGTGGCGGCTCTGTCCATAGCCACCAGGCCGGACTGTCTGGGGGAGCCTGTGATCGGGCTCTTGGACCGGCTGGCGCAAAAAAAGCCGGTTTGGATTGAACTGGGCCTGCAGACCATGCATGAGGCGACGGCGCTGCAAATCCGCCGTGGCTATGCCCTGCCTTGTTTTGAACAGGCGGTAAGAAGGCTTAAAGCCAGCGGCCACATGGTCATTGTCCATGTGATTTTGGGATTGCCGGGGGAGAGCATAGAGCAGATGGCGGCCACGGCCCGCTATCTGGGAGAGCTGGGCGTTGACGGCGTCAAGCTGCAGCTTCTGCATGTATTAAAAGGAACCGTTCTGGGAGAGCAGTATTGCCGGGGAGAGGTTTCGGTTATGGAAAAAGAAGAGTATTTTGCGGCGGTAGCCGCTTGCCTTCAGGTAATTCCGCGGGATGTGGTGATTCACCGGATCACCGGAGACGGCCCGAAAGAGCTGCTGCTGGCGCCGGCGTGGAGTTTGGATAAAAAGTGGGTACTCAATGAGCTCCATCATTATCTGAAGATTCACGAAGTCTGGCAGGGGCAGAATCTCGTGTGACAGCACATGTACGTTTCGCAAAATGACTTGCCTGAAAGGAAATATGAAAATATTTCCAGATTAAAAAGCTGTCTTCCCGCCACACTATAGACCAGAAAGAGTTATGAATGCATGATTTGTAACCCTTTTTCATCTAGGGGATTGCTTCTCATCTTGTTACAGGCAATCCCCATTTTATTATGAGAGCCGTAAAAGAAATCGGACGGGCAAGCCCGGTATGAGCAGGCAGGCCAAGAGGCCGGATTGCGAATACAGGCGGCGAAAGGAGACGGGAAATGCCTCAGGAACAGAATAAAAAGCAGAGGGAAGACACAGAGAATACCCGCAAGGAAAATGAGAAACTGAAAGACGAAAAAATCAGCGAATACGGCCAGACGATACTGGAAAACAATCCAAAGCATTACAAGATTCATCTTCTCAGTATCGTGGGAGAGATCGAGGGCCATGAAAATCTGCCTTCGGGAAGCAAGACCACAAAATACGATCATGTTCTGCCGCAGTTGGCGCAGATTGAGGACGATAAAAAGATCGAAGGGCTGCTGGTGCTGCTAAACACGTCCGGAGGAGACGTGGATGCCGGGCTGGCGATTGCGGAGATGATCTCTTCGCTCAGCATTCCCACCGTTTCTCTGGTGCTTGGAGGCAGTCATTCCATCGGAGGTCCTCTGGCCGTGTCAACGGACTACTCCTTTATCGTACCCAGCGGAGCGATGATTATCCATCCGGTCCGCATGAGCGGCATGGTTATCGGCGCGCCGCAGACATACGATTATTTCAAGAGGACGCAGGATCGGATCACCGGTTTTATTGCCTCTCACAGCCATATTTCCCAGAAGCGCCTGGAAGAGATGATGATCAACACGGCAGAGCTGACCAAGGATCTGGGAACGATTTTAATCGGTGAAGACGCCGTGCGGGAAGGGCTGATTGACGAGGTCGGAGGAATCCGGGACGCTTTAAACCGGCTGTATCAGATGGTGGATAAAAAGAGGGGCAAACAGGCAAAAAAAGAAGAGATTTCGTGAGTATTTGGACTCCTTTCCGTCAAGAATGCAAGATTGCCGTTCTTGCCGGGGAGGAGCCCTTTTATGATGGAACAGGCGTGTCCGATGCACTTGATGGAGATACGAAACGGGGCCTATCAGAAGGAGGACAGAGGCTTCCGGCCAAAGTTTATGAGGCGGTAGTTCTTGCCGGCGGGAAAAGACCGTGCTATAATAGAATCCAAACCAAAACCGCAAGAGTCAGGAGGATTTTGCTATGGCAGTAAAAATGCCGCCCATTGAGAAGATTCATGAAGCATACAGCGCGATCGCGGACGGGCGAATCACGATGCGAGAGAGCGAAGCGGACGTGGTATCTTCGGATTTGTCGAAAACATATCTGGTAAAGTGGAACAAAGAAACCTATTCTTCCAACGATAACGCATCCTATTGGAAAGGATATCTGGGATATCCTCTGATCGCGGTGCTGATGCTGCAGGGAAAGCTGCCTCTGGATGAGGAGACAGCCGCCCATTTTAAGGGAATTAACTGGAAGAAACGCAATACAGCACACAAAAACAAATTTGCGGAGGCAGTCAAAGAGCTTATGGATGAGTGGAAAGAGTCCGGGATCGACTGCGCAAAGATCAACGAGGAGATTGACCGCGTCTACAAAGAAATCGAGCAGCTCACGGTAACGACAAAGCGCAGCTCGCTGCGCCCGCCGCAGTAACTTCTCTTTAAAAAGAAAAAAGCCGACAGCGTTTAAAAACTGCCGCTCCAGTATTTTGCCGGATCGGCTTTTTTGTGCGTAAAAGGGGAAAGAAAGGCTTGTTTTGCGGTCGGATCGCAGGAATTTTTCGTTGACAAATGGAATAAGCGGTTATAGACTAAAGAGAAACCGAAGAAGGGCCAAGGAAAGCGAGGAAAAGCACATGGCTGGGCTGGCAGTCGTCACAGGCGCAGGGAGCGGTATCGGCTTTGAGATGGCACGTCTGTTAAGAAAAAAAGGATATTTTGTCATATTGGTCGGGCATGACAGAAAAAAACTCCGAGAAGCGGGAGAACGTCTGAAAGCCGAAAGACCAAAGGGAAAAAAAATTTTGCTGTTTTCCTGCGATCTTTCTCGGAGCGAAGAGTGCCTGCGTCTCTGTGAGACGTTTCAAAATTGGCCGGTCGATCTGCTGGTCAACTGTGCCGGTGTCGGCGTCTACGGAGATTTCGACGCTCTTAGCCTGCAGGCAGAGCTCAATATGCTTGCGGTGAACTGCCGGGCGGTTCATATCTTAATGAAAGAATTTTTAAAGGATATGGAGAAGAGAGGAAGGGGACAGATTTTAAATGTGGCCTCCTCGGCGGGTCTGATGCCGGGCGGTCCGTACATGACAGCGTATTATGCCTCCAAAGCTTATGTGGTCAGTCTGACGCGGGGAGCGGCAGAAGAGCTGCGGGCGAAAAACAGCCCGGTTTATGTGGGGGTTTTGTGTCCCGGACCGGTGAAGACGCCTTTTTTTGAGCGGGCCGGAATCAGAGCGGGGGCGGGCGGTGCGGATCCGGAAAAGACAGCGCAGGCGGCGTGGCGCGGGATGCGCAAGAAGAAAATGGTTATTGTGCCGGACGCGGTCAACCGCATTGCCTGGGCGGCGGCAAAATTATTGCCGGATCCAATCGTTCTGGCGGTAAACAAAAGAATTCAGGTCAGAAAAATGGCCGGAAAGAGAAGGAGATGAGCGGTCCATGGAACAGTACTCCCTTTTTGACGACAGAGAGACGATGAATCCTCTGGCCAGCCGCCTGCGCCCGGAATCTCTGGAAGAATTTATCGGGCAGAACCATCTGTTGGGAGCGGGAAAGGTACTGCGCCGTCTGATTGATTCGGATCGGATTCCTTCGATGATTTTCTGGGGGCCGCCGGGAGTGGGGAAAACCAGCCTGGCCGGTATTATTGCCGGGCAAACGCACGCGGATTTTGTGAATTTCAGCGCCGTTACCAGCGGGATTCGAGAGATCAAGGAAGTGATGGCCAAAGCGGAGAGCAGCCGCCGGATGGGAGTAAAAACCGTATTGTTTGTGGATGAAATTCACCGGTTTAATAAGGCCCAGCAGGATGCGTTTCTGCCCTACGTGGAAAAGGGCAGTATTATCCTGATTGGAGCGACTACGGAAAATCCTTCTTTTGAGATAAATGGGGCGCTTTTATCCCGCTGCAAGGTGTTCGTGCTGCAGGCTTTGACAGAGGAGGAAGTGACGGCCCTCCTGCAAACGGCTCTGCACAGTTTTAAGGGGCTGGGGTATCTGGATATCGCGATCGAAGAAAATCTCCTTCACACCATTGCGGTTTTTGCAAACGGGGACGCCCGGACGGCGCTCAATACGCTGGAAATGGCCGTCACGAACGGAATTCTGGACGAGACGGGCCGGACGACGGTGACAAGAGAGATCGTAGAACAGTGCATCGGGGGCAAGGTGCTTCTGTATGATAAAAATGGGGAGGAGCATTACAATCTGATCTCAGCCCTGCACAAATCGATGCGCAACAGCGACCCGGACGCCGCTGTTTACTGGCTGGCCCGGATGCTGGAGGCCGGGGAAGACCCGCTGTATGTGGCCAGGCGGCTGATCCGCTTTGCCAGCGAGGATGTAGGGATGGCGGACAGTCAGGCGCTGTCCGTTGCAGTCAGCGCGTATCAGGCCAGCCATTTTATCGGGATGCCGGAGTGCAGCGTGCATTTGACTCACGCAGCGGTTTATCTGTCTATGGCCCCCAAATCCAACGCCCTGTATCTGGCCTATGAGAGCGCGAAGACCGACGCCAGAGAATCTCTGGCGGAGCCGGTTCCCCTAAATCTGCGCAACGCCCCCACCAAACTGATGAGAGAACTGCACTACGGAGAGGGCTACCAGTACGCGCATGATACGGAAGATAAATTGACTCTCATGGAGTGTCTGCCAAAATCTCTGCGGGAAAAGCGCTATTATGTTCCCACAGAAGAAGGCGCCGAGGCTGCCGTCCGGGAACGGCTTTGCCGGATACAGGAATGGAAGAAACAGAAATAACGCTTGTCAGATTCCCATTTTCATACTATAATGTGTGTGATACTGTGGGAAGTATTGGATGGGGAGAACCAAGGACAAGCAGGAGATACCATGAGAGTGATAGCAGGAACGGCCCGCAGTCTTCCGCTGGAGACACCGCAGGGGATGGATACCAGACCCACTACGGATCGCATCAAGGAGACTTTATTTAATATGCTGTCTGGCCGTCTGCCTGGCAGCCGTTTTCTGGATTTGTTTGCCGGCAGCGGAGCGATCGGGATCGAGGCCCTCAGCCGGGGCGCCGCCTACGCCGCCTTTGTGGAGCAGGACGAGCGGGCGCTGCGCGCCATCCGGCGGAATCTGGATTTTACCCATCTGACAGAGCGGGGAGAGGTTTTTGCCGGCAGTGTGCAGACATCGCTTGCCAAACTGGAAGTGCATAATCCGAGTCCCTTCGACATCATTTTTCTGGACCCGCCTTATGGAAAGCAGTGGGAGAGAAAAGTTTTGGAAATGCTCACAAAGAGCAGGCTGATGGACAGGGACACGCTGGTTATTGCGGAAGCATCTCTGGAGACGGATTTTTCCTGGACAAAAGATATGAGACTGACCGTACAGAAAGAGAAAAAATATAAGACGAATCAGCATATATGGCTCAGGAAGGAATAGTATATGAAAATTGCAATCTATCCAGGCAGTTTTGATCCGATTACTCTGGGGCATCTCAATATTATCGAGCGGGCTGCCGCTATGGTGGACCGGCTAATCGTGGGTGTTCTGCAGAATCAGACAAAAAAACCTCTGTTTACGGCGCAGGAGCGCCTGGAGATGATCGAGGAAGTAACCGGTCATCTGCCCAATGTAACCGCGCAGCTCTTTGATGGCCTGACCATTGATTTTGCCAGGCGCTGCGAGGCCCAGTGTATTGTCCGAGGGCTGCGGGCGATCACGGATTTCGAGTATGAACTGCAGCTCGCCCAGACGAACCGGATCATGGCGCCGGAGATTGATACGATATTTTTAACCACAGAACTGAAATATGCGTATCTCAGTTCCAGCACGGTGAAGGAGGTCGCCAGCTTCGGCGGAGAGATCGAATATTTTCTGCCGCAAAAGACAGCCGCCAGAGTTTATGAGAAGTACCAGGTGAAGAAAAATTTGAATCAAGCAACGGAGGCAGTCGATGAGCAAAATTGAACAGTTAATCGGTGAAATTGAGGCATACATAGACGACTGCAAGGCGCAGCCATTTACAAATAATAAAAAGATCATTGTGGATCGGGACGAGATTGAGGAGCTGCTGGCAGAACTGCGGATGCGTACGCCGGATGAAATTAAAAAATACCAGAAGATTATCAGCAATAAGGAGGCGATTCTGTCTGACGCCAGCAAAAAGGCGGATGATTTGCTCAGCGAGGCAAAAAAACAGACGCAGGAGCTGCTCGATGAACATCAGATTCTCCAGCAGGCGTATGCCAAGGCAGATGAGATTGTCCGTTCAGCGACGATGCAGGGCCAGCAGATCATTGATCAGGCCACAAAGGACGCCAATACGATCCGGGACAGCGCGATTTTGTATACCGACGATATGTTAAAAAGTATGCAGAATATCATTGGCCATATGCTGTCGGGAACAAGGAGCCGCTTTGACAGCCTTGAGAAAGTTCTGGAGGAAAGCTATGAGATTGTGACCTCCAACCGCAAGGAGCTGTCTGGACAGGATACGGTGGAAGAGGAGGAGATACCGGGCGAGCCGGAGCAATCCTGAGAAAATTCTGGGAGGCATATCCATGAATCTGGAGCTGAAAGACATTTATAAGAGTTTTGGAGAGAAGCAGGTTTTAAAGGGAATCTCCTTTACGGCTGAGAGCGGAAAGGCATTCGGCATTCTGGGCCGCAACGGCGCGGGGAAAACTACTACGATCCGGATTCTCATGCAGGTATTTCCCGCGGACAGCGGGAACGTGCAGATGGACGGCCAGCCGATTGACTACAGAAAAACCGGTATCGGCTATCTGCCGGAGGAAAGAGGGCTTTATCCCAAGAAAAAGATCCTGGATCAGTTGGTTTATTTTGCCCAGTTAAAGGGAATGGGAAGAGCGGAGGCCGTAAAATCAGTCGGCTGGTGGCTGTCCCGGCTGGGGATGGAGCAGTACCGCGATAAGAGACTGGATACTCTCTCCAAAGGAAATCAGCAGAAAATACAGTTGATCACCGCGCTGGCGCACGATCCGCAGATCGTCATATTAGATGAGCCGTTTTCCGGTCTGGATCCCGTCAATGCCATGCTGCTGAAGGATGTGGTGAAGGAAGAGATTGCCAGAGGAAAGATCGTTTTGTTCTCCAGCCATCAGATGAACTACATCGAAGAATTCTGCGACCAAATTGCTATTATAAACAATGGGAAGACCGTTTTAAAGGGCGATCTTCATGCGATCAAACGCAATTATACCAGGGATAAGCTGATCGTGTTTTCCCAGCAGGCAGATCAGATCGCCGCGAACGCCGGCCTTTCCTGCAAAGCCTGCGGCGAGGGAGGCTTGATGGTTTCTCTGGCCTCCCCTGACGAGAAACAGAAGGTCATGCGGCATCTGACCGAACATTATGATATTGATGAGATCCGTGTGTTTGAGCCTTCGCTGAACGATATTTTTGTAGAGTATACAGGCGGCCAGGGGGAAGAAAAATGAAGCAGTTTGGGATCATTTTGAAATTTGAACTGATGAGCTATTTCAAAAACAAGGTTTTTGTGGGCATAACCATTTTTCTGATGGTCTTGATTGCCGTTGTCATGTTTTTTCCGAGAATGGCGGTCGTTTTTGAGCGCAGCGAGCCGTCCGGAGACGAGCAGAAGCCGGTCATGCTGATCGCTGCAAAGGAAGAGATGACGGATGCCGCCATAGACATGTTCGCGGCCTACTTTGCGGATTATGACGTCCGCCTGGTCGGTCAGAGCGAAGAAATCCAGCAGCAGATAACCTCCGGCAAAGCGAACTGCGCTTTTGCGCTGACGGGGCCGACTTCCTATGTCTATTATGTCAACAACCTATCCATGTATGATCAGAACACCTACCGGGCGGACGAGGCTTTAAAAAGCATCTGCCAGATGAACGCCATGGTGGAGGGAGGAATTTCTGCGAAAGAGGCGGGCCAGATTCTTTCCATAGAGATTGTTCATGAAACGGAGAGCTTGGGAAAAGATCAGATGCAGAATTTTTTCTACACCTACATCATGATTTTTGCGTTATATATGGTGATTCTTCTCTACGGGCAGATGGTTGCGACGAATGTGGCTACCGAGAAGAGCTCCCGGGCTATGGAAGTCCTGATCACCAGCGCCAAACCGGCTTCCATGATGTTCGGCAAGGTGATTGCGTCCTGTCTGGCTGGGTTTATTCAGCTAGTCTGTGTGTTTGGCTCTTCCTTTGTATTTTTTAATCTGAATCAGTCCTATTGGGACGGCAATGGAATGATCCGGTCTATTTTTGACGTGCCGGCGGATTTGTTGTTTTACATGTTTCTGTTCTTTATTCTTGGCTTTTTTATCTATGCCTTTATGTTCGGGGCCGTTGGCTCTACCGCCTCAAAGCTGGAGGATATCAACACCTCGGTTATGCCGATTACGCTGTTGTTTATCATCGCTTTTATGGTAGTCATGTTCTCGATGAGCAGCGGCAATGTGGACAGCATTCTGATGATAGTCTGTTCCTATATTCCTTTTACCTCGCCCATGGCCATGTTTACTCGGATCGCGATGAGTACGGTTCCCTGGTATGAGATTGTCGCCTCGGTGGCGATTCTGATCGCTTCCGCGGTCGGCGTTGGGGTGCTTTCTGCGAAAATCTACCGCGTCGGCGTGCTGCTCTACGGCACGACGCCCAAAGTCGGCTCCATTTTAAAATCCGTCTGGAAAGCATAGGATCAGGATCGCGATGATTACAGCCAATCCTCCCTGGAGCAGTTTCCAAAGCAAATAGCGTCTGACAGACAGACCGGAGTCCTGTAACACGTTGGCAGTCTGCGCCAGGCCGGACAGTCCGCCGAAAGCGGCGGCGCCGCAGCAAAAAGCCACAGCCCACAGGCGGGGCAGAGAGACGGCGATCTGACGGCTTCCGGTGGTCATTTCGACAAACCCCATGGCAGTGCTGCGAAGAGGTACCGGCATGGGAACGCGCAGCAAAAATGCTTCCAGAATGGAAAAAAGCATCATATAACCACCAATCTTAACCATGACTTCAAAGCTGGTCATCATGGAATGCTCCAGCAGAGTGAGGGGGGAGGGATTGGTGGTTTTTTGCAGGGAGGCAGCCCGCAGCGGGGAAGCGTTTTTTTCGGGAGCGGCAGAGGATAGCGGCTCTTGTTTTAAGGAAACGGGATTCGGATCTTCGGCAGCTATGAAAAGCATAAGGCGCCGCAGGATCCGGTACAGAAAACTGATAAAGACCGCCGAGCCGTATACGCCGGTCAGAATGGGAAGCGCAAGGGAAATGCCGCCCTGTTCTTTTAACAGAGAGAGGCAGAGAAACCCGATCAAAAACATGGGGCTTGGCTGATTGCAGAAAGCCAGCAGATAGGACGCCTCGTCCCGGCGGATACGCCCTTGTAAAAGCAGGGAGGCGCTTGTTTTCGCCCCTATGGGATATCCGCAGAGAAAGCCCACCAAAACGGCATAGGCGCAGCTTTTGCGGATGCCGAACAACAGGGAGAAAGGGCGGGCAAAGATCTGGTTTAAATAGCGGTCTGCCTGTATCCGGATCAGAAAATCGGACACAATCATGGCGGGCAGCAGCGTGGGAAGAACGGTCTGAAACCATAAAAGCAGCCCGGTTTTGGCGCCGGAGAGAGTATCGGCCGGTAAGACCAGCATCAGAGCAAAGAGCAGGATGGAAGAAAAGCAGATTAAACAGGTTTTCATACCACAATATATTGATTTTTTTCGCCAGTTATGCCAGAATATACTATGAAAGCCCCGGCCAGCCAAACATCAACCAAATCAGAAGGAGGTTTTTCTAATGGAGAGAAAACTAGCCGGTTACGAACCGGAGCGGGTGTTATATTATTTTGAGGAGTTATGCAAGATTCCGCACGGCTCCGGCAATACAGGCGCGATCAGCGACTACTGCGCCTCTTTTGCCAGGGAGCGGGGACTGCGCTATATTCAGGACGAAACGGGAAATGTGATCATATTCAAGCCGGCCTCCGCGGGCTACGAGAAGGCTTCCGCCGTGATCCTGCAGGGCCATCTGGATATGGTGGCGGAAAAGACGCCGGATTCTTCCCATGATTTTCTAAGGGACGGTCTGGATCTGTTTGTGGAAGAGGACTGGATCGGAGCCAGGGACACGACGTTGGGCGGCGACGACGGCATTGCGGTCGCCTATGCCCTGGCTATTTTGGAATCCGATACCATTTTGCATCCGCCCCTGGAGTGTGTGTTTACAATAGATGAGGAGACGGGTATGGACGGCGCGCAGGCATTGGATACCTCCGTGCTGGCGGGCCGTTACCTGATCAATCTGGATTCCGAGAATGAAGGGACGGTTCTGGCAAGCTGTGCCGGGGGCCTGCGCAAGAACTGTGTGCTGCCGGTGGAGCGCACGGCGATGGATGGTGTTTTATATCATCTGGAGGTAAACGGTTTAAGGGGCGGCCACAGCGGCGCGGAGATTCACACGGAGCGGGGCAATGCCGTGATCCTGGCAGGCAGACTGCTGTATGAGATCAGCCGAGAGATTCCCCTGGTTCTTTGCGCCATGGAGGGCGGCCTGAAGGACAACGCCATTCCCAGGCTGTGTACCGCCGATATCCTGATTCAGAAGGGAAGCGAGAACCGTCTGGAAGAGCTGGTACAGGGGATCGAGGCGGATCTGAAAAATGAATATCAGATGCAGGACCCGCAGGTCTGCGTTCTGTGCCAAAATCAGGGCGAAGCCCGCACAGAGGCGGTGACGCCGGCTGGCACCACGCGGATTCTGTTCTTCCTGAATAACTGTCCGAACGGCGTGCAGGCTATGAGCCATCACATTGCGGGTTTGGTGGAGACGTCCCTGAATTTGGGCGTCATGAAACTGACAGAAGAAGCATTTCACGCGCATTTTTCCATCCGCAGCAGCGTCCGCTCCCGCAAGTATGTGCTTTGCCGGAAGCTGGAATTTCTCTGTGAATTGTTGGGCGGAGAGGCCGAGTCTACAGCGGAATATCCGGAATGGGCATTTCGCAGCGAGTCCCATCTGCGCCATGTCATGTGCGAGGCATATCGCGATCTGATCGGAAAGTCGATGGAAGTCCAGGCCATTCACGCGGGCCTGGAATGCGGTCTGTTTGATGACAGGATGCCCGGTATGGACATGGTGTCCATCGGCCCGGACATGCGGGATATTCATACGACGGCCGAGCGTTTGTCGATTCCCTCCGTAGAGCGGACCTGGCGGCTTTTGTGCGAGGTGCTGAGACGTTTGCGGGGAGAGGATGAATAAGCACGCAGCGCATGCATATATTGGATAGGAAATGGATGCAGGCGGTGGCCGTTTGAGACGAACAGAGAAATCGCTGTTTTTTACGGTGTCCCTGATTGTGGTGTGCGGATTTGCAATTTTGTCCTTGGAGCGGTATCTGTGCGGGGAGAGGCCGAGACAGGTGCTAAGCCGGACGGCGGATGACGAGCTGGTGCGGGCCATGGAGTTTGGGCAGGAGGGCTTTTATGGAGTGACGGCCTGGGCGGAGGAACAAGGCGTGGATCCGGGGGAAGCGCTCGCAGTCTTTATGGCCGGGCTGGACTATGATATGCGGGGGGTCAGAGGCGGGACCCTGTCCCGCAAACGGTACGCGCGCTGGAGAGACCAGCTTCAGGATGAGGCGTTTGAGAGACTGGCGCAGATCTATGCCGGGCTGGCAAAGGATCTGCAGGTCTTTCCCATCCCCCGCAACAGCGATCCCGCCTGCGCGTTTCCCTCCTACGGCAATGACTGGGGCAATCCCCGCACATTCGGCGGGGATCGCCGCCATGAAGGCTGCGATATCATGGGAGACCAGTATGAGGACGGAACCTATCCCGTGGTCAGCATGACGGACGGTGTGGTGGAAAAGCTGGGCTGGCTGCGGCTTGGCGGCTGGCGGGTGGGAATCCGCAGCGAGAGCGGCATCTATTATTACTATGCGCATCTGGACTCTTACGCGGAGGGTTTGGAGATTGGGAATGAGGTGCGGGCCGGACAGCAAATCGGAAGAATGGGATCCACCGGCTACAGCGAGATAGAAGGAACGAGCGGAAATTTTGCCGTTCATCTGCATGTGGGAATATATGTTCCGCTAAAAGGGCAGGAGGACATCAGCGTAAATCCCTACTATCTGATGCAGTATTTAGAAAATGGGCATGTGATCACAGAAGATTACTCTTGGCAGGAACCGTCCGAAAATCCGGCCGAGAGCAGTATGAAGTAACGAAAGTTTTTGCAGTAAAGGAGAAAAGGAATGGAATTGTATGCCTGGCGGGAGAAATTGGCTCCCTATGAACTGGCGGTGGAAGAACTGACGATCAAATTTCGCCGCATGATAAGCGATTACCGGGCGGCGGGCGGCTATTCCCCGATTGAACAAGTCACCGGCCGGGTCAAGACCATATCCAGTATGCTGGATAAGGCCCACCGCAAAGGCGTGGAACTGGAGGAAATCGAGGAAAAGATCGACGATATCGCAGGAATTCGGATTATCTGCCAGTTTGAGGAGGACATCCGGCCTGTTGTGGATATGATCCGGCAGATGACGGATCTGGAGATTGTCAGCGAGAGGGATTACCTCCTGCAGCCTAAGGAGAGCGGCTACCGCAGTTATCATGTCAATGTGCTGTATCACGTGCAGACCATATACGGGCACAAACGGATCAAGGCAGAGATACAGATCCGTACGCTGGCGATGAATTTCTGGGCGGTTATCGAACATTCCATTCAGTATAAGTATAACGGAGCCATTCCAAAAGAGGTCAGAGAACGGCTGCTGGCATCGGCGGGAGCCGTGCGGCAGTTGGATCTGGAAATGTCGTCCATTCGGGAGGATATCATGGACGGGCAGAAAGTGTTTACGAAGGATTCGGGGAATGTGGCGGATATTTTGAATAATTTGCAGAATCTCTATCGGGTTGCCGATAAAAATGCCATGCTCTGTATTCAGAGGGAGTTTTATGAGGTCTATAAAAAGGGAGACAAGGATGAACTGCGGGAGTTCGGCAGGATGCTGGACAGGCTGGCAGCCGAAAAGGGGGCGCAGAGGCTGAGATACTAAACTTTCTTTTGGTAGGAGGAAAGCCGATGGAATTGCCTGGTGGTTTTTTAAGAGAGATGGAGCTTTTGCTGGGGGCCGAGTTTGCGGATTTTCTGGCGTCCTATGAGAGCGGGCCGTGGCGGGGGCTGCGGTGGAACCAAAGAAAAGGCAGAGGAAAGGCGGCAGATCGCTGGCTGGAACAAGCATTCTGTGAAAACGGGCGTTGGGTGGAGTGGTGCAGCCGGGGAATCTGTGTGCCGGATGAATCCCAGGAGGCGTCAAGCTGGGGGCGGTATCCGCTGCATTTTGCCGGCGCTTATTACATTCAGGAGCCAAGCGCCATGCTGCCGGCAGAACTTCTGGGAGTCCGGCCCGGCGAGCGGGTTCTGGATCTCTGTGCCGCTCCCGGAGGAAAATCGACGCAACTGATTGACGCCATGGAAGATCAGGGGCTTTTGGTGGCAAACGACATCAGCGTTTCCAGGGGAAAGGCTGTCGTGAAGAACCTGGAGCGCTTTGGGGCCGGACGTATATTGGTGACGGCCGAGACGCCGAAACGGCTGGCGGAGATTTTTGGAGGATACTTTGACCGGATTCTGGCCGATGTACCTTGTTCCGGGGAGGGAATGTTTCGCAGAGAACCCTCGATGTGCCGGGAATGGCAGGAGAAAGGGCCGGATTTTTACCAGCCGCTTCAGAGAGAAATTTTGACCCAGGCAGTGGAAATGCTGCGGCCCGGCGGGCGTCTGGTTTATTCTACCTGCACGTTTAACCGCTCGGAGGATGAGGAGAATACAAAATGGCTGCTGGAGACATTTCCGGAGTTTCGTCTTGCGGCGCAGAAGAAAATCTGGCCCCATCGAGACCGGGGCGAGGGGCAGTATGCGGCCCTTCTGGTAAAGGGCGGCAAAGAAGATGCCGCAGAAACAGAGACAGAAAGGAAGGCAAAGAAGAATAAAAATCGCGGCTGGGGAAATTTTCGGTTGGAAAAGAACGAGGCAGTCCGGGATTTTTTTGCTTTGATCCGGGATGTTTCCTGGCGGACGGAGAACTGGTACGAGCGGGAAGGCCAGCTCTATGAGCTGCCGGAGGATATCGGCAGATGCAGGGGGCTTCGCTTTCTGCGGACGGGGCTGCTGCTGGGAGAGTTTCGGCGGGAAAGATTTGAACCGTCGCAGGCTCTGGCTATGTACCTGACAGAGGAACAATTTACAAACACTGTGAATTTTGAGCTGAAGGATGAGCGGGTGATCCGGTATCTGAAGGGGGAAACCATCGAAACCATGGGCGCAGAAAGCCGGGGCGCAGACGGCTGGTGTCTGGTTTTAGCCGCCGGATTTCCTTTGGGATGGGCCAAAAGGAAGGGGAGCGCCCTGAAGAATAAATATGCGCCGGGATGGCGGATGCAGTAGAAAAGCCGATTTTGGCGGGCAGCGACAGGTTTTGAGAACGCAGGAGAAAAGATGACGATAAGAGAACAGTTGTTAAAGGGAAAACGGGCGGTATTGTTTGACATGGACGGTACATTGGTGGATTCCATGTGGATCTGGCGTCAGATTGATATTGAGTTTTTGGGAAGCCGCGGCTTGACGCTGCCGGATACGCTGCAGCGGGAGATCGAAGGAATGAGCTTTTCGGAAACGGCACATTATTTTAAAGAGACCTTTCTTTTGACGGAGAGCGAGGAGGAGATCAAGGCGGTCTGGAACCGGATGTCCATGGAAAAATATCGGACAGAGGTCCCTTTAAAGCCGGGGGCAAGAGCATTTCTTGCATGGCTGAAGGAGCATGCGTTTGCCACGGCGATCTGCACCAGCAATTCCAGAGAACTGATTGATATGGCCGTGGCAGCCAGAGGAATCGGAGAGCAGATTGATTTTGTGGTGACAGCCTGCGAGGTCAACGCGGGAAAACCGGCCCCGGACATCTATCTGCATGCGGCGCGCACGCTGAAAGCGGCGCCGGAGGAATGCGTTGTGTTTGAAGATATTCCGGCCGGGCTTCTGGCTGGGAAGCGGGCCGGTATGACGGTCTGCGCCGTGGAGGATGCATACTCAGACTATTGTCGGGAAGAAAAGCGGAGGCTGGCAGATTTTGTGATTCGGGATTTCCGGGAACTGCTGGCGGATGCAGAATAGAGGAGCCGTTCCAATGAACCACAGATTTTTACCCGTTACAAGAGAAGAGATGGAGGAGAGAGGCTGGGAACAGGCGGATTTTGTCTATGTCATCGGGGACGCCTATGTGGACCATCCTTCGTTTGGCCCCGCCGTGATCAGCCGGGTTTTGGAAGCCCATGGCTACCGGGTGGCGATCCTCTCCCAGCCGAACTGGAGGGATGAGACAAGCATTCAGATTTTCGGACGTCCCCGCCTTGGATTTCTGGTCAGCAGCGGCAATATGGACTCCATGGTCAACCATTACACGGCGGCGAAAAAACACCGCGGCAGCGACGCCTACACACCGGGCGGAGCGAGCGGAAAACGGCCCGATTATGCCGTCACGGTGTACTGTCAATTCATCCGGCGGGTCTATAAGAACGTTCCGATTATCGCCGGCGGTATTGAGGCCAGCCTGCGCCGTCTGGCGCACTATGATTACTGGTCGGATAAACTGAAGCACTCCGTACTCATTGATTCGGGAGCGGATCTGATCAGCTACGGCATGGGAGAACGCTCCATTGTGGCGATTGCGGAGGCGCTCGCAGCGGGAATTCCGGTGAGAGAGATCACGTTTATCCGGGGAACCGTGTACAAGTGCAAGGAACTGCCGGAGGGAGCGGAGATTCTTCGTCTGCCCGATTTTGAGGAGCTTAGCAGGGACAAGCTTGCCTATGCCAGAAGCTTCTATATTCAGTACTGCAATACCGATTCGCACCATGGCCGCTGCCTGGCGGAGCGGTATGAGGATTTTTTTGTGGTTCAGAATCCGCCCAGCGAACCGCTTACGACTCAGGAGATGGACGATGTCTATGCTTTGCCCTTTGAACGAACCTATCATCCGTCCTATCAGGCCCTGGGGGGTGTTCCGGCTATCGCTGAAGTGCGATTCAGTCTGATCAGCAGCCGCGGCTGTTTTGGCGGCTGCAGCTTCTGCGCTCTGACATTCCATCAGGGACGGACGGTCCAGGCGCGCAGCCATGATTCGATTCTGGCAGAAGCAAAACAGATGATACAAGAGCCGGACTTTAAGGGATATATCCACGATGTGGGCGGTCCGACGGCAAATTTCAGGCGGCCTTCCTGCCAAAAACAGTTAAAACAGGGCGTCTGTATGAAGAGACAGTGTCTGTTTCCTTCCCCCTGTCCGAACCTGGATGTGGATCACAGCGACTACATGGCCTTGCTTCGCAGACTGCGGACGCTTCCCGGTGTAAAAAAGGTGTTTATCCGCTCCGGCCTGCGGTTTGACTATATGCTGGCAGACCAGGATGATTCTTTTTTGGAGGAGGTGTGCCGTTATCATGTCAGCGGACAGTTGAAGGTAGCGCCGGAGCATATATCCTCTTTGGTGCTTGCCTGTATGGGCAAACCGGAGCCATCCGTATTTGAAGAATTTTCCCGCCGGTATCAGGCTGTAAATGCGAGACTGGGACAAAAGCAGTATCTTGTGCCGTATCTGATGAGCTCGCATCCGGGCTGCGGCATGAAGGAAGCCGTGGAGCTGGCGGAATTTGTTCGGGATCTGGGCTATATGCCGGAACAGGTGCAGGATTTTTATCCGACTCCCTCCACCATTTCTACCTGCATGTACTATACCGGCGTGGACCCCAGAACAGGCCAGCGTGTCTATGTGCCGAAAGACCCCCATGAGAAGGCGCTGCAGCGGGCGCTGATCCAGTACAGGAACCCAAAAAACCGGGATTTGATCGAGGAGGCGCTGCGGCGGGCGGGCCGAAAGGATCTGATCGGCTATGGGCCGAAATGCCTGATCCGACCGCGCGAAGAAAAGCGCGTCCAGAAAGACCGCGAACCGGCCCGGCATTTATTCTCCGCAAAAGGAGGCCGAGGGGAGCAGGAAAGACCGAACCGGCCGCCGGCAAAAAAGAGGACGCTCCGCAATATCCATAAGAAAAAGCAGAGATAACGGTCTGCTTTCGCGCTTGCACAAGGCAGAGTACGCCTTTGTCAATATTCTTCCTTGCGGTTTCGTCTGGTTTCTGATACAATATAAACAGGATTCTAGGATTGGATCCTAATTTTTCGGAAAAGCTTCAGATAAAGGGGAAGGAAAAATGGATAAGATAGAAAATTCCACGGAGAAACGTCCTTGGGAATTTATCAAAGGGATTCATGTTCACCGGATGGGTTTTGTGATGATACTGGCGGCAAGTATTTTGTATGCTTTATTGGCGGCAACTACTCTGCGGGCTTCCACAGCGCTGTTCTCCACATATGAGGCAATGGAAGATTTGATGGTCTGCATGTGGAGCGGAAATCTTTTGGCGGACGGCTCCGATTACCTGACAGAGCAGGCCAGATTGTATGCGGTAACAGTCGATGAAATGTATTTGGACCATTACTTTGAAGAAATTCGGGAAGAACGCCGCCGGGAAGGTGCGTTGGAGCTGCTGGAGGAGTATAATCCCAACAATGATTCCTACGACTTTCTGAAATCTGCGCTGGATAGCTCCAATGATTTGGTATTTCGGGAAATGTATGCGCTGCGTCTGATTCTGACCGCTGACAATACAGAGGAGGCGCTGTTCCCTCCGGAGATTCAGAATATCGTATTGGAGCCGGAAGACAGCAGTCTTTCGCCGGATGCAATGAAGCAAAAAGCGATCGATATGATTTACGGCAGAGAGTACCAGGAGATCAAGGAAGAAATCCGTCTTCAAATTGACTTCTATCTGGGGAGTATTCAGGATGCCATTCGTGCGCGGATGGAAAAGAATCATAGCAGTATGCTTACGATCATGGGGGAGCATCAGATTATGGTTCTGATTTTATTTGCGGCAACCGTGATTGCCTTTCTCTTTGTCATTTTTCTTTTGGTGCGGCCGCTGCGGCGTTTTGTTAACTGTATCCGGGAGGGAAAACCGCTGGAAGTGCGGGGGGCTTACGAGTGCAGAAGCCTTGCCTACACATATAACGCCATGTGCGAGCAGAATATTGTCAATGAAAACCGGCTGCGCTATCAGGCGGAACATGACGCCCTGACCGGGCTTTTGAACCGGGGAGCGTTTGACCGGCTGCAGCAGTTTTTGAAGACGAAAAGCGGTTCTTTGGGCCTTCTGATTATTGATGTGGATAAGTTTAAACAGGTCAATGACGGCTATGGACATGAGATGGGAGACAAGGTGCTGAAAAAGGTGGCTGAGTTTTTGAAGGAAAGCTTCCGCTCGACCGATTATCCGGCTCGGATTGGCGGCGACGAATTTGCAGTGATCCTGAGCGATGTGACGCCGGAGCAGAAGAATATCATTGCTGAAAAGATCCGGGAGATGAATCGCCTGCTGACACATCCATCCGACGATCTGCCGGTTGTTTCCCTGAGCGTGGGCGGAGCGTTTTCCGACAATGGCTTTTCGGATCAACTGTATAAGAAAGCGGACCTGGCTTTATATGATGTAAAGGAACACGGCCGGTGCGGCTGCCGGTTTTATGAGGAAAAAGGGGATGGGGAATGAATCGGCTGAAGATGTGATTTGGGATGTGCTGAAATGAGAAGGAGTGAAACATTATGAAAAAAGAAGAGTTTGGGATTCTTTCCAAAGATCAGAGGCACACGCTGCACGGAATCTGCTGGACGCCGGAAGGTGAGGTCCGAGCCGTTTTGCAGATGGTTCACGGCATGGTGGAATTTATCGACCGCTATCACGACTTTGCGCAGTATCTGTGCAGCCTTGGGATCGCGGCTATCGGCCACGATCATCTGGGCCATGGACTGACGGCAGGGAGCGATGAGGATCTGGGATACTTTGCCGGGGAGGGCGGCGAGCAGTTGCTGATCGAGGATATGTATCAGGTCACGGAGGAGATGAAACGCCGTTTTCCCTCGGTTCCACATTTTATTCTGGGACACAGCATGGGTTCCTTCTGCCTGCGCAAGTACCTGACGTTTTACGGCGATCAGGTGGACGGAGCGATTATCATGGGAACCGGAGATTTTCCTCTGGCGCTGGCTGAGGCAGGAAAAGCGGCGGCCGCTCTTTTGATCAGGACAAAGGGACGGCGCCACCGCAGTGAGAAGCTGGCAAATCTTGTGTTCCAGGGATATTTAAAAGAGATTGAGAACCCGCGCACGCCGGTGGACTGGCTGACGAAGGATGAGGCCATTGTGGATGCGTACCAGAAGAATAAATTCAATACTTTTATCTTTACTGTGTCCGCGTACCATGACTTTTTTGAAATCATCGAGTACGACACGAAAATGAAGAATCTGGACCGCATACCCCGTGATCTGCCGCTCTTTTTGGTGGCTGGGGATAAAGACCCCGTGGGAAGCTGGGGGGCGGGCCCGAAGAACCTGTTTGACAAATATCAAAAGCAGGGCTTTACTGACGTGCGGCTGAAGCTTTACGCGGAGGACCGGCATGAGATTCTGAACGAGACCGACCGGGAAAACGTCTATAAAGATCTAGGAGACTGGATTCTGGAGAAGATAAAAAAATAGAAAGTTTCATAACGGAAAACAGCGGTGAATTTTGCAGCGAAAGAACCAATAAACAAAGGCTGGTCAAGCGATAAAAAATACTGTGTTACCGACGAAAACGGTACACGGTATTTTTTGCGTGTGTCTGATATTGCGCATCACGACATGAAACAGTCTGAGTTTAACAAGATGAAACAGGTTGCTACAGCAAAAAAAGGCGCAGATCCCTGCGGCGATCGCTGGGAATACCCTTGGAAACAGAAAGAGTATTCCCCTCTAATATCTCATATACGGATATCCTCCGCAGAACATCCCGCCTCCTCCAAAGCAGAGATTGCAGATCAGGTTGATCAGAAGCAGCCGCAGGCACATATTATTGCCCATGCTGGCCGGAGAGCCATAGGGACTCTGCATCGTGCCGTACCAGGCGCCGCCTCCCTCCAATTGCCGCAGAAATAACTGATACTCCTGATTGTTCGGCTCCATGGAAGCGGCGCTGCGGGCGTAATCGAGAGCGGCGACATTGTTGCCCAGAGCGGAATTGGCTACGGCGCTGTAATAATACCACTGCGCGGTCCGGTCTCGGATACTGCCAAGGACATGGAGCGCTTCCTTGTAATGGCCGCTGCGGATATAATTGGCTGCTGCCGTCATATGCGAATCATACTCGCCGCCGGATTGCTGGCGTCTGCCGGCCTCTCCTGCGTAAGCGCCGCCAAACCCGCCGAATCCGCCCCCATAGCCATACTGTGAGGACGCGCCGCCTTCCCGCTCTTTCATGATCTGCTGGTAAGCCTGCTGAATCTCTTTGAATTTCTCCTCCGCGGCCGCCTGATTGGGATTGTTCTGGTTGGCGTCGGGGTGATAGCGGCGGCTCAGAGAGCGGTAGGCTTTCTTGATCTCTTCATTGGAAGCGCTGCGGGATACGCCCAGAACCTGATAGGGGTCATACATGGTTTTTGGTGTCCTTTCTCTTTTGGTTGGTCAGCTCATAGCGAAACCAGACTCCGGAATAGAGGATATTGCGCAAGACAGGCACATGCTCGGCCAGCGGAAGCCGTTCAAAGGACTTGCAGGCTTCGGCCAGCATCATAGTCAGAATCCGGCGGCATTGTTCTTCAAAATCCTTCTCCTCCCACAGAGACAGAAACGGATTGTAGCTGCCAGATTTCTGATCTTTCTCCAGATCCTCATAAGCATCCATTAAATAGATAAATTTGCCGAGATAAAACCCCATCCGGCGCAGCTCCGGCTCCCATTCGTCCGGGCGGCAGGCAAAGACTTCCGCCAGGATCTGACCGAAACAGCCGGCAGCTTCGTCGATGTTGCCGGTTTGGTTTTCCTCGTAGGTATGAAGCTGTACCATCCATTTTTCAATCTTTTCTGCCTTTTGGACACAGGAGGAAGAGATGCCTTTTAAGCGGCGGCGAAGCAGCAGAGAAGCTGCCTTTTTCGTCAGCTTCTTCTCGTCGGCCCAATCGTCCAGGCACTGATAATAAGATAAAAGCAAATTCATATCCGCCGCATATTCCGTGAACGAAGAAACGCGGGTCATATGTTTTTCCAGCGGATGCGCGAAGCAGCGGCACTGGCTGGGGGCGGGTTCTTCCTGATATAAATCGGTCAAAAGCAGAATCAGAAAGGTCAGATCATAGGTCAGCGTCATCTGGCCGGCTTTGCCGTATTTCTTTTTCAGAACCTGACAAAGGCCGCAGTAGTAGCTGCGGTACAGATCGAATTCTTTGAATTTTAATTCCTGCTGATTGACAAGGATATAGCCGAACATAGCGTTCCTTTCTTCTGAGGCTGAAACAACGTAAACGGATTGTGATATTCAGTGTAGAACATGTTTCTGAACAGGGAATGAAGGAATGCTAAAAAAAATATGAAATATGCGGCGGATATCCTTGTGTTACGAGCCAAAACAAGTTATACTGTCAGTACACAGCATTTCCTTATCATACCAGTCTCAGGTATGTATTTCAACCGTTCTTTTTCTGTTTTCCGTGTTTTTTGTGTGAAAAAGCAGGGGAACGATCTGGTTACGAAGCCCCATTGCCGAAACATCGTGTGGATTGCCGAGGAATTTGCAGCAATCTCAATGAGATAAGAATTAGGAGGCGTTCTTTTTTGTACAGTAAAATATACAGCGCGGCTCTGGCCGGTATGGACTGTTTTTTGGTGCAGGTGGAGACGGACGTCAGCGACGGCCTGCCGCATCTGGAAATGGTGGGGGCTTTGTCCGCGGAGACCAGAGAAGCGAGAGAGCGCGTGCGCACCGCGCTCAAAAATGCCGGCGTTCGGATTCCGCCGAAGCGGATCACGATCAGCCTGTCCCCGGCGGACCGGCGCAAGGAGGGAACCGGTTTTGATCTGGCGATAGCCGCAGGGATTTTGGTGGCTCTGGGACTGGCGCCAGGACAGGGGCTGCGGGGCGCCGTGGTTGCCGGGGAGGTCTGTCTGGACGGGAGTGTAAGAAGTGTGCGCGGCGTGATGGCCATGGCCAGCCTTGCAAGGCGAGAGGGAAAACAGCGGCTGTTTGTTCCCAGAGAAAATGCCGGAGAGGGCGCGGCGGTAGACGGGCTGTCGGTGATACCGGTGGACAGCGTGCCTCATCTTCTGTCGATGTTAAAAGACGAGAGTCTTTGCCGCTCCTTCTCCCGCCCGCCCTGGGAGGAAGAAATCCAGGAAAACGGAGTGGATTTTAGCCAGATCGGCGGCCAAAGCATGATAAAGCGTGCGGCGGAGGCAGCGTGCGCCGGGATGCACAATCTTTTGATGATCGGTTCGGCTGGCTCTGGAAAGTCTATGGTAGCCCGCCGGATTCCGACGATCCTTCCCCGCCTTAGCAGGGAAGAAAGCATGGAGATCTCCACCATATACAGCATTGGAGGCTATCTTCCGGCCGGGAACAGCCTGATGACAACGCGCCCGTTTCGCAGTCCGCATCACACGGTGACGGCGGCCGGCCTGGCGGGGGGAGGGCGTATTCCTCGCCCCGGCGAGATGTCGCTGGCCCACGGCGGCGTTTTGTTTCTTGATGAACTGCCGGAATTTCGCAGCGAAGTTCTGGAAACGCTGCGCCAGCCCATGGAGGATCGAAAATTGACGTTGGTGCGCTTAGGAGCGTCCTACGAATTTCCGGCAGACTTTATTCTGGTGGCTGCGATGAATGCCTGTCGGTGCGGATACTATCCGGACCGCAATCTGTGCCGCTGTACAGAGAGCGAGATCCGCCGGTATCTGGGACGGGTCAGCCGCCCGCTGCTGGACCGGATCGATATCTGTGCGGAGGTGACAAAAGCCGCCTACAGCGAACTGGGCTGTGAAGGGGAACCGTCGGCAGCGATCCGCCGGCGGGTGGAGCGGGCGGTCAGCCGGCAGAGGGAGCGTTTTCGGGGAACACATATTCGCTTCAATGCCAGAATCCCGGTTTCGTATCTGAATCGGTTTTGTCCGTTGAGCGAGAGGGCCGAGGCGCTTTTGCAGAGAGTCTATGAAAAAATGACGTTGAGCGCCAGGGGGCTGCACAGCCTGCGCCGGGTAGCCCGCACGCTGGCCGATCTGGAAGAGAAAGAGGTGATCGGTTATGAACATGTCAGTGAGGCTGTGTTTTACCGCAGTTTTGGGGAGCAGCTTTGGGCGGTGAGAGGAATGGACGATGGAGATCAATGAGAGAGAGGCTATCTGGTGGCTGAGTCGGACGCCGGGATGGGGGGCGGTGAAGCTTGCGCAGTTATCTGCCCTGGTGGAAGGACCGCTCTCCATCCTGCATTTTGTGCAGGAAGCTGGAGAAAATGCCCAGACCGCCCTGCTTTTTCTGAAAGGAAGACTGCAGGAACGGTGGGGAAAACTCTCCGGGGAAAAACCGCGGATCACACCAGGGGATCTGACAAGACTGTGGGAACACAGAAAAGAAATTGCCAGATGTCGGGAAGATTACTGGTACTGGAGCGAGCGCGGCGTCCGCTTTGTCACACTGTGGGATGAGGAGTACCCAAAACGGCTGCTACCATTATATGGAAAGCCGTTCGCCCTGTATGTGCGGGGGAGTCTTCCATCGGATATGCGTCCGGCGGCGGCCGTGATCGGTGCCAGGGCCTGCAGCGGATATGGAGCAAAGCAGAGCAGGCGGTTTGCAGGAGAGCTGGCGGCATCCGGTGTGCAGATCATCAGCGGCCTGGCATACGGCGTGGACAGTGAAGGACACTGGGGAGCGCTGAAGACCGGTGTCAGAGAAGCGACCTGGGCAGTGTTGGGATGCGGTGTAGAACAGTGTTATCCCAGAGAGCATGAAAAGCTGGCCGTGCAGATTTTGGAGAACGGCGGCGGACTGCTGTCAGAATTTCCGCCGGGGACCAAACCGGCAGCCCGAAATTTTCCGATCCGCAACCGGGTAATCAGCGGTCTGTCCGACTGTATTCTTGTGATGGAGGCTCGAAAGCGCAGCGGTTCCCTGATCACGGTGGACCAGGCTTTGGAGCAGGGCAAGGAAGTGTTTGCGCTGCCCGGCCGGGTGGGGGACGCACTGAGCGAAGGCTGTCATCAATTGATTCAAAACGGAGCGGCCCTCTTGACAGACAGCAGTCAGGTGCTGGAATTTTTGGCGGCAGCAGGCAGAGCTGGTGAGGAGACAGAGAAAAAGAGAGGGAAAAGGACAGACGGATGGGAGGACAAAAGGCGAACGGTCGAGGAGAAACATTGCGGTGAAAGCCCGGCAGGGCAGGCAATGGGAGCGGGGATAACGAATCCCAAAAAGGTATATGACTGTCTGGGCAGCGAGAATCGAAGTGTGGACGATATTATGACACTGACCGGACTTTCTCTGGTTCAGGTCCGCGCGGCTCTTTTGGATCTATTGCTGTCCGGGCAGATTTTGGAGAAAGGAAAAGGGTACTACAGCCGTGCGGATTTTTGAAAAAAATACTTGCATAGAAGAAAAATATGGTGTATAGTTGTCTGGATTGCCGGGGCATAACATACAGATAGAAAGAGACGAATGTCCCGATTATTCTGCACTGTATCCGCTCTGCGGCAGTGTACAAGGAGAAAACCATGGCAAAGAATCTGGTTATTGTGGAGTCACCGGCAAAGGTGAAGACAATTAAAAAATTCCTGGGCCAAAATTATGAGGTCGCCGCCTCCAACGGACATGTCCGCGATCTTCCCAAGAGTCAGATGGGAATTGATGTGGAGCATAATTTTGAGCCAAAGTACATTACCATCCGCGGCAAAGGAGAACTGCTCTCGTCGCTTCGCAAAGAAGTAAAAAAAGCAGATAAGATCTATCTGGCTACCGACCCGGACCGGGAGGGAGAGGCCATATCCTGGCACCTTTTGGCGGCGCTCAAGCTGGAGGGGACCGAGGACAAGAAAGTGTACCGCATCAGCTTCAATGAAATCACCAAATCGGCGGTGAAAGCTTCTCTGAAGGAGCCAAGGGAGCTGGATATGAATCTGGTGGATGCCCAGCAGGCCCGCCGGGTGTTGGATCGCATGGTGGGATACGAGATCAGCCCGGTTTTGTGGGCGAAAGTAAAGAGGGGCTTAAGCGCCGGGCGCGTACAGTCCGCGGCTCTTCGGATTATGTGCGATAGGGAGGAAGAAATCGCCGCTTTTATTCCGGAGGAGTACTGGAGCTTGGACGCGGATTTTCCGATTGAGGGGTATAAGACGCCTCTTCACGCAAAGTTTTTTGGCAAAGGAAAAAAGACGGAGATTCAGAACAAGGGCCAACTGGATGAGATCTGCGCGGCCCTTCAGAATGCGGCATATCAGGTGGCGGAGTTAAAGAAGGGCGAGAGAGTCCGCAAAGCCCCGCTGCCCTTCACCACCAGCACACTGCAGCAGGACGCCGCGAATCTGCTGAATTTTGCCACGCAGAAGACAATGCGGATCGCACAGCAGCTCTACGAGGGCGTGGATGTGAAGGGGCACGGAACGATTGGCCTGATCACCTATCTGCGAACGGATTCCGTACGGATCTCGGAGGAGGCGCTGGCCTCGTCCAAAGCCTATATCGAGGCAAACTACGGAAAAGAATATGCTTCCGAAGAGGTTCCTTCCGGAAAGAACAAGGGGAAGGTGCAGGACGCCCACGAGGCGATCCGTCCCACAGACATCTCCCTGACGCCGGCCAAGGTGAAGGACTCTTTGAGCCGCGATCAGTTTCGCCTGTATCAGCTAGTGTGGCAGCGCTATACGGCCAGCCGGATGACCAGCGCCCGCTTTGAGACGACTTCGGTAAAAATCGAAGCCGCCGGCTATCTGTTTCAGGCGTCCGCTTCCCGCCGTGTATTTGACGGATATCAGTCTGTATACGATACCGGTGATGAAAAGAAGGAGAATCAGGCGGCAGCGGCGGCGCTTGTGACGGGCACGACTCTCTCTGCGCCGAAGCTGAACAGTATGCAGCATTTCACACAGCCGCCGGCGCACTACACGGAGGCGACTCTGGTGAGGATGCTGGAGGAAGAAGGCATCGGCCGTCCCAGTACCTATGCGCCGACCATCACGACGCTGCTGGCGCGCCGCTATATCATAAAAGAGGAGAAGAGCCTCTATGTGACGGAGCTGGGCGACGTGGTCAACCATATTATGAAGCAGTCTTTTGCCACGATTGTGGACGTGAGCTTTACCGCCAATATGGAATCGCTGTTAGACGGGGTGGCAGAAGGAACGGTGGACTGGAAGACGGTTGTGAGCAATTTTTATCCGGATCTGAACGCTGCTGTACTGCAGGCACAGAAAGAGCTGAAAGAAATTAAGATTGAGGACGAAGTCTCGGATGTTCCCTGTGAAAACTGCGGGCGCATGATGGTGATCAAATACGGTCCTCACGGAAAATTTTTGGCATGTCCCGGTTTTCCGGACTGCCGCAATACAAAGCCTCTGTTGGAAAAAATCGGCGTGCCATGCCCGAAATGCGGAAAAGAGGTGGTGCTTCGCAGAACAAAGAAGGGCCGCCGGTTCTTTGGATGCGAGGGGAACGGCGCGGACTGTGATTTTATGTCCTGGCAGAAGCCGTCCAAAATGAAGTGTCCTTCCTGCGGCGGATACATGGTGGAGAAGGGCAGTAAACGGATCTGTGCCGATACAGCCTGTGGTACGGTGGTGGACTCGGACGAAAAAGCAGGATAAGCGAGCGGGATGTTGGCGTGTCTGAAACGAAGGTTCAGACACGCCAAATCTGGCTGAGCGGCAGCAGGCAGAGAAAAGGAATTTCTTCTAGTCGGCAATATAGGTATCCAAGCTTTTGGCGCTCTGGTTTTGAAAGAGCGATCTTACAATCATGGCGGCCCAATCGCAGTCATCGCACTCAAGACAGACCGTTTCATATTGTTCCAGCATCCATTTTACAAGACTGTGGGCAAAGCGGACAAAGTGCTGCGGATTGGCGCCGCACAGATAGGCAATCTCGTTGCCCTCCACAAACGCAAGACTTGCGATCTGGCCGCCGGCCTTGGCACAGATAACCTCCCCCGGCATTTTCGTACAAAACATATCAAAATCTGCCGTCCATGGATTGACGGCCTTGTGGGTTTTTACATAGTATTCAAACATCATCCGGCATGAATTCTCATAGTCCTTTTTCCCTCTACAGCTATCCAGCAGTTGCACATCGGCATTGCCGCCGATATAGTCTTTGGCGGCGGCTTCTATTTCATAGCATTTTCTCCTGCACTGGAAACCGCCGGCGCGCAGAAAATCTGTCAGTGCGGTATTGTCCGAATGTGCCATGACTTGCAGCGGCCGCTTTGCAATCTTTTTCAGCCTGTCAAATAATACCGCACTGATCTGCGGATCAAAGGAATTCATTTTCAGTCTCACATAACAATTTTTCTGATGACAGGGATTCTCGTATAGCTGGAGTACGCCGACGCAATTCTTGTCTTGATAGACAGCATACTCCGGGTTCTGATACAAAAGTGTTATGTCATTTGTTCTCATGCTCGCCTCTCCTGATTTCTGAAAAAACAATCTTTCATAATGATAGCATTACCCCACAAATTTTTCTACTATTCGACAAAATTATCTTATATTCAGCAGATTCTCTTTCTTGTTTTCGTTGAGCTATGGACAATTGATAGCATTTTATTTTCTATATTGGCAAAACAAAAGAGGGTCAGAACCGCAGAATATTAGGCAGACATCGTCCGATATCACAGATATGTCTAAAAACACGGTTCTTTTTTCCTCTGTAAAAGCAGCTACAAGAAAGTGTAACAAAAATTTTAGGGGAAAAGAAAAAAATTAGAAATAGCACTTGTATTTGTGAGCAATACATGCTAATATTTAAATATTCCATGAAAATAATAAGTTAAGAAGGAGAGACGAATATGAGTGTACAGTTGTTGGATAAAACCCGGAAGATTAACAAGCTGCTTCATAACAACAATTCCAACAAAGTAAATTTTAATGACATTTGTGAGGTTTTGAATGGAATCATGACCTCGAATGTCATGGTGATCAGTAAAAAAGGCAAGGTATTGGGACTGGGTTATTATGAGGGAATCAAGCCGGTGGAAGAATATCTGGTCAATACCGTGGGAGAGTTCATCGATCCTATTTTTAATGACCGAATTCTGGGAATTCTCTCGACGAAGGAGAATGTGAATCTGGAAAATATGGGTTTTGAGCAGCCGGACGTGAATCGTTATAAGGCCATGATTGCGCCGATCGACATCAGCGGCGAGCGCCTGGGGACCATGCTGGTCTACCAGACGGAGCGGGAGTATGATATCGACGACATTATCCTGTGCGAGTACGGCACTACCGTGGTGGGGCTGGAGATGCTGCGTAGCGTCAGCGAAGAGTACGCGGAAGAGAACCGGAAACTGGGGATTGTCCGCTCCGCTCTCAGCACCTTGTCCTTCTCTGAATTGGAGGCGGCCCAGTATATTTTCGACGAGCTGGACGGCAATGAGGGAATCCTGGTAGCCAGCAAGATTGCAGACCGCGTGGGAATCACCCGCTCGGTGATCGTCAATGCGCTGCGCAAATTTGAGAGCGCGGGCGTGATCGAGTCCCGTTCTTCCGGAATGAAGGGGACCTATATCAAGATTGTCAATGATATGCTGTTAGATGAGCTGGCAAACATGAAGAAAGAGAAGAAGGAATAAAAACAGGATTTTCTTACTGACTGTGAGAGAACAGCAGAGGCCGTTGGAAAACGGCGGATTCGTATGCGTATGGGAAAGGGGAAATGCCCCCGTTCAAAGGCAGACGGATTCGCCGTTTTGCTGCGGCTTTTTGCCTTTTGCGCAGATTGACATTCCGTTAAAATATGGTATACTCATCCGAGTACCCCGTATTTTAGTATGCTTCGCATAAGCAAGGTATTCGCATAAAGGAGAAATTACGATGAAGGAACTGAGATTCATCAGCCGCTATGTCAGACGTCATGCTCTGCAGTACATACTTGGAATTGCGGCGCTTTTTGCGGTGGATATTATGAATGTCTACATTCCGCAGTTTACCGGGGAGATCACGGACGGGCTGGAGGCCGGAACCATCGGCATGGACGGTGTCTGGAAACTGGTAATCTGGATTCTGCTTTTGGGAACAGGTATGGCTTTGGGGCGTTTTGGCTGGCGTTTTTTTCTGTTCGGCTCTGCCCGCTCGATTGAGAAAGAGCTGCGGGGCGATATGTTTGCGCATCTGGAGCTTTTATCCATGCGCTATTTTAACGAGCATAAAACCGGAGACCTGATGGCACATTTCACCAATGATCTGGCGGCTGTGCGCATGTTTCTGGGACCGACGGTGATCACGGCGTTTGACGCCTCTGTCATGCTGATTATGGTGCTGGCTAAAATGATGTTTTACGTCAATTTCAGACTGACCATCGTGGCGGTGATCCCCATGCTGCTGATTATGTTCGGTGATTATTTTTACGGAAAAGTCATGCATAAGAGGTTTTTAGAGAAACAGGAAGCCTTCTCCGGCCTGACGGACCAGGTGCAGGAGGCGGTATCGGGAATCCGAGTCATCAAAGCCTTTGTGCAGGAGAGAAAAGAACTGGCGGCGTTTGCCAGAACGAACCGCAACAATCAGGAAAAAAACCTGGGCGTGGTGCGGGCGCAGGCTCTGTTCATGCCGCTTTTGGATCTGATTATCGGCGTCAGCGGTCTTCTGACGCTGCTCTATGGCGGTTATCTGGCGATTGCCGGAGAAATCACGCTGGGACAGTTTGTGGCCTTTAATCAGTATGTGGCTATGCTGGTATGGCCGATGTTGGCGGCAGGGGAATGCATTACGTTTATTTCCCAGGGAATGGCTTCCCTAAAGCGCGTCACGGTCATTTTTGAGGAAAAGCCGGATATCGTGGACAGCGAGGATGTGAAGGAGATTGAAAAGCTGGAGGGGGAGATTGATCTGGACCGCCTGACCTTCGCCTACCCGGACCAGGAAGACATACCGGTTTTGGAGGGGATTCGGGTGCATGTGGAAAAGGGCAGTACCCTGGCTGTTTTAGGACGGACCGGCAGCGGCAAATCCACGCTGGCCAACCTTCTGCTTCGCCTGTACAACACCCGGTCCGATATGATCCGCATCGACGGCCATTCTCTCTATGAAATACCCTTAGCGGTGCTGCGGCGGGATATCGCCTATGTGCCGCAGGATAATTTCCTGTTTTCCGACACGCTGGAGAACAATATTGCCTTTGGAGCCGAGCTGCGGGATAAGGCTGCGATCTACCAGGCCGCAAAAAATGCCTGTATCCACAGCAATATCATGGATTTTCCGGCGGGCTATGACACGATGGTGGGGGAGCGGGGCGTAACGCTGTCCGGCGGACAAAAACAGCGCAGCGCCATCGCCAGAGCTCTGTTAAAGGACGCTCCGATTTTGATCCTGGACGATGCCCTGTCCGCGGTGGATACCGATACGGAAGAGCAGATTCTGCATAATCTCAAGGAAAACCGTGCCGGAAAAACGACTCTGATCATCGCACACCGGATTTCCACGATCCAGAATGCGGACCATATCCTGGTGCTGGATGAAGGCCATGGGGTGGAGTACGGAACCCATCAGGAGCTGATGGAAAAGGGAGGCATCTACCGGAGTATCTATGAGAAACAGCAGTTGGAGAAACAGTTAAATGAAGAAGGAGGCGGAATCGAATGACTCTTTTTCATAGAAAAAAAGAACAGCCTTCGGATGTCAAATATGAGGGCAATGTAATCTGGCGCATGCTGTCCTACGCTCGCCCGTATGCGAAGACCATGGCGTTCTGCCTGCTGCTGGTACTGGCAGTGACGGTTCTGGAGCTTTATCGCCCCGTGCTGATCGGAGATGCGATCGATCAGTACATCACCGGAGATTTCGAGCCGGGGGAACTGGTGAACGAACGTTTTATGGGCGTACTGACGGCGGCCGTGAAATATCTGGGCGTGCTTCTGGCACTCTTTTTCTGCAACCGGATTCAGTATCTGCTGCTGCAGAAGACCGGGCAGAAAATCATCTATGAGATCCGCAATGAGCTTTTTACGCATGTGGAGAGCCTGTCCATGCGTTTCTTTGATCTGACGCCGGTGGGAAAGATTGTCACCCGCATCACCAACGATGTGGAAGCGCTGAATGAATTGTACTCCAATATTTTGGTCAAGCTGTTTCGCAATGTGATAAAGATCATTGGCCTGGCGGTGGTTATGCTGCTGCTGAATGTGCAGATGGCGCTTTATTCTTTTGTGATGGTCCCTTTTGTGGTGGTGCTGACCGTGACGTTTAAAAATATTTCGCGCAAAGCCTATCAGCTCACCAAAACCAGGGTGACGGCGCTGAATACCTTTCTGTCCGAGAATATCTCCGGCATGAAGGTGATCCAGATCTTTAACCGGGAGCGGGAGAAGTATCGTGAATTTTCCGACCGCAGCGAGGAACTGTATCAGGCCAACTACCGGGAGATGATGGTGTTTGCCATTTTTCGCCCCACGATTGTGCTGACATCGGTAGTCGCTATGGTGATTGTCATCGCCGGCGGCAGCTACGGCGTTTTAGAGGGAACGCTTTCCATTGGAACCATGTATATTTTTCTCCAGTATATCAAAACCTTTTTTGAGCCGATCCAGGATCTGGCCGAACAGTTGTCTACCTTACAGTCGGCGGTGGCCTCCGCGGAGAAGATCTTCACGCTTCTGGATGAGAAACCTCTGCTGCATGACCGTTTAGACCCGGTGGTTCTGCCGAAGATCAAAGGGCGGATTGAGTTTGATCATGTCTGGTTTGCGTACGACGGGGAAGACTTTATTCTGAAGGATGTGAGCTTTACGATTGAGCCGGGGCAGAAGGTGGCCTTTGTGGGGGCGACCGGCGCGGGCAAGTCCTCGATTTTGAATCTGATTGGACGGTATTATGAGATACAGAGAGGAGAGATTCGGATTGACGGCGTGAATATCCGGGATCTGACACGCGATCAGATCCGCGGCGCGATCGGTCAGGTGCAGCAGGACGTCTTTATTTTTACGGGCGATATCAACAGCAATATCCGCCTGCGCAATGACGAGATCAGCGACGAGGCGATCCGTCAGGCGTCCGTGCGCGTCAATGCGGACCGGTTTATCAAGAAGCTTCCGGACGGATACAAGGAGCGCGTGTCCGAGAGGGGCGCTACGTTTTCGGCCGGGCAGCGCCAGCTTTTGTCCTTTGCCAGAACACTGGCTTTTGATCCGTCTATTCTGATTCTGGACGAAGCGACCGCCAATATTGACACGGAGACAGAGCAGTGGATTCAGGAGGCGCTGAAAACGCTGATGACGGGACGGACGACGATCATGGTGGCGCACCGCCTCTCCACGATTCAGCATGCCGATCAGATTATTGTCATGCACAAAGGGAGAATCCGCGAAAGCGGGACGCATCAGGAGCTGCTGGAGCAGGATGGGATTTATAAAAAACTGTATCAACTGCAGTTGGCGTGAAGGAGGCGTTTCCAAATGGCAAAAAAAATCCGGGTTGTGATCATAGGGGGCGGCGCAGCAGGGCTTGCAGCGGCGATTGCGGCGGCCAGAACCGGGGCCTCGGTCCGTATACTGGACCATATGGATCGGGTGGGCCGGAAACTTTTGTCCACGGGAAACGGCCGCTGTAATTACACCAACGCGGCCATGGGGGCGGAGAAATTTTACACGGGAAACAGGAGCGCCGTGCGGGAAATTTTGATACGATATCCGACAAAACGGGTTCTGGATTTTTTTGAGAGCATCGGCGTGGTTCCTGCAGAGAAGGACGGCTATTACTATCCCTCCTCCGGACAGGCGGCGTCCGTCCTGGACTGCCTGCGAAGCGAGTGCGCCGGGCTGGGAGTGGAAATCTGCTGCCAGACCTCCGTGCAGGCGGCAGAAAAAAGCGGGAACAGCTTTCTCGTCAAGACGGACAAAGGACAGGTGGTTTGCGACCGTCTGATTCTGGCCTGCGGCGGCAAGGCGGCGCCTTTTACCGGCTCTGACGGCAGCGGCTATGATCTGGCCAGCCGCCTGGGACATCGGGTGCTCGAGCCGTTTCCGGCGCTGACGGGTCTGCGGGCGGACCAAAAGGCGCTTTCCGGCGTCCGGGTCCGGGCAGCGGTTGCGCTTTCTGTTGACGGGCAGAAAAAGGCGGCGGACCGAGGAGAGCTGCAGTGGACAGAGAATGGTTTGTCGGGTATTGTGGTCTTTCAGATCAGCCGTCTGGCTGTGGAAGCCCTGCGTGATAAACGCTGTGTAAAGGCACATATCAATTTTCTGCCGGATTGCGAGCCGAGAGAAGCGGCAGCCTTTTTGAAGAAACGACTGAAACTTCTGGGGAATAGAGAAATGCAGGAATGGGGGATCGGGCTGTTTCACCGAAAGCTGTGGCAGCAGATGCGAAAGGAGAGCGGTCTGCCGCCCGCATCCAGGGCCGGGATGCTCTCGCAAGACGATGCCGAACGGCTTTTGCAGGTGATTACCGATTATTCGGTTCCTGTTACCGGCTATCTGGGATTTGACCGGGCACAGGCGACGGCGGGAGGCGTGGATCTGAGGGAGTTTTCTCCGAAGACGCTGGAATCCTGCCTGGTGCCGGGCTTGTATATGGCCGGAGAAATGCTTGATGTGGACGGGATCTGCGGCGGTTATAACCTGCACTGGGCCTGGGCCAGCGGCATGGTGGCAGGTCTGGCAGCCGCTCAGGCCAAAGAAAGGAAAAAATGATTCGTATTTTAGAGTGTAAATGTCCGGTGCATGATGCGCGTTCTCTGGAGGAACTGGCGGCGGCCTACCTGCAGATTTCGCCGAGACGGATTCGGAGTGTGCGGATTCAGAGACGTTCCATCGATGCCAGAAAAAAGCAGGAGCTGAAGTACGTCTACTGTCTGGACGTGGAAGTCTCCGGGGAGAAAGAGCTGCTGCGGCGTCTGGGAAAGCGGGGGGTGACAGAGACTCCCCCTGCTTTTCATCCGCGTCTGAAAGAAGGAAGCGAGCATTTGTCCGGCCGTCCTGTGATCGTGGGAGCCGGCCCGGCCGGAATGTTTGCCGCCTTTCTGCTGGCGCGGCATGGCTATCGCCCTCTGCTGTTGGAGCGGGGACAGCCGGTGGAGAAACGGCAGAGGGATGTGGAGGAATTTTGGAGGGGCGGACCGCTGAATCCGGAATCCAACGTCCAGTTCGGAGAGGGCGGAGCCGGTACGTTTTCCGACGGAAAGCTGAATACCATGATCAAAGATCCGGCAGGGAGGATTCGCCGGGTACTGGAGATTTTTGCAGCGTGCGGAGCCGATCCGGCTATCCTTTATGACAGCCGGCCCCATATCGGCACAGACTGTCTCCGGCAGGTCATAAAAAAACTGAGAGAGGAAATTCTTCTGGCAGGGGGCGAGATTCGTTTTGGCTGCCAGGTAACAGATTTTGAGATAAAGGATGGCAGGCTGACAGGGCTAGTCTGCAAGGAAAATGGTCTGTGTGTCCGAATTGACGCGCCGGTCTGCATCCTGGCGGTGGGGCACAGTGCCAGAGACACATTTGAAAAGCTGGCGCAGCACAGGGTTCCCATGGAGGCCAAGGCGTTTGCCGTGGGCATTCGCATTGAGCATCCCCAGGCCATGATTCAGGAGAGTCAGTACGGTTTGCAGGGGAAAAATTTGCCGGCGGCGCCTTACAAAGTAACGGCCAGAACGAAAGGGGGCCGGGGCGTCTATTCGTTTTGCATGTGTCCGGGAGGCTGTGTGGTAAACGCGTCTTCCGAACCGGGGCTTTTGGCGGTCAACGGCATGAGCTGTCATGCCAGAGACGGGGAGAACGCCAACAGCGCGATTGTCGTCACGATTGCGCCGTCCGACTATGCCGGATGGCTGACGGGGAAACCATCCTATGATATTTTGGCCGGAATGGAATTTCAGCGGGAGCTGGAGCGAAGGGCCTGGCAGCAGGGAAAGGGGCGGGTCCCGGTTCAGCTTTTTGGAGATTACAGAAGCCGGCGTGCGAGCGCGGGGCTCGGCGGTATTGTGCCGGATATCCGGGGAGAATGGACGTTTGGTCCGGTGCGGGAAATTCTGCCGGGCGAACTGGGAGACGCCATAGAAGAGGGGATTTTGCATTTCGGCACGCATATCCGGGGATTTGACCGGGAGGACGCCATCCTTTCGGGCGTGGAGAGCCGGACTTCGTCGCCGGTGCGTATTCTGCGGGATGAAAACCGGGAGTCGGCTGTTAGGGGATTGTACCCTTGCGGCGAAGGGGCCGGGTACGCCGGAGGCATCACTTCGGCGGCGGCGGACGGGCTGAAGCTGGCGGAAGCCATTATCAGCCGGTATGCCAGACCGCAGACAGGAAAGGAGCAGCAATGAATATGACGGAAACGGGACTGATTCTGGAGGGCGGCGCACGGCGCGGCGTTTTTACTTCGGGAGTGCTCGACTATTTTATGGAAAAGAATCTGTATCTGCCCTATGTGGCAGGTGCGTCGGCGGGCGCCTGCAACGCCATCGACTATGTCTCGCGCCAGATCGGACGGACAAGAGACTGCATGATTCCCAAGGTCCGCTCGGAGCGATATGTCAGTGTGAGAAAAACCTTGAAAAAAAGAACGCTCTTTGATATGGACATGGTATTTGACGAGTTTCCTAGAAAAATCTATCCCTTTGACTTTGAGACCTATTTTCAGTCATCCATGACGTGCGACATTGTGGTGACAAACTGTCTGACAGGCAAAGCAGAATATGTGGACGAGCGGCAGGATCGGGAACGTCTTCTCAAACTGGTCCGGGCTTCCAGCAGTCTGCCGGTTCTGACAAAGATCGTGGAGATAGACGGCGTTCCTTACTGCGACGGGGGTGTAGCCGATGCGGTGCCGCTGTTTCATGCCATGCGGAATGGCCGCCGCAGAAATATTGTGGTGCTGACCCGCAACCCCGGCTACCGCAAGACCTATTCGGCCCGCTCGCAGAGAATTTACAATGTGGCTCTGCGCCAGTATCCGAATCTGCGCCGCGTTTTGGCAGAACGCCATATCGGCTATAACCGGCTGATGGAATATCTCGAAAAACAGGAGAGGGAGAAGACGGGGCGGGTACTTGTGATCCGGCCCACAATGCCCATCATCCGCAGAGCGGAGAACAACAAAGACCGGCTGAATGCTTTTTACCTTCACGGCTACCGCACGGCCAGAGCCATGTGGGATGAAATTCGTCGGTTTACAGAGGCGTAGAAGATAAGAATTGCGGAGGAAAACGATGACAGAACAGGAGATTCAACGGATCAACGAATTATACCATAAATCAAAAGAAACCGGACTGACAAAAGAGGAGGCGGACGAGCAGGCGGATCTGCGAAGACGTTACATTCAGGCTATCCGCGCCAGTTTGCGGGGGAATCTGGACAGCATCCACGTTCAGGAGGCAGACGGCACGATCACCCGTCTCAAGGAGGTAGGAGAGAAAAACCGCCGTCCAAAAGATGCGGTATCTGAGACGGGGGGAGAATACAAATGATGAAAACATCCGGTGAATTACGCGCACAATTGCTTTCCCTGGATCGCAAAAGCTATCCGGCCTACAAGTCTCTGGCCGGAGCCTGGCAGTTTCCGCAGTACTGCCTGGCGATTGACCATGTGCAGGGAGATCCCTTTGCCTCCCCGTCGAGTATCCATGTGGAGATTCCCTTGGATAGAGCCGGATTTCCGGAATCATATCTGGAGAAGGACTGTTCGCGGATCGCCCTGCAGGATTATCTGACCAGACAGTTGGGAAAACAGTTTAACCAGTACAATTTCAAGGCGAAAGGGTCTGGAAAAAGCGGGCTTTTGTCCGTCAGCCGGTGCGGGCAGGAGGTGCTGGAGCGAAGCGCCTGCGAGATCGGCCGGAAGCTGACGGCCCGGTTCCAGATCGGCTTTCCCGCTTTTGGACGGACCATCAACGCCGGGGAGCTGGAAAAGATTTTGTTTGATTTTCTTCCCCGCTGTATTGAGAAGAGCCTGTTCTATCGAAATATCAATCAGAAAGAGGCCGAACAGGCTGTCTTTTTGGCTGAGGATCAGGAAGAAATCCGCCGTCTTCTCCGGAAAAACGGCTGGACGGCCTTTGTGGCAAACGGCGCTGTGCTGCCCAGAGCAACCGGCGTTTCCGATCTCCCCATGGCGGGAAGCGTTCCCTTTACCTCACCGGCGTCCCTAAAACAGACGATTGTGCTGCCTCACCGCGGTCCGGTTGCGGGAATGGCAATCCGGCAGGGGGTAACGCTGATTGTGGGAGGCGGATATCACGGCAAATCCACGCTCTTAAAAGCCATCCAGTCCGGCGTGTACAACCATGTGGCCGGGGACGGCCGCGAGTATGTGATTACGGATGAGACGGCTGTAAAACTGCGGGCGGAGGACGGGCGCTCGGTCCGCCGTGTGGATATTTCGCTCTTTATCAATGATCTGCCCAATAAAAAAGACACCAGAGTATTCAGCACACAAGACGCCAGCGGCAGCACATCCCAGGCCGCCGGACTGGTGGAGAGCATGGAAGCCTCTTCCCGGCTGTTTCTCATTGACGAAGATACTTCCGCGACGAATTTTATGGTTCGGGACGATTTGATGCAGCGGGTAATCGGGCGGGAGAAGGAGCCGATCACTCCCTTTATTGAAAGAGCCAGAGATTTCTATGAGAAAACCGGTATTTCCACGATTATGGTGGCGGGAAGCTCCGGAGCCTTCTTTTACATTGCGGACACCATTCTGCAGATGGACTGTTATCGGGCGATTGATATTACCGAGCGGGTGAAAGCGCTCTGCGAAGCGCATCCTATGTCAGCGTCTTGGCCGAGGGAGTTTGAGGTTCCGGATTTTTCACGGACTCTGCCTGCTTTTTCAGGAAAAAATGCCGGGGACGGCAGGCGCGCACAGCGAGGCGTGCGGGATGGAGAGAAGGGCGGACGCGAGGCGTACGGTGTCAGAGAGCATATGAAGGTGAAAAGCTTTGGGGTGGAATCCTTTTCTCTGGACAAAGAGAATGTGGATGTGCGGTATCTGGAACAGTTGGCGGACAGCGAACAGACGGCGGCTTTGGCATATCTGCTGCGTTTTGCCATAGAGCAGGTGCTGGACGGGAAAAAGAGCGTGAGGCAGACGGTAAAAATTTTGACGGGCCGCCTGGATAAGGAAGGCTGGGAGCCGTTTTGCCCTGGCTATGTTCCCTGTGGGCTGGCCAGACCCAGAGAACAGGAAATTTTTGCTGCGCTGAATCGTTTTCGGGGCTGAGGAGCCTTGCCGGGTAATCTGCGGGGAAGGGAATCGAACAGACGCGAGAAAGAAAACGGTGCAGCCGTCCGATGAGGCTGCACCGCATTTTTTATGAGGGAATTGTGTCGGCAATAAACACCATCACGCTTCGTCCCTGAATCTGAAAACCGTTCCCGTTAAGCGGCTTTTCGCTCTGAGGAGCTTCCCAGGTATCCACAATCTGCTTCCAGGTCAGATCGGCGGGAAGGCGGGGCAGAGTGACCTGCAGAGGTTCCCAGTAAGCGTTGGATGCGATATAGATGATTTCTGCTTTTTTTTCTTTGCCGGCAAACATGACGCCTACATACCTGTCATAATCTGCAAACTGCCGCAGCCAGGGCGTGACGCCGTGAAAACTGACATCCGGGAAACCGCAGGCGCCGTCGCTTAGGTTGGCGCGCAGGACGCGGTGGTCTTTGCGGAACTGGATCATGTATTGAAAGAAAACAAACATATCCCGGTTTTTGTCCAGCATGTTCCAGTCCAGCCAAGAAACCGGATTGTCCTGGCAGTAGGCATTGTTGTTGCCGTATTGAGTGTTGCAGAATTCGTCGCCGGCTAAAAACATGGGAATTCCGCGGCTGCACATCAAAAGAGCAAAGGCGTTGCGGGCCATGCGCCGCCGCAGAGCGTTGATCGCAGAATCCTCGGTCTCTCCTTCCACGCCGCAGTTCCAGCTGAAATTATCGTTGGCGCCGTCGGTATTATTCCAGCCGTTTTTCTCGTTATGTTTCTTGTCATAGGCGTACAGGTCATAAAGAGTAAAGCCATCGTGACAGGTGATAAAGTTGACGGAGGCGTTCTCGCGGGTGTGCGGCTCATAGATATCTCTTGAGCCAATCAGGCGCAGTGCGGCGGCCTTGGCCATACCGCCGTCGCCCCGCAGATAGCGGCGCATGTCGTCGCGGTAAATGCCATTCCACTCGGCCCAGCGGTTCCAGGACGGGAACGTGCCGACCTGATACATTCCGCCCGCATCCCATGCTTCCGCGATGAGCTTGACATCGCCCAGGATGGGGTCAAAAGCCAGAGACTGCAGAAGAGGCGGCTTGCTCATGGGGGAACCGTCCTCGTTGCGCCCCAGGATGGAGGCCAGATCAAAGCGGAATCCGTTGACGCGGTAGGTTGTAACCCAGTAGCGCAGGCAGTTCAGGATCATCTGATGAACAATGGGGTGGTTGCAGTTGAGAGAGTTGCCGCAGCCGCTGAAATTGTAATAACTGCCGCCGGGGGCCAACAGATAGTAAATATTATTGTCAAAGCCTTTGAAAGAAAAGAACGGGCCGTCCTCGTCGCCTTCCGCCGTGTGGTTGAAGACCACATCCAGATAGACCTCAATCCCCTTCTTGTTGAATTCACGGATCAGATTTTTCAGCTCGTTGCCTTCCCGGTTATACTCCTTGCTGGCCGCGTAGCTGGTGTTGGGCGCGAAGAAGCTGACCGAATTGTATCCCCAGTAATTGTAGAGCTTCTGGCCGTTTACTTCGCGGTAATCCTGCATTTCGTCAAACTCAAAAATCGGCATCAGCTCTACCGCGTTGACGCCCAGTTCTACCAGGTAGGGGAGCTTCTCCATCAGCCCGGCAAAGGTTCCCGGATGCTTGACGCCGGAGGAGGGGTCAACGGTAAAACCGCGGACATGAAGCTCGTATATAATCAGATCCTCCATGGGAAGCAGGGGAGATTCCATGGTTCCCCAGTCAAAGTCGTCTTTCACTACGCGGGCTTTATAATGCTGTTCATGGGGTGCGGTCTCCCCCCAGCGGCTCTGGCCTGTCACCGCTTTGGCATAGGGGTCCAGAAGATATCGGTTTTTGTCAAAAATCAGCCCTTTCTCCGGCTCATAGGGGCCGTCCACCCGGTAGGCGTACTCAAACTCTTCGATATTCAGCTTAAATACGATCATGGAATACACGTTGCCGATCCGGTAATGGGGAGGGAACGGAATCACGGCGTAAGGTTCTTTTTCCTCTCTGTGAAACAAAAGCAGCTCAATCGCGGTGGCGCCGTGAGAATACACGGTAAAATTCACGCCGCCGGGGATGGCGGTCGCCCCGTTCGTCTCATAAAAACCGGGCCGTATCTCAAAATTTCCCACATAGTCGAGAGGGACCAGATGGATCGTGCGCGGCAGAGGAGGCGCCGGCGGCAGGACCTTGTTTTTTTCGATGGGTATCTTCCTGTCGGATTCGGAAATTGCAGTCTTACTCATATAATATGTAAACCCCTTTCCTTCTGTAACGGCACGGTAAAACCGGGCGCTTATAATAGTTATCGGCAAATTCTCTGAAATATTTAGCATTGACGAACCGGAAGAATCTGAGTAAAATAGGAACAGAATACACGAAAGTGACAGGTGAAAACATGGAGAGTCGAAGGCGTGAGTTGTTGGAAGAACTGCCGGAGGAGGCGGTTTTTGCGCTGGACATCGGAACGCGCAGCATCATTGGTATGGTGGGGGTTCCGGACGGCGGACGGATTCAGATTGCTGCCATTGAGAAAGTCGAGCATACAAAGCGGGCGATGATCGACGGACAGATTGAGGATATCGACCAGGTGGCCGGCGTGGCCGGTATTGTGAAGGACAGGCTGGAGAGAAAGCTTGGCTGCCGCCTTAGCCGCGTGGCGGTGGCGGCGGCAGGCCGTTCCCTGCGCACGGAGAGTGTGACGTATGAGATGGAACTGCCGGATGTGCAGCGGATCGATGCGGAGACGGTGAGCCGTCTGGAGGCCGGCGCCATCGGTGAGGCAGAGCGGGCGTTTTTTGGTGAGGAGGAGACCAAGCGCAGCGTCCGTTTCTATCTGGTAGGCTATAGCGTCAGCCGGTATTATCTGGACGACTACATACTTTCCAGTCTGATCGATCACAATGGACGGATTCTGCGGGCGGATGTGATCGCTACGTTTCTTCCGGCCGAGGTGGTGGAGAGCCTGTATGCGGCCATGCACAAGATTGATCTGGAGATTGCCAGTCTGACTCTGGAACCCATCGCCGCCATCAATGCGGCGATCCCGGCCAATATCCGTCTTTTAAATCTGGCTCTTGTGGATATTGGGGCGGGGACGTCAGATATCGCTGTCTGCCGGGACGGCTGTGTGACCGGTTATACGATGGCGGTACAGGCCGGGGATGAGATTACCGAGAGCATTATGAAAGAATTTCTGGTGAACTTTTCCACAGCGGAGGAGATGAAAACTAAGCTGGACAGCCCGGAACCGATTGTGTTTACCGATATCATGGGTTTTGAGCAGGTGGCCTCCAGAGAACAGCTCTGCGAAGGGGTAAAGCCGGCGGTGGACCGATTGTGCGAGGCGATCTGCGAGAAGATTTTGGAGGCAAATGCGGGCCCGCCCTCGGCGGTGTTTTTGGCAGGAGGAGGCAGCCGTTTTCCGGGGCTGCTGGAAGGGATTGTGGAGCGGCTGCACATGGACCCCAAACGGGTTGCCATTGCAGGGCGCAATTTCATGACCAGCGCCTGTTCCGAAGAATATGATCTGGAAAATCCGGAGTATGCCACGCCTCTTGGAATTGTGATTTCAGCCGGGCTGAATATGATCAACGACAGTTTTCGCATTCTGCTGAACGGACGTCCGGCCAAACTGTTTCGCAACGGCGTCTTTACCACCATGAATATTCTGATGATGAATGGATACGGATACCAGGATATGATGGGAAAGTCCGGGCAGAACCTGGTGGTATTTTTAAACGGCAGCCGGCGGGTCTTTTACGGGGAAAAGGCGGAACCATGCGTGCTGAAGCTGAATGGGCGGGACGCGCAGCTTTCGGACATGGTGCGGGCGGGAGATCAGCTTGATTTTGTGCCGGTCCGCCATGGAAGAGATGCATCGGCCAGGCTTTCTGATCTGATCGGTCCGGAGAGAAAGGGCGCTGTGACCATTAACGGCCAGGAGGTTTTGGAGAATGTGCCTCTCAAGGCCGGGGACGCCGTAGTTGCAAAGTGGATAAGAGAAACCGAAAAACCGCAGGAGAACGGCGCAAAAAAGAACAGAGGGCGAAAGAACACAAAACAGTCCGCACAGGAAAAAAAGCGTTCCGCGCAGACCGCAGGAAAAAAGAAATCGGCAGCTTCCGACAATACGCCTTCAGCCAGAAAACGAAAAAGACAGGAGAATATGCCGGAGCAAGAAGCGCTGGAGATTGCCGATGAACCTGAAATGGCAGAGATTTCTCCAGTCGGAGCAGGCAGGGAAGAAAAACAGCCGGATCGGGAGGAAAGGATAGAGCAGGAATCACAGGCGGCCGAAGTGCGGGCAGAGCAGGAGACGGCATCCCCGATACAGCCGGATGCAGCTTCTGTGCGGATCGAATGGCAATCCGGGCTCGCGGCCCCTCAGCCGGAAGCGCCGAGTACCCTTTCACAGAAGGAACCGCCCAGCCATGCGGATATGGCCGAGATGGATTCCAAGCCGATAGAGTCGGCGGAGGCGCCGCAGTATCTGCCGAGAAGCCGGGCGGGGAAGCTTCTGCTCTATCTGAACGGAAAAACCCTGGTTCTTCCGCCGAAGGCAGACGGCCAGCCGTATTACCTGATGGATATGCTGGAGTACTCAGATTTGGAACTGGAAAAAGTCACGGCTCCTGTGGTGCTGGAAGTGAATGGGCAGAGCGGGACGTTCGGACAGGAGCTACGGAGCGGAGATACGGTTAAAATCTATGAGCAATCCGGAAAACGGTAGCGAAAAGATAGGATAAGATTTTTTTTGCAGGACTTATATATTAAGTTTTTCAGACGATATTTAAATAAAGAATATTTATGAGAAGATAAAGGAGGGTTTCATATGGATATGACGGGGATAGCATCATCCGGCTCGTCTATGGGCGCCGCGGAAATCTTTGTTAAAATGCATTTCTCGGTTCTGGAGAAGGGGCTTGATGCTGCTGAAAGCCAGGGGGAGACGATTCAGAAGATGATAGATGCAGCATCGATCCAGGCGCCGCCGAGCGGTCAGATACTGGATACCTACGCATAGTCCGAGACTGCAGGAGGGCAGCGCGATTCTGTCAGAGTAGGCGGGACTTGCAGAGGAACAGACAGTTTATCCGCTAAAAAATAATACAGACGATGGAGGAAAGAAAGTAGCTATGAAAAATTTAAAGATCCGTACCAAACTGACGCTGATCTTGGCGATTGCAATCGTATGCCTTGTGCTGACTGGCGTTGTAGCTGTGGTATGTACGCGCATGATCAATGAGAAGAGTACTGAGATCACGGAAGATACGATTCCGCTTTTGATTCAGGTGGAAGAGATGAGCGCCAACGCGATCGACTTTCGCCGGCTGGGCCTGAAACATATTATTGCGACAGACGCTGCCGAGATGAGTTCGATTGAGTCGGAACGCAAGGCGGTGGGCGATGAGATCGAGTCTGGTTTTGCCGTTCTGGACAGATTGACTACGAAGGATACGGATCGGGCTTTTATGACGCAGGTTGAGAGCAAGTGGGAGGCATTTCTTGCTGCTTCCAACGAGGCGATTGACGTCAGCCGAAGCGGTGATAAGACGCTGGCTATGGAATTGTCCAATGCCGTTACCAGCGATTATAAGGCTGCGGCGGATGCGCTAGATCAGATGGCAGATGCCTGTATTCAGCAGGCGAACAATCTTTCGGCAGAGGCCGATGATCTGGCTTCCATGGTCAACCGTATGCTGATCGGGGTCATTGTAGTTAGTATCGCGATTCTTGTAGTCGGCGCTATGATTGTGATTCGTCTGATCACCACGCCGGTGAAGGAGCTGGATGAGGTATCCCGCAAGATTGCCAATGGTGATCTGAATCTGGATATCCGTTATAACGCAAAGGATGAGCTGGGAGAATTGGCTCATAACATCAACAGCACCGTTCTTCGACTGAAGGATTACGAGAATTATATCAACGAGATCACAAAAGTTCTGGACGAGATGGCGCAGGGCGAGCTGTCCATGCATCTGACCTACGATTATGCCGGTGATTTTGCTAAGATCAAGAATGCTTTGGAGAATATCTCCAATTCCATGAACGATACCATGACGCGGATCAACGAGGCTTCCTCTCAGGTTTCCAGCGGCAGCGACCAGGTGGCCAGCGCCGCCCAGGCTCTGAGTCAGGGCGCGACCGAGCAGGCTTCCTCGGTGGAGGAGATCGCAGCTACGATCAACGAGATTTCTGCCAATGTCAATAAGAACGCTGACCGGGCGAAGGATGCCGGCAACCAGGCCAGTGCGACAGCCACAGAGTTGGAGCGCGGCAAGCTGCAGATGAGCAGCATGACGGAGGCGATGGCACAGATCGATGCATCCGCCAATGAGATCAGCAAGATTATCAAGACGATTGAGGACATCGCGTTCCAGACGAACATTTTGGCGCTGAACGCGGCTGTGGAGGCGGCCAGAGCCGGTACAGCCGGCAAGGGCTTTGCGGTGGTGGCGGATGAGGTCCGCAATCTGGCCAGCAAGTCCGCGGAGGCTTCCAAGAACACAGCAAATCTGATCGGCGCTACGATCAAGGCGGTAAAGGACGGCACGGTTATCGCGGATGAGACGGCCGCCTCCTTTGATAAGATCACCAGCATGTCGGAAGAGTCGGCTGCTATCGTGGCGGAGATTGCCAAGGCGTCTCAGGAGCAGGCCGCCGCGGTGTCGCAGGTTATGATCGGCATTGACCAGATTTCCAGTGTTGTGCAGACCAACTCTGCTACGGCAGAAGAAAACGCTGCGTCCAGTGAGGAACTGTCCGGGCAGGCACAGGTTCTGAAAGGATTGGTTGCCAGATTCAAGCTGAAAAATTCCATGAGCAGCAGTTCGGAATCTGTAGCGCCTTCCTACAGCCCGCAGCCTTCCTACGATGAGCCGGTTTCCTATGCGAGTTCTTCCGGAGGCATGGATAAATATTAATAAAATCAAGGAGGAAAAGAATATGTTAATTTCATCTGTTACTAACAGTTATGCGTCGTCGGCTGTTTCTTCGGCCCCCAAGGCAGAAGAGACCGCAAAGGCGGAAGAGAGCACAAAAGTCAAGGCGCCGGATGTGGATACCTTTGTGCGAAGCAGCAGTTCCGATACAGAGACAAAACGTCTGAGTGCTGACCAGATCAGTGCATATCAGGAGCAGCGCAATCAGTCGTTCTCCAAGATGATTAACGACATCGTCAGCAGCCAGGCCAATCAGGGCAAGAAGGCGGAGCTGGCAAAGAACGGCATCACCAAGAGCTTCTTTGATGATCTTGTTGTCACGCCGGAACAGCAGATGGCTGCACAGCAGGCGATCGGAGAGGATGGAGAGTGGGGAGTCAATGCGGTAGCCACCCGCATTGTGGATATGTGCGTGGCCTTGTCAGGCGGAGATGCTTCTAAGGTAGAGGAGCTGAGAGCGGCAGTTGACAAGGGATTTAAGCAGGCTATGGGTCAGTGGGGAGGTTCTCTTCCTTCGATCTGTGACCAGACTCACACCGAGATCAATAAGCGTTTTGATTACTGGAAAGAAAACGGCAGCCTTGATGGCTATCAGTACCAGAGAGCAGATGTAGAGGAGTAGAATGATACCTTATTCTTAGGCATGAAAACACGTCCTCGTATTCTATGTTGGGCATGCAACTGAGAAAACGGGCGGGATAGACCAGATCCTGCCCGCTTTTTCTCTCTGTCTCGGAGTAATAATTGTCAGATATTTTATCTTCGTTTTCTTGTATTCTATCTGCTATTATATATAAGGAAGAGAAATGAAATCTTAGCAGGGAAAATTATGGTTTTTCTTTATTTAGTGTTGTATTTTTTTTTATGAAGTGCTATACTTAATGAGTCAAAACCGGCAAATCGGGATGGAAAGGGAGTGATTCTATGGTTGGTTTATATGGAAACGGAATCGAATTGACAGAGAAAATGCTGGATTTTCTTTGGAGCAGGCAGACTCTGACATTAAATAATATTACGAACGTGGATACACCAGGGTATAAATCCCGCTATATGACTTTCGAGGAGGAGCTTCAGAAGCGGATTCAGAGCGCCAGCGGCGCCGAGCGTCCGAAGACGGCGGTTACGCAGGCCATCGGCTCTACGCATGCGACGATACATATCACCCGCGACGAGTCCACCAGGCTGGACGGCAATAATGTGGATATGGATCAGGAGCAGGTGGAACTGGTCCGCACAGCTTATGAGTATCAGTATATGCTGGCCTCGATTAACAGCGATCTGAAGCGTCTGCAGAATGCGGCGAAGACATTCTGAGACCGGCGGTTCTAAAACGGAATAATTTTTCGTATGATGGGACAGAAGGAAAGGAGTACATAGATGGAATTTGAAACGACCCAGTTTATCACTCCCATGAAAGCGTGGGAGCGAATCGGAAACAGCACAGAAAGAGAACAGCAGGGTAACAGCGAGGCGACGCTTTTTGCAGATATCTTCCGGAATGTGGTGGATCAGGTTTATACCACCGCACAGGATGTGGAGAACAAACAATATCTGCTGTCCACAGGACAGCTCGATGATGTCCACAGCCTGCCGATTGCGGAAGCGAAGGCGTCCCTCAGTCTGGATATCCTAATTTCTTTGCGCAATAAGGCTCTGGAATCTTATAACGAACTGATGAAGATTAACATGTAATAAAAATGACAAGAGAAAGCTGGAGAAAAGAACGTGCAGAGTTTCAGAGAACGCTGGCAGAAGCTGGCGGATAAAACGAAAAAGCAATTGATTATGATAGCGGTGGGAACCGTTCTCATCGCGGGAGCAATAACCGCATTTCTTTACCTCAGCCGGGATACAAGTTACCGAGTCCTTTTTACGGGACTGAATCAGGATGAGGCCCAGCAGGTTGTTGCTCTTCTGCAGGAGTCTCAGGTCAATTATCAGTATAATGACGCCACAGGTAGTATTTCGGTTCCGCAGGCGTCTGTGGATCAGACCAGAGCGGAGCTTTTGAGCCAGGGATATCCCCGAAGTGGTTTTTCTTACAGTATGTATCTGGATAACACGGGGTTGATGTCCACGGAATCCGATAAGGAGCGTCTTACGCTCTATGACCTTCAGGACCGGCTGGGAGCGCAGATTCGGCTTTTTGAAGGAGTGAGAGACGCAAAGGTTACGATCAATATGGGTTCTTCCTCCCGCTATGCGCTGAGCAGCGAGGTATCCCAGGAGGCGTCTGCCGCTGTCAGCGTGACGATGGAGAACGGACAGATTTTATCCGAAGCCGGTGCGGAGTCGATTCGCCGTCTGATCAGTACAGCGGTGCGGGGAATGAATTTTACGGAGATTTCTGTCTTTGACGCCGGCACCATGCAGGAGGTCGGCGGAAGCGCTTCGTCGGGAAATTATGCGACGGCTTCCAATTTGATGCAGCTTACGGATCAGGTGGAAGAATCGATTGCCTCCGATGTCAGAGAGATTTTGGAGTCGATTTATGGCCGCGGTAAGGTGACGGTGGCTGTGCGTGGTGTCCTGAATATGGAAAGTCTGATTCAGGAGAGCACTACATATTCCACGCCGGAGAAGACCGGCGAGACGGATAAGACAGGACTTCTGTACCAGGAATCTCTCTCTGGGGACGGTGGGATTTTTGCGGCTTCGGAAGCTGGCGGCGTAGCTGGTTCCGATGCCAATGCCGATGTCCCCCGCTATCCCAACGAGACGGATGACGATGAGGAAACGGAAGATTATTACTATGGCAACCGGGTGCGCGACTGGCTGTTTAACACGGTGAAGGAACAGAGACAGGTTGAACCCGGCGTTCTGGAAGATCTGACAATCAGTATTGTGATTGACACCGATGATATGACAGAGTCGGAGGCGAATCTTCGCAATCTGGTGGCGAATGCGGCCGGAATTTCAAGAGAAGACGCGGCGACAAAGATCACGATTGTGCGCACGCTTTCTGCGGATTCCAAGAATCCGGGAGAGACGCTTCCTGTGACGCAGCCGGATCCTGTGGAGAAAGAAGTTCTGCCTCTGCCGATCCTGATTGCATTGATTGCGTTGGGCGTGCTGGTACTGCTTCTTCTGATCCTCTTACTGCTGCGAGGAAGAAAGAAGAAAAAGGGTGAGCAGGAGCAGATTGCTGCTACGATATCGCCCGGAGAACTCGGCGCATCCAATGAAAATTGGTCTGAAGAAGAGTTCCCTGGCGCCAGCGAAGAGAAGACATTGCAGCTTGAGGAGGATGAGGAGATGTCTCAGAACGAGGAGCTTATCCGCCTGAAGATGCAGCGAAATCTGAAATTGAAACAGAACATCGGTGAGATTGTGGATCAGAATCCGCAGATTGTAGCAAAACTGGTACAGAGCTGGTTGAATGAGGAAGGGGAGCAGAATGGCGGAGGCCGCAGTTCAGACAAACAGAAACGGAAATAGGGAAGAAGGAGCGGAAGAAAATGTAGTTCTGGATTCCCGACAGAAAGCCGCGATTGTTATTATTTCTCTGGGAGCAGACCGCGCTTCTCAGATCTATAAATATCTCAGCGAGCAGGATATCGAGGATTTGACCTTTGAGGTGGCAAAGCTGGGAAAAACGACAAATGCCCAGGTGGAGTCTGCTCTGGACGAGTTTTATAAACTCTGTCTGACCCATAAGATGATGACGGACGGCGGACTCGATTACGCACGCAACGTTTTAGAGAAAGCTTTTGGCGACAGCACGGCGAGATCCTTGCTGGAGAAGGTGTCGAAGACACTGCAGTCCAGGCCGTTCAACTTCTTTATGAAGGGGGATCCGAAAGCTCTGCTCTCTCTGCTACAGCATGAGCGGTCCCAGGTGATTTCTCTGATTATGTCCTACATGGAACCGGAGCAGGCGGCCAGCATTTTGGAGCAGCTTCCGGAAGAGAAGAAGATCCCGGTTCTGGAAGGAATGGCCAAGATGGACCGGGTGTCGCCGGAGGCGATCAGTATTGTAGAAGAGGAGATGAAGCGCAAGTTCTCCGCGATTATTACCAGCGAGGATAATATGAACCTCGGCGGCATCGACTATGTTGCGGATATTATGAACCATGTAGACCGCAGCAGTGAGAGAAAGATCTTTGAAGAACTTGACAAGAATAATCCGGATTTGGCTCAGGATATCCGAGATAAGATGTTTATCTTTGAGAATATTCTGGATATGGACGACCGTTCCGTACAGCGCTTTGTGCGTGACTGTGATTCCAAGGATGTGGTATATGCGCTTAAGACGGCATCCGAAGAGATGCAGAAGATTTTCTTCAACAACATGTCCAAGAGAATGGCGGAGACGGTTCGCGCCGACATGGAGATTACAACCAAGGTCCGGCTCAAAGATGTGGAAGAAGCTCAGCAGCGTATTGTTAACTTGATTCGTAACCTGGAGGAAAGAGGCGAGGTGATCATCAAGAAGGGAAGTGAAGAGGATGATATCATCGTCTAAAAGCGTGATTAAGGAATGGCGTCCTGAGGTTGTGCGGGACTTTATTCCTTTTCCGACTGTGACGCAGCCCGTCATACGGGAGATGCAGCCGCAGGAACTGAGCGAGGCTGTTTTCTATAAGAAGAACGAGAATTCGCCGGATGATTTTTCTGACGGGCTGGATGAGGCAGCCGCGTCCTTAGAGGAAGATCTCAGCGAAGCCCAGCAGGAACTCAACGAGGCCAGAATTCAGGCCGAAGCGCTTTTAGAAGCCGCCAGAGAAGAGGCGGAGAAGATCCGGAAGGAAGCCAGAGAGGAAGGCTTTGCCAGGGGACTGGAGGAAGGGCGGCAGGAGGGAATGGCGCAGGCCATCGAACAGTCGCAGGAGGTTCTGGAAAACCAGAAAAACCGAATTGATCAGGAACTCTCCGACGCCCTGTCAAAGATCGAGCAGGCGAAAAAGCGATGCCTGCAGGATTATCTGGAACAGTTGAAAGACTGCTCCTTTGCCGTGGCAGAAAAGGTGATTCATACCAGTCTGGAAGCCAGCGGCGATATTATCCGGCGCATGATTGTCTTTGAGACAGAAAAACTCAAGAAAACAGCTTGGCTTAAGATTTACATGGAAAAACTGGACTACGACATGATGATGCGGACGGATGCGGATCTGGTGGCCGAGCTTTCTAAAGTGTCGGATAACATTAAATTTATTGTTATGGAGAAAGAGCAGCGCGGAAGCTGTATTATTGAAACGCCAGAAGAAATTTTGGATATCGGGGTGGAGACCCAGATGGAGAACATCCGCGAAATGACAGGAACTATACGCGTATAAGGGAGTAAACGGCTATGTTTAGAAAGCTGCCGAAGCTGATTGCCAATTCGGAGACAGTCAGTCGGATCGGAAAAATTGAAAATGTAGTCGGCATGTCGGTGGAAGCATCCGGAGGCAGGAGCAGTATCGGCGATATCGTCATGATATATAATGAGGAACAGAACCGACAGATCCGTGCGGAAGTGGTAGGCTTTAAGGATAACCGGATTCAGCTTATGGCCTACGAAAACACAAGCGGTATCAGCGCCGGCAGCTTTGTGCGCAATACCAGACGCCGCCTCAAAGTACCGGTGGGCGATTTTCTGCGAGGAAGAATCATCAATGCGATGGGAGAACCCATAGACGGCGGACCGGATTTTCAGCCAAACCGTTTTTATTCCGTTGACTCTACCGGGATCAATCCGTTAAACCGTCCTCCGATCCGCGAGCGTCTGGAATTTGGCGTCAAGGCCATCGACGGATTAAATACCATCGGAAAGGGACAGAGAATCGGCATCTTTGCCGGTTCTGGCGTCGGCAAGAGTACCCTGATGGGAATGATCGCCAAGAATGTAAAAACCGATATCAACGTGATTGCATTAGTGGGAGAGCGCGGCCGTGAGGTTTTGGAATTTGTGCAGAAAGATCTGGGAGAAGAAGGAATGGCCCGCTCGATCTTAGTCGTTGCGACTTCAGACCAGCCGGCTATGCTGCGCATGAAATGCCCGCTGGTTGCTACAACGATTGCAGAATATTTCCGCGATCAGGGATATGATGTGCTGTTGATGATGGATTCACTGACCCGTTATGCAATGGCACAGAGAGAAATCGGGCTGGCAATCGGAGAGCCTCCGATTGCCAGAGGATATACCCCCTCGATCTATGCGGAGTTTCCGAAGCTTCTGGAGCGCAGCGGAAATTTCAATAAAGGTTCGATCACAGGGGTCTATACCGTACTGGTAGAAGGCGACGACACAAACGAGCCGATTGCCGATACCGTGCGGGGAATTTTGGATGGACATATTGTTCTGAGCCGTCAGCTTGCCAATGAGAATCATTTCCCGGCCATTGATATCGGGGCCAGCATTTCCCGTCTGATGGTGGAGATTGTTTCTGCCGAACATAAACGAGCCGATTCCCGTTTCCGCAATTTGCTGGCACTATACCAAAAGAACGCGGATCTGATCGCGATCGGCGCGTACAAGCGGGGCACAAATCTGGCTCTTGATGAAGCCGTATCAAAAATTGAACAGATGAATTCGTTTTTAAAACAGGGAATCAATGAAAGCTTCTCCTACGCGGAAGCGGTGGAGCTAATGACAAAAATTGCCGGATAGGGAGGAAAGGTCGCGTGAAACGCTTTCGTTACAGCCTGGAAACGGTATTGGATTACAAGACGCAGGTTTTGGATAATTTGAAAAAAGAACATGCGGTGATGCTGAAAAATGTCAATGACAAGCAGGAGGAGATCCGTCAGTTGAATGGGGAGCTGATCGAGTACGAAGGCAGCTTTGACGAGACCAAATCTGTGGGCGCTTCCATCGAGTCGTATCTGCTCTTCGACATGTGCATTGGCCGGATGAAAGACCAGATTGAGAAGGAAGAAGAACGTCTTGTAATTTTAAAGAAAAAAGAAGAGAAGAAAAAAGGCGAAGTGATAGACGCCAAAGTGGATACATCCAAGTTCGAGAAGCTGAAAGACAAGAGGCTTCAAGAATACCGGACCGCCGAGCAGAAAGAAGAGGAAGCATTTGTGGAAGAATTTGTTATCCACAATATGATCGCGGAAGGTCTGGCTTATGGTAGGTAATCACGGTTTTTTGTGACCGTTGATTATATAAAATCATAATTATGTTAAAAGAAAGGAGGAGTTGCATGGCGAAAATCCAATTGGATGCGGTGCCGATGCTTCCCACATCCGGGAAAACCGGCCGCGCACAGACGGCTGAGAAGGGAGCCTTCAAGCGGCTTCTAAAAGACTCAGACCGGAAAACGGCAGCAATGGAAAAGCCGTCGAAAGCTTCCGAATCCGATTCGGAAAAAAATCAGAGCGTTTCTAAAAAAGACGAGACGCCGGTAGATGACAGCAGTCCAAACGGCAAGGAGAACCCCGATGCCGTTGAAGACAGCGGGACTTCCGATCTTTCTGCACAGCAGTTTTTGCTACTGCAGGGAATGCTGAATCAGGCTGTGGCTGCGATTCCAGAAGAAAATCTGTCAGAGGCAGAGGAGACACAGATGCTCCCTGAGCAGATGGATCTGGTCGGCATGGAGGCGGTAGAAGAAGTGATGCCGCAGACGGCAGCAAAATTAGCAGTGCCGGAAACCGTGCCGGAGCTTGCGGCAAATGATGTGCAGGTGCCGACAGAGGATGCAAAAGGCGGTATGATGGAAAATCTGCCGGAAACCGTCACAGAGGAAGTGCTGCCGGAGACAGCTATTTCAGAGGAGCGTAGTCCGATTGCATCGGACTTGCAGGAAAATTCTTCTGCGTTAGCCGAGAATTTGACAGGAGTTCCGACGGCCGCCGAACAGGCTGCAGAAGCGGGAAATGCACCGCAGCAAAAAGAGGCGGAGGATCTGTCCTCGTTCGTGTTGAAGAATGCGAGACAGAATGTGGTGGAGGCCGCTGAGGAGAAGACAGCACAGAAAGTAAAAGCCGTCGCAGAGGAGACCAGAGCCGCCGTGGAGAAATTCCAGTCGAATATCAACGACTCGGCTGCGGCACAGACAGAGAAGCAGACGGCAGGACAGGAGGAAAATCGTTCGCAGACAGAAAGCGGGCAGAATACGCAGCATTGGCAGGCGGGAGTTTTGCCGGCGGAGAGCAGAAGCGATTTTCTTTCGGAAGGAAAGCCGGCAGAATCAATACCGGTGCAGACCAGCGAAGCAAATCTGGTAAATGATGTGGCCAGAACGATTGCAAATCGTTTTCCTCAGAACAATGGAACGCTGACGATCGAGCTGGAACCGGCTTCTCTCGGAAAACTGACGATTCAGGTTCTCTATGAGGGCGGAAAGGCAACCGTTTCTATTTTGGCTTCCAACCCCAAAACATTGGAACTTCTGAATCAGAAAGCCTCGGAGATGGCTTCCATTTTGGAAGAACGGACCGGTCAGGAAACGATTGTTTACACAGAACCGCCGGAACCCAGACAGCCCTATGAGGAACGCCAGGGAGGCAGGGAACAAAAAGAACGGGAGCCGGAAGACAAAGAAGAGAAAAAGAAGTCTGAGGGTGATTCTTTTGCCCAGCAGCTCAGGCTGGGACTGATTTAAAACTACCCGTTATAAAGACGGAAAAGAAAGGCAGGACAGTATGGCAGTAACCAATGTCAGCGGAACCGATAATCCCTATCTGGGTTCCACTTACAGACCGCAGAGCAACGATAAAAATACGCTGACCATCACCAGTTTTATCCAGCTTTTAGCTACACAGCTTCAGAATCAGGATATGACAAATCCGATGGATAACAGTGAGATGATGAATCAGATGACACAGATGGCTATGGTACAGGCGTTGTCCACAATGACAGAGACGATGACCGCCAGCAGCGCCATGAGCACCACCACCTATGTGGCGGGACTGATCGGCAAGGAAGTGACTGTGGCCGTGACCGAAACCAGTTCAAGCGGTTATGAGACCGTCACCGGCAGCAAGAAGGGCGTTATCGCTTCCGTCAATCTGACCGGAAGTTCCCCTACATTCCGGCTGGAGGGCGACAATAAAAATTATCCTCTGTCCTATCTGATGGGCGTGGGCGATATCACGGACCAAGTGGGAGACGGCAGCGAGAGCGGCGAGGATCTGGGCACCGGCGAAGTGGAAGGCGGAGATGAGAATACCGGAGATACCGGCAGCGGCGGAATTGAGGGCGAGGGTGGAAACACCGGAGACACCGGCAATGGCGGGATTGAAGGCGGAGAGAACAACGAAACAAAAGGCGGAAATGGAAAAAGCATAATCGCCTAGATAGAAATGGAGCCAGACGTATGAATATAGCAGAAATTCAAAAACTGCAGTACGGTCCTGGCGGCAACAGAGCGGGGCAGTTGAACGCAGGCCAGGGGTCTACAGGCGGGTCTGCTTTCAGTGAGATGTTAAAAGCGAAATCGCTGGCACACCAGGGCTTAAACTTCTCAAAACATGCGGCCAGACGCATGGGTGAGCGTGGCATTGCCATGGACAATCAGCTTCTGGGTAATCTGGAACAGGCAGTGGAGGGAGCGAGACAAAAAGGGGCGAAGGATGTGGCTGTGATCGGCAGCCAGGGTATTTTTATCGTGAATGTCCCCAATAATGTGGTCGTAACCACCATGTCAGCGGATGATATGAAAGATAAGATCTTTACTAATATTGATAGTGCTGTTATAATGTAAGGCAGGACCGCAAGGGTGCCGGTCCGGAGCGCCGGAAGCGCGCCCCGGAGTAACAGCGGAAAGGAAGAAAAGAAAGAATGTTAAGAGCAATGGATTCGGCAGTTTCAGGACTGCGGGCGCATCAGAATAAGCTGGATGTTATCGGTCACAATATCGCCAACGTCAATACGGCAGGTTATAAGGCACAGAGCTATCTGTTCAAGGAGGCAATGTATCAGACTTCGACGGCTTCCACCAGCGGCGCCGGTAATGATTTTGGAGCCGGCGGCGTCAACGCAGCTCAGTACGGTTACGGTGCTATGATGGGATCGATTTGGGTGGATATGACCAGCAGTACGCCGACGCAGATGGGAGGACTGACGGCCACGATTGACGGCGAAGGATTCTTTATGACCATGGCTACCAGTGGAGATACGGTGTCGATTGCGGGAGACGCGACTGCAAACAGTGAGGCTATTAAGGGAAGTAATTTTCAGTATACCCGAGTAGGACAGTTTAAAATTGACAGCCAAGGTTTTTTAGTTGACTGCAATAGCAATAACTATATCTATGGATATCGTGCTATTGAAAATCCTCTGGTATCGCCGGTTAAGTTTGATACAACATCTCTTCAGCCGATTCGTGTCTGCAATGCACAAACACAGAATCCAGATGGTTCTTATTTGATGTGGAATAGTAAAGATAATTTCCAGATTGAGACCGATAGTGATGACATTGCTTTGGCCAGCAGTGTGAAGATTGATAGCCAGGGAAAGATTACCATTGGTATTAAAGTAAAAGAACCTGTTTTGGATGATCAAGGCAATGCTACTAGTGAATACAGCGAGGTTACTAAAGAAGCTGTCATTGGCCAGGTAGCAATCGCTAAGTTCCAGAATCAGGAAGGTCTTACAAAAGCAGGAGGCAGTTACTACACCGCATCCAGAGGCGATAACGCCGGTATCTGTATCCCGGCAGCACCTGGCGATGTAGGCGAGGCCAGCCTGATCACCGGCTACGTCGAAGCCTCCAACGTTGACATGGCCAAAGAATTCGTAGATCTGATTACCACACAGAGAGGTTTCCAGGCGAACAGTAAGATTATCACGGTCAGCGACCAGATTCTGGAAGAACTCGTAAATCTGAAGCGTTAATCCATAAGTAAGTTGTGATTTTCCCCTTGCCGGGAGTATTATGTCCTCCGGCAAGGGGTATCCCCATGATTTCCGGCAAGAGGTAAAGGAATGATTAAACTGGTTGGTTTGGATGGTTCGGTTTTCTATCTGAATTATTTTCAGATTCTGTGTATCGAGTTGATTCCTGAAACAAAAGTTTTGTTGTGTAATGGACGTTATTATCTAGTGAGAGATTCGATTGAATCGGTTCAGGAACAAATCCGGTCATTTTTGCATGGTTGTGTTGCCCCGGAGGGCAGAGAGCTGCTGATTGAGCGCAGCGGCGATATATTGGAATAGATACGGAGGAGGAGTAAGATAGATGGACCCTTCATGGCTGCTAGGTCTTGTTTTAGGTATTTTTTTAGTTATTAATGGTATAACAGACAGTTTTTCGGCAATGGAAAAACTGAATAATTTTATCGATATATCAAGCGTTGTAATTACGATTGGAGGAACATTTGCCGCTTTAATTGCAAGTTATCCATTTTCAATGTTGACACAAATCCCCAAACATATTATGATTTTATTTAGGGGTGGAAAATATAATATTCCCAAACTGGTGGAGCAATTGGTAGATCTGGCTATGGTCGCAAGACAGAACGGGTTGCTGGCACTGGAGGAGAAAGCAGAAGAAATCAAGAATCCTTTTTTAAAACAGAGTATTCTGATGATTGTGGATGCCAGTGATGCGGATAAAGTACGGGAGGCTCTGGAAAAGGAGCTGGAAACCATGATCGTCCGTCACGATCAGGCGGCCGGGTTCTATGAGAAAGGTTCTGGCTATGCTCCGGCGTTCGGTATGATCGGTACGCTGGTCGGTCTGGTGAACATGCTGAAGGGCATGAGTTTTGATGGAGACGGGGCGTCGACTCTGGGACAGGATATGTCAGTCGCTCTGATCACCACATTTTACGGCAGTGCCCTGGCCAATCTTTTTTTCCAGCCCATCGCCAAGAAACTGCGTCTGCGCCAGGATGAGGAAGAACTCTACTGTTCGATTATCATCGAGGGTGTACTGGCGATTATGGCTGGCGATAACCCGAAGACATTGCGTGAGCGTCTGCTGTCGAATCTGAAACAGAGTTCCCGTAAGAAGCTTCTGGCGAAAGCGGAGAAGGCGGGAGGCGCTCCTACAGAGGGAGGAGGGAACGAATGAAAAAACGCGGAGGCGACGAAGACTGCGGAAGCTGGATGGACACTTATGGCGACATGGTGACGCTTCTGCTGTGTTTCTTTGTTCTGCTGTACTCCATGTCCGCTCTGGATATGGAGAAGTTTAAGATTTTTGTCCGAAGCATCAACCCGAATGTCTCTGATGAACAGGTCGGAATCAACCAGCCCGAGGGGGAATACGGGATCGAGGATGAGATCCGCCTGGATCCGGATGACCCAATCGTTGAGGATGAAGTAGAGCTATTGAATATGCTCTATGAGGAGCTGGTGGAGGCGATGGAAGAGGCGGGGGCAGAGGGTGTAACAATCTCCGGAGGCGATGGGTACGCCTACATATCCTTTCAGGACAGCGCCTTTTTCGAGGGTGACAGTTCCGCTCTGAATGATAGGACAAAGGAAATACTGAGCCGTTTCTGCACGGTGATCGAACCTATGTCAGACAGTATTGCGCGGGTTTGCGTGATGGCGCATACTGCCCAGGCGGATCCGAATAAACCGAATAATCCAATCAACGACCGGCAGCTTTCGGCATTGCGGGGAGCGAATGTTGCAGCCTTTATTCAGACGACGGAAGCCATTGAACCGGTGAAGGTCGTCGGAATGAGTTACGGCCAGTTTCATCCGATTGCGTCCAATGATACTGCGGAAGGCCGCGCAAGAAACCGCCGTGTCGAGATTTTACTCTTGGAGGAAGGCGTGGATCTGCGTGAGCTGAATGAGTATTATGCAGAAATGCAGGAAAGCGGTAATATTGTAACGATCGGCGGCGGAATGCAGGAAGGGTTTGACGTATTGCCAGACAGTGACGTGCCGCCGGCGGCCGGCGTCAGCACGGTAGAGCCCACGGCTGAGGATGGAAGCGAATCGGGAGAATCCGGAGGGGATGCTGCTTCCTCGCAGCCTGATGCCGGTTCTTCTCCGGAAGCAGATTCGGCTTCCTCTTCGGAGGCGGCGTCAGACCCGCTTCCAACGAATGCAACAGAATAAAAAAAAGGTGGCGAAACGATGGCAGATGTACTATCTCAAAGCCAGATTGATGCTCTCTTAAAGTCCATGCAGGGCGGAGGAGGCGGCGATGTGGCGGAACCTGCGCCGGAAGAAAAAAAGGTGGAGGAAAAGGTCAAAGCAAAGCCCGTTGAAGAGACAAAGTACAATAAGTACGACTTCTACAGTCCGAGAAAATTCACAAAAGAGAAGATGAAGATGCTCACGACTTCTTTTGAAAATTATGCGAGGATTCTGACTTCTCAGGTAAACGGTATCTTCCGCGCCATGACCGATATCACGGTTATGGATGTTCAGGAAAGACGGTATTACGAGTATGTAAACGGACTTCATGAAAATGACGATATCAGCCTGATCGACGTCAATACGGCGGATGGTGTGAAGAATAATATCTCCATGCTGATGTATGTGACGCCAGGTCTGATTCTGACGCTGATCAGCCATATGCTTGGCGGCGGCGACGATGTGGTTCAGGAAGCGGGCGACTACCGTTACTCGGATGTGGAGAGAGCGTTATACAGGCGGGTAGTGAAGCATTTTATTCAGGGACTGAAGGACGGATTTTCCAATTATATTAATCTGGATTTTCAGTTGTCCCGCGTGGAAGAAAATCCCAGTATGCTTCAGGAGGTAGGACTGGACGAGGCGGTAGCCATTATTCACCTGAATGTGGATGTGGCCGGCCGAGCGGTGGAGAAGATCAAGATCTGTATTCCGGGTACACTTTTGGAGTTTATCTTCCAGCAGGTGGACAGCCGCAAGAATCTGGCCAAAGGTTTTGCCTACCAGGACAACCGGGATGTCATTTTGGATAATATCCGTTATTCTCAGCTTCCGGTAACAGCACAGTTGGCGAAGGTGCAGTTGAATTTAAGCGATATTTATCATTTGCAGGTAGGAGACATCATCGACCTGAATAAGCTGGAAAACAGCAGCGTAAATCTCTATGTGGGGCGGCAGCCCTGGTTTACGGGCCGGATGGGAGTTTCCAAGAAAAATCTGGCGGTGCAGATCGAGGGCCTGGTGGGACAGCCGGGCGGCGAAGAGGACGAGGAAGAAAAAGTCCGCGCACCTGCCGGTTAAGAGAAAAAGCTTTGATATACACCTAAAAATAACAAAGAGGAAAAAGTGAGGAAACGAATATGGCAAAGATAATGATAGTGGATGATGCGGCCTTCATGCGGATGATGATCAAGAAGACGCTGACCGAGAACGGTTACAGCGATTTTGTGGAGGCGCAGGACGGAGCCGAGGCGGTAGCCAAGTACGACGAAGAAAAGCCGGATATGGTGTTTATGGATATCACAATGCCCAATATGGACGGCCTTCAGGCGTTAAAGAAGATCAAAGAAAACAATCCGGACGCCAGGATCGTCATGTGTACGGCCATGGGCCAGCAGAGCATGGTGGTGGAGGCCATCAAGTACGGGGCAAAAGATTTTATCGTAAAGCCTTTTAATGCTGATCGGATTATTGAGGCAGTCGGCTCTATATTAGGCAAATAAAGACAGGAGGGATCAGAGTGGCATTTTTGAGTTCATTTGATATCTGCGCTTCCGGTCTGAGCGCCCAAAGACTGCGCATGGATATCGCCGCAGAGAATATTTCCAATATAAATTCCACCCGCACGGAAGCCGGCGGTACATACCGCCGCAAGGATGTGGTGCTGGAGAGCTATGGTTCGGGATCGTTTCGGGAGGCTCTGCGCAGCGCTTCCAGAGGGCAGGGATTCAAGAGCAGCGCAGCCGGCGTAAGGGTTGCGGAGATCATTGAAGACGACAGAGAGTTTAAGAAGGTTTATAATCCGGATCATCCTGATGCGGATGCGGACGGTTATGTCAACATGCCAAATGTAGATGCACTCAAGGAGACGGTCGACAGCATGTCGGCAACCCGCTCTTACGAGGCGAATGTAACGGCACTGAACGCGATGAAGCTGATGGCCCAGAAAGCCTTGGAAATAGGCAGGTAGTTTTTTGAATCTTAGACGACAAAGGAGATTGAAGAATGGGTGCGACAAGCTTTAACGCGATGGAGTTGGACGCCATAGGCGAGATCATGAATATCAGCCTGGGCGCTTCGGCTACGGCGATTTCGACCCTTCTGGGCACCAAGGTAAATATCACCACGCCGGTGGCGCAGGTTCTTTCCAGCAATGAATTTTCATTCAAACGGATGGAACCTGCCGTGGGGGTGGATATATCCTATGTCAAGGGTCTGGAAGGCAGCAATGTCATGATTTTCCGCCGCAATGATGTGCGAATCATTGTCGGCGCGATGATGGGAATGGAAATTCCGGAAGAAGAGTTTGAACTGGACGAAATCAATATCAGTGCCGTCTGCGAGGTAATGAACCAGATGATGGGTTCCTCCGCGACGGCTTTGTCAGAGTTTTTGGGATATCCGGTAGATATTTCCACTCCCAAGTCTTTTGAAATTACAGATGATGTATCCTTTAAGGAGAGATATTTCCCTGCTTCCACAGAGCGGGTTTTGGTTCGTTTTAACCTGGAGATCGGTGACGTATTAAAGAGTGAGTTCATGAATATCATGACGATTGATCTGATTAAGCGTTTGCTGGCTCCTTTTGAGGATTCCTTTGCCCAGGCAGAAGAAATGCCTGCCGCGCATACAGAACCGGAGGATTCTCTGATTCAAGCCGATGCATCTTCTTCCGGGGCGGCTTCTTCGGATATTCCCGTTTCCGGTTCCTTGCAGCCGGACGGTGTGCTGACACAGGAGCAGATCCAGGCCATGCTGGCCGGAGGTGTGGAGAGTCCGGAACCGGCACCCGCGCCGTCTTCCGGTGACGCCATGTTATCGCAGGAGGAGATTCAGGCGCTGATGGCAGGGGCATCGTCCGAACCGCAGCCCGCGCCTGCACCGGCCCCGCAGCCGGCACCTCAGGCTCCGCCGCCGCAGGCTGTTCCGATGCAGCCCGTATATCAATACCAGCAGCCGGCGGCGATGGACCCGATGATGATGCAGTTGATGAGTCAGATGCAGCAGTCTCAGATGCAGATGATGGAGATGTTAAACCAGATGAAGCAGGGGACGGCAGCTCCTTCCGGGGGCGAACACCGGCCCAATACCGTTATTCATCCGGTCAACTCGCCCAAGTTTGCTGAGGATAAGGGTACCGGCGAGGAAGAGCAGGCGAATCAGGAACTGCTGATGAAAGTTCCGCTGGAAATATCCGTGGAAATCGGCCGTACCAAGAAGCTGGTTAAAGATATTTTGGAATTTACACAAGGATCGTTGGTAGTGCTTGACAAGATGGCTGGGGAACGTGCGGATGTCTTTGTCAATGGGGAGTGTATTGCCAGAGGCGACATCGTAGTGGTGGAGGATAATTTCGGTATCCGTATCACCGAGATTGTCAGCCGAAATCTGAATCCGGAGAGTCTGTAATGAAAAGTGCGCTACTGCTGGCGCAGAAAGGGAATACATTTGGAGGGGATCTCTTATCTCTGGTGGGAGCTTTTCTGATTTTCTGCTGTGTGCTGGGCCTGGCTTACTGGTTCAGCCGTTTTCTGGGAAACAGAATGACACACACGTTCTCCGGGCACAATATGAAAGTAATTGAACAGTTAAGCCTGAGTACAGGCGGACTGAACCGGGGGGCAAACGCGCAGATTGTTTTACTCAAGATCAAGGAGGAGATATATCTGATTGGAGTGAGTCAGGCAGGCGTCAGTCTGCTTGCAAAACTCTCCGGAGATTTTCCGGATGCGCTTCCTTCTCCCGGCAAAGCAGTTCTGCCGCCGGCTTTTGAGGAGGTCTTGAAAAAATATGCGGCTCCACGGAGAAGAGAGACGGAGAAAACAGAAGGAGAAGACAAATGAATGACCTTTTAACCGGTTTAAACGGCGGGAATGTGCCGACTCTGGATGTGATCATTCTGCTGACTCTGGTTGCGCTTCTTCCCTCTCTGGTTATCATGATGACATCGTTTACCAGAACAATCATCATGATATCCTTTACCAAGAATGCCATGGGAGTGCAGCAGAGTCCGCCGAGTATGGTTCTGGTTGGTATTGCCCTTTTTCTGACCCTCTATATCATGAACCCGGTACTCGCACAGATCAATGAGGAGGCCTATCAACCATATGTCAATGGAGAGATTTCTCAGCAAGAAGCACTGGCGAGGATGGAACCTCCTATCAAGCGGTTTATGCTGTACAACACCTATGCGGATACGCTGGATTTGTTTGTGGATTTGGCCGGCGTAGAAAGACAAGAAAATCTGGAGGAGTATCCTCTGACGATCGTGGTCCCGGCTTTTATGACCAGTGAATTAAAGCGGAGTTTTACTGCCGGATTTCTGATTTATCTTCCCTTTTTGCTGATTGATATTGTGGTGGCGACGACATTGATGTCCATGGGCATGATGATGCTGCCGCCGACGATGATTTCCCTGCCTTTTAAGCTGCTGCTCTTTATCTCGGTGGACGGCTGGCAACTGCTGTTTGCCAACATTGTCACCAGTTTTAATATGTCTTAGAGGAGGCCTTATGACCGAGACAGAGATTCTTGACATCGTATATCAGACCTTTCAACTGGCCCTGCGGCTGGCTCTTCCTCTGCTTTTGGTCAGTATGGTGATCGGTGTTCTGATCGCTATTTTCCAGGCGGCAACCCAGATCAATGAACAGACAATGACATTTGTGCCGAAACTTCTTGCGATTTTTGCGATTCTCGGATTTTTTGGAAGCAGTATGCTGCGGCTTTTACAAGATTTTCTTGTGGGGATCTTTGCTCTGATTTCCGGAGGATAACCGGCCATGCTGATTTTATTTTCTCTGATTGTCATGCGTATGAGCGGCATGCTTCTGATAAATCCATTTTTTGGAAGCGGCAATATTCCCTCCCGCGTGAAGGGGGCACTGGTCATGGCGTTCTCCATGATGCTGTATATGTGGCAGGGAGGCGTTTTGTCTCATGAACCAAGTACTCTCTTAGAATATGGTGTCATGCTTTTAGGAGAAGTGGCCATGGGCTGTGTGCTGGGATTTTCGATGGAGCTGGCGACGCTGGTGGTTCGTTATTCCTCTGCTGTGATCGACTTTTCCATGGGTTTTAATATGGCGCAGGTCTATGACCCAGAGACAAAAGGGCAAGTGACCGTTACCTCAGGCCTGCAGTTTGCATTGTTTATGCTTCTCTTTCTGGCAGGAAACGGCCATCTGCACCTGGTGTCCATTTTCTTTGGTTCTGCTGCTCAGGTTCCCTTTGGAGAAGTATCTCTGGGGCCGACGGTATATTTGGCGATCATCTCCATGTTTCAGGAGGCTATCGTCATGGGATTTCAGTTGGCCTTGCCGATTATCGCTATGGAATTGGTCACAGAAGCGGCAGTAGGAGTCATGATGCGCATGATTCCTCAGATTAATGTTTTTGCAATTAATTTTCAGATTAAAATTATGGTTGGCATGTTAATGCTACTGTTTCTGTTCAGCCCCATGGCGGATAAACTGAAAACCGTGATCGACTGGCTTTTTGTCAATCTGGATGATCTGGTTCTGCAGATGCGCTGAGACGGGGGCGAAAGGAAGTGGTGAGCGGTGGCGGAGCAAAACGGCCAGGAAAAAAGCGAAAAACCAACTGGTAAACGGCGCAGAGACGCTCGAAAGGACGGTAATGTATTTCAGAGCAAAGAAATCTGCACCGTGGTTATTTTACTGGGGGTATTCTGGCTTATACGGATCATGCTTCCTTTCATATACACCACAATCCGGCAATATCTGTATTGGATTTATGATGGGATTGCCAGAGCGCCGGAAGATCTTTTGACGAAGCGTCTGGTGCTGGTGACGATGCTGACGTTCTTTAAATGCGCGCTGCCGCTTTTGTTTGTAGCGCTGCTTCTAGGGATTTTATCTCATGGCGTACAAACCCGTTTTAATGTCTCTTTTAAGGCTCTGCGGCCGAAATTCAGCAAGCTGAATCCAATCAAGGGAATGAAAAAATTCTTTTCCGGCAGAAATCTGGTAGAGCTGCTGAAAAGTCTGATTAAGATTAGCCTGCTATTAATTCTTCTTTATAATATTTTAGTTGCGGATATCATGCAGATGTCGCGCATGACAGATATGGGTATTATCAATTCCGCTACCTTTATGCTGTCTATGATTTTTGATCTGATCATGAAGGTTTGCATTGCTTTTACCGTGGTGGCTTTTTTTGACTACTTGTATCAGAGATGGCGTTATGAAAAAGATCTGATGATGACAAAACAGGAAGTCAAAGATGAGTATAAGCAAACCGAAGGAAATCCGGAAATCAAAGGCCGTATCCGGCGGATTCAGCGGCAGATGACAATGAGCCGTATGATGCAGCAGGTTCCGCAGGCCGATGTGATTATCCGTAACCCGACCCATTTCGCGGTGGCGATTCAGTATAATCCGGATAAGCATGGAGCCCCTGTGGTTTTGGCAAAAGGGCAGGATGAATTGGCTCTTCGGATCGTGCGGATAGGGGAAGAACACGGCGTGTTCGTGATTGAAAACCGTCCCTTGGCCCGTGCGCTGTATGCCTCTTGTGAGGTGGATCACGAAATTCCGGCAGAATTCTACGGGGCCGTGGCAGAGGTTCTGGTATATATCTACCGAGCTGGAGGCCGCGACGATATGCTGCGGTAAATTTCAACAGGATGGAGTTTTTGCATGAAGAAACTGCTTAGTTATTCGATCGTACTGTTTGTACTGGTTATCGTACTGCTGCTCATCATACCGCTTCCGGAAGCGCTGGTTGACGTAGCGATTATTTTTAATATATCGCTTTCCATGATGATCCTGGTTACGACCATGACAATTAGGGAGCCGCTTGAATTTTCTGTTTTTCCGTCCATCCTTTTGGTTACTACGCTGTACCGTCTGGGTATCAATGTCTCTACGACAAGAAATATTCTTACCAACGGCGGTTCTTCCGGTCAGGTGATCAAGGCGTTTGGTGATTTCATTCTCCAGGGCAATGTGGTTGTCGGTCTGGTTATCTATCTGATTATTGTATTGATGCAGTTTCTGGTTATCACCAAAGGTGCAGAGCGTGTGGCTGAGGTAGCGGCTCGTTTTACATTGGATGCCATGCCCGGTAAACAGATGGCGATCGACGCGGATTTAAGCTCTGGTCTGATCAATGAACAGCAGGCCAAGGAGCGCCGGGAAAAGATTCAAAGGGAAGCGGATTTTTATGGTTCCATGGATGGTGCCACGAAGATTGTAAAGGGCGATTCCGTTATGTCGCTGATTACAACGGCGATCAACCTGATCGGCGGCGTGATTATCGGTGTGATCCAGTCGGGCAGCACGTTGGATCAGGTATTTATCACATATTCGATCGCTACGGTCGGTGACGGTCTGGTGGGACAGATTCCCTCGCTTCTGATTTCCACGGCTACTGGCATGATCGTAACCCGTGCGGTTTCTGAGGGAAGCCTGAACGAAGACGTCTCCAAACAATTTCTGGCACAACCTTATGCCATCATGATTGCCGGTATCGCTACAGCCGTCATCTCGATTATTCCAGGAATGCCGATTCTTCAGATGGGGATCGTTTCTGTGATTTTAGTCACCGGCGGGTACTATCTGGTAAAACGTATTAAGGAAGAGCCGACTGCCGCTCTGGCCATGCAGATGGGAGCCGGGCCAGGTATGGCTGGTATGCCGGGAGCGATGATGCCGCCCGGCGAGGAGGAACCGCCGGCAAAGCCTGTCAGCGAGGAAGAATTCTATAAGGATGTGAATAACGTCTATAACCTTCTGACGGTAGAGCCAATAGAGATGGAATTTGGATACAGCCTCATTCCCTTGGCCGACGAATCGGTCGGCGGGCGTCTGATCAGCCGGATCGTAATTTTCCGAAGGCAGTACGCGCAGGATATGGGATTAGTGGTTCCTTCGATCAAGCTGCGTGACAGCTCGGCGCTCAGCACCAATGAGTACTGTATCCGCATCAAAGGAGAAGAGGTTGCCAGAGGTGAGCTTCTGATCGATTATTTTCTGGCGTTGGAGCCGGAAAATCCAGAGAAGATTATCGACGGTATTGAGACCATCGAACCGGCCTACGGTATCCCCAGTCGATGGATTCGCCCGGAGGACAGAGAGCGGGCAGAGCTGTACGGCTATACGGTCATCGATCCTCTGTCGGTTATGGTAACCCATCTGTCAGAGGTGATTCGCCAGCATGCCTATGAGCTTTTAACTCGTCAGGAAGTGGTTCATTTAATTGAAAATACAAAGAAAACAGCGCCGGAGCTGGTGGATGAGGCCTTCCCGAACCTGATTTCTTATGGCTTTTTCCAGAGGATTCTTACCAGTTTGTTAAAGGAGGGTGTTCCGATCAAGGATATGGAGACGATCATAGAAACCATGATCGATACGCTCCAGGAAACGGGAATTCCGGTAAAGGATATGGACGGAGTGACCGAACGGATCCGCGTTGCGCTCAAACGCACCATTACCCGCCTGTACTGCGAAGACGGCAGTATGAAAGTGATTACTCTGGACGGCGAGCTGGAGCGCACAATGGCGGGATCTGTAAATAAGGGAGAGAGCGGTTATTATATGGCGCTGAGCCCGGATATTATACAGAGCCTGATCCGTCAGCTTTCAGAGCAGATCCGAAAGTTTAACGGTTTTTCACAGAACCCTGTAGTCTTAACTTCGCAGGTCATGCGGGTACACTTCTACCGCCTGGTAGAGCCATTTTATCCTAACGTGCGAGTGCTTTCTTTTAATGAGATTGCCAGCAATGTGCAGATTCAGTCCGTGGGCAGTTTAAGGCTGGAAAGCGCAGGCATGAGGCAGGGATGACAGAGAAGGATGAGTTAGCATGTTGAAGCATCTGGAGGCAAAGACAAATGAAGAGCTTCTGGCTATGTACCGGGAGACACGTTCCACAGAGGTCAGACAGGAACTGACGATGCGCTATCTCTATATTGTAAAGGCGATTGCAGTACAGATGAGAGGTGTTTATGAAGGGACGATGGAGATAGAGGATATCATCAATGAAGGGGTCATTGCCATCATAAAGGGGATAGACCGATATGATCCGGCGATGGATAATAAATTTGAAACCTTCATATCCCGACGAATCCGCGGCATGATCATTGATCTGATGCGAAAAAATGACTGGATGCCGCGGGACTACCGCCGTCAATATAAAGCGCTTGAAAACGCCAGACAGCAGTTGACAGAAGCGCTGGGAAGACAGCCTACCTATGCTGAGATTGCCGGACAAATGGGGATAGAAGAGAAAAAATGCCGGAAAATTGAGCAGATCAGCACCATGGCGAATGTCCTGTCTTTGGATATGGTCATGAGCGGTGATGAGGATCGCCAGTCGGTTCAGTTGCCCAGCAATGACATCTCTACTCAGCCGGAGCACTCTTTTTTGCAGGGAGAACAGCTTGAGCTTCTGGCCCATGCAGTGGAGGGGTTAAAGGAAAAGGAAAAGCTGGTGATTTCGCTGTACTATGTGGAAGAGCTGAATATGGGGCAGATTGCCCAGGTTCTGCAGGTCAGCGAGCCGCGGATTTCCCAGATACACAGCGCGGCAATCCGCAAGCTGCGGGCGGCTATGGAGCAGTAATATGCTTTGCACAAAAAATAAGGTATAGCCAATATGGAAGAAAAGCTGTATAATATAGATGGGAAGCCTTAGAAGTCTTACAGAAAGATGAGGAGGACAGACAGATGTATCAGGGATTTTACAATCTGGTATCAGGCATGCTGACACAGAGCCGGAATCTGAACGTAATCAGCAATAATATGGTAAATGTGCAGACGGCCGGTTATAAGCACGATACAATGGTATCGACTACTTTCGAGGAGGAGATGCTGTACCGCACCGGAAGACGAAGCAAAAATGAAAGGGAAGATCTGGCGACAACTTCAAAGATTACCACGGCTTCCCAGACCTATGTGAACTATGAGCAGGGCAGTTTCGATCCCACAGAGGGAATTTATGATTTTGCTCTGAGCGGCAATGGATTTTTCTGTATTCAGACAGAGGACGGCATACGCTACACCAGAAACGGCAGCTTTGCGGTGGACGAGGACGGCTATCTGGTGCTGAATGATTTAGGACGGGTTCAGAGCATGGATGGTCAGCCGATTCAGATTGATAATGAGGACTTTTCTGTGGACAGCAGCGGCCGGATTGTAGCGCAGATCTCCACCCCCCAGGGAACAGAGGAACGAGACTACGGCACTCTGCGGGTGGTGGATTTTGCAGATTATAATGGACTGCACAGAGAGGACAATGGTCTGTTTTCCACGAATCAGGCGCCTTTGCAGGTGGTGACAGGACAGGAAACCAATGTTCTGTGGAAGGTGTTGGAAAAGTCCAATGTGGATATGATGGAAGAGATGACGGCGATGATGTCGTCTCAGAGAGCGCTGCAGAGCGCGGCGCAGATGCTTCGGATGTATGACACACTGATGAGCAAATCGGCAACGGATATCGGAAAGCTGTAAGGAGGAATGAAATGAACGAATCATTTTATGTGGGAGCCGTAGGAGCAGGACAATGCACCAAAAGGCTCAGCGTAGTCGCCAATAATCTGGCGAACATCAATAACAACGGTTTTAAGCCGAAATCGGTAGCTTTTTCGGAATTGATTGAGTACAATGTCAATGATTCAGAAGACGCCGTAACCGAGCTGCAGGCTGGGGCCGGTATGAGGGCCATCAGGACTTATACTTCCTTTGATGTGGATGCGGTGACACAGACGAATTCCTCCTTAGATTTTGCGATTACAAAGAAAAATACTTTTTTTATGCTGCAGGACCCGGATACAGGTGCGATCAGCTACACCCGCGACGGGCATTTTCACCAGGCAGAGCGAGCGGACGGTTTTTATATGATGACCGACGATGACAAATATGTGCTGGACAAAAATGGTCAGCCGATCCGGACCGACGGAGAGGAAGAGATGGACATGACGCAGGCCATTGCCCTGGTTACGTTCCAGAATCCCAGCCGTCTGCTCAGCGTATCAGCCAATGAATACGTGCCGGCGGACGAGGGCGTACAGGCGATTCCCGTCGAGGAGGAGGCTCTGATGAAGGGATTTTTGGAGACTTCCGGCACGGATCTGGCCAAAGAATTTACCAGCGTGATCGAGTGTCAGAGAGCATACAGTTATGCGCTTCGCATGGTGACGACTTCCGATGAGATTATGTCAACAATCAATAATCTGCGCGGCTGATGAGAGGGGGAGGCAGGCATGAAAATTAAGACCTATGAAGACATGGATCTCCAGGAACTTGACGTAATGCGGGAGATCAGCAGCATTGGCACCAGCCATGCGGCGACGGCCCTGTCAAAGTTACTGCAGAAGGAGATCCGGATTACCATCCCCCAGGTCAGCGTTCTGGGATACAACGACGCGCTGGCCCGCATCGGAAATGCCGAGGAGATTGTCGCGGCAACATTGGTAAAAATGGACCAGGATGTGGAAGGATTGATGCTCTTCCTTTTTGATCTGAATTTTGCGGATACGATTCTGGGAACGCTTTTGGGACAGCATTACAATAGTTTTGAGGAGATGGATCAGTTAGCCTATTCCGCTCTGGAAGAGGTAGGCAATATCATTATCTGCAATTATGTCAATGCGTTCTCCAAACTGGTGGATGTGGAGATCAGTCTTTCTGTTCCCAGTTCTACGGTCAATATGGTGGGAGGCATTTTGACGGTACCTATGGCCGAATACGGATATGAAACAGATAAATTGATGTATTTTAACGCAGATTTTGTGATGGACGGCAAAAATCTTTCCGACTGGTTATTGATGCTTCCGGATATCAAGTCGTTAAATGCAATTATGGAGAAACTAGGTGTCTGAGGATGGAGAGGGAACTGAAAGTAGGGATAGGCGATATGAAGCTTACCAGGGGCAGCGGACGCATTATTACCTATGCTCTGGGCTCCTGTATTGGAATTTCATTCTATGACAGAGGCATCAACCTGGGGGCGCTTCTGCATATCATGTTGCCGGAACGTCAGGCTCAGACAGACCCAAATATTTTTAAATATGCGGATACAGGAATTCAGGAAACGCTACGAAAACTTACGGCCTTTGGCATGGTCCGTGCCCGGACCGTGGTAAAGATTGCCGGCGGAGCAAAAATGTTTGAGATTAAGGGGAATGCGAGCTTTGGCAATATCGGAGAGCGGAATGCAATCAAGGTGAAGCAGATTCTTCGAGCCGAAGGACTGCGGCTGATGGCGGAGGATACTGGCGGAACCTATGCCAGAACGATGGTTTTGGATGTGACAAACGGCGACGTGGTAATCCGAACATTTGGGAAACCGGAAAAGCACTTATAGGAGGAAGGAGAAGATATGGAGGAAAATAAGAGCAGGATTCTGTTGGAGTCCGGAACAAATGAAATTGAGATCATGCGCTTTTCAGTAAGCGGGGAGTTGTATGGCATCAATGTGGCAAAGGTAAAAGAGATCATTATGGCGGAGAAGGTAAAACCGATGCCTCACGCTCACCCGGCCATCGAAGGTATTTTTAAGCCTCGCGAAGATCTGATTACGGTTATTAATCTGGCTTATTATCTCTTCGGCGAGCATCAGGAGCCGGGCGCTAAGGATCTGTTTATCATTACAAACTTTAACCGGATGACGGCGGCATTTCGAGTGGAGAGCATCGAGGGGATCAGCCGGATTTCCTGGAAAGATATTCAGAAACCGGATAAGACGGTCTCCAACGGAGATGAGGGGGTAGCGACTGGAATTGCACAGTGCGAAGGCCAGCTTGTAACGGTTCTGGATTTTGAAAAGATTGTGGCTGAGATCGCTCCGGAAACGACGATTCAGGTTTCCGAAGTAGAGAAAATGGGAGCCAGACCGATCTGCGACTGTCCGATTGTTATTGCGGAAGACTCTATTCTTCTGCAGCGGATGATCAACGATTGTCTGGAACGGGCCGGATTTACGCATCTGATTAATTTCCCTAACGGGCAGGAGGCGTGGGATCATCTGAACTCGATCCGCAATGACTCCGATCTCTTTGACAAAGTGAATCTGGTGATTACAGATATCGAGATGCCGGAGATGGACGGCCATCGTCTGACGAAGCTGATTAAAGATGACCGTCGCTTAAAACATCTTCCTGTCATTATCTTTTCCTCTCTGATCGACGAACAGATGCGGATTAAGGGAAAAGAATTGGGCGCTGACGAACAGATTGCCAAGCCGGAGATCGGCCGTCTGGTGTCGCTCCTTGATATGCTTTTAGAACGTTTTAAAGAAACAAGGGCAAAATTTGACGTCTGACGGAGGATAAAATATTGGCTATTATCATTACAGTTTCCAATCAAAAGGGAGGCGTGGGCAAGACGACAACTTCCGCAGCGCTTGCCACGGGAATTGCTGGCGAGGGGAAAAAGGTTCTGGGGGTGGATTTAGATCCTCAGGGCAATCTGGGATTTTGCCTGGGTCTGGAGCCTTCCGGCGTACCTACCGTTTTGGACGCTCTGCAGGGAAAAGTACCTGTGGCGGAGGCTGTGAATCATACTGATTACTGTGATGTTCTGGCCTCTGATATTTCCTTGAGCAGTGGTTTAGATCATGTTGCAACGGGACGTAGAGAATGTATTTTGAGAGATACGCTGGCTCCGATTATTGGAAATTATGATTATGTCGTCATTGATACGCCCCCGGCGCTGAATCTGCTGACTGTGAACGCCTATACGGTTTCCGATTTTCTGATTATACCGATGGCAACGGATATTATGAGCCTTGTGGGGCTTTCTCAGCTAAAGGAAACGATTGAATCCGTCCGCAGCTCCTTAAACCCGAATTTAAAAGTCATGGGCATTCTCCTGACACGCTTCAACCGGCGTACTCTTTTAGCCAGAGACGTGCTGGAAATGGCCGGCCAACTGGCCTCTCAAATCGGAACAGCAGTGTTTGACACAAAGATTCGCAATGGTGTCGCGATTGCAGAAGCTCCAGCCCACGGGGAAAGTATCTTTGATTACAGCCCCCGTTCGGCAGCCGTCCAGGATTACCAGTGCTTTTTGGAGGAAATTGCAGAGACAATTCATCTGAAGGAGGTAGGAGAAAATGCCGAGAAAAACCAATAAGACGTCGCATGTATTAAATCTGATTACCAATGGAACGCCGGAGACGGAAGAGGTGCAGGAAACATCGGAGGCTAAAAAAGCGTCTGCAGAGTCGCCGGACTCCTCGGCAAAGGATGCCGCTGCCGTAAAAGAAACGGGCGTCTCGCAGCCGGAGGCCCAGAAATCTGCTCCGGAAAATAAAGTGATCGTCGTCAATGAGACCAGCGAGAATGAAAAGCTTTCCAATGAGATAAAGAATCGGCTGGAAGCACAGCTAGAGGCTGAAATTGCACAGGAAAGAGGAACATCCGCAGCGGTTTCAACGGAACAAACAGAAGAAAAAGAACAAGAACCCGTAAAGATGGAATCCGCAGATATGCAGGAATCGGCGGAAACCGAAACAAAGCCGGCAGAGCCAGAGGAGGCGTTGGAATCGGCTGAGATAAGTGAGGGGGCCGGCGAAAAGAAAGAAACTGCGGTTGTGCCGGAGGCGGAGCATTCAGAAAAGGCGGCAGCATCAGAAGAAAAGAAGCCGGAAGAAGTAACCTACCGCATGATGAATGTGATGGAGCGGCTTCTGAACGATATGAATCTGGATGAGCAGATGGAACAATATGGAGTCTGCCGCTGCAGCCGGTGTAAGGCAGACGTACAGGCGTTAGTCCTGACCAGACTTCCTGCCAAGTATGTTATTGTGGATGAGACCCAGACCTCTCCTCTGATTGGGTTTTATAAAGGAAGTTTTCATGTCAGGATTTTTACGGAGATTATGAAGGCTTGTATGACGGTGAAAGAAAGTCCAAGACATTGACAATTGTTTTTCGGCAGACACGACAGCCAGGTCGGAAGAGATTAGTAAAAGTGCGGCAGCATTTTTCGTTCTTTTTTCCGGTCCGGCTGTTTTCTGCTTTTTTCTGTGCTTTGTCATATGACAGGAAGCTTGAAAAGTCTTTAAAGACGCGGATTTCAATCATGGAAGGAGCGTATTCTATCGCTTATTTTTTCAGGGAAACCGCCGATATTTAGATTAGAAGAAAATAGCAATGCTATGAGATTTGACCCGGTAGAAAAGGAAGTCTGGCGGTTTGGTCGAAGGAATAGAGAAAGGAGATTACAAATGGCGAGCGTATCAGGAGCAACTACGAATCTGGGGAATACGACTCTCAGAGGATTTGGCGGTATGGTATCCGGTATTGATCGAGATTCCATCATTGAGCAGATGTCGCTGGCGTCTACGACAAAGATTCAGAATCAAAAGAATGCGATTACCAGTCTGACATGGAAGCAGGAGGCGTATCGCGGCGTGATCAATCAGATTCTGGATATCCAGGATAATTATCTTTCATATGCAGCGAAGAATAATATAACGGACCCCAGTCTGTTCAGCAAGAATGTCATTACAGCAAAGGGTGATGATAAAGTTACCAAGTACATCACCGCAACCGGTTCATCGGATCTTCTGAGTATGATGTCGGTGCGCGGTGTGCAGCAATTGGCGACGTCAGCCAGCGTGCAGTCCGACTCAAAGGCAACAGGAGCCATCGAAACTGGAAAGGAATTTGATGACGAATTCTATACGTCCACACTTATGGGTACCGGTTTGAACTTTGGTTATTACGGCACAAAAGATCAGTTTTTTGGCACAGGTACTTTTTCCTTCCCGTCCTCCTATAAGGACAGCAATAATAAAACCGTAGAGATTGATTATACCAATCCGGATAAAGAAGAATTGGCCAGGCAGTTAAATGAAGCGGTAAAATCGGAACAGTTTACCGTTATGGACGGCGTCAGCATTCAGTTCAGCTATGACAAAGACAATGACGCACTGAATCTTCAATATGTAAAAGCCAGCGGTGGAACCGGAAAAGGAACTGAGTTTAAAATTGATGACAGTGCGGATGCTGTTGCCAGTGCAACTAAGAAAGCAACGGATAACGGCATTATAATCCGGAGCAATTCTTCGGCTCTGGGCGCTCTTGGGCTGGATAAGACCACAGCGAAAGAAGAGGGCGATAAGAATGATAAAGGATATACCTTAGAAACCTTTAATAAAAATGTATCCAATGTTTCAGAAAAATCCGTTACAAAATATGATAATATGGCTTCTTACCTAAGCGGCAAGAAATTTTCAATTACCTACGGCGGGCAGAGCCGTTCTCTTGAATTGATTACAAAGAGCGATGCCGATGAGATTAAAAAATTGAAAGATGACGGTAAGCTGCAAGAAGCGGAAGATCTGTTCATGGAGAAAATGCAGAAAAACCTCGATAAGGCATTCGGTTCGGGAAAGATTAAAGTTGATACAAATGCTAATGGAGAGATCACTTTTGACGATGCCTCGGGTAACGATAATACTCTTACCATTTCATCCAATGACTCTGCCGTTATGAAACAGATGGGTCTTGATAAGCTGAATTCCAATAAGATCAGCCTGGAGGGAAGCCTGTGGGATAACAGAGAGAGACTGGGGATCAGTGGTTTTGATGCTGCTAACTATGGAGGCGATGAAGAGGCAGCCAAGGCCGCTTTCAATGAACAGCTTAAAAACTTTTCGATCAATGGAGTGACGATTAAAGGACTGGATGCAGATAGCTCCGTCAGTCAGATGATCAGTAAAATTAATTCTTCTGGCGCCGGCGTGAAGGCGACTTATCTGAGTACCAGCAACAAGCTTTCTCTGATCAGTACAGAAACCGGTTCGGGAAGAGAGATTACAGTGGGGAGTGGATCAGACGTTGCCTCTCAGATCTTTGGCGGCGGGACCAGCCAGGACGGTCAGGATGCCGTCATGTATATAGACTACGGCACAGGCGGAGATCCGGAGAAAGTGGTCAGTTCCACAAATACATTTGAGTTGGATGGCCTGAAAGTTACGGCTTCCGGTGTTTTTGGAGTGACTAAGAAGGCGGATGGGACGGTTGAATTTGACAATACCCAGGCCGTTACCTTTGATGCATCCGCCGACGTCGACGGCGTGACGGAGAAGGTTAAGAAATTCCTGGAAGACTACAATGCGCTGGTGAAAGCAATCAATACCCATGTTACGACGAAGCCGGATAGCTCATATGGCCCTCTGTCTGATGCGCAGAAGGATGAGATGAACGAAACTTCGATTGAAAACTGGGAGAAGAAAGCGAAGGAAGGCCTGCTGTTTAATGATCCGATCATGCGTGATCTGAGCGTGGATATGCAGGGAATGCTGAATTCGCTTTTGGGCAGCGGTGTTTCCTACGAGGATTTGGAAGAGATGGGAATTACCGTTTCGGAAGATATATATGACGGCGGTACCCTTGTCTTTGATGAGTCAAAATTTAAAACCGCAATGAAGAATGATCCCGAGAAAGTCGGAAATATCTTTACCGGCGGCGGCAACGTAAAAGAAGGCTTTACTTCCACGGTAAGCAATACGCTGAAGCAGTATGCTACCAGATATCGTTATCTGAATGACGGTTCCTATGGACGGCTGGTGGAGGAAGCAGGTTCAGAGAGACTCACGCTTTCGCTTCAGAACAATACAATATACAAGCAATTGAAGGATATGCAGGATACTCTCACCAATCTGCAGACCAGATTGAAGAGCGAGCAGGACCGTTATATCAAGCAGTTTACTTACATGGAACAAGCAATCAATAATATGAATACACAGTCCAGTTATCTGTCGTCTCTGACAGGCTGATCCGTCTGTGAGATTCAGTTTTAGGAGGAAGCAAGATGAATGGATATCAGAAATACAAAGCGCAGAGCATATATTCTATGTCTGGTGTGGAACTGCTTTTGATGCTGTATGATGAAGCGATCAAACGGCTGAAAAAAGCGACGTATGCTTTGGAAGATCATGATTACGGTGTGTTTGACGATTGCATTACCCGTGTGGTTCGGATCGTTCGTTATCTGAACTCGATCTTAGACATGGAACAGCCGATCAGCCGGGATTTTCGGCGTATCTATGAGTATTTGTTTTATGATTTGAGCCTGATTCGGGCTGGTCGGGAACGGAGACTGGATGATATTGAGAAAGTGATTCGTCTGCTGAATGAGTTCCGCGATGGATTTGAAGAAGCTGGCCGGCAGGTCAATGATAGCCATGTTGCTTCCAGAAAAAATGTAGTGGGGTAGGTGGGAGAAATGGCAGTTGATTTAGAACAGATGATGATTCTTCTTCAAAAACGCTATAATACCCTGAAACGAATTGATGAACTGACGGATGAACTTCAGAATGCATTTGCCAGGCATGATGAGGTTTCCGCTTCCCTGCTTTTGGATATGCGGGCGGAGGAGATGGCAGAGGTAGATACCTGTATCGGCCGGATCTGGGATTTGGCTGGTGCCGGCGGAGACAGTGTAAAAGAGGTCAGAAGACTGATGACCGAAGATCCCTTTACAGCCCCTGCCGCAGAAAGCTGGGAAGAAAATAAAATCTTTGAAGTGCGGCGAAAGACCGTTACGCTTCTAAAACAGCTTCAGGACAAAGACCGCCGCATGAATTTAAGTGTGGGGGGTGATAAGTCCTATTATAAGAAAAAACAGGAACAAAAAGCAGAATTGACAATATGATAGAAAGGAGGAAATATCATGTCAATTAGTGGTATAACATCCGGTGGCTATGGCTACGGATACAGTTCTACAATCAATAATCTGTTACAGCTTTCATCGCTGAAGACTACGTCTTCTTACAGTGCGATCCAGGCAGCAAACAAAGTAACTTCAACCAGTTCCAATTCTTCGGCTTATTCCAGTGTGACTAGTTTTCTAAAAGATTACCAGTCAGAACTGACCGGCTTGGAGGCAGCAGCGGCAAAGCTGCAGACCAGAGTCAGCGGCAATGTGTTTACCGAACTGGAAGCGGGTTCTTCTGATGAATCTGTCGCAACCGCACAGAAGAACTGGAAGGTGCGTCCTGAGACGGATATTAATCTGGAGGTTCACTCGACGGCGCAGGCTCAGAAGAATGTGAGCGCGGAAAAGGTTGCCGTAGATCTGGCGGAAGAGGATATGGAATTTGAGATCGCCGGACCGAAGGGAACAAAGAAGATCACAATCAGCAGTACCAACGAGAACGGTACAAAGAAAACATACAATCAGATGTACCAGGAGGCGGCCAGAACGATTAATGCAGGTTCCGATACGGGAGTCAGAGCATCGGTTCAAAAGAGCGGCGATAAGGTATCTCTGGCTCTGACGGGTAAGGCAACCGGAGCGGACAATGGTTTTACTGTGACAGGGAAAACCGGAGCTGCTGCAGGTCTGGAGTCTGTTGTAAATGAGGCGCAGGATGCAGAATATACTGTGACTCAGGATGGATATTCACAGACATATCGTTCGAGCAGTAATAAGGTCAGTATCGATTATGACCGAATTGAAGTTGAGCTGAAAAAAGAGGGAAGTACGAATATCTACGCTGGCGTGGATGCCAACAAAATTGTCGGCGCTGTGCAGGATTTGCTGGACAGTTACAATTCCGTAACGAATCTTCTGGAAGCCAATGCCGGCCGCGGGGCAGGGACAGCGGCTCATCTGTCTTCCTTCCAGAGAGGAATGGGAGGAGAGAAGACCTTGGCTGCCGTGGGAATTTCCACAAACAAAGCAGGCGATCTGGTTCTTGATGAAAAGAAGCTGATTTCTGCGTTGGAAAAAGACTATGAAGGCACAATGGATATCCTCGGCGGACAGTTTGGTTTAGCGGAGAGAGCTTCCCAGAAAGCGGATCGGGCATTATCGGATTCTGTGCAGAGAATTGTAAGCAATGATCTGGGCGGAAAGACATCCGGTTCTTCTGGTTCTGCTTCCGGCGGCGGCAATTCCGCTTCTGGTATGGGAAATCAGTTTACGTATTTCGCTAATTTTGCCGCGAGTGGGGCGTATAACCTGTCAAACTATTATGCTGTAGGTATGCTTTTAAATACACTTGCATAAAATATTAGTCCGGCGGCAGTGGGGGCGGGAGAGGAGATTCCTTTCTCGCCTTCCCATATCTTTTTCTGTTTTATCATTATACTTTTTATCATGGGAGAGAAGCGATGAATCAGGTTCTGTTTGAAGGCCGTTTTCTGGTGAATATGATCAGTACGTTGATCCATAGAAGTGCTTTACAGGTACAGTATGGGAGAATGGACTGGGAGCGTCTATTTCGCGCTTCGGATTATCATCGAGTTGCCAATATTATCTATCTGGGGTTGCTGGGGAATGGAGATCGGATTTCGGAACGCTGGATGAATCGTTTCTTTGACCGCTATCAGGAAGCCCTGGTAAACGGCGGGAGCTGTGAAGAGGCTGAGAGAGAGATCCTGACTTTATTAGATATGCAGAAAATCCCCTGTGTGGTTTTGTCCTCCACAACCATTCGTAATCTATATGAATTGCCGGAAACAGCAGATTTGAGTCCGCTCCGCCTCTATTTGAGTCCGGAAGGATATTCTCTGGCAAAGGGATATCTAATAGATCTGGGGTATGAAACAACTCGTACATACCCGGAATGCGGCGAGCGGATGTGCCGGATTGCAGGTCTTAATATAGATATTTACCGAAAGCTGCCTTTTCAGACTCGCTATTTTGAAAAGGGAATGAGAGAGCTGACGGTTCGGTCACAGGTGCGTTCAGGAGGAGAAAGCGTACGAATACTATCGCTGGAAGACAGAATGGTATTTCGATTGGCTTCTTGTTCTTATCAGTATGTGCGTGACGAGCTGCTGATTCGGGATATGCTGGATCTGTTTCTTTATCATAAAGTCTGGAGAGAAAAATTTGACGGCAATTATGTAAAAAAGAAGCTGCAGGAGTTTCGTGTTGATGAATTAGCAGATCGGCTGCTCCGGCTGGCATATATGTGGTTTGGTGAAAAAGAAGATAAGATATATATCCAGTCGATTGGGCAGATCGAAGAACTGAGTTCTTTTGATATTTTGGAAAATCGGATTTTGAACCGAGGCGAGTTTAAAAAAGATCACGAGACAGACCCGCAGGTCTTGGGATTAACCAGACTGTTAAAAAAAGAAGAAGAAAAGGAGATGCGCAAGGCGCGCCGGGAAACGAGAAAGAGAAGATGGACGGAGCGCAAAAGAGCATGGAATCGTTCTCTTCAATGGGTGTTTCCGGATTATAAATATATGTCCACTCTGTATCCAACCTTAGAGAAAATTCCTTTTTTACTGCCGCTTTATTGGCTGTTTCGCGGTTTACGTCTTTTATTTGGTCTACTGATAAAAGGAGGAAACCAGCAATCTTGAGATTGCTGGTTTCCTCCTTTTAAGATGTTTGGTTCTATTGCGAGTTGGGCGAAACAATATGGGATAAAGCATTTTGCAGGGACAGAAAAGAGTCGGCAGAGGGAGCGAGGGAGCCTCGATTCAACTGCTCTGCTTCGGAAAGTTCTTCTCGTAGGATAGAGATATGCTTAGGGGCATCAATGGCGACGCGAACGCCGTCGGATGCGCATTCTACTATCGTAATACGAATATCGTTTCCAATCAGAAAACTCTCGCTTTTTTTGCGTCTTATAATCAGCATTCTGTTCCCTCCTCCATCTGTACATCGGCATTCTGCGTCACAGTCTGGAAAGAACTGAACTTATGACGATAATGATAAGCCGGATCCGAGAGAATAACCTGCATCCCGCGGCGGCTGACAGGGTCAATCACGAGCGGGCATTTGAGGTTGACTGTGTTCTGCAGATAATTTTCCTTGCTGCGTATCGTACAGATTGCATAGTAGGAAAGATCTCCATCATCCCGCACATTCAGGAAAGATAATTCGGCTGTTGTTAGAGCAGGAGAATAATCCTGGCAAATGACCAGAGGATCGATAATCGCAAAAACGATTTCCGGCTGGTCGGCGGAAAGCATCAGCAAAATACTGTTATCCCCTTCGGAGAGGGAGAGAAGCAGATAATGCTTCAGATCAGGGAAACCGAAAACGCCGTCAGGAAAAGTAATCAAATCCTTTGTTTCGTATTCGATCTCTCCATAGGAATCTGTCTCAAGTATCATAATGATTTATACACTCCTAAATTGATAAGTTGAGAATTCCGTCTTCAAAGCTGCTGGCCGGTACATAATGATATCCTCCGGTATATTCAAAGTGAACTTCCGGCCGCTGGGTTATGACAGTCATAGTAAGCGGCGGCAGAAAGGAAACTTCTCCTGTGGCAACCCGAAACTCAAAAGCACCGCGATCTACAGTGTAGGCCGAATCATTTTCTGCAAAAAGATTGGCTTGAACCTCAGGGCTACTGGAACCTTGGCTGGAAGAAGGAATTACCGGCATGAAATCGGAATCAGCTGTATGGTTGTCAGAAGCAGGAGCAGAAATACTCGTTTGGCTGCTGGAACGGATTGCTGTATTTGCCTTATCAATCACCGGTTTTGCAGTTGAATCCGCAGCAGGAGCCGTAGGCTGATGTGTTTGTTTGGTGGAAAACGTACGATTAATTTGATTCACATAATTCATATCCAAATTTGCTCTGGAAGAATGCTGTGACTGAAAGGCCCGCATCCGTGCTATGGCCTTTCTGCGTTCCAGATCAACAGACCCGGAAGAAACCAGGCGTGCGTTCTGCGAGAAGCGAACGGCCTGAAATGGTGTGGTGGTAACTTTTAAAAGCTGTCCAGTCATAAATGCCTCCTTTCTGATATTTAAAAGGGATTTAACTCATAAAATCAAACAGAGAAGTCCCCAGGATACGTGAACTGACCTGCAGCGCGGCGTTGTAGGAACGCTGATAGGAGAACATCTCGATAATGGATTCATACGGATCGGCTCCCAGCTTATCTCGATACTGTGTCTCCAGAGTAAGTTTTTCCGTTGCCAGACGATCCGCAGTATTCTCCAACTGATTGTATTTATTACCGAGATCACTGTAAATCGATCCCAGCTTATCGGAGGTAGTCTGAATCTGATCAATAATATTGCCCAGATTCTCTGTGAAAGTCTGTTTGTCAATCGCTACATCTGGCGTCGTCTGGCGATCCGCATCCAGATAATTGGCATACTGATTTGTTGTAATGATGGCCTGACCGGTAAGACCGACAGCGCTGTTGGTCAGCCCTTCCTCAAACTGTTTTTTGAAGTCCGCCTCAGACATGTTTTTTACAACGTCTGAAGTCATATTGGTCAGGAAATTCAGGCCGCCTGTATACGTGTCGATCAGAGTGTTGGTATTGTGAATCGATCCGTATCCGACATCTACGCGGCCCTGTTCGCTCATAGCTTTCTGAAGGTTCTTCCAGCTGTCGGGATCTCCGTTATCCTGAAATTTAAAGCTGTAAGTTCCGTCCTTATTTGATTCCATTTTAAATTCAAATGTCATTTCCGGGCTGTCACCGGAAAATTTATGGTGATATTTCATGATCATCTCGTCGGAGTCAGCCTTGTATGTCAGCTCAAACGGAGTGGTGGAAAGATCATTGCCGCCGTAAACAAAAAAGTTTTCATACTGTGCATTCAGATCATTGATCATAGATTGCTGCTTCTGAATGAGATCATCCCGCACTGTGGTGACGGTGGTGGAAATCTCATTGTTGGTAGTATTCAGAATGTAGTTGATCTTTGAGTTGACGTTGTCACCAGCCTTTGAGTTTAAAGTAGACTGAATCGAACGGACTCCCAGTTCCTGCTGATAGAGACGGTTTTGGATATCCTTCAGCAGCGTCTGCTTGCTGATCACATCCTGATACTGGTTATCCATGCGCTTGCCGGCATAGTAGGCGAGCGGATTATCCGCTGCCGACTCGTAGGCTTTACCGCTGGAAATTTTGTTCATGCTTTTATTGAGCTGGCTGTGAACCTGATTTACAGAAGTAGTATACTTTCTGTGAAGGGTGGAATCTGTAACCCGCATTGCCATAGTGTTTATCCTCCTCTTAATCGGTATTCAGGCGTTATCTGCCCACAAGGCCGGTATTGTTGATCAGGGTGTTTAAAGCCTCGTCCATCGTGGTCATCAGACGGGATGCCGCGTTGTAAGCAGCCATATACGTCATCATATTGGCGGCCTCTTCATCCAGGCTGATACCGGAAAGGCCGTCTCGGGAGTCCTGGATGCCGTTTAAAACGGTCACGTTGTTTTTGAGACTGATCTGATTCTTGGCGGAATCCGTGGCAAGAATCGTGGACACGTTGTTCATGTAGTTGGCAAAGGTTTTATTGCCGAGATCAATGTTCAAGCCGTGTATTGCTCCACCGTTATAGCGCTGCGACATAGCCTGGAGCATAGTCAGAGCCGTATCATTGGAGTTATTTCCCTGCGTTTCGATCCCCTTACCAAACGTAACATCCCCTTTGGCCCAGGCAGAGTTAATGCCGATATTGGAAGCTTTAATATTTGTAGTCGTACCGTCGTCCTGGTTAACCAGAAGGAATTGGTCGGCGCCGCCATTCGCTTTTGTAAAATTTCCCATTATATTTATTGTGTTGATAATCGAAGAAAATCCATTTGCCAGGTTATCAAGATGATTCATATAATATTGGTAGCCATGGACATTGAAATTTGCCTTTTCGATATTCGAGGGGTTGTTAATAACAGGATTAGTATCCGTATCTGTCCCCAGCATATCCAATCCCGCTTGAATCGAGCCTCCCCGCAACGTATTGCCTTTTGTGGTAGCATTATCAACAGCGGAAATCTCTACGGAACTGAGAGCTCCCCTACCGGAGCTTGCGGCGGTCGCCTGAAAACCAGCCGTTATATTCAGCGGAGCGTTTGGATCATCCGGCTCCGAAAACTCTACACTGCCGTAATTCTGCCCGGCAGCGCCTTCTGTACCGCTGATTAGCTCCAAAGTGTTTTTTGTGCCATTCTCATCATAAAAGACCAAATCCACATACAGATCGTCGGGCCAGTCCTTATCGTCTTTATGTCCTTCATCCTTTTTATACCGGACTTCGATAGGAATGTAGCTGGCCAGTTCATCCAGAAGGACGTTTCTCTCGTCCATCAGCTCCAGACTGGGCTGATTGAATACCTGATTATGTTTAATTTGACGGTTTAACTGGCCGATCTGTTCCAGGATGCTGTTGACTGTCTGTTCGGCGCCGTTCTCATTGGTCCCCTCACCGTCCAAGCGCTGATATTCCTGTACTCTGGCCTCGTCGATCTTCTGGGACGCTTCGTTCAGGAGATTCGTCAGATGCTGCATCTTATTGCGCAGCTCCGTTTCAAAGACGGAATCGTTTACCTTGGATGAATCCTGCAGATTGGTTAAAACGGACTGTATATCGTCAAAGGCCGTCCGGATACCGGCGATGCTGGATTCATCCAGCAGCTTTGACAAGGAATCCAGCGAAACCTGCATTCCGTCGGAATAGCCGGATTTCTCCATCTGGGAACGGTACTGTGCATCCAAAAAAGGGTCTCGGATCTGAGCGACCCGGTCCATGGAGACGCCGAAGCCCACAGCGATCTCCGAACCGTTTGTGTAGTGGGAGATCGGCCCGCTGTAATTGAGACTGGAAGTTTTCAGCTCCTGGCGGGTGTAGCCGGGCGTGTTCATATTAGAGAGGTTCTGGCCGGTGATATCCAGACGTTTCTGATTTGCCTGAAGGGCGGAAAGCGCCGTGTTAAAACCGGAAAAAGTAGCACGTATCATAGGGTTCTGTCCTCCGTATTAAAAATAAATGCGTTATACATATCGGTCGCGAAAATGGGATGGAACGTCGGTTCCGGGGGGAGAGTCAAGGTGGTCTGACCCCAGAAGAAACTCAAATTCCCGCAGGCGGGAAGTGACAATGCGGCCCGCCGTTTCCCTGGCGTCCGTCAGATCTTTTAGCTGCTGTTCCAGTCTTGTAAACAGCGGCGTCAGAACGGCGGTTTCTTCTGGCTCCGTCTTTTTCAGAAGCTGGCGGAATGTCAGGTTCTGAAAGCCCAAAGCGGCGGCCTGCCGCTCTCTCAATTGCTCCAGACCCCGCAGTTTCAAAAGCAGGGCCTGTTCTTCCCGAAGGAAAGAATCCATTTTGCCGTGCTCGCCGGCGGAAGCGGCCTGTGCCTTTGCATTTTCGGCGTCGGTAAGCCGTCCGGCAATTTCGGCGAGCTGTTCCAGTGTGCGGACAAAGGCGTCAAAATGAGCCGTTCGTTCTTCCCTGGTATCATTCATCGGGTAAATGCCTCCTGTATCTGTCAGAATTTAAAAGCAGCAGAGCATATGCCTGGCAATCTGGTCGGCATCCGGCACGTAGGTTCCCGCTGCCACCTGACGGCGCAGTTCATCTACCCGTGACGTCTCTACCGGGGTAGCCACATCCTTCGCAGCCTCTCTGGCCAGAATCCTAGCAAATTGATTGGTATCGGACGGATACTGCGTCTGGTGCAGCGTCAGTCTGTCGTAGCTTCCGGCAATCTCTGCCGTCTGCCGCCTGGCCGGTTCCGGCGCGGAGGGAGCAGTACGGTAACAGGGATATTCTCTGCCTGCCGCTCTGGTTCCATATAATTTTACATCCATAATGCCCTCCTTTCGATGCCGCTTTTTACAGCACAAGTCTGTATGGATTTATATACATTATCGGCGTTTTTTGATTTGATATAAGCTGAGGGAAAAAAATGTTTTATCATTTATAAAAAAGAAAAAGCCGTCGATATATTTAATGTTATATAGTATGTGTTTTTCGCGGAGGTCGTATGTCCAATATTCTGCAAGTAACGACACCGGTTGGCGACAATGGCCGGAATGTGATAAATCCTCATGATCCGAAAAATATTTCGGACCCGCAGGTTCAAAATCCTGTCGATCCGACCCGCGTGGTGCGGGCGGACGGCCAGACAGGACAGCGTGCCGGCGACGCCATGGGCGAGGGTACCTATGTTGTCGTAGACTATGAAAGTAACTTCGGCGCTTTTATCAAGAAATTAGGGGAGAGTTCAGAACTTCCCCGGCTTTTGGAACAGCTTTTTCAGGCGGAAGATGCGGCGGTTCTGTTTCAGGATCAGGATGCGGCAGCTCCTCTTCTGGAGCAGTTATTTTCTGCGATCCAGGTGAATACGCCGGAAGAACTTCTCGCTTTTTTGAAATCCCAGCAACAGCAGCAGGCCAAATTTTCGGGTCCCTTTTTTGACGGGCTGCGCAAATTGCTGGCAAACAACCGCAGCGACACGGCCAAGGAGGCGGTGCTGTCTTTTTTGCGCAGTTATAACAGCCTATCCTCCGGGCAGCATACCTTAAAACAGATGAAGGCATTGACGGACGATATCGGGCGGCTGATGTTCCGGCAGTTTCGCGGCGAATATGAAGATATTTTGGAAGAAATGGACTGGAACTCTCCGGAGGGGGAGACGGAGGCCAACGCCGCTGTCCTGAATCAGAAGCTGATCCCGTATCTTGCTTCCTATATATCGAAAACGCATGACTATGGACCGGTACGCAACGCGGTTATGCTTTTTATTTTTCATGCGGTGAAATATGAAGAGGGCAGCAAAAACCGTTTGATGCAGCTTTTTGATAAGATGAGCCGGGTGCGCGGCTTTGACCAGATTTTCTCAAAGGAAGATATGGACAGTAGTCTGGCGCAGCTTTTATTCGGCACCAGAAAATCCATTGCGGACGGCGAAAAAGAGTTTAACCAGGCGTTTAAACAACTATTAGAAAGGGAAGGAACCGAGGAAAAAGGGGGGCTGGAACAGCTTTTTTCTTCCGTCGGAAAACGGGATAACGCGTTTGCCGACGCTTTTTCCCGTCTGGTTGCAAAAGGAGCCAACGGGGAGGCCGGCCTGGAAAATATCCAGCAGTTTTACAATATCATAAACGGGATGTTAGTCAATGAGAGCGTGTACCTGCCCCTGATTCATCTTCTGCTGCCGTTTCGCTTTGAAGACCAGCAGGTTATGTCGGAGATGTGGGTCGATCCGGATTCTGGCACGGAGAATGAGGAGGGACGCCGGATCAAGATGCTTTTGAAATTTGAAATCCGACACCTGGGACGTTTTGATTTGCTCTTGACCATGGAGAACCGGCAGGTTGGAATGCAGTTGTACGTGCCTCCGGCTCTGAAGGAGCGCGCGGAGGTCATCAGCCGGGATGTGGGAGGGATTTTCAAGAAATGCGGTCTGAACATCAATCGTATGCTGGTACGCGAAAAGACAGGCGAGATCAAGGTGACGGACGCATTTCCGGAGATTCGCGAAAAAGAGAGGACGATCAATGTCAGAGTTTGATGATTTGATGAAGAAGAAGGCGGTGGCTCTCAAATACGATCCGCAGAAAAACGGAGCGCCGGTGGTGGTGGCTTCCGGAATGGGGTATCTGGCAGAGAGAATTTCTGAGGCGGCAATGGAGGCTGGGGTACCGGTTTATGAGGACGATTCCCTGGCTACGCTTTTGACGCAGTTGGAGCTGGGAGCTGCGATTCCGGAGGAGCTGTATCAGGCGATTGTGGATATCTATATTTATTTTCTTGGTTTTGTGCCGGAGGAAGTCGAGGATGAGACTGAGGAGACGGCACAGTGAGGAGCTGAAAACGTTTTTTCGTGCTCTTGACCGTTTTTAGTTTTCACGTTATAATAGAAAGATAGAGCAGTCTTTGGAAGGAGTAAAAAACATGGATAATATACGGTCCGTAGGCCAGATCGGCAGCTTTTATGACCAGGCGCTTTCTGGTTCCGTGGAACATGTATCGGAGAGCGAAAGCTTTCAGGAGGTGTTGCAGGAGAAAGCTTCCTCGTCCGGCGGCGGTATGGACGCCATTTTTGCCGAAGCCTCTTCCTGTTATAATCTGCCGGTCGGCTTGTTGAAGGCGGTTGCTACCGTGGAATCAAACTTTAATCCGACGGCGGTCTCCTCCGCCGGCGCCATGGGAGTTATGCAGCTAATGCCCCGAACGGCGCAGGGCCTTGGGGTGACGGATCCGTTTGACGCCAGGCAGAATATTATGGGAGGCGCCCAGTATCTGCGCCAGCAGTTAAACCGGTTTGGCGACGTCCGTCTGGCTCTGGCCGCCTATAACGCAGGACCTGGCAATGTCTCAAAATATGGCGGAATGCCGCCTTTTCCGGGAACCCAGCGCTATGTAGACAAGATTATGGGAATCTGGGGAGAGGAAGCGCAGGACAGCGTGGAAGGCTTCTATAATTATACAGCGTTTAGCAGCATGAACAGCGGAATGAGCGTTTTGGGCGGTTATGACAACACGCTGGGCAGCCTGAACAGTTTGTTTGGCAATTTGGGAAGCTCTTCCAATATTCTGGGAAGTTTGGGGAGTCTGGGAAGTTATGGAAGCTCTTACAATACCTTGGGCAGTCTGGGCAGCGGCTACAGCGCTCTTGGCAGCATGAATCTGCTATCAGGCGGTATAAACTACAGTTCGATGTATGGTCTTTCTTCGCTTCTTTCCGGTGGAGTTACGGCAAACGGCGATGGAGATACGATTACGATGGACCGGGAGAGCTTTACCAGTCTGCTCGAACTGATGCGGATTCAGATGATGATGAATGCGGAGAGAGAGGTCGGCGCGTTCTCTCTGATGTAATAAAATGCGGGGAAGGAGTATGCTTGTTCAATGGTAGCACTGAAGGACTGCAGCCGGTGTATGGTATATACGCCGCAGGGAAAGGTGTTTGGCGAGGCGGCAGTAGTACATACGAAGGATTTTGTCAGCCTCTATTTTGACAGCCCGACGATGAAAGACCAGCGTCTATACACGACCGTTGATTTCTATGACGACAGAATCGGTCTGGTGCGGGCAATCTGTGAATTGGTGATTCACCGAAATCCGTCGTATCCAACCATGCCGCAGTTCTGGATGGCGGACTGCAAGATGAAAGAGGTCAAAGGCACTCTCCAGCGCCAGAAGGACATTCGGGCCAGAGTCAATATCGAGATCGGATTTGATTCTGCAAAGCATGGGCATTTTTACGGAACAATTGAGAATATCAGTGCGGGGGGATTTTATCTCGTCACCAGCCAGCCCTTGGATAAACATGAATTGCTCACTTTTCAGTATGCGTTTGGGTCAGGCAAGCGGACGTATCAGGCACGGACAATCCGGGCGAAGCGGCTGCGAGACAGGGAATACGGTTACGGCTGTTTCTTTGTGGAGCTGACCGATAACGCGGAGGCGGCGGTCCGCGAGTATGTTTTTAAGGTGTTAAAAACAAAGGATATGGGAAAAAAACAGGAGAACTGACGCATTGAAAATTAATCTGGTAATGATCGTAAAGAACGAAGAACGTAGTCTTGCGCGCTGCCTTAAGGCAGCGCGTCCTTTTGTAGATGAGATAATTGTGGTGGATACGGGCAGCACGGACCGGACAAAGGAACTGGCCGCGGAGGCGGGAGCCAAGGTTTTTGATTTTACCTGGATTCAGGATTTTTCTGCCGCCCGCAATTTTGCCCTGGAACAATCGGACGCAGACTGGAATCTGATCTTGGATGCAGATGAATATCTGCGGCCCGGCAGCAGAAAGAAACTGGAAGAAGCTCTGTGCCGGGGAGATAAAAGGCATGGCGCAGGAGCCTGGATGGGAGCGATTCTGCGGTTTGACTCCTATTGGGACGCATCGGATTTGGCAGCGGCAAAAAAGCCGGGGGATCCGGATGCTATCAGTATCAGTTCGACATTGCTTCCCCGCGTGCTGCCGCGGGGCGTACGCTATCAGGGATTGATCCATGAGCAGCCGGATACCGATATCCCCTGTTTTCTGCTGACGCTGCAGGCGGATCATGACGGGTATCTGCAGGAGGGAAAGGGAGAAAGAAATCTGAGCTATCTGGAGAAAGCCGTCAGTCTGGAGCCGGAGAATCCATATTATTGGTATCAGATGGCTGTTACGCTGCGGAATTTAAAACGGTTGGATGATAGCCTTTCGTGGTTTCGCAGGCTGTGGAAAGGCGGACGCAAAAAAACCAGCTATTGGGTGGACGGCGTTTTGCGTTATCTCTATACGCTCATGGATCTGGGAGAGGGAGTCCATTTGGCAGAGGCGAAACAGGTGATCGAGGAGGCGGAGAAAGAACTGGGCAGCCGTGCGGATTTTTGTTTTGTCTGCGGCTATTTTTATATGAAGCTGGTACTCTCTGATGTGCAGAGGTATATCGGTTATCTGCCTAGGATTGAGGAGAGCTATCTCAAATGCCTGCGTCTGGGAGAAAAACCGGAGCTGGAAATGGTAGCCGGAACGGGGTCTTTTAAGGCGGCTTATAACTTGGCAGTTTGGTATGAGGTGTCTGGGCAGACACAGAAGGCCAGAGCATATTACCAGAGAGCAGCCAGAGAGGGATATGGACCGGCGAAAGAACGGCTTTCCACGCTGTGAGAAAAATGAACCGTTAAATATCAGGCAATGGTATCAAATATAAGGGGGAGAATCGTATGAACTTATTGATTTTTACCGGGAAAGATCTGGGAATTCCGGATGTCTGTGAAGCGCTGCAGCGGCTGGGATGCGCTTACAAATGCGTGGTCAGCGATCTGTTGACGGATCGCGTCAACCCAGAGTTTGACCGGCTGTTTGAGCGCGAGTTTGACGGGGGACATTATGACGCCGTCTTTACCTTTAACTTCAGCCCGGTGCTGTCTCATAATTGTAATAAACGAAACGTGCCTTACATAGCGGTAGTGTATGACAGCCCGCTGATTCAATTGTATTCCTGTGCGTTGATTCATCCCTGCAATCATATTTTTCTGTTTGATAAAGCGTTATATCAGGAATTTAAACAGGGGCAGATTCCCACGGTGCATTATGCGCCTCTGGCCGTAGGCGTGGAACGGATTGCCAGGCAACTGGAGAGCCTGGACCAGCCTGCAGAAAAGGGAGAAAAAGAAACGATCCGGCAGGCATATACCTGTGACGTTTCTTTTCTTGGTTCTATGTACAATGAGAAAAATAATTTTTTTGACCGCATGGAAAAGCTTCCTTCCTATGCAAAAGGATATTTGGATGCGGTGATGGCCGCGCAGATGCAGGTCAGCGGACAATGGTTTGTAGAAAGTCTACTGACGCCGGAAATTATCGAGGCCATGCAGGAGAGTATGGAGCCAACCAGAATAAAACCCAATTCGGACGGGTTGGAAACGGTCTCCTGGATCTTTGCCAACGTCTTTTTGGCGAGAAAAATTGCGGCGAGAGAGCGGCAGGAACTTTTGGACGCGGTCTCTCAGTATTTTGATACCTGGCTCTATACGCCGAATCCGACCCCCTCCCTTTCCCGTGTCAAAAACCGCGGACCGGTAGACTATTACCGGTATATGCCCTATGTGTTTGCCTGCAGCCGCATTAATCTGAATATTACGCTGCGCAGTATCCGAAGTGCGATTCCGCTTCGAGGGATGGATATTATGGGGGCGGGAGGATTTCTTCTGTCCAATTATCAGGCAGAATTTTTTGATTGGTTTGTGCCGGGCGAAGATATGGCCGTTTTTTATTCAAAGGAAGACCTGCTCAGAAAGTGCGATTACTATCTGAAGCATGAAAAGGAGCGGCAGCAGATCGCTGCCAACGGGTATGGAAAGATAAAGGAGAAGCATAGCTTTACCGTCAGATTGAAAGAGATTTTTGAGGTGGTGTTTGGGTGAGGGATTGCGTTTTGCGGAGAAAGGCTTTTTAGTAATAAGACTTTAAAAGAACGCTTGAAAAATATTTGGCAATCTGGTATGATATTGGTACAGAAAGGGGGTGTACCTATGATAGAAAAAGAAAATTTGATTGTGTTGAAGAATCTAATGGAAACGGTATTGGACGAGCATTTGGATAAGCGTTTGGCGGAGACAGAAACGAGGATTCTGGAACAGTTTGACGAGCGTCTGGATAAACGTTTGACGGAGACAGAAACAAAAATTCTGAACCAGGTGGACGAGCGTCTGGATAAACGTCTGGCGGAGACAGAAGCAAAGATTCTGAAGCAGGTGGACGAGCGTCTGGATAAACGTTTGACGGAGACAGAAGCAAAGATTCTGAGGCAGGTGGACGAGCGTCTGGATAAACGTCTGGCGGAGACAGAAACAAAGATTCTAAACCAGGTGGACGAACGTCTGCTGGAGACAGAAGCGAAGATTTTGAAGCAGGTGGATGAGCGTTTAGACGTGCGCCAAGCCAAGACAGAAGAAAGAATTCTGAAACAGGTAGATGAGCGTATCATCAAATCGGAGAGTCTGATGTTCAATGAGATGGCCCGTATCTATGAATCTCTGGATCGTAAGATCGAAATGCTAAACAGTAAGATAGAAGAGATGAGCCAATACTACAGAATTTTCCGGCTTGATCAAGATAATATGACGATCCTGTTAAGTCTGATCGACGCCCTGACAAAGAGAGTGGAGATCTTAGAAAGCAAAATGGCATAAATTTATTTTTCTGCTTAAAAAAATGAAAAATCCCCCTTATCCTTTTTTAAACCTGGCCGATAATATAAGTGTGAGAAACAAAAAGTGATTGAAGTCAGGCCAGTATATCGGATGTAGGGCCCACTGAACATATGCTGTCAGGGACAAGGAAGTCGCTGCGGGACTGACTTACACAAGGAGGTAAATGTATGCAGATTCAACATAATATTCAGGCTATCAACTCCAGTAGAAACCTGGCTACCAACAACAGCAATCTGAGTAAGAACCTTGAGAAACTGTCCTCCGGTTATAGAATCAACCGTGCCGGCGACGACGCTGCTGGTCTGGCTATTTCCGAGCAGATGAGAAGTCAGATCAATGGTCTGAACCAGGCTGCTACCAACGCACAGGATGCTATCGGTCTGATTCAGACGGCTGAAGGTGCTCTGACTGAGGTTCACTCTATGTTACAGCGTATGGTAACTCTGACCACTCAGGCTTCCAACGCTACGATGAACACAGTTTCTTCGAACAACATCAAGACTGAGGTTGACGCTCTGCTGAAGGAAATCGACCGTATCGCTAACTACACCGACTTTAACGGAACCAAGCCTCTGTCTGCGGCGGAAGCTGATTCGGCTGGTGCTGGCTCTGTAATGCAGTTCCAGATTGGTCCGACGGCAAATGAAACGATCACGGTTGCTAAGCAGAACATGACCACAGCAGCAATTCTGGGTCAGTTTAGTTCTAGCTCCTTAACGAACAAAGCTACTGCGAACGCGATGCTGGATCATATCAACAGCGCTATCAACAGCATTGCTACGTACCGCGCATCTCTCGGTGCTGCCCAGAACCGTCTGGAGCATACGGTTAACAGCTTGAAGGTAACGTCTGAGAACATCCAGGCTGCTGAGAGCCGTATCCGTGATACCAACATGCCCGATGAGATCACTTCGTTCACGAAGAACAACATTCTGCTGCAGGCTGCACAGTCCATGTTGTCTCAGTCCAATGCGGTTCCTCAGTCCGTACTGAGCCTGCTGGGCTAATCCAGAGGGTTATGAAAGTAACTGCATAGCAAGATTAGGGGCTATTCCGGGCTTCGGCTTTGGAATAGCCCTTTTTCCAATGGAGGATTTGCCTATGAAAAAGGATCAAAAACCCCGCATTTCTCAGTGTATGATTGTAAAAAATGAGGAGGAAAATATTCGGAAGGCTTTGTCTTGGGGCCGGGATATTATGTGGGAACAGATTGTAGTGGATACCGGCAGTACGGATCGGACGGTTGAGATTGCAAAGGAGATGGGTGCAACCGTATATTTTTTCTCCTGGATTGATGATTTTGCCGCGGCAAAGAATTTTGCCTGTGAGCAGGCAAAGGGCGACTGGATCGCGTTTTTGGATGCAGATGAATATATGGATTCGGAGAATGTCAAACGTCTGTCCGCCCTGCTTACCAAGATTCATACCAAGCGTCTGCCCTATCAGGTGGTGGTGACAAACTGGTTTAATGTAGATGAGAACGGTCAGGTTTGTACCGGTGGAAACCAGATCCGTTTTTTTCGCAACCGATGCGGGATTCGTTACCGGGGACGAATCCATGAACATTTGGTCAACGAAAAGAAGATTCTGACGCCTGCAGAAGTACTGAATGCCTGCGACAGTCTGACTATTTTTCATACGGGCTATATAGAGCGGGTGATGGCGACGGGAGAAAAGCAGGAGAGAAACCGGAGACTGATTCTGAAAGAGCTGGAAGAACATCCAAACGACCATGTGATGTTGGGCAATCTGGCGGATACGTACCGTGCCGGAAAAGAATATGAAAAGGCAATTTTTTGGTATGAGAAAGCCGCAGAGGCAATAACACCGGCCGACTTAACCAGAAAGATGCTCGACTCGCGGATCTCTGAGACACTATCCTCTCTTTTATTTCTGCTTTGCAGCGAGAAGAAAGATATCCATCATATTTTAGATATCTATGAAAAAGCGATCCAATATGTTCCCGAAGAGTCGGATTTTGATTATATCCTGGGACGCTATCTGGCGGGAGAAAAGGAATATGAGCAGGCGGCCTTTCATTTGGAGCGGGCGTTGGAATTGATGAATACCTACGGAAATCTCTGTTACGGCAGCCTGTTGACAGGCAATCTGATGCGCGCACAGGAGTATCTGGCCACTTGCTATTTTAATACAGGGCGCCGGGATCGCTGCGTGAATTGCTGTGTTCGTATGCTGCAGGCGGATCGTTTTTCCATGGGCGGGCTGAAAATTCTTCTTTATGCCTTTCTGGCCGATGCGAAAGAAGCAGCCGTTACAGGCAGAGCAGCCGCAAATGGCCGGCAGGTGCTGGGGTTTCTGGGAAAGCTTTATAACCTTACCGAGCTGAAAGAGCGTCTTTTCCTCTGGAAAGCTGCCTGTGAAACAGGTTATGACGAATTCATTTTGGCTTTGCGGGAGTGTTTTTCAGAACAGGAACTGGCGCTTCTGGACGCTGCGGCAGGAGGGGAAGAATAAATAGACCTTGTTCTAACAGCTACAAAGAGAGGAAAAACGGGAGATTATGAAGCAGTTGCGCATATCACAATGTATGATTGTGAAGAATGAAGAGAAAAATATCCGTCAAGCGCTGTCGTGGGGAAAAGACATCATGTGGGAACAGATTGTCGTAGATACCGGCAGCACAGACCAGACCGTGGAGATCGCGCAGGAAATGGGAGCGGTTGTCTATTCCTTTTCCTGGAGCGATGATTTTTCTGCGGCAAAAAACTTTGCCTGCAGCAAGGCAAAGGGAAACTGGATTGTATTTCTGGATGCGGACGAATATATGGATGAGGAGAATGGAAATCGCCTGAAGGCTTTGCTGATCAAGCTGGAGCAGACTCATTCTCCCACCCAGGCCATTCTCACCAACTGGTTTAATGTGAATGAAGAGGGGGAAGTTTTTACCGGAGGAAACCAGATGCGGGTATTCCGGAACTTTTCTGGTGTCCGTTATCAGGGCCGGATTCATGAATATCTGGTTCGAGGAAAGAGAGCGCTTACTGCGGAAGAGGTTTTGGATGCCTGTGACAAATTGACGATTTATCATACAGGATATACGAAACAGGCGCTGGCAGCCGGCCAGAAACTGGAACGAAACCGAAGACTGATCTTAAAAGAATTGGAAGAACAGCCAGATGATTATATGATGTTAGGCAATATGGCTGATATCTGCCGGGCAAGCGGAGAATATGAACAGGCAATCGAGTGGTATGAGAAAGCGATGGACGCTCTGCCCCCAGAAGAAGAAGTTGCACAGAGCCTGAATATGAAGGCGTCGGAAATTTTTGCCTGGCTTCTGCTTTTGCTGTGCAACGAAAAAAAGAAAGTCGAAAGAATTTTATCCGTATATGAAAAAGCGATTCGCTATGTCAAGGAAGATTCGGATTTTGATTATGTTTTGGGAAAATATTTTGCTGAATCGGGAGACTTTTGGAAGGGGGCTTTGCATTTACAGCGTGCATTGGATTTATTTGAGCAGAATGGAACGCTCTGCACAGGAATGATGCTGACCGGAAATCTGACGCAGGCTTGGGAATATCTGGCAATTTGCTGTTTTAATACAGGTCAGAAAGACCGGTGCGTCAGTTGCTGCATTACCCTGCTGCAGACGGAGCGGTTTAATCTGGGGATACTGAAGCTTCTTTTATCCGCGTTTGGTATGGAAGCCAGAACGCTTTCCCCTGCGCAGTCTAAGGAAATGGCAAAACAGGTTTTATCTTTTTTGGAAAAGCTGTACCAACTCTCCGAATTAAAAGATCGAATCTTTGTGTGGAAGGCGGCGCGGGAGACGGGATATTCGGAATTGACGATCGAACTAAACCGATGGTTTTCATTGGAAGAACTGGAGATTTTAGAAAAGAAATAATTGACTTTATTATAACTTCCTGGTATAATCAATATGACTGTTAGCTCGACCACCAGGCAATAGTCATTTCCCTTGGGCTGAGAAGTATAGATGCTTCTCAGCCTTTTTACATACACGGAAAGGATATAGGCAGCGAAAGCTGCGTCCTTGAACCGGTTTAATCCAGGGCATAGACAGCGTTTACCGCCTCTAAAATCCAGTCTGTGCAGTGGCTCCAAGTAAGGTTGGATGAGGTTTTTTCATATCCCTTTTGAATGATAGCCTCCGAGCGCTCTGTATCCGTCAGCAAACGTGCCGCGATGGCAGGAAGCTGTTCCAAATGATCCAAATCATAGAAGGCAATGTCTTCGCCGTCAGTGAAATTCTGAGTCAGCCAGAGGCTGGGGTCAGTTAAAGGAACGGAATGCTGCAGCAGGGTGTTAAAAATACGGTCATGGGTACCCGCCTTAAACCAGGGCATCACATTCAGGTTGATGCGCGCATCCGCCATGTAGGATAAGGTGTCATGATAAGGGATACGATCGGCAATATGGTGAACATTGGGACAGCCGGCACACGGATGATTTTCCCACCCTCTCCCCAGCAGATACAGCTCAAAACCGGTTTTTGCCAGAGCTGTTACGACTCGTTCCCGATGATACATGCGGATAGCCCAGTCAATCGGCGGAGTACAGCGCAAAAGTGACAAAAGTCCCTCGGTTTTCAAGGAAATTCTCTTCTGTTTCAGAATATGCAGAACAGCCTGCTCCATGGTCAGATCGCTGTTTTGCGTCAGTTTGTCATAAATCATCTGCAGAAGAGTGGACATGGATGCAGAACCGGCGCACAATTGTTCGGCCTCTTTCAAGTGAGCGGCCGGGCGGTAGTAAGTAGCGGTAAACAAAATATCATATTTTCGTTCGGCAAAAGGGATCATGGAACCGCTTTCTTCTGGTAAAACACCGGCATGCGGCATGAATAAAGCAAAGGGGACAGAAGCGCTGAAATATTTCTTAACATATTCAACGTGTTCCCGGTCGCAGCAGAATAAAAGATAACGATCGGGATGTCTCAACAAATCAGGATGAAAACGAAACGGAGGGTCCATCAGGATATTGGCCACAACCGCTTGCTGGATATTCCACATTTGAATAAAATTATCTTCACGGCTTCCAATCCCATCAAAGCAGATAACCAGATCCACCTTACGGGAAGCAAACCTTTGAAAATGTTTGGTCGAATGAGGATTTTCGGCCGGCGGATTCCGCAGATCCCAGATAAAGATTTCATGGCCTCTGCGCTGAAACTCTTTTTCCAACTGATCGGCAAAAAAATTAAAGGACTCAACATCCGAATAAAACAGAACCGTTCTCATATTCTGTCTCCTCTCTTTTTTCGGTCGATGAAACAAAAAATCTTGCTGATTGCCCAGCAAAGCACATCCCAGATACGATATTTGTATGTGTATTATACATCGGGGCAGTCTGTTTGTCTACGCTGAAAACATCTCGATGAATCTATCTGGCGGGGAGCGGAATATTTTATAGAGTTAAGAAAAAAATTGCTTGCAGATTTTGGTGAGAAATGCTATGATAAATTTAAAATGAATTCTTGGAAGGAGAGGGAGAAATGATTGGCGAACGTTTGTGTGATCTGCGGAAAGACCGGGGAATGACCCAGCAGCAGCTTGCAGATGTTCTGCATTTGACAAAGCATAATATTTCTGCTTATGAGCGCGATTATAATGAAGCGCCGGATGACGTAAAGATCGCCATAGCTAAGTATTTTCATGTCTCTGTGGATTATCTTCTGGGCTTGACCAACCGACCGAATCAATACGAAAGCCCCGGCAGCCGTTTGCCGGCGAATAAAAAACTTCCGGAAGATGTCCAGCATATTATAAAGACACTGATTCGCCTGATTTCTATGGCTACTGCGGCGAATCCAGACCTCGTAGTCCAGGAGATTACCAGTCAGATGGAGTGCATCCGCGCTTTGCGGGAGGAAGAGCAGAAGGAAGATACCTCGAATCCCGATACATAAATTTTTGAGGTAAATGCAGGAGAGCGGGGGCTCAAAGGCATTTATCTTTTTTGTTTTTGTACAATCTCCATTTCCTGTTAAAAGTAAAGAAAGATCTCTTATTTCATAATCATAAAGGAGGAGAAGCAGAAAATGATTGGGAAACGTCTCAGTGATCTGCGCAAGGACAGGGAGATGACGCAGCAGGAGCTGGCGGATCTGCTCCATTTGACAAAACATAATATTTCTGCCTATGAGCGCGGTGCAAATGAACCGCCGGACGAGATTAAAATTGCCATAGCCAATCACTTTCAGGTGTCAATTGACTACTTGTTGGGATTGACCGATTGCCCCAATGTGTATGAAAAACCTGGAAGCTTTATTCGGATAGATAACGAATTGCCGGCGGATCTGGAATACATTATGAATTGTGTAAAAAATTTTCTGGCGATAGCGGTTGCCGCCAATCCAGAAGTAGCATTACAGGAAATCGACAGCCTGATAAAGAAAATAGATTCGACGCAGACAAGTTCCGCGCGGAAAAAGAAATAATATAAAAATGCGTATCCGATATCCGTTTTTATTTTTTGAAAAAAATTTATTTCCCGGTATAATCAAATTGAGATTTCTCAAAATGAGATCATAAAAGGAGGAAAATCATATGATTGGTGAACGTCTCAGCGACCTTCGCAAAGAACGGGGAATAACGCAGCAGCAGTTGGCTGATGAACTGCATCTGACAAAGTACAACATTTCAGCTTATGAGCGCGAGGCAAACGAAGCGCCGGACAGCGTTAAAATCGCCATAGCAAATTATTTTCAGGTATCCATAGATTATCTTCTAGGGATGACCGATTGCCCGAATTTGTATGAACGGCCGGGCAGCCATGTTCCGACGGACAAAAAGATGCCGGCGGATCTGGAGAGTGTGATAGAATGTGTGAGACAGATGATGCTGTTTGGCGTCTCCGTGAATCCCGAACTGGCAGAGCGGAAACTGGACGAATTGCTTACCAAAATACAAGCGATTCGCAAGGAAAAGAAAAGCAGACAAAAAAGAGGCAGGCAGAAGGAGAAAAGACAAGGCGAGATGAAAACGTGCGGCTCAAAAAACACAGAGGAAAAAGCGGCGGAAACATAAAAAGGGCTTGAAAAAAACGTAAGATCTGTTATAATAGCCCGTAGATTGATCAAGAACAGAAAGCGGGGTGTGAAAATGATTTGATTCTTTTTTGCTAAAAAAGTGAGATGGACAGTGTGCGGTTATAAGCCGCCTGTTTATGATGCTTTTGCAGGAAGAATCTTATTCTTTTCACCGCCTGATAGAAAAAGACTGTTTTTGTACAGACAAGAACCGTTCTTCATGGAGAAGAATCGTTTTTTTGGTTGCCTGTACAAAACTGAGATGCCAGAAATCAGGAGCTGCCAGAAGAGATTCTTCCGGCGGTTCCTTTTTTAATACACTGGTGTAACCAGTTTTGTGGAGGTTTTATGTCTTTGATATCTGTGTCTAACCTGACCTTTGCTTATGAGGGCAGTTATGACAATATTTTTGAAAACGTATCCTTTCAGTTTGATTCCGACTGGAAGTTAGGCTTTACCGGGCGCAACGGCCGGGGAAAGACGACATTTTTGAATCTGCTGCAGGGAAAATATGAGTACAGCGGTACGATCGCCTCATCGCTCACATTCGACTATTTTCCTTTCTCTGTACCGCATGCGCAGAAGGAGACTTGGCAGGCGGTTGCCGAGTGGAATCCAGACTGCGAGCTTTGGCGCCTGGAGAGGGAGCTGAATCAATTGGAGGTGGATGGAGACGTGTTATACCGGCCTTTTCAAACACTGTCCCACGGGGAGCGGACCAAGGTACTTTTGGCAATGTTGTTTTTGAGGGAAAATGCTTTTCTGCTGATCGACGAACCGACCAATCATCTCGACATTCGGGCCAGGAATGTACTGGGACAATATCTGAAGCGAAAGAAGAGCTTTTTGCTGGTGTCTCACGACCGGCAGCTTCTGGATGCCTGCGTGGATCATGTTCTGTCCATCAACCGGACCAATATCGAGATTCAGAGGGGAAATTTTTCTTCCTGGTATGAAAATAAGGAGAGACAGGACCATTATGAGCAGGCCGAGAACGAAAAACTAAAAAAGGATATTCACCGTTTAAAAGAAGCTGCCAGACAGAGTCATCTTTGGGCCGATCAGGTGGAATCGACAAAAATCGGATTTGATCCGGCTAAGGAGCCAGATCGGGCAAGGGATAGCCGTGCCTATATCGGAGAAAAATCCAGACGGATGCAGCAGCGGCGCAAGAACCTGGAGCGACGTCAGAAAAGCGCCATCGAGGAGAAAAGCGCGCTGCTGAAAAACATCGAGACGTCGGAGGATTTGAAATTGTTTCCGCAGAATCACCACAAGGCGGAGCTGGTACAGTGCCGGAAACTTTGTCTGTTTTACGGGGAGAAAGAGATCTGCCATAATCTGGATTTGACAGTGCGCCGGGGAGAACAGACGGCGCTGCAGGGAAAGAACGGATGCGGAAAGTCCAGCGTTCTGAAAGCGATTCTGTCAGCGGCCGGTATGCCGGCGGATTCTTTTCCGGCGTGGCAGGGGGAAATTCTTGTGGCCGGAGGTCTGAAAATATCCTATGTATCGCAGGACACCTCCGGTCTGCGGGGACGTCTTGACGAGTATGCCGCTTCTTATGATTTGGAGGAAGCCCGCTTCAAAGCTCTGCTGCGCAAACTGGATTTCTCCCGTATTCAGTTTGAGAAAAATATGGAGGATTACAGCGAAGGCCAGAAGAAAAAAGTACTGATAGCCAGAAGCCTATGTGAGAAAGCCCATCTATATATCTGGGATGAGCCTTTGAATTATATTGATATCTTGTCGAGAATGCAGATTGAAACGCTGATCCGGCAGTTTCGGCCGACGCTTCTGTTTGTGGAGCATGACGCGGCTTTTATAGAAAAAACCGCGTCAAAAAGTATTGATTTGGGGCGCGGCGTCTGAGGTTTTTATACCCGTTCCAGGCTTCCCCACTCCCTCTGCATATCCAGAATTTTCCGGCCGCCCCGATAGAGCTGACAGCGCATGGGACAACGGGCTTTTTCACGTATGGTGCGCTTCATATTTCCGTCCAGGGGCGCTTTCAGAAGTACGGATGACGCGGCGCCTTCTTCCTCTGAAAGAGCGCGGCTGCTGCCCGGCGGCAGAATCACCTGTAACAGATACTTTCCCTGGCGCAGAGCAATGCGGCGACCGTGATAGCGCAGCAGTTTTGCTCCCTGCCAGGTGGACAGGCGGTATTGTTTTCCCCTGTGCAGGATGAGGCTGCTGCAGGCGGAGACGGCGCCCAGCCCGGCGATAGTCAGCATAAAGCTGTCGGCGCGGCTTTGCTCTTTCTGGCTGCATTGCAGCCACAGATAGGACTGGGGAAAGCTGTGTCCCCAGTCTTTTTCCAGATAACCGAACCCTTCTGAGAAATCCCAGACCTGATCATTGACCAGAATGCGCCCGCGCAGGTTGTGAAACAGGCTTAGAACTTCGTGGAAGCAGGGCAGCGGAAGTCTGGCGAAGGGACCCATAAAGGACCGAAATGGTTTCTGAAAAGAACCATAGTAGAGATGGCCGCGAAGCTTGAGTCCCGGCGCGTCCAGATGAAGCCGGCATCCTTTCTCAGAGAAAATGTTCTGTCCCAGGCTGATGTGAAGCCGCTTGGTATCGGCTGCAAAGTCCTGGGAAGAAAAGGTCAGATGATGCGAGGCGTCATCCAGAATGACCTGCATGGAGGCGCTGGTTTTGCCCCGCTCGTCGCAGTGAAACGCGGGGATCAGAATCAAAGTATGAGCGCTGGTCTGGTGTTTGAAATACCAGCCCTCAAAAAAAGAACGAACCTTGCCGGTTCCGTGAAAACAGGTGTGTCTTAGCTGCATCAATAAAAATCCTCCTGCCATGATCATTTGACAGGCATTGCCTGCCCTGTGACATATTATGGCAGAAGGATGAGCTTTTATACGAAAAATATAAATCTGCTTTGCCGATCAAAGAGGATCAGGACAATGTCAGATCGCCGTCTTTGATCCAGCCGGCCTTTCGCAGCAGCTCGCAGAACAGGACGCTCAAAAGAGCGGGAAGCACAAAACAGATCAGAGCCAGTCCAAGCCAGTCGAACGCGGTGACAGAGATTTTCGTTCCGGCGGCGATATCGTTGATCCAGCCGGTATAGACGCCGATCTGTCCCACCAGGCCGCAGGTTCCCATACCAGAAGAGATGGCTGCCCCGTTCATCTGAAGGCGAAAGATACAAGTAGCGATTGGGCCTGTGATCGCGGATGCCAGCGTCGGAGGAATCCAGATGCGCGGATTTTTTACGATGTTGCCCATCTGAAGCATACTGGTTCCCAGCCCTTGCGAAACCAAGCCGCCCCATTTGTTTTCCCGAAAACTCATGACGGCAAAGCCGATCATCTGTGCGCAGCAGCCGGCCACCGCGGCGCCTCCGGCCAGCCCAACCAGTCCCAATCCATGGCAGATGGCAGCGCTGGAAATCGGCAGAGTCAAAGCGATCCCCACAATGACCGATACTAGAATTCCCATAAAGAAAGGGTGCAGCTCCGTCGCCCACATAATAAGGCCGCCCACCGCGCCTGCGGCCGCGCCGATGGAGGGAGCCCACCATGTGGCCAACAATACGCCGATGAGAATCGTGACAAGAGGGGTGACTAAAATATCGACCGGCGTTTCTTTGGAAACGGCTTTGCCGCATTCGGCGGCGATTACGGTGATAGCCAGTACAGCCAGAGGACCGCCGGATCCGCCCAGCTCGTTGGCGGCGGCGCCTACCGATACCAGGGAAAAGAGTACCAGCGGCGGGGCCTGCAGAGCAAAGCCGATGGAGACAGCCATCGCGCCTCCCACCACATAGGCGGCTTTGGTATAATTACCGACGGTCACCAGAAAATCGCTGCCGATCTGACCTCCCAGCGTAGATACAATCGTGCCGATTAAGAGGGAGGCAAATAACCCCTGCGCCATGGCTCCCAGCGCATCAATGCCGTAACGTTTCACGGAAAAGACAATGTTTTTTCGGGCCAGAAACGTTCTTAATGTTCCTTTTTTTCTTTCTGTATTCATTGGAAATCTCCTTATAGGGAAAGGGTATGTTCTTCTGTCAAGTCACATGACAAGACAGGTGCCGGACTAAAGATATCATAAAGCCTAGAGGAAATCAAGTCTTTTCCTGTGTTCCCTTTTTGCAAGGTTCCCCCAAGCTGAATTCTGCAAAATAATAAAAAAAATTTACACAATTTTTTGTTTACTTTAGCCGGTTACTATGGTACAATTTTGAGGAGAGGTATTCTGGTTCAGGCAGAAAAGAAGCATCATTCTGATAAGATAAAGCGATTTTTTATGTCTGAACAGGTAAAAATACACAAAAAACAGATGGTTTTTTGTGAAAGAATCCGACTTAGACGGAGGAGGAGTGTATATGCTGAACAAAATGAAACTGGCTTCAAAATTATCTCTGATCATTGGATCGCTTCTGACAATCATTTTGATTGTATTAATTGGAACAGCGATTTTTTTGTCTCGAAGTGCGATAACCGCCGCCACCTATGAGGCGTTAGAGGCGACTTCCAAGATGAATGCGCAGGATATTCAGGGGATTTTTGATGAGGCGGAATCCGTTGCTCAGGATATGCAGAGATATGTGGAGGAGGCATACCGGACGGCGGCGGAAGATCCGTCCTGGACGATAGTTCCGACAGAACCTGCGGCTATGAAACTTTGCACGAGCTCGATCTATGGTACGGTGCTGACCCCAATCAATTATGATATCGAAGTGTATCTGCGGGAGACGGCCAGGAGCAGCGCGGCCTATAACGATAATCTGGCTGGCGTGGGCGTAATGTTTGAGCCGTACAAGTTCCAGGCGGATATCGCGGATTATGCGTTTTACATATCCGAGGGGGAGGCGGATCAGGACACCGTTCCCTTTGGCGCGTACAGCACATACGCAAATGAAAGTTACTACAGTATGGCGGCCTCGCAGAAAAAAGCGGTGGTGACAGAACCTTATGATTATAACGGAGAGACGCTTGTCACCTATGCCAGCCCGATTATTCACAACAATGAGCTTCAGGGCGTGGTGATGGCGGATATTCGGGTAAGACATTTTGATAAGGTGGAAACCAGCAGCGAGGCATATCCCAGCATGTATGCCACAATCTATAATGCGGCCGAGAAGATTATTTACGACAGCGAGGATCCGGCAGATATCGGTAAAATGCTTTCCGATTATACGCCTCACGCGGATGAGCTGGCAGAGATCCGAAGCAAGATGGCGCAGGGTTCCGCATTTCAGTTGGAGACAACAAGGGAGGACGGAAGGAAAGTTACTCGGTTTTTCACGCCGATTCATGTGGGAAGTCAGACTTGGTGGTCCCTTACAGCGATTCAGACCAGCGACATTGATGCCAAAGTAAAATCGACGGTGCTGTGGATGCTTCTCCTTTCGGTTGCGGCGCTTTTTGTCATCATTATTACAACGATCCGGGTGTTAAAACGGGTACTGAGTCCGGTTCAGGGAGTTGTGCAGGCGGCCAGGAGTATCGCACAGGGAAATTTAGATGTACATCTGGATGTGACCAGTGAAGATGAAATCGGAGTATTATCAAAGACGTTTGACGAGATGACAGCCAACTTGAATCGGATTGTCACAGATCTGAAGTATGTTCTGGAGGAGATGGCGGATGGAAACTTTATGGTCCGCACAAGAGCCGAGGATGGCTATATCGGTGCATTTGAAGGGGTTCTGCTCTCTGTGCGCAAAATGAACCGGCGTCTAAGCAGTGCGCTGAATCAGATTGACAATTCAGCAAACCAGGTATCTGCCGGGAGCGATCAGATGGCGTCTGGTGCGCAGGGGCTTTCTCAGGGTGCTGTGGAGCAGGCTTCCTCGATTGAGGAACTCGCTTCAACCATTGAGGATATTCTGGGGCATGTGCAGCAAACGTCCGCCAATGCGACGGAGGCCAGAGGCTATTCCACAGGCGCGGGTGAGGAGACGGATGTCTGCAGCCGGCAGATGCAGGAGATGGTCACGGCGATGGGCGAGATCGGAGAGAAGTCGGCGGAGATCGGAAAGATTATTAAAACAATCGAAGATATCGCATTCCAGACCAATATTCTGGCCTTGAACGCCGCGGTGGAAGCGGCCAGAGCCGGAGCGGCAGGAAAGGGCTTTGCTGTCGTGGCAGATGAAGTGCGCAATCTTGCCAGCAAATCGGCAGAAGCTTCCAAGAGTACTTCGGATTTGATCACGGGAGCGGTCAACGCCGTGGAGAAAGGAACGAAGATTGCCAATGAGACAGCCAGCTCTCTGAAAAAAGTGGTGCAGAGCACGCAGACGGTTTCTGGAATTGTGGATCAGATTGCGGAGGCGGCGGCTGAACAGGCTACATCTCTTGAACAGGTGACGGAAGGCATGAATCAGATTTCCAGTGTCGTGCAGACGAATTCGGCCACAGCCGAGGAAAGCGCAGCGACGAGCGAAGAGCTGTCCAGCCAGGCGCAGGTACTCAGAAATTTGGTCAGCCAGTTTAAGCTTCGCAAAGATAATCCATAAAGCGAACCGAAGAAAAGAATAGAATTCGAGATAGGAGACAGGCGAAAAGATCGTCGGTCTCCTATTTTAGACTCTATTTTCAGAAATATTGGCAAAGCACTTCCATTTTGTCCCTGGCATATATATGATAGTAATAAAGAGACGGCGGGGGTTCCTGTGAGTCTTTATGAAAGCATTCCAAAAACCATTGACAATCGGAGAGGAAAAAGAGTGTTTACAGAGATGGAAAACCGGTGATGCCGAGGCGAAAGACATATTGATTGAGCGGAATATGCGTCTGGTGGCACATATCAGTAAGAAATACAATGGAGATGGGAGGGATCTGGACGATCTGATTTCGATTGGAACGATAGGACTGATCAAGGCGGTCAATACGTTTGATCCCGATAAGAACAGCAAATTGGCCACCTATGCGGCAAAGTGCATTGACAACGAGATCCTGATGAGCCTTCGTTTGGAGAAGAAGTACGGCAAAGAGGTTTCGCTTTATGATCCCATTGGCACCGACAAGGAAGGCAATATGATCAGTTTGGTCGATGTCGTGGAAGCGGAGGATAAAGAAGTGGTGGAGCAGGTACAATTGACACAGGAGATCCGGGAGATGTATGAGGCATATGAGCAATGTCTGAAAGAGAAAGAGAAGCTGGTGATCCGCCTGCGCTATGGCCTGTTCGGAAATAAGGAATTTACACAGAGAGAAATTGCCGGTCAACTGGGAATCAGCCGCAGCTATGTCAGCCGGATTGAGAAAGCCGCTCTTTTAAAGATGCGGGCGGCAATGGAGTAATATTTTCTTCAGAAAAATGTAAGTTGCTTTTTATGTCTGGATATGCTATCCTATGCTGGTCCAAACAGGAAACCATGTGAATATAACCGTTACAGATGACGCAGAATAAATGTAAATCGGTTTTTTTCATATTGTTTCCAAAGGATCTGATGAAAAAAGCAACAGACAAGGAGAGAATTATTATGAAGAAGAAAATGGCAATGGGGCTTTTGTTGCTGACCATGTTTGTTCTGACGCTGACAGCCTGCGGCTCCAAAAAAGATGGCGAGACAAAGGACACGACAGGCAGTACAACATCTTCAGAAACCACGAAGGCGACAGAACCTGTTACCTCCTCCGCACAGGAGACGGATACGGCGTTGGCACAGCCGGAGGAGAGCAGCAGCGTGGGAGCCTCTCTCACTTTGCAGGGAGTACGGGATGCTGTGGCCGAAGCTTACGGCGAAAATTATCTTCCCAGCATGCCCCTGGACGGAGAGTCCCTGGCGCAGATGTATGGCGTGACGGAGGATATGTACGAAGAAGCTTTTGGCGAAGTGCCGATGATCAGCGCCCAGGTTGATACGCTCATTTTGGTGAAAGCCAAAGAGGGAAGGGCAGAGGACGTGAAAACTGCTCTGGAAAATTATCGCACCTATCAGTTGGAAGAAGCTATGCAGTATCCGGTGAACATGCCGAAGCTGGAAGCCTCCGAGGTATTGGTTTATGGCGATTATGTCTGCTATATTATGCTGGGATGGATTGACGAAAGCATTGAGGATGAAGGCGAGATGCTGAAAGGATTTCAAGAACAGAATGAGATCGGAAAAGCCGTGTTGGAGCGTATGCTGACGCAGTAACCGACGCTTGTCAAAATAAGAACTGTCATACCAGAGCCTGCTTGATGCGGTTTTGGTATGACAGTTTTTTTGTTAAGAATTTGTAGTGTCGTTCTGTGCCGGATCCTCTCCTTGCTGTTTCGCATGGTCAGAGGTCAGGTTTTCTGCCGGAACCAGCATGTGCGTGTCTGGGTCCATCACGATGCCGGAAGCGCTGTAGGCGGTTGTGGCTGTGGGATACTGCCGGCGGCGCAGTTTGGATTCCACGAGCCTTTTGCAGATGTAGTATGCCACGCCGCAGATCGGAACACCCAGTATCATACCGGCAAACCCGAACAAACCTCCCCCTAAAAGAATCGAAAAAATAACCCAGAAAGAGGACAGGCCGGTGCTGTCGCCCAGAATCGTAGGGCCGATAATATTGCCGTCAACCTGCTGGAGAATCAGGATAAAAATCAGAAAAATCAGGCATTGCTGCGGATTGACTACCAGAATCAAAAATGCGCTGGGAATGGCGCCGATAAAAGGACCGAAAAACGGTATGACATTCGTGACGCCTACCACGACGCTGACTAAGATGGTGTAAGGCATTTTCAGTATCGAGAGACAGATAAAACAAAGAATTCCGATAATCAAAGAATCTAAAATTTTTCCAGAGATAAAACCGCCGAATATTTTATCGCTGTGTCGCAGCACATCCAAAATAACATTGGCATGAGAAGGTTTAAAAACGGCATACAGAATTTTTTTAAACTGTCCGGCAAACGTTTCTTTGCTGGCAAAAATATAGATTGAGACGATAATACCAATCACAAAATTCAGAAAAAATCGTCCCAGGCTGATGACGCCGCTTGTCAGGCCGGTGACAACGACATTGATTTGGCCAACCAAATCATTCTGAACCCAATTGCCGAGCAATAAAGCCAGATTGTCAAAAGCAGAACGGACAATGCTCTGAATCTGCGGGTTATCTGTCAGAAGGCTGTTGACCCATTCTTCTACATTCTGAACGTATGTGACATAGGAGCCGAAATTGTTGACTAATGTCATAATGGTCTGAATCAGCTCGGGCAGAACCATGCTGATTAACACGACAATGACCAGCAGCATCAGAGAGAGGGCGCTGAGAATGCCGAGCCCCAGACTGATATGACGCCGCCGGCTGTCCGGTTTGATAAAGGCCGGCAGTCTGGGGAATAGAAAGCAGCGCACTCGATCTACGATAGGCCAAAGCAGATAAGCGATGACAATGCCCCAGATGATCGGTGAAAGGATACTGAAAATCGTACCGAACAGACCTCTCAGCTCGCTAAAGCGCAGAACGCAGAAGAAAAACAGAATGCAGCATACAAAAACCAGAAAAATAGTAACACCCCACCGAAAAAATGGGCGGTGTTTGTCTTTAATCATAAGTCAACCTCCCTGTCTTCATGATATTCAGGATTTATGACCATAGCGTTCTTCACAGTACAGACAGCGGTAGGTCTGATCGGTCTCGTCAGACAAAAAGAAGATATGGGGCAGCTCCTGTTCCGTGGAAGTGATACAGCGGGGATTTTTGCAGCGCAGGATATTGGTGATTCTCTTGGGTAGGTGCAGCACCTTTTTTTCTACGATTTTATCATCGCGGATAATATTGACGGTAATATTATGATCGACAAAGCCCAGAATATCCAGATCCACTTCATCCAGGCTGCCTTCAATTTTGATGATATCTTTCCGCCCCATTTTGTTGCTGCGGGCATTTTTAATGATGGCGACCTGGCTGTCAACACGGTCAAGCCCTAAGTATTTATATATTTCCATGGATTTTCCAGCTTTGATATGATCCAGAACAATGCCTTCTTTCAGGCCGCTGATATTTAACATGGGTTTTCTCCTTTACAAATGACAGATTTTCTTTGCGGCGATATCTAACAATCGGTATTTGCCGGGGGGCAGGACGGGGAGCTCAGCCGGCTAACAGAGTCAGTATCAGCGCCATGCGCACATAGACACCATACTGCACCTGGCGGAAATAGGCGGCTCTGGGATCGCTGTCCACTTCTACGGAAATCTCATTGACACGGGGAAGAGGGTGAAGCACCAACAAGTCTTCCCGTCCCAGAGACATTTTCTGCCGGTCAAGGATATAGCAATCTTTCATGCGGATATACTCTTCTTCATTAAAAAAGCGTTCTCTTTGTACGCGGGTCATGTACAGGATATCTAACTTCGGCATAGCTTCGTCCAGGCTGGTGACTTCTTCATAGGGAATGCCGTTCGCTTCCAGGACATTTTCGCGGGTATAGTCGGGGATGCGAAGTTCTCTGGGGGAAATCAGTACAAAACGAATGCCGGGATAGCGCACCAGCGCGCCGATCAGAGAGTGAACGGTCCGGCCGAATTTCAGATCGCCGCACAGACCTACCGTCATATTGCCCAGGCGGCCTTTCAGAGAGCGAATGGTCATCAGATCGGTCAGCGTCTGAGTCGGATGCTGGTGTCCGCCGTCTCCGGCATTGATGACCGGGATGGATGCGGCTTTTGCGCCGACATAAGCGGCACCTTCCTTGGGATGGCGGATGGCGCAGATATCGGCATAGCAGGATATCATACGCAGGGTGTCCGACACGCTTTCTCCCTTTGCCGCAGAACTGCTGGCAGCCGAAGAAAAACCAAGTACGCTGCCTCCCAGACTCAACATGGCAGACTCAAAACTCAGGCGAGTTCTTGTACTTGGTTCATAAAATAAAGTGGCTAATTTTTTTCCGTCACATGAATGGGAATATTTTTCGCGGTTATGCTCCATATCGCTGGCCAGAAGCATCAACTGTTCCAGTTCATCCACTGTGAAATCCAGCGGGCTGATTAAATGTCTCATTCATTCTCCTCCTGTTATCTTTCTGGTTTTATTTTTCCTTATAAGTATACACGGAAAAACGGATTTGGGGAAGAGGGAAAATGATTCGTTTTTTCTTTCTGTCATGACAAGAGACCGTCCATGGTGTATAATAAAAAAAGCAGGAATTTTGATCTTAAAATCAAAAAATACAAGGAGGAGAAAGCAAGTGAAACTGACCAGAATCGAAAAAAAAGGGCATTCTGCCGTATACCAGATGGAAAATGACAGGGGGATGGCGGTACAGATCGGGACAATGGGGGCATCCATCCAGCGGGTGGAGCTGCCGTCCGGCGGAGGAAAACGGGTAAATGTCTGCCTGAACTTTGCCGATCCGGCGGCATACACCGGAAATGATCTGTATGCCGGCGCGACCATCGGACCGGTGGCGGGCCGTATTGCAGGAAGCCGTTTTACGATCGGGAATAAGATTTATCCGTTGTCGCCCAATGAAAACGGTACATGTCTGCACGGAGGGCGGGTCAACCTTTCTTTTATAGAATGGATGGTGGTGCAGGCATTTGTGAAAAAGGAAGAAGCGGTGCTCGGATTGATGGCGGTTCTTCCGGAAGATCTGGAAGGGTTTCCGGGAAACCGGATTTTTTCCGCGACATACACACTCAATGAAGAAAATCGTCTCACGGTGGTCTATGGTGCAAAGACCGACCGGGAGACCTATGTGGATATGACAAACCATGCCTATTTTAACTTTTCCGGCGATTTTCATGTATCAGGAAGAAACCAGCAACTGAAACTGGCGGCTCCCGCCTATATGGTAAGTGATGAAAAGAATCTGCCGGTAGGTTTGCGAACCGTGGAAGGAACCCCTTTTGACTACCGGGAAGGCCGTGTGATCCGCGAGGTTATGGAGGCGTATCCACAAGATGAGCAGGTCCGAAAAGTGGGAGGTGTGGATCATGCCTTTGACGTGCGTGAGGCGGCGGCAGCCGGGGCGGTGCTGGCAGAGCTTACCGATCCAAAAAGCGGCCGCGGCGTGCGGATTCGCAGCAAAACAGGGCGATGCATGGTCGTATATGCAGGCGGATCGATTGGAGATACCTGGAAGCTGGACGGAGATGTCATGTCCTATGCAGGCTGTGCCGTGGCCTTGGAATGTCAGTCGTTTCCCAACGCTGTCAACATGCCGCAGATGGAGCCGCGGATTCTGCATCCAGAAGACCATTACCGCCATCAGATTGAGTATGAATTTGTATTCTGATTTCTTTTCCGGATGGAATACCGGCTACTACGTGTAAGTCTTCTTTGGCCAAACTCATATGAAAAAAGCTTGCCGCATTCGCTGAACTGGGGTATAATATTCGTAAAACGGAAAAGAAGACAGACACAGGAGGAAAAAACGATGTGGGCATATGAGAGCGTGTTTTACCAGATTTATCCGCTGGGTTTCTGCGGAGCTCCTTTTGAAAATGACGGCCAGCCAGACAACCGGATTCTGAAGGTTTTGGACTGGATCCCTCATATTCTGGAGACAGGTGCCAACGCGGTATATTTTTCGCCGCTTCTGGAATCCGATACTCACGGTTATAATACCAGGGATTATCGAAAGCTGGATGTGCGCCTGGGAAGCCGGGAAGATTTTGCCAAAGTATGCCGCAGTCTTCACGAGAACAAAATCCGTGTGGTGCTGGACGGCGTATTCAATCACGCGGGACGCGGTTTTTTTGCATTTCAGGACGTTTTGAAAAATCGGGAGAATTCGCCTTTTAAAGACTGGTTTTATCTGAATTTTCAGGGGAATTCTCCCTACAACGATGGTCTGTGGTATGAGGGCTGGGAGGGGAATTTTGACCTGGTAAAGCTCAATCTGCACAATCCGGCCGTGGTGGATTATCTGCTGGAGAGCGTGCGCATGTGGGTGGATTGGTGGGATATAGACGGCCTTAGACTGGATGTGGCGTATTGCCTGGATCTGGATTTTATCCGGCGTCTTAGAAATTTCTGCGACAGTTTAAAACCGGACTTTTTCCTGGTGGGCGAGGTTCTTCACGGAGATTACAACCGGCTTTTAGGGGATCAGATGCTGCATTCCGTCACCAATTATGAATGCTATAAGGGCATGTGGTCCAGCATGAACAGCCGCAATATGTTTGAGATTATTCATTCTCTCAACCGCCAGTTCGGTCCGGAAGAATGGACTCTGTATAAAGGAAAGCACCTGTTGTCCTTTGTAGACAATCATGATGTGACCAGAGCCGCCAGCATTCTGACGAATCCGGCGCATCTTCCTCTTTTGTATGCCCTCTGCTTTGGTATGCCGGGAATTCCCTGTGTTTATTATGGAAGCGAATGGGGGGAGGAAGGGCAGAAAAGCCAGGGAGATCCAGCGCTTCGGATCTGTCCTCCGATTCCTCTGAAGACCGATTTAACACATTGGATCAGCCGGCTGGCACAGGCCAAGAAAGAAAGCGAAGCACTGAACTATGGAAGTTTCCGGCCGGTTGTCCTGACGAATCTGCAGTGTATTTTTGAGAGGAAATCCGAGAATGAGAGAGTGCTGGTAGCGATTAATATCGATGACAAACCCTTTGTCGCCCACTTTGATGCCGGCTGCGGCCAGGCGGAGGATTTGCTGACAGGAGAAAGTCATGATTTTGGAGGAGGAAGCGAGCTGGCGCCCTACAGTGCGGCATATTGGAAAATGGAGAGATAAGTAAAATATCTTTTTTCGGATAAATTATATTGATTTCTCAAATATTTTCAAGTATACTCTACGAGTATCCCCGATCCAATAAGCTTCTCATGAAATAAAAAAGTATACTTACAGGTATCTCGGTATCGGATGCGGAAAGGAATCTGGAATGGAAGACATTCTGACAGTAGCGCTGGACGCCATGGGCGGAGACCACGCGCCGGATGTAATGATCCGGGGAGCGGTCAAGGCCATGGAGAAAAAGCCGAATATCAATATACTGCTGGTGGGCAGAGAAGAACTTCTGCGGCAGGAATGTGCAAAATATACCTACGATAAGAAACGGATGGAGATTATACCCGCGTCGCAGGAGATCTCCTGTGACGAAGCACCGGTCGCGGCGATACGCCATAAGAAAGATTCCTCGATTGCGGTTGCGCTGGAACTGGTAAAAAATAAGAGGGCCGACGCATTTGTTTCCGCAGGCTCTACCGGTGCTGTTCTGGTGGGAGCGCAGTTGATTGTGGGGCGGATGCGCGGAGTCCGGCGTCCTCCTCTCGGCGCATTTATACCGACGACAAAGGGAACCTCTCTGCTGGTGGATAACGGCGCCAACGTGGACGCCCGTCCGGAGCATCTGCTGCAGTTTGCCCGGCTGGGTTCGGTCTATTATGAAAATGCCATGGGGGTAAAAAATCCCCGCGTTGCTCTGGTGAACATCGGAGTGGAGGAGGAGAAGGGAAACGCGCTGGTGAAAGCCACATACCCTCTTTTGCGGGATTGCCCGGATATCCGTTTTATCGGCAGTATTGAAGCCAGGGAGATACCTCACGGGGGGGCCGACGTCATTGTCTGCGAGGGTTTTACAGGAAATGTAATTCTGAAGCTGTATGAGGGAGTCGGCGGTGCGCTGATTTCCGAGATTAAAGCCGGCATGATGTCCAGCCTGCGCAGTAAAATGGGAGCGCTTTTGGTAAAGCCGGCATTGAAAGAGACAGTGAAACGCTTTGACGCCAGCGAATACGGCGGCGCGCCGCTTCTGGGACTGAACGGCCTGGTGGTTAAGACTCACGGCAGTTCTACGGAGAAGGAAGTATGCAACTGTCTGATCCAGTGTCTGACTTTTAAAGAACAGAAGATTCACGAGCAGTTTGAAAAATTATACCAGTAAGCTATCGAAGGAGAATCAATCTCTTCGTTAGTATACAAACGCCGGAGGGACGGCGCAAATATGTTTTGAAAGGATGGAGTAGAGATGGAATTCGAGAAACTGCGTGATATTATCGTGGAGGTCCTGCAAATTGAGCCGGAGAAAGTGACCACAGAAACCGCTTTTGAGGATCTGGATGCAGATTCTCTGGACGTGTACCAGATCATTTCCGCAATCAGCAGCGAGTTTGATATCGAGATCACTGACGAAGACGCAGAATCAATCGTGACAGTCGGCGATGCGTTGGAGAAGATCAAGGACGCGCAGTAAGGTTTCAAGATGAATGCAGCGCTGTATAAATCGGTGCAGCAGCGGCTTTGCCTGGGTGGAAAGCCATAAAAGTGACAGGAAATCGGAGACAGCCCCCAGCCAGGAGCTGTCTCTGTCCTTTTGAACATATGTATGCGGGAAGAGTTTTTCTTCCCTTGACAGAGGGAAAGAGATGGACAGAAAAAAACAATGGGAAGAGCTGGAGCGGGCGACCGGATACATTTTTCAGGATCCGAGCTTACTCGAAAGAGCGATGACGCACAGCTCCTATATTAATGAACATCATATGCTGAAAACAGACTGCAATGAACGGTTGGAATTTTTAGGCGACGCAGTTCTGGAAATTGTCACCAGCGAATATCTGTATTTTCATTACCCCACAGAAAATGAGGGACGGCTGACACGGCTGCGGGCCAGTATTGTCTGTGAACCGACACTGGACTTCTGTGCCAGAGCCTTTGATCTACAGCGTTTTTTGATACTGGGGCGCGGGGAGGAGGCCACGGGCGGCCGCAGCCGTGCGTCGCTGATTTCGGATGCGCTGGAAGCCTTGATCGGTGCGATTTATCTGGATGGCGGTTTTGCTAATGCGAAAGAGTTTATTCACCGCTTTATTTTAAATGATCTGGAACACAAAAAGCTCTTTTTTGATAGCAAGACCATCCTGCAGGAAATGGTACAGAAAGAGGACGGCAGCGGACATCTGGCCTACGAGTTGATCGAGGAGAGCGGGCCGGCTCATGACCGGCTGTTTTTGGTTCGTGTCCTCTTTGACGGCGGCGAAATGGGGCGCGGCAGCGGGCACACCAAGAAAGCCGCCGAGCAGCAGGCGGCATACCAGGCTATTTTGTGCCTGAGAAAAAAACAGGGACTGGATCAGACATGTATTTAAGACGAATCGAAGTGTCCGGTTTTAAATCGTTTGCCAACCGGATCAATCTGGATTTCACCGACGGCATAACCTGTATTGTAGGGCCAAACGGCAGCGGTAAAAGCAATGTGGCGGATGCTGTGCGCTGGGTGCTGGGCGAACAGAGTGCCCGACAGCTTCGCGGCTCCAATATGCAGGATGTAATTTTTTCCGGGACGCAGAACCGCAAGCCGCAGGGAGCTGCTTTTGTGGCGATCACCATTGACAATTCGGATCGAAGCCTCAACCTGGACTGTGATGAGGTCACAGTCTCCCGCCGCGTCTATCGCTCCGGCGAGAGTGAATACCGGATGAACGGAGCAGCCTGCCGGCTGCGTGACGTTTATGAGCTGTTTTATGATACGGGTATCGGCAAAGAGGGATATTCCATCATAGGGCAGGGGCAGATAGATCAGATTGTGAGCGGAAGACCGGAGGAGCGCAGAGAACTGCTGGACGAAGCCGCCGGTATTGTTAAGTTTAAGAAGCGCAAATCCGTAACCGTGAAAAAATTGGAGAATGAGGAGGCAAATCTGGTCCGTGTCTCCGATATTTTAAGCGAGCTGGAAAAGCAGGTGGGTCCTCTGGAAAAACAGGCGGAGAAAGCAAAAGAGTATCTGCGTCTGCGGGACGAGCTGCGCCTGTACGACGTCCAGCATTTTTTGCTGGAAACCGAAGCCAGCGATCAAAAGATGGCGCAGACAGCAGAAAATATTCGGGTCGTGGGGGAACATCTGTCCGAAGCCAGAGAGACGGCCGGCCAGTGGAAAGAACAGTACGAGGAGATGGCCTGTACGTTAAAAGAGCGCAATGACCAGGTGGAGGACTGTCACAGCCGTCTGGTGCAGGCCGGTATCCGCAAGGAGGGGTTGGAAGGACAGATCCAGGTTTTGAAGGAGCAGATTCACGGGGAGGAGCGAAACGAGGAGCATTATGCCGGCCGGCTGGGAAATATCCGGGAGCAGATGCAGGCGCATGAGAGCGAGAAGGATGCCTTGACTGTCTCCAAAAAGGATCTGAAAGAAGAACGGGATCTTCTGTATCAGGAGCAGAACGAAAAACAGGCACAGATGGAATGGCTGGAGGATGCCATCCGCGCGCTGGAACAGGAAGTGGAGCAAAAGAAAAAAGGGATGATTGATACGCTCAACGAAAAAGCCGGCGTGGGCGTAAAAATGCAGCGTTATGATACGCTCCTGGAACAGAGCGCCGCCCGTCACTCGCAGATTCGGGCGCAGCTTATCAAGGTCAAAAGCGAGATGGAAACCTGGCAGAATGAACAGGCAAAGCAGGACACAGAGCGGAGCGAATGGGAAGAACAGCTTTCGGAGCTGACCAGAAAAGGAGAGGAAACGGCAGCTTCTCTGACAGAGGCCGAAACACAGGCCGCAAAACTTCGCCGGGAGGTCAGCGAGGCCGAGCGGCAGACGCAGTCTGTGCATGCCAGGCTGGAATCTCTGAAAAATATAGCGGAACGGTACGAGGGATATGGCGGCAGCGTCCGCCGCGTGATGGAAGTGAGAGAGCGCTATCCCGGCGTCGTCGGGGTGGTGGCGGATCTGATCGAGGCGGAACAGAAGTATGAGACTGCCATTGAGACCGCTCTGGGAGGTTCAATCCAAAACATCGTCACGGAGACGGAACATTGTGCCAAGGGACTGATTTCTTATCTGAAGCAGAATAAATACGGGCGGGCGACGTTCCTTCCTCTGGAAAGCATACGAAACAGCGGTGAATTCCGCGAAACCGCAGCGCTGCGGGAGCCCGGAGCCATCGGCCTGGCCGACAGCCTGGTTCGTGTCAAGGGCGGTCAGACTGCATTGGCGAGGTATCTTTTAGGCCGGATTTTAGTGGTCGATCACATGGATCATGCTCTGGCGATCGCCAGAAAATACCGATACAGCATCCGTATGGTGACATTGGAGGGGGAACTCTTAAGCGCGGGAGGTTCTCTGACCGGCGGCGCTTTTAAAAACAGCAGCAATCTTCTGGGAAGAAAGAGAGAGATCGACGAGCTTTCCGCTTCTCTTGCCGCCAGCGAGGAGACTGGGCGAGAAAAGAGAAAAGCGCTTCAGGAAACGCTTGCAAGGGAAAGCCGGGAGAAAGAAGCTTTTTCCCGGCTGACACAGGAGGCCGGTGAATGCCGCCTGAAGCTGAATACGGCGAATCTGAACCGGGAGCAGGCGTTGTCCCGCTATCAGGAGCTGGAAAAAAGTTATAGAGAACTGATGCGGGAGGCTTCCCAGATCGAGGGACAGAAAGCGCAGATTGAGAGCAGCCGCAAGGAGCTGATGGGCCAGACTGAAAATTTGGAGAATCGGAACCGGGAATCCGAAGAACAGATCCATCAGAATATGGCGGAATTGGAAGAAAAAAAGGAGGAGCGGGGCCGACAGGCGCAGATTCTATCTCAGGTACAGGTTTCTGTTCAGACGCTTACTCAGAAAGATAGTTTTCTGTCTGAAAATATTATGCGTTTGGGCCGGGAGATGCAGGCTCTGCGGGAAGAAGCCCATGAGCTGGAGGCACAAAGCAGTCAGTCCAGACAGTCGGCAGCCGAAAAACAAATACAGATCGAGGCGGCCGTTGGTGAGCTTGCGAGCTTGAAAGAAATCTGCGCGGCGCTGGAAGAAGAGTCCAGAGAGCTGGCAGCCCGGCGGGAAGAAGAAACAGCCAGTCAGAAGCGATTTATCGAAAAGAGGGAAGCGCTGCTTTCTGAGGTAAACCGTCTGGACAAGGAGTCATACCGTCTGGAGAGCCAGATGGAAAAATACAGGGAACAGAAGGAAAGCCTGATTCAATATATCTGGAATGAGTATGAGCTGACGCCGGCCGCGGCCAGAGAGCTTCGTCGGGAGGGAGAAGAGTACGAAAGCCCGGCACGCATCCGCACCCGCTCGCAGGAGCTTAAAAAGCAGATGAAGGATTTGGGAGACGTCAATGTCAACGCCATCGAAGAATTCCGGGAAGTTCACGAACGCTATGTGTTTTTAAAAGGGCAGCATGAGGATCTGATCCAGGCAAAGGAGTCTTTGGAACAGATTATTGCGGAGCTGGACGAGGGAATGCGGCGCCGTTTTTCTGAAAAATTTGAGGAAATCAAGACAGAATTTGACGCGGTGTTTCAGGAATTGTTCGGCGGCGGTCATGGGACGCTCAGTCTGGTGGAAGGAGAGGATATCCTGAACGCCGGCGTTCAGATCATTGCGCAGCCTCCGGGCAAAAAACTGCAGAATATGATGCAGCTATCCGGCGGCGAGAAAGCGCTGACCGCGATCAGTCTTTTGTTTGCCATTCAAAATCTGAAACCATCGCCGTTTTGCCTTCTGGATGAGATTGAAGCGGCGCTGGACGACAGCAATGTGGATCGGTTTGCCGGATATCTGGGAAAACTGACCGACCACACGCAGTTTATTCTGATTACCCACCGCAGAGGCACTATGCTGCGGGCGGATCGCCTGTACGGCATTACGATGCAGGAGAAGGGCGTATCGACGCTGGTCAGCGTAAATCTGACCGACGAGGAAGGAGAAGGAGCATGAGCGAGGAGAAGAGAGGGTTTTTCAGCCGTCTGAAAGCGGGTCTGGCAAAAACGCGGGACAACATTGTCTCCGGAGTGGATTCTATTTTCAACGGCTATTCAGAGATTGACGACGATTTCTATGAAGAGATCGAAGAGACTCTGATTATGGGCGACCTGGGTATACAGACCACGACAAAGATTTTGGAAGATTTGAGACGAAGGGTCAAAGAAGAGAGGATCAAAAACCCGGCCCAGTGCCGGGAAACGCTGATCGAAAGCATCCGCGCGCAGATGGATTTGGGGGAGAACGCTTATGATTTTGAAAAGCAGCCTTCGGTGGTGCTGGTGATCGGCGTCAACGGCGTGGGCAAGACGACTTCGATTGGAAAGCTGGCGGGTCAGTTGCGGGATGACGGGAAAAGGGTGATTCTGGCAGCAGCGGACACCTTTCGGGCCGCCGCCGCCGAGCAATTGGTCGAATGGGCAAACCGGGCCGGTGTGGATATCATAAGCGGACGGGAAGGTTCGGACCCGGCGGCTATCGTCTATGATGCCGTCAATGCGGCCCGCTCCCGGCGTGCCGACGTGCTGATCTGTGATACCGCCGGCAGACTGCACAATAAAAAGAACCTGATGGAAGAGCTGAAGAAAATCAATCGTGTCATCGACAGGGAATATCCCGATGCTTATAAAGAAACGCTGGTCGTGCTGGACGGGACCACAGGTCAGAACGCTTTAGTACAGGCCAGACAGTTTATGGAGGCGGCTCCGATTACCGGCATTATTCTGACTAAGATGGACGGCACAGCCAAAGGCGGCATTGCCGTGGCCATCCAGTCTGAGCTGGGGATTCCGGTAAAATACATCGGTGTCGGTGAGAAAATCGACGATCTGCAGAAATTCAATGCGGATCAGTTCGTGCGAGCGCTGTTCGAGCAAGCAGAGGAGAAGGAGGAAAAAGAAGATGAATGAACTTACCCTGGAACGTTTTGAGGAGGCGGCAGAGATCGTCAGCCGTGTGACCCTGGAGACCAAGCTGGTCTACAGCGAGCATTACAGCAAATTAAGCGGCAACAAGATTTATTTTAAGCCGGAAAATCTGCAGTACACAGGCGCGTATAAGGTGAGGGGGGCCTATTACAAGATCAGTACGCTGTCCGAGGAAGAAAAACAGAGAGGGCTGATCACGGCTTCCGCCGGCAACCATGCCCAGGGCGTGGCCTATGCGGCCCGCTGCTACGGTGTACCGGCAACCGTGGTTATGCCGGTGACGACACCGTTAATCAAGGTTAACCGCACAAAGGGATACGGCGCCAATGTCATTCTCCACGGCGATGTCTATGACGATGCCTGCGAGTATGCGTATCAGTTGGCGGAAGAGAAAAATCTGACGTTTATTCATCCTTTTAACGATCTGGCAGTAGCGACCGGACAGGGTACCATTGCCATGGAAATTATCAAAGAGCTGCCGACGGTGGACTATATTTTGGTTCCCATGGGGGGCGGCGGTCTGTTCACCGGTGTGGCGACGTTAGCAAAGATGCTGAATCCCCATGTCAAGGTGATCGGTGTGGAACCGGCGGGAGCGAACTGTGTGGAACAGTCTCTGCGCCAGGGGAAAGTGGTGACGCTGCCCCGTGTCAATACGATTGCCGACGGTACGGCGGTAAAAACGCCCGGCGATAAGCTTCTTCCCTACATTCAAAAGAATATCGACGAGGTAATTCTGATCGAGGACTCCGAGCTGGTGGTCGCTCTTTTGGATATGATGGAGAACCACAAGATGGTGGTGGAGAATTCCGGCTTGCTGACGGTGGCGGCTCTGCGGCATCTGAAAAATGTCAAGGGAAAGAAAATCGTATCGGTGTTGAGCGGCGGCAACATGGATGTGGTGACGATCGCCTCCGTGGTGCAGAGCGGACTGATTCTGCGGGATCGGATCTTTACAGTCTCCGTACTTTTGGCGGATAAGCCGGGAGCGCTGGCGAACGTGGCTCAGATCGTCGGGGAAGAGCAGGGAAGTATCATCAAGCTGGATCACAACCAGTTTGTGAACATGAACCGCAGCGAATCGGTAGAACTGCGCATTACAATGGAGGCGTTCGGAACAGAGCATAAAAACAAAATCGTTCATGCTCTGGAAGAGAAAGGATATCGGCCCAGACTGGTCAATACGACGGCTACATATGAGATGTAAAAATAGTGTACCGGCTCGATTATATCTGGCGAAACTTTGCAGGATAAATTTTCATCGGCAAGGCGGAGGAGGGAGGCGATGCCGCGGCATCACTGACTGACGGCAACACTGTCCGATGGAGATTTACAAGGAGGTTTGCCTGAATATAATCAAGCCAGCATACGGGGAGTTAATAAAAGGGGCCATTGCTCCATAGATAAGTAATCATCTATGGGACAATGGCCCCACTGTTATACCAAAATAGAAAAGCTGGTTCCGAAGAAACCTGCCATCTATGGTATAATAAGTTTCTGGAAATCAATTATCGGTAAATGAGTAGATCATGTCGTCTTTCGGATGTTTGGCCAAGGCAGCCTTGGTTTTTATAATTTGAGGAGCCGGCAGTAATCTCTCTCCGTCTCAATAACACATTCCGCAATTAATTTGGAGAACGGCTCCATATCATTCCGTCGTCTGGATATTGATAGGGCATTGATATAGTCATTCCTCCATATGGGGGGAATTGATACCACGCCATAGCCAGTATTCACTAGGATAAGATTCATCAAGAGACGGGCGGTTCTGCCGTTCCCGTTAACGAATGGATGAATGTCAACCAGGCGCTTGTGTGCCATGGCGGCCAACTCAATAGGATGCAGGACAGAATGCGAGAAATGTATCTGTTCTGCTAGGTGCTTCATAAGCTGAGGTACATCCTCCGCCGATGGTGGTATATATTCCGTTCCGGAAATATAAACCTGAATGGAGCGGTATTGGCCGGCCTGCTCAGCGTCAATCTTCTGATAAAACAAGCGGTGTAGTTTCCTGATGGTATCTTCTGTGATATTCATGTCCTGCTGCCTTGCCAGACTCAGCATGAAGTCATAGGCGGCGCCATGACCGACAGCTTCATAGCAATCTTTCAGTGGACGGCCTCCAACAGTCAGACCATCTTCCAGAAGTATCTTTGTTTCGGATATTGTAAGGGTGTTTCCTTCTAGGGCATTGCTGCTGTAGGTGAAGCCGATACGGAAATAATTATCCAGGGATTTGAGTTCTTCCTTTGCCAGCGGACGGGCAGAGGATATTTTTTGTTTATAGGAATCTGCTTTTTGCAGCAGTTCATGTAATGTTGGCATTGCGTGGCCTCCTATTCTGCGTTGGTTGTATGGTTAGGAATATATTCCATTATGTCGCCTGGCTGGCAGTCGAAAGCCATACATATTCGCTCTAAAACTTTGGGGGAAATTCCATCACCTTTTCCCATAGCAGCTATTGTCGTTGGAGAAGCTTTTATTAATATACGAAATTTTTCTTTGGTCATTTTTTTGTCAATAAGTAATTTCCATAATTTGTCATATGAAAAAGCCATGTAGCCACCGTCCTTTCTGTAATGTATTATAACTGATTTATCTATATAAAACAATAGTTAATCTATAAAATAATATAGAAAAACTTTAAAAGAGTATTGATACAATTTATATCATAAAATAGAATAAATACATAAAAATAAAGATAAAAAGCAAAAGCAACCGGGAACGCCGAAAGTCCCAGAAATCATGATCCATATCCCCGTGAGGAGGAACTCACGAGGAGAACAATAGCCGGGAAGATGCTCAGGGGATTGCAGGGAAGGAGAACCTATCATGACAGAAAGAATGCGGAAGAAACATATCGAAAAACCGGATGCAGTCGCAGACCAGCAGAAAACCATGGAGGCGCGGGCAGAGAAAATCAGAAACGAGATCAAGGCAAACATATTGACGCCGTCACCTATATGAAATAGGCGGGCATAGATGCCATGTCAGGTCGGAAATTTTGATTTTATTACAAAAAGGGCTGTCGCAAAACTTAAATAAAACACAAAATATGGCTGTGCCAGATCGTGCATGGATACCATATTTTGTATAACATTTTTGTTTTGCAACAGCCCCTTGAAATTTATTATGTGTAAGCTGAATTTTTACTCTTCTATTCGATAGTACCTGCCGCAATAAGGCGACAGACCAAGGACCGCTTGTCCGTTTGTCAGAGGAACGGCTGTTTCCGGATTATCCGGACTGAGCGGCAGCGTTCCGCCGTAACAGTCGCGGTCACTGGCGATCAGGAGCAGAAGACGGCAGGGGGCGGCAGCGTGCTCTTTTTCTGCTGTAAAAGCGGCCGGAATGGTTAGCTGGTAGTTCTTGTACTCCTCGTCGGAAAAATTGAAAACCGCCAGAATTCGCTGTTCACCGGCCCGGCGTTCCCAGGCATAGACACAGCGTGCCTCGGCATGGCAGTCCAGCCACAAAAATCCCTGTGGTTCGTAATCCAGAGCGGATAGAGCCGGCGTTTTTAGATAAATCTGGTTCAGCTCTCTCATAAAACGGTGAAATGCGTCATGGCGGGGATATGTGAGAATATCCCAGTCCTGTTCCCGTTTTTCATCCCATTCCCTGAGCTGTCCGAGTTCATTTCCCATAAAATTCAATTTTTTGCCTGGATGGGCATACATGTACAGATACATGGCCCTGGCCTGATCAAATTTCTGTTCATATTCCCCGTGCATTTTCTGCAGAATCGTCGCTTTGCCGTGAACCACTTCATCATGAGAAAAGGGAAGAATGTATTTTTCGTTGTAGAAATACATCATGGAAAAAGTCAGTTTATGGTACTTTTCGACCCGTTGCCAGGGGGGACTCTGGAAATAGGAGAGGGTATCGTTCATAAAGCCCAAATCCCATTTATAATCAAACCCCAGACCGCCCTCCCAGACCGGACGGGTGACGCCGGGATAGGAGGAGGAGTCCTCCGCAATGAGCAGAGCCGCCGGAAAACGTTGTTTCAGATTGCTGTTGAAATCGCGTAGAAACTGAATCGCGCCTCTATTTTCTCCCCGGTTCGGGTTTCCCTGCCAGTAGATCAGATTGCTGACTGCGTCAAGGCGCAGTCCGTCAAAGTGGAATTCGCCTAGCCAGTAACAGGCCGCCGACTGTAAAAAACTGCGGACTTCGCCGCGGGAGTGCATAAAATTGCAGCTTCCCCATTCACTGTTTCCCACATCTTTGTGAGGGTACTCATAGAGGGCTGTCCCGTCAAAATTCCAGAGGCCATAATCGTCCACGGCAAAGTGAACCGGAACAAAATCCATGATGATGCCGATGCCGTTTCTGTGGCATGCGGCAATAAAATGAGAAAGCTCTTCGGGAGTCCCATAGCGGGAGGTCGGGCTGAAAAATCCAGTGATCTGATAGCCCCAGGATTCATCGCTGGGATGTTCCGCTAACGGCATAATTTCCAGACAATTATAGCCGTTTTCCTTCAGATAGGGAATCAGAAGGTCAGCCAGTTCCTGATAGGAGTACCAACCGCCGTCTTCTTCCGAAGTTATGGAGCTGTTTGGCTGGGACTTTGGTTTGCGCCGCCAGGAACCAAAGTGCAGTTCATAAATATTCAGAGGCTGATCCCACAGGGCATTTTTGCCTTTGTGCGTTTGAAAGGAGACGGCCGCCTGATGGTCCTCTTCGGAAAGAGAGGCTGGATCCCACACAATCGAAGCGCTTTGAGGTCTTTTCTCCATGAAAAATCCATAGGGATCGCAGTGGTCGGTACAAGAATTATCCTGCTTATAAATCCGGTATTTGTAGCGCATCCCAACGCTCGCCTGAGAAATCTCGCACTCCCAGAAATTCCCGTCGTGTATGCGGTGCATCGGCGTTTCCTGCCAGCCGTTGAAATCGCCGATCACAGCGATGCGGGAAGCCGCCGGGGCAAAAGTACGGAAGTAAAAACCGGTTGATGCCGGGTGAGCGCCCAAAAACCGGTAAGCTTCCGGTTCCTGACCGGTATAAAACGCATAAAAATCCATATTTTTTCCCTCCTGTAAAATAGTAGACATCCGTCGGTTTTCCAACTATAATGGATTATAGAAAAAAAGCTGTCATTTTGCTACCAGCGATTTCAGACGACAGTTGGAAAACCTATATCAGAAGGGATATGTTGGGAAAATGGATATACGAGTAGAGAAGACAAGAAAAAGTATTGTAAATGCTTTTCTGGCGCTGCGTGCCAGAAAGCCGCTTGAAAAGATTCGGGTCAAAGAATTGTGTGAGCAGGCCCGGATCAATAAATCCACGTTTTATGATCATTATCAGGATATCTATGATTTGTCTGATACGCTGGAGACGGAGGTGGTCCGTTCTGTGATCGCTGGGCTGTCCGTACCGGAGCGTCTTTTGCAGGACCCGGAATCTTTTACCAGAGAATTGTTTTTGGGCTATCTGTCCCAGGACAGTCTGATCCGGATTCTTTTTTCGGGAAACCGGAGCAGTCTTTTGGCATCCAAAATTGAGATAGCCATAAAGGATATGCTGTTTGAAAAATTTCCGGCATACCGGGAGGACCCGGCCGTAAACATCTGTATCAGTTACAGCGTCTACGGCGGGTATCACGCCTTTTTTGAAAACCGCCGATATGGAGATCCGCAGGTGATTGAAATTGTGGGCCGGGCGGCAGCGCAGACGGTGCGTCTGTCTTACAGCAGATGAATCTGATTTTCCTCGCAGAGCATTCGCATCTCGTCCGGCCATTCGCTGGCCTGAACTTCTCCCACATGGGCCCGATTCAGCAGAAGCATACAGAGCCGGGACTGCCCGATTCCGCCGCCGATGGTGTAAGGCAGCTCCTGATTCAGCAGCATTTGATGAAATGGAAGTTTCAGCCGCTCTGGGCAGCCGGCCTGTTCGCACTGGCGCGTCAGGCTTTCCTCGTCCACGCGGATCCCCATGCTGGAGATTTCCAGGGCGCAGTCTAAAAGATCGTACCAGAACAGAATGTCGCCGTTTAAGTGCCAGTCGTCATAGTCGGGAGCCCGGCCGTCATGGGGCTTACCGTCGCTAAGAGCATCACCGATGTGCATGAGGAAGATGCAGCCGTATTCTTTGGCGGCGGCATTTTCCCGTTCCTTTGCCGTGAGAAGAGGATAGCGCGACAGCAATTCCTCGGAGGTCACAAAGGTGATCTCCTCCGGCAGCCGCTTTACAGCCTGGGGATATTTGTACCAGACTTCATGCTCCATATGCTTGATTACTTTGAAAATCTGGCGCACCGTGGCTTTCAGGGTTTCCTCGGTGCGTTCCTTTTGGTGGATCACCTTTTCCCAGTCCCACTGATCCACATAACAGGAGTGCAGATTGTCAAGTTCTTCGTCCCGGCGGATGGCGTTCATATTCGTATATAATCCCTCGCCGGGGTGAAATCCGTAGCGTCCCAGAGCCATGCGCTTCCATTTGGCCAGGGAATGCACCACTTCCACCGGCTCGCTTCCGATACCCAAAACATCAAAGGAAACCGGGCGCTCCACGCCGTTTAGATCATCGTTTAAGCCGGAGCCGCGGCGGACAAACAGCGGGGCGGAGATCCGCTCCAGATTCATTTCCCGTCCGAACTCCTTCTGAAAGGTATCACGGATGTACTTGATAGCCGCTTCCGTTTCGCGTACCGTCAGATGGGGGTCATACTGCTTTGGCAAAATTAAACTCATATTTTTTCCTCCCTGTACCGGCTTTTTGCCGGTCTGTTATTCTATGAAAGCTCCTGCAGCCCTTCGATGACGGGCGCAGCCATCAGAGAATAATTGGTGTGATAAATGACAAACCCCGGTTTGCCGCCGGCAGTTTTTTTAACTTCCCGGCGTTTGACATAATCAATTTCGACTTTTTCGCTGTCCCGGCCTTTGGAATAGTAGGCCGCCAGTTGTCCGGCCTCTTCAAACGCGCGGTCCGGCAGCTCCTGTCCGCCGGTTTTTACGATGACATGGGAACCGGGAACGCCTTTGGCGTGAAACCACCAGTCGCCGCCGTCGGCCAGACGGAAGGTAACTTCTTCATTTTGAAAATTATTTTTTCCGACATACATGTGAAAGCCGTCGCTGGAGAGATAGTGCAGCGGTTTCCCAGCGGCCTTCTTTTCTTTTTTCTGCCCCTTATAGCCCGGTCCCTGCTTGGCTTTGTCCCGGCGGCGGATAAAGCCGAACTGCTGCATCTCTTCCTTGATCTGAGCCAGGTCCGATTCGGATACCGCCATATCCAGAGCGGCCGCAATGGTCTCCAGATGGTCGATTTCTTCCCTGGTTTCGAGAAGTTGTTTGGAGAGGGCCTCGCAGGTGCGTTTTTGCTTGTTGTACTTTTCAAAATACCGTGCAGCGTTGTCTGCGGCGCTGATCTGGGGATCGAGAGGAATCCGGATCTCCTTGTTTTCGTCATAGTAATTGGGAGCGGTCATTTCTTTGGCTCCCTCCGGAATGTCATAGCCGAACGAGTGTATCAGTTCTCCGTAAATCCGATATTTTTCCCGCTTTTCCGTATCTTTTAGCTGTTTTTGCTGCAGCTCCAGTTTTTTTACATTGCGCTCCAGAGCCGTAGAGACCGCCCGGCGCAGGTCAGAAGATTTCTGACGGATGCGGCTGGCGGCACTGCGGGCCGCGTAAAAGGACTGAAGAACCCGACTGATGGAGGGATCGTCGATCCGGGTATAGACATTCCCCTGCAGATGGGTCAGGTGAATCGAGGCAAATTCCTCGGCGGCTCCATTTCTTTGGATTACATTGGGAAAGAAACGGCCTTCCTGCACCTCTTCCATCGTACGCCGCAGCGTGCCGTAAAGATGACATTTTTCTGCCTCCGCCAAAGTATTGACGGGAAGAGAGGAGTCGATGGAGGCCCGAAAACAAAGCTCTTCCGCAGCCAGAGGGCTGATTCCGGTCAGGGTTGAATACAGCGCTTTGGCGCAGGGCAGGGGCTGGGAAGCTGTGGAGGAGAGAAATTCTTCTTCGGATATGGTCAGCGGATCTTTCTTATCCATAGTATTGGGAACGAAGTAAGGGCGGCCCGGCAGTACCTCGCGAAGCGAGCTGACCATGGCAGGGATGTGCTTGATGCTGTCAATAATCCGGTTGTTCTCATCACAGAAAATCAGATTGCTGTGTTTGCCCATGATTTCCAGAATCAGCTTTTTGCGGCGGACATCGCCCATTTCGTCCAGATGTTCGATGGTCAGTTCCAGAATCCGTTCCAGCCCGGGCTGCGTTACCGCCAGAATACGCCCGCCGCCGAGGTGTTTGCGAAGCAGCATACAGAAACCGGGAGCGGCGGCCGGATTGGGTTTGTTGGTATCAATAAAACAGGCGTATGGCAGGCTGGCGCTGGCGCACAGCGAAAGCCGGTACTGTCCCCCTGTACTTTTAATGGTAAGAAGCAGTTCATCCGTTTCCGGCTGGGCGATTTTGCTGATGCGCCCTCCCAGAATCCGGTCCTCGATCTCCTTCCTGAGATTGGCTACTACAATTCCGTCTAAAGCCATGCAGTCTTTCCTTCTTTCCTTGCGTTCTATTCGGATGCTCGGATGAGTATACCCTGATACTTGGTGCGAAGCACATTAAATGCGGGATGCTCGAATGAGTATACCTTAATATTTGGTGCGAAGCACATTGAATATGGGATGCTCGGATGAGTATACCTTAATATTTGGTGCGAAGCACATTGAATATGGGATGCTCGGATGAGTATACCACAAAATGGCTATGAATGCAATCGGCGCCTGCCCTCGCGCCGGTATACGGACAACATTTCTTTGCATAGACTGCATGGAGAGGGCAAAAAGCAGGAGCAGAGCATGAACGACCGTCTGGAAAATCTGGCCGCTTCTCTGGGGCTGCCCAGAGAACTGGTATCCGGCTCGGCAGTTCTGTCCTCGTTTGGGGACAGTTGTTTATTGATAGAGAATCACAAGGGGCTGATCGAGTACGGGCGAGAGCTGATCAAGCTTCACGCCAGACCCTGTAAGATGGAAATTACAGGACAGAATCTCGATATTGCCTATTATACGGCTGACGAGATGAAGATCACAGGAAAAATCACGCAAATCCGCTATTACCGGTAGAAGGGACAAAAAACCATGAAATCTTTCATGCGCTGGTGTATGGGATATCTGCTGGTAGAGCTGTCAGGTTATTCCCCGGAACGTCTTTTAAATCTATGCAGTTTTAATCAGATTGAGCTGTGGGAGCTTGTCAATGTGGAAGGAAAGTACCGATTCTACATAATGGCCTGTGATTTTAAGAGAATGACCGGCTTTGTGCGCAAGTCAAAATCTCGTCTGGTGGTGCTAAAGAAAAACGGGCTACCCTTTTTCCTGCGCCGTCACCGCAAACGCCGGTTGTTTGCGGTCGGAATCCTGGTGTGCGCCTTCTTGCTGCATGTGCTGTCTCTGTATATCTGGGATGTGGATTTTGACGGAAATTCCCGTTTTACAGATGAGCTGCTGATGCAGACGCTGAACGAACACGGCTATGAGGCCGGCATGACAAAAGCGTCGGTGGTCTGCGATGATCTGGAGATGATGCTGCGGGAAACTTATCCGGAAATTACGTGGGTTTCTGCCCAGATTCGGGGGACCCGACTGCTGATTCAGATCCGGGAGAACACAGGAATTCTGACTGTGGAGCCGGTGGATGAGACGCCCTGTGATCTGGTAGCGGCCTCTGACGGCGTGATTCAGGAGATTGTCACACGCAGCGGGACTGCTTTAGTCAAAGCCGGCGATACGGTTACGGCTGGTCAGGTGCTGGTATCCGGCGTGGTGGAACTCTATAATGACAGCAAGGAAAAGACAGGGGAGCATCAGGTGCGGGCCGACGCCACCATACTGGCAGCCACCGAGCTTGCCTATGAGGATCGCTTCCCTCTGGAGCATACAGTCAAATGGCACAGCGGGCGAAAACGCTATCAATTAAAGATATGGCTCTTTGGAAAAGAGATTTTTCTGGACGGTAATATCCGCGGATTTTCTCTCTATGACACGGTAACGCAGCCAGGGCAGATGATTCTGGGAGAAGACTTTTCTCTGCCCATCTCCTGGGAATTTCATGAGCTGCGCGAATACGAGGAAGTGAAGGCGATTTACAGCGAGGAGGAGGCTCGTGCCATTGCTGAGGATAATTGCCAGAGATTTTTTGAAAATTTAATAGAAAAAGGGGTACAAATTGTTGAAAAAAATGTTAGAATAGATATGATCGGCGGCGAGTGCGTCGCACAGGGTACCTTGTCGCTGATCGGAGAGATCGGCACACAGGCGCCGGTTTCCGGAAATTTTGAAGAGCAGGAGGAAACAGGCAGTTAGATGAGTATCGTGGAAACGATTCTGGACGTTCCCGCGGAGCATGAGAAGAACGTAAGCGGACCTTTTGACAGTCATATGAAGAAGCTGGAGCGGACGCTGAACGTGACTTTTGTCTCCCGCGGCGGTGAGTGGAAACTGATCGGTCCGCAGAAGGCGGTACAGCGGGCGAAAAGCGTACTGCAGAATTTGATCGAGCTGTCCCGCCGGGGCAATATCATAACAGAACAAAATGTGGACTATGCCCTTTCTCTGGTATTTGAGGATAGGGATGAGCAGATTCTGGAGATCGACCAGGATGTGATCTGCCGGACAGTAAACGGCAAACCGGTGAAGCCAAAGACCGTAGGGCAGAAAGAATATGTGGACGCAATCCGGGAGAGGATGATCGTTTTTGGTCTGGGGCCGGCGGGAACCGGCAAGACTTATCTGGCCATGGCCATGGCGATCCAGGCCTTCAAAAACAATGAAGTCAACCGGATCATACTGACCCGCCCTGCCATAGAAGCTGGGGAAAAGCTGGGCTTTCTGCCCGGCGATCTGCAGAGCAAGATTGATCCGTATCTGCGTCCGCTTTATGATGCGCTGTATCAGATAATGGGGGCGGATACCTATCTGCACAATGCGGAGAAGGGGCTGATCGAAGTGGCGCCGTTAGCGTACATGCGGGGCCGCACTCTGGATAACGCCTTTATTATTCTCGATGAAGCGCAGAATACGACGCCGGCGCAGATGAAGATGTTTCTGACCCGTATTGGCTTTGGCTCAAAGGTGGTTGTGACCGGCGATATGACGCAGAGAGATCTGCCCGGAGACGTTTCTTCGGGTCTGGAGGTGGCCGTGAAGGTATTGAGGGATGTGGAGGACATTGCCATGATTCGCCTGAGCAGCCTGGACATCGTCCGCCATCCGCTGGTGCAGAAGATCGTCAATGCGTATGACGCCTACGAGGCCAGACAGGAGAAAAAGCCGGCCGGCCACAGAACCGGCGGTTCACCCACGGAGAAAAACCGCAGATCTCCTGAAAATCCGCGCCCGGCTCGTTACCGTCTGAAGCGAGAGGGAAGGGAGAGGCCGTTATGACGTGCTTTGCCGAGTATGAAGCAGAGATGATTCTTCCTCTGCCCTGGAAGGAATTGCTTGACCGGTGTCTCTGTGCGGTCATGGAGGAAGAGGGCTGCCCTTATGAGGCGCAGGTTGAGGTGGTGATCACTGACAACGCGTCAATTCGGGAGATCAACCGTGAATACCGGGGAGTGGATGCCCCGACGGATGTGCTTTCTTTTCCGATGATTGCATATGATCGTCCCTCCGATTTCTCCGGCCTGGAAGAACAGGCGGAGGAATACTTTGATCCCGACAGCGGAGAACTGATGCTGGGAGATATGATGATCAGCGCCGAGCGGGTGACGGAGCAGGCCGAGACTTACGGTCATTCTCTGGAGAGAGAATTTGCCTTTCTGACGGTTCACAGTCTTTTGCATCTGTGCGGATATGATCATGTGGAAGAGGCGGATCGCCTGCAGATGGAGGCGCGTCAGCGGGTTATTATGGAAAAGCTGGGAATTTCCCGGCAGTAAAAAATAAAGGATGGATAAAAATATGAATACGTTACAGAAAAAGCTGAAATGGATGCTGGCTGTTTTTGCCATGACGGCCATGCTGGCTGGCTGCGGCGCCGAGGCCAGCGTGTCTCCTGAGACATCGTCCACGGCACAGACGACGGCGCCGGAGACGACGAAGGCGACCGAACCGGAAACCGTTCTTCCGACCGAGACGCCGGAGGAGACGACAGTTCCTGCGGAGACGGAGGAGAGTCATGACGGTCAGAAAAAGAGCTATCTGACCGGACTTTGGACCGACGAGGCGCTTGTGAACCGCCGGCCGGTTGCCATCATGCTCAGCAACATCAAGCAGGCAGTTCCTCAGACCGGAATCAGCCGCGCATCCATCATTTATGAAGCGCAGGTGGAAGGCATGATCACCCGTCTGATGGGATTGTTTGAGGATTACGACGATCTGGAAAAGATTGGTTCAGTCCGGAGCGCCCGTACATATTTTGTATTTTGGGCCAAACAGTGGGATGCTGTCTACGCCCATTTCGGACAGTGCAATTATGCCAATGTCTATCTGGATCAGACCGATAATTTAAACGGTGTGCTGGGAATCGGCAACACCGTGTATTACCGCACCACGGACCGCAAGGCGCCTCACAATGCCTATGCCAGCGGGGACGGTCTGAATGAAGGAATCGCAAAGATGGAATACCGCACCGACCATGAAGAGGATTATACCCGGGGCGTGTTTCAGTTTGCGGACAAGCCGGGGGATGTGACGCTTCCCGACGGAATGGACGCGACCTATGTGTATCCGGGCTACCGCAGCAACAAGGCATATTTTGAATATGATGAGAATACCAAACAGTATCTGCGTTTCCAATACGATGGAAAACAAATTGACGACATGACAAAGGAACAGCTTGCGGTGGATAACATCGTGATTCAGTACTGCGATTACAGCCACTATTATGATACGGCTTATCTTTGGATTGAAATCTGGGACGAGGGAGACGGATACTATATCACACAGGGGAAAGCGATTCCAATCCGCTGGAAGGGCGGCGTGGAATACGCTCCCACCACATATTATGATTTGGAGGGCAATGAGATTGAGCTGAATCCCGGCAAGACCTGGGTATGTACAGTAGTGACGGAGAACCAGGAAGACACGGAGATCCGGTGAGTCTGACGTATATTTTGACAAAAAATTAAGTAAACTTACAGAGGAGACAGGCGCAGGGCAGATTCTGCCTTGCGCTTAGAAATGGATGAATGCCTATGCGGACAAAGAAAAAAAGGCGATCCAGTTTTCTGGTACAGGGAACAATCTTGGCAGCAGCCGGCATCCTCGTCCGGCTGATTGGTCTGGCCTACCGGATTCCCATGACCAATGTATTGGGGGAGGAAGGGATCGGCGTTTACTCAGCCGCTTACCAGATCTATAACATTATTTTACTGCTTTCCTCCTACAGCCTGCCGTTAGCCGTATCCAAGCTGGTAGCGGCCAAGCTGGCTATGAGAGAATACAGAAATTCCTTCCGCGTGTTCAGCGGAGCAATGGCATTTGCTGTGACGGTAGGGGCGCTGGCCTGTGCAGTCACGTTTTTCGGTGCAGAATTTTTTGCGGAAAATGTGCTGAGCATGACCGAAGCGGCGGTAGCGATCCGCGTGCTGGCTCCGGCGATCTTCTTTATGGCTGTTTTGGGTGTGCTGCGCGGTTTTTTCCAGGGGCGCGGGACCATGATCCCCACGGCTCTGTCTCAAATTTTTGAACAGATTATCAATGCGGTCGTCAGCATTCTGGCGGCTCGTTATCTGTGGACGTACGGCCTGAAGGTGGATAAAGTACACGGGACCGATATCTGGGCCAATTCTTACGGGGCGGCCGGCGGTACGTTCGGCACGCTTTTGGGAGCAGTGACAGCCCTGGTTTTCTGCATCGTGGTATATACGATGTACAGCAGAGTCATAAAGCGGCAGCTTCGCCGGGATAAGAGCGGCCGCCGAGACAGCTATCTGGACATCAGCCGGATGCTCGTGATCACCGTCGTACCGGTTATTATCAGCTCGGTTGTCTACAATGTCAGTTCCCTGGTCGATAACAGCCTGTTTGGATTTTATATGAAAAATGCCGGCAATCTGGAATCGTACAAAAGTGTCTGGGGAGCGTTTTCCGGCAAATATCTGGTCATGGTACACGTGCCGGTGGCGATTGCCACATCGCTGGCCTCCTCTGTGATTCCGGCTCTGAGCCGGGCCATGATCCGAAAAGAGAGAGCAAAGGTCTTGGACAGCATTCATCAAACGATCCGTTTTGCCATGCTGATTGCCCTCCCGTCAGCCGTGGGGCTGGGGGTGCTGGCCGGGCCGATTATGAAGCTGCTGTTTCACGGCGGCAATGAGCTGGCAAGCGGCATGATGATGTGGGGATCCGGAGCGGTTGTCTTTTTCTCTCTGTCTACGGTATCCAACGGAATTTTGCAGGGAATCAATCATATGCGCGACCCGATTATCAACGGTGTCTATGCTTTGATTCTGCATGTGGTGGTGCTGGCTGTTCTCTTGTGGGTGGCGGATGCCGGTATTTACGGCGTGGTGATTGCCAACATGGTATTCGGAGCTGCTATGTGTTTTTTCAACGCCGCCTCTCTTCACAAAATATTACAGTACAAACAGGAGATGAAGAAGACGTTTCTGCTGCCGTTTGCGGCCTCAGCCGTCATGGGCGCCGCAGTCCGTGGTCTGTACGGCTTATTGTATGAGGCGACGAAGAGCAATTTGATTGCTTTGATGACTGCGATCGGTGTGGGAATCCTTCTGTATTTTGCCCTTTTGCTGGTGTTTCGCTGTGTGGATGAAGTGGAACTGGCCGCCATGCCATTTGGCCGGCCTCTGGTATCTCTGGGGAAGAAGCTGCATTTGCTGTGAAGATGGTTTAAAACAGAATATTTTGTCCATACTAGGAATGAGGAAAATTTCCCCATTCCTTTTTTCATGAGAGACACGGGTAAAAGCCGTGCTTCGGATGGGGATGTCAGAAAGAAAGCGAGGAGATCCGCAGATGAAGCGCAAAAAGAAGAAAAGTAATTTTATTCTGCTCCTTCCGGCGATGGCCGTTTTTTTCCTGATTACGGCAGCTTATATTGCCAGTTACCGCCAGTCCGCCCAGCGCAACAAGCCGGAGCCAGGACCCGTGATACCGCAGGAAAGCGGCGTGGAGATTTTGAGCGGAAGCCGAAGAGAGGAGACCACGCCTAACGATACAAACGGCGGGGAGACTGAAGCGAGCAGCAGAACAAGAGATGATGATATCCCGGCGACACACGGAATTCAGACAGCGGATGGCAAAGAGAAGACTGACGGGATTCAGGCGATGGAAGAGACACAGGAAGGGGAAATTTTGCCCGCGGGTGAAAATCAAAATATTTATGTTACGCCGCGAATGAGCTATACGCTGCAGATCTATGACGCTTTGACGGATGCTCTGACCGAGCAGGAGGAGGCGATTCCCTATGCCATGTATGGCCTGAACCAGAGAGAATTGTCACAGTATCTGACAAATTTGGCCGAGCAGGAAAATAAAGATTTAATAGAAAGTGAAATTCATTACGATCTGGTTTCGTTCTCCAGCCGGAATTTTACCGTGCGCAAAACGATCTCCCAAAAAGAGCCGGAATACGCGGTATTTCTAATTGCGGAAGCCGGAATGCTGACCGCTTATACCGGGGATCGGACACAGATTTATGAGTATACACAGATTCCTCTAGGAGATTTTCCGCTTGAAGAACAGGCGATGTTAACCAATGGGGTATTTATGAAGACGCTGCAGGATTACTATGATTTTTTGGAGACGCACAGCAGTTGAGGAAGCTAAAGGATGATCGGGAGGCTGTTGTTTTCCAAGTCGAAGTCCCATAACTATATAGAAACGTTTATGGTAAGAACGGCAGGTATAAAGAGGAAGAGGATTTTGCAGGCAGACAACTTATATGCGGCTTATAAGAAAGAAAAATCCAACAAAGGAGCAGGCGGTGTCGATGGGATTGTCATGCCGTGTTTTGTCGAGTGTTTTTTTAGCTATTGATGCAAACCTTTTCAGCGTGACGGAAAATGCCGATTGCTTTCAGCAGGAAAATGTGCTATATTTTATTCCGTAACGAACAATACACTCGGATTATCAAAGCAATTACATTTCACATCGCAACGGGGGAACAACCCATGTCAATAATAGGTGTTTTTGGCACATGCTCGCAAAGCAATTACAATGAATTGACAGACTTCATAAAAAGCGGAGAATCTGCTAAAACAGAAAAATTGATAAAAGAGATTTACAGTGAAGTGGAAGATTCCGCAGTAAAATTAGAAAATGGCAAATGTTCAGGTGAAATATTCTCTGCCTTATTTCATTATCTCAATACAGCTTATGGAGTGGATGTTCGGTGCGGCATGGAAAGCGTTGGTGAAAAATGGCGTAATATAACTGGTGATTTTGATATCATTGTATTCCAAGAAAAGGAACGAATTTTAGAACTGGAAAATACGATAGATTGTGATGCGCTTTTGCAGTTCATCCATGATTTTTTCCAGACTGATTCCGGAAATGCTGGACAGATTGCTTGGAATGTCCTGCTTAATAATCTCAAAAGTACAGGGACAGAGAATGTTTTAATTTTGCATGTGTTTTAACTCACATTTTATTGGTCTGATGAAAAGTAAAAACGGGGCGGTGGGATAGACGTTGTGGCCATTCCGCCGCCTTGCTTGTTATTGTTCCATATCCTGCGCTCTGCGGAGCTGACGTTTCCGCTGCAAAAAATTCGACTCGTTCTTTGACGGTCTGGATAGGCAAAACGGAGTAAAACGCCTATGTTTTTTCTTTTTGTCATGGTATAATTTTTTTGTATTGAGCAGCAAATCGGGGATGGTGAAGGGATTACTATGGTTAATTTGAAAAAAATAAATCACGATAATTGGATGGAGTGCATTGAACTTGATGTACACGACTGGCAAAAACAGTTTGTAAATCCAAACATTTTTAGCTTGGCAGAGGCATATGCGCATTCAGATGCAAATAAAGAGGATGCAGAAAAATATTACAGATGTATCCCATTTGCAGTATACGATAATGACAAAATGATAGGATTTACTCTTATAACATATGAAAAGGAATGTGATTTTGATGATACTCCCGGATATGAGATCTACAGATTAATGATTGCAAAGGATTATCAGGGAAAAGGTATTGGAAAGGAAACAATAAAAAGAATCATTGAATACATAAAGACCTTTCCCTATGGAAAAGTTGAGTATATATATGCGTCCTGGCATCCAGAAAATAAAACATCAGAGCGGTTATTCTTGGGCAGTGGATTTGAAATTGTTGGAAAAGATGAGGATGATGGGGCGATAAGATCAAGATTGAAAATATAATTAGCTAACATTAAATTCCTATTTTGAGAATGGCAGCCAGCAAAACTGAATAACCGCCGCTGTATAGAACGGCACACAAAGACAGGAAATCAAAAAAGGGTTCTTGTTCTTTGTGCCCATTTTTGGCATGAAAAGTTCTATGAATTAGCTTGAATCATTCAAAGGGTTCTGGAGTGCATGATCTTAACTGTAAGCAACACCTATATTGACGCAGGAGGATATGCACATGAATGATTACAGCAAAATCACAGCCCTTTACTCCCGCCTATCCGTGGGGGACGAGGACAGGGACGGCGGCGAGAGCAACACCATACAGAACCAGAAGAAATTTCTGGAAAGCTATGCCAGACAGTTAAAATTAACCAATATCCGGCACTACATTGACGACGACGAAAGCGGCAGGTTTTTTGACCGTTCCGCCTACTCCTGCATGATAGAGGACGTGGAAAATCAGAAAGAGCGTTTACAGTATCTTACAGCAGGAACAGAGGGAACAACCCAGCAGGGCGCAGGATATGGAGCGATAACAGACAAGGCGGCGGGATAGTCACCACCTGCCCCGCCACACTGTTTTGGATTTTTTTAGACCGATAAACTGGAATATCATTTATGTATCATCATCTTGCAAATTTAAAATTTCATTTTCATATTTTCTGATGCGTTTTATTTCTTCACGTACTTCGGTCAAA
>CAJUHP010000001.1 GCA_910586125.1 uncultured Lachnospiraceae bacterium | reverse complement strand
GACGTTGCTTTTGAAAACCGCGATAAATTGAATCAATGCAGACAGGAAGCAGGTGCCGAATGGGATGATGAAGAAATATATTTCGTTGCCGATGAACTGAGAAGTGCATTTCCGAGCATTGTATTTAGGCAAATTTCATACTGTGCCGGTATCCTGACATTGACTCGTTAACGTCCAGTTTGAAGAATTGTCAGATAAGCGTAAATCCGGTAATCATACTTAAGAATATACATTTTATTTCAAATGTTATACAGTGGGAACACTTTTCTGAATAGGGAGTTAAATATACACTACCTGAAAATGAAACACAGATTTGTGCTTCAAAATATAAATTATATCTACCGAGCGAAGAGGAATTATTACAGGAATTAAACCAGGAATATCAAGCATTAGAAGCTGGGAGGATTGAGGAAGAAAATATTGGAGCTATGAAAGAAGATTAAATTTTGCATCAGGATGGTGCAAAATTGATGGAACTTGTATTTTGTGGGAAAAGGGATGCACTAGCGGTCTTAGTACTTTATAAATATATCCCGCATTTCCGCAATTTTGTGGGGATATGTTTTAATTTGGTACTCATGTGAAGATAGCTATACTGCTTCCACAAAAAATTGACAATATAATTAACATAAAAATGAAATCTAATAAAGACCAGAGCAAAGTGCCGCTTGATAATATTGCGAAGAGATTCAAAGTTACAACCCAAAAGAGCAAATTATTTCCCAAATCACTATCGTCATACAGATAGGCAGCATTGCTTTATAAAATTCAGATAAAAAGGAAATACCAATGCAGCATCCTATATCTCCAATCCATTTATCATACATCAAGCTTGGAGGACGCAATGGAAAAGAAATATCAAATCTTCATAAGCTCCACTTATGAAGACCTAATAGAAGAAAGAAGAAAAGTGCAGGACGCCATTCTTTCCATGTACCAATTCCCGATTGGCATGGAAATGTTCAGCGCAGCCGACGAGGAGCAATGGCAGATTATAAAAGAGACGATCGACAGTTCCGATTATTATGTTTTGATTATCGCGTATCGTTACGGCAGCATCATAGAGAGCGGGGAAGAGAAAGGAATCAGTTACACCGAGAAGGAATACCGGTATGCTGTAAGTCGGAAAATCCCCGTTCTGGCTTTCTTAGCGGATGAAAAAAGCGTTGCCGTCACGCCGGACAAGATCGAAAAGGACGAGGACAGCAAAAGAAAATTAGCGCGTTTTAAGGAGGAAGTGCGTGCCAACCGAATGATAGATGTCTGGAAAAGCAAAGAAGATCTGGCCAATAAAGTTATGGTTGCGCTGAGCAAGCAAATGTACCGGAACAAGAGGCCGGGCTGGGTTCGGGCCGACTTGTTTGACATAGAAGAGACACAAAAAGAAATAATAGATTTAAATAAAAAGCTCCGCAGACTGGAAGAGGAAAATGCCAGCTTGAAAAAAAGTACCCGTACAAGAAATCCAGTCTTAAAATTAGAGATAAACGACAAGGAAAGTCTATCGCTCCCTTTTTTAGAAGACAGAAGCAATCGGATTGACTGTGCATACATGAAACTGACAATGGACCTGGTTCCGGAGGAAGCGAAGGGCAGCATCACGCAGCAGATGCTGGACGAGTATAACAATCAGCTACCGCCGGAGGAAGAACTGAAAAAATACAGGGAGGAAATGAGATTTTTTATGCAGGCAAAAAACAGTCCGTTTCCTATCAGCCTGCGCGTCTGCAACGACGGCAACCAGAAGGCCAATGATTTGTACATAGAAGTGATATTCCCGGAAGAAATAGCCGTTTACGAAAAAAACAAGGAATTTACGGCTCCGGATGCCCCCAGCAAAGGAGTCAGTCCCATTGACCGGTTTTTTTGGACGCGGGCAAAAGAAAGAATCAATATGGTAGTGCCGGTTCATTCGGACAGGGAAAGACGATGGAACACGGCTCTGTTTCGTCAAAGTATGGTTCCCAACAAGCATTTCTATAATGAAGGCAACAGCATCAGTATAAGAATGGAGAATCTCATGAACGGCTATACCTGGGAGGTTGAGGATGCGTATATTCTGGTTCCAAAGAAAAGAGGAACCTTTGAAGCGGAGTGTCATTTTATGTGTGAGGAATACGAAGAAACGGTAATTCAGAAAATCCAAATAGTGGCAGATTGAATCCTCCCGCATGCCGCCCCGCCTAAAACCAAATATGGCGGTCTTCTCTTAGACCGCCATACCTGACTTTCATAGATCCGCGCCTCACGCCTGAAGAATGTCCAGCTTCTGATACGCCCGTACTCTCTCGGCCACATCCGACCAGGTGAAATCCGAGCAGACAAATTCATAGTCTTCCCAGATGCGCTTCAATTCCGCCTGAATCTGGGGGATCTCCTCCGGCTCGCCTCCCAGGGTACGGACATAATAATCCGGCAGCAGAGAGCAGCCTACGATGCTGCTGTCGATGGCAGGAGGCAGTTCCTCGCCCTGGCTGGAGGCAGCCAGAAGCCTTAGATGATTATCCAGATACCCGTTGAGTTCCAGGTGTACGCCCATCATTCCATTCAGATCAAAAAGCTGGAACGGCGCCCGGCCGGGAACCTCGATTTCTCCGCCGCCGTAAAATGAGGTGCTGTCCCCCAACTCGTAGAGCTTGGTGCAGATATCCGATAACTGGCTGTACTCTTGCTGCGTGATTGGTTCCTGGAGAGATTTCAGAATACAATCCACCGCCCAGCCCAGTTTTCCCAGCACATCGCAGCCAGAGAGCCATCCCAGTCTCTTTCCCAGGTAGACAAGACGCGAGATCGAGAGCAGTCCCCATACGCGGACCTGCATGTCGTCCATATCCTCGGCTTTTTCATCAATCTCAGAGGGGACGGCGTTGTAGAGCAGGGGAGTATCCTCCAGAGCGGCGATCCGGTCGGAACAGTCATCGACCAGCTTGCTGCCCACTTTATCATAAACACTGTCCTGTGCGCTGTAGATGGTATCCGCCCGGCTGAGCCATAAAACGGCCCGGCTCAAATCGCCTTGCTCCATGGCGGCTACACCCAATTCATAATAGGTCTTGGACAGATTGACCCAGTCCTGATTTTTCTGGTATTCCGCCAGCTTCTCCTCTGCATTTTTTGCGTTGTTCTTTTTAAACAGGCCAAGCATAACAATTCCTCCCCAAACACATAAAATAAAGAACCATATTGTTAATGTTATTATAGTTTTAATGCTGGAATAAGTCAACTACTGTAATAAATTCATGTAGAATCCAGGAATGGACTGTGGTAAAATAATGGGGCCGGGTTTGTCCGGCAGGAAAAAACAGCGCGCAGGCTTTGTGCCGTGACAGGGAGGGAGAAGAAGAACAGGATGATGGGCCGAGAAAACAAAAATCAGGAAAATCTCCCGTCACAGAAGGGAATGAAATCTTGTGCTGTCAACGAAAACGGCGGCGCACAGAAGAAATCCCGGTCGAGAAGAAAACAAAAAAACGGCGCAGGGCTCCAGCGTCTGGCAATGCTTGTTTTCTTGGCGGTTTTTGCCCTTTCGCTGTGGCGGCTGTCAGAGATACTGATCGGTTATTATACCGCGATTTCTTCCTACGACGATATTGCCGCGCATATGGGGCAGGAGACAGCGCCTGCGCCGCCGCGCACAGAGATGTCAGAAGAGAAAAGAGAGTCTGACAAAGAGCAGAAAAAAGATCAAGAGAATCAAAAACCGGCGGATTCGCCGGCACAGTCGGAGACCGATCCGGCCGGGAATACAAATTCACAGCAGCCCGTTCGCCTGACCGTGCCGGATTTCACTTATCTGACAGAGATCAACAGCGAAGTAGTCGGCTGGATTCAGATTCCCGGTACCAAGATCAATTATCCCATCGTGCAGGGAAGCGACAACGAATACTATCTGACGCACACCTTTTCCGGGACCGAAAACAGCAGCGGAGCTATTTTTTTGGACTGTGCGATCTCGGCTGGATTGGAGGATAAAAATCCGATTATCTACGGGCACAACTTAAAGAGCGGCGCCATGTTCAGCCGTCTGAACCGCTACGCCCGCCGGGAATTTTGGGATGCGAATCCGTATCTCTATATTACGACGCCGCAGGGACAACGGCTGTATCAGATTTTTTCCGCATACCAGACGGATGCCGGCGCGGATATTTACTATTTTGGTTTTGGCAGCGACGACGTTTTTCAGGAATATCTGGACCGAATCCGGTCGTACTCGCTCTATGACGCGGGAATTTCTGTGACCAGTGAGGACAGCATTATCACGCTGTCCACCTGCGCCAATGATACGGACCAGCGTTTTGTCGTACATGCCAAGAGAATACAAAACTGAAAACAGAAGGAGTGGACAGAGAACGATGAGCGAAACAGTCAATGTAACGGAGATCTTCGGCTCGGACGTATTCAGCGATTCCGTCATGCGGGAGCGTCTGCCGAAAAAGATCTATGCGGAGATGAAGAAAACCATTGAGACAGGGGCGGAGATGTCGCCGGCGACAGCCGACGTAGTAGCGAATGCCATGAAAGACTGGGCGGTGGAGCGGGGGGCGACCCACTATACGCACTGGTTTCAGCCGCTGACCGGCATCACAGCCGAAAAGCATGACTCCTTTGTCACCGCGCCGAAAAACGGAAAAACGCTGCTGGAATTTTCCGGCAAAGAGTTGATCAAGGGAGAGCCTGACGCCTCCTCCTTCCCTTCCGGCGGCCTGCGGGCCACGTTTGAAGCCAGGGGATACACGGCATGGGACTGCACTTCCCCCGCTTTCTTAAAAGAGGACGCCACCGGCGTAATTCTGTGCATCCCCACAGCGTTCTGCTCCTACACCGGAGAGGCGCTGGATAAAAAGACGCCGCTGCTTCGATCCATGGAAGCTTTGAGCGAACAGGCGCTGCGGATTCTTAGGCTGTTCGGCAATACGACGGCGGCGAAAGTCACGCCGTCCGTGGGGGCGGAGCAGGAGTATTTTCTGATAGACCGGGAGAAATACCTGCAGAGAAAAGATCTGATCTATGCAGGCCGCACGCTGTTCGGCGCTCCGGCGCCCAAGGGGCAGGAGCTGGAGGATCATTACTTTGGCACGATACGGGAGCGCGTCGGCGCCTATATGAAAGACCTGAATCTGGAGCTCTGGAAACTGGGGATTCCGGCCAAGACACAGCACAATGAGGTGGCGCCGGCTCAGCATGAGCTGGCCCCGATCTATGAGGAGGCCAATGTTGCGGTCGATCACAACCAACTGGTGATGGAAACCATGAAAAAGGTGGCGGGCCGCCACGGCATGACCTGCCTGCTCCATGAAAAACCCTTTGCCGGGGTCAACGGCTCCGGCAAACATGACAACTGGTCCTTGATTTCAGACACCGGCATCAACATGTTAGACCCCGGCAAAACGCCTCACGAAAACATACAATTTCTTTTGGTGCTGGCCTGCATCATGAAGGGGATCGATATCCATGCGGATCTGCTTCGCCAGTCGGCCTCCAACGTGGGCAACGATCACCGTCTGGGAGCCAACGAGGCCCCTCCGGCTATCATCTCGATTTTTTTGGGCGCGCAGCTAGAGGATGTGGTAAAACAGTTGGTGGAGACCGGGGAGGCTACCTCCTCCCTGCGGGGCGGAAAGCTCAATACCGGCGTTCACAGCCTGCCCGTGCTGGCCAGGGACGCCACGGACCGCAACCGGACGTCGCCGTTCGCCTTTACCGGCAATAAATTTGAATTCCGCATGGTGGGATCCTCCGATTCCATAGCCGATCCCAATACTACGCTGAACGCCATCGTGGCCGAGGCGTTCTGCGAGGCAGCCGACGAACTGGAGGCAGCCGCGGACTTTGACACGGCCGTTCATGATTTGATTAAGAAATACATGAGCGAACATCAGAGAATCATTTTTAATGGGAACGGCTATTCCGAGCTGTGGGTGGAAGAGGCGGCGAGACGCGGTCTGCCCAATATCCGTTCCATGGTGGATGCCACGGCGGCGCTGACGACGAAAAAGTCGGCAGCTCTGTTTGAGAAGTTCGGCATTTTTACCCGCGCAGAGCTGGAATCCCGCGAAGAAGTGCTCTATGAGATGTACGATAAGGCGATGAATATCGAAGCGCTGACCATGATTGATATGGCGACCAAGCAGATCATTCCGGCGGTGATCTCCTACACAACGCAGCTCGCCTCCTCGATCAATCAGGTAGCGTCCGCCTGCCCGCTGGCCGACACCAGCGTGCAGCAGGAGCTTCTCTTGGAGGTCAGCGCGCTTTTGTCCGACTCCAAGCTGGCGCTGTCCGCTCTGAAAGAAAAACAGTTGGCAGCCGCGGCTTTGACCGACAAGAAGGAACTGGCTCATTTTTATAAAGATGAGGTAGTCCCGGCCATGGCGGACCTGCGAAGACCTGTGGATCAATTGGAAATGCTTGTGGATAAAAGATACTGGCCCATGCCGTCCTACGGCGACCTGATTTTTGAGGTCTGAGATCTCTCCTAAAAAAAGGAGGCGGGCTGATCTTACCGGTCAGCCCGATTATGAAAAAATAGAAGAAATGCGTCTGTGTTGGTGTTGCTTATCTGTTTTTGGTAATTCTTATTCTACCGAAGAAAAGTGACGAAAAAATGGAAACCATATGAAGGGTTGTTAAATGTTGTATGAACAGTTTATGAACACAGACAGCGGCAAAAGTGGATACGAAAAAGGAACCGTTTTGACGAGAAACGGTTCCTTTTTCATAAAATAAAACAAAAAAGGGAGGAGAGCTGATGCTGCAAATCAGCTCAATTATGAAAAACATAAAAAGATGATAAGCATTTGTTATGATTCTACTATAAAAGGGAAAGATGAAGAAAAATTGTGGAGTTTGAAAACATTTTTTGAAACGAATGTAAACAAAGTATGAATGGAGCTTGGAGGAGTATGGGCGAAGCCTGGACGAAAACAAGAAGCTGCCGTTTTGTTTTTTCCTAATTATATTATATAAAGGGAAAGCACAAAATGTCCATTTGCCGGGGGGGGAGGACAAACAATTAAGAGAACAAACCATAATCGGATTGGCGGCTATACAAATTTGCAGTGTATCAAAAAGGCGGAAATATTGAAAAAGAATAGGGCGATCTGTTTAAAATTAAAAAACAAAACAGGAGTCGTTCGGAATTATTGCATGCGATTTGGAACTGTGAAAACAAAACAAAAGAGGCAGTACAAGGGGTATAAATTCCTTTTGGTTTGGGAGGGATTTTGTGCCTCTTTTATTTGCTATATCATGTAACAATCGTTGATTCTGTCAGATTTAGTCGAATTGAGGGAGAATTTTTTGTAATATATAGAAAAGATTTCCAGGCGTGATGCAAAAGATGTTGGATATTTTGTAAAATGTGAACGATCCATTAATCTGGAAATTAAAAAGATGAAAATAGGTATTGACAAAACGGGGAAAGGAAGGGTAGAATAATCTTATTCTTGCTGACCGATACATTTTGGACAAGATGGGAGGGGCATTATGTGCTCGCCATTCTCGTCCCTGTTCAAAAGTAACTGTCAGTGGAAAAAAAACAATATCATTTTAGGAGGAAGTAGAATGAAAAAGAGAGTAATCTCGGCTGTGTTGGCAACAGTGATGTGCCTGAGCATGGGAGCAACGGCACTGGCTGCGAACAGCCCGGAAACGGACAATGAGACAGAGGCTGTTGTGGAAGTGGAAGTGTCTGACGTAAAGGTAGATGCGATGGAAGCAAAGCAGAAAGAGGCATGGACTGCTGCTTTTGGCGGAGAGGCTGCACCGGGGATCGATGCGATTGCGGATCTGGTTCGGGCACAGGCTGGCGCCGCGGTGAAGGATCAGAAGATCGTAAACAGCGGTACGGCAGATGTTCAGGCGCCTGCAGGATATACCGGCGGAAAAGCAACCGTTACCTTCAAGGCGAACGTAGTTGCCAGCGATAACATTATCGTTTACCATCTGACCGCCTCCGGTAACTGGGAGAGACTGGCCGCATCGGCTAAGGATGGTGCGATCACCGCAACATTCACCTCTTTCTCCCCTGTTGTATACGTTGTTACCGTTCCGGAGAAGGCTGCTTCTTCTTCCACAAACTCCACTACCACGACGCAGGGAACGAGCGGCAGCACCAGCACCGCTCCTGGAAAGTCCCCGAACACCGGCGTAGGCAGCAATGCCGTGTTGGTTGCAATGTTTGTCATGGCTTTAGGCGGAGCTGCCTGGTATGGCAAGAAGTGCTTTGGTAACGCGAGATAAGTAAGCGTCCCGGTTACAAGAACAGAAAGGCTATATGTCACAGGGCATATAGCCTTCTTTCTATCAAGCCCTTTGCCGCAGTCTGCCAGGAGGTATTGAAATGGACGCGGCGGCAATGACAGGAATGAAGGAGAATACGATGGAGCAACAGCGGCAACCCGAACAACTGACGCCCTCCCAAAAGAAAGAGCGCGAAAAAAAGCCGAACGGGCCAAAACCGCAGAAGAATAAAACGGCGGAAGACACCAAAAACATACGCAAAGAAAGAAAACGGGCAGGCGGCAGGAAATCCAAGAAAAAGAAGATTATGCTGGTTTTGCTGGCCGTTTTGCTTGTGCTGCTGGCCGTGGGCGCCATTTTGTATGTGCAGTGGGACGGACAGCGCAAGAACCGGATGAAAAATGCGGTGAGTGACCGTATCGTTCTGACCGAGCGGGAACAGGCGCATTTGGAAGGGATTGAGGGCTGGCTGGAGGGGGATACGGTAGACGAGGCCGACCGGAACACAGACCGGGTTTACCGCTATAAGGAGAATACGATCAATATCCTGGTGATGGGAATCGACAAGGATACGGCTATGTCGGAGCGGGATCACTCCTCGAACAGCGTCGGCCAGGCCGACACGATTTTTGTGGCTTCGCTGGATATGGATTCCCAGGAATTGCGTCTGATTGCAGTTCACAGAGATACGATGGTATCGCTGGAAAAATATAATGGCCAGGGTGAATATCTGGGAGTGCAGCAGGGACAGATTTCGCTGCAGTATGCGTATGGGGACGGTCAGAAACAGAGCTGCGAACTGATGAAAGAGCAGGTATGCACTATGCTGGGGGGAATTCCGATTTACGGCTATGTCGCTCTGAATATGAATACCATACCGGCGATCAACGACGCCGTCGGCGGCGTGGAAGTGACAATGGAGGAGGACTATACCCGCTATGACCGTGCGTTTAAAAAAGGGAAAACCGTACGGCTGAAAGGGAATCAGGTTCTGCGTTTTATCCGGAGCCGGGATGCAAAAAAGGAAGGAAGCGCGTACGACAGGCTGATGCGGCAGAAAACGTATCTGAAAGCGTTCGCATCGCAGGCGAAGAGCGCTCTGGCCGGCAACGTACAGATTGTGCTGGATCTTTTAAAAGAACTGGAAGGGAATTTTGAGACAGATTTAAACGAAGCCGATATTACATATTTGCTGCTTCAGGCGCTGTCCTGCCAGTTTTCAGAGGACAATATCTGGGTTTTGCCGGGAACGATAGAGCAGGGCGAGAAGTATGAGGAGTACTATCTGGATGAACTGGCGGTCCGCGCGGGGGTCATTCGGATGTTTTATGAAATAGAGTCATGAGGATAGATGAAAATGAGTGCAGAAGACAGAAAGAAACGCCGTAATAAACAATTGGCACGCAACCTGATCCTTGCGGGGCTGTTTGCGGTTGTTGCGGGATGCTGCGGCTTTTATATGCTGCGGGAATATATACAGGAACAACAGAACGAGGAGATGTACGAATCGCTGCGCGCGCAGGCGGAGTCAACCCATGAGGAGACAACGCCGGCTGAGACGACGCCTGCTCCCACAACGCAGGAGACAACGACAGAACCGGAATCGGAATCCGAGACCAAGCAGGAGCTGATTTTCTGTGAGCCGGTGCAGGACTTTGACGCGCTGGAGGAAAAAAATAAAGATATTTACTCCTGGATATATGTGCCGGGTACTGCTGTGGATTATCCCGTGCTGCAGAGCAGCAAGGACAATTACTATCTGGACCACAACCTGAATCATTCGCAGGGGTATCCGGGCTGTATCTATTCCAACCAGTGCAACAAGATGGATTACTCCGATTATCTGACCGTTCTTTACGGACATAATTTGAGCAGGGACCGGATGTTCGGAAGCCTGCACCGCTTTGAGGACGGAGAATTTTTCGAGGAAAACCGTCAGATTGTTATGTATACACCCACAAAGCGGCTGACCTATGAAGTGCTGGCGGCGGTTAAATATACCGACGACTATGTCCCGTATAAGTTTGATATCTCTTCCTATCAGGGAATGAGCGAATTCTGGGACAGTGTAGAAGCGTGCAGCGAAGATAAGCGAAGCCATGTTCTTGCGGATGTAGAGCTGGAAGAGACGGATAAACTGTTGATTCTTTCCACCTGTATCCGCGACGCCAACAACCAGAGGATGGATGAAAACCGCTATCTGGTGGTGGGACGGCTGGTGGAAGAGGCCCTTTATTTTCCGGAGCTGCCGGAGGAAACAACGGAGGCTGCAGAGACAAGCCAGGAGGAAGCAGAATGAACAAACGGAACCGGGATCTGACTGTTCTGGCTGCGCTTTTGGTGATTGCCGTTCTTTTGGGGCTGTATCTGGTCTTTGGCTGACATACGGGAAGAGGGAACCGGGGCTGTTGCAGAACAAAGATTTTATACAAAATAGGGGAGCCATGTGCGAGCTGGCACAGCCATATTTTGTGTTTTATCTGTGTTTTGCGGCAGCTCCTTTTCTTGACGCAACGGCAAGGAAGAAGAGCGGCATCTTTCTCCATACTATAGACTTTTTCCTCCTGATTTGCTAAAATAGAAAAGACCCATCTTATTGCAGACAGGGTCGGAAAAGAGGGATGGTTTTATGGTTGTTACTTATAAATGTCCGGATTGCGGAGCTGCCATGGCGTTCGACGGCAAGAGCGGAAAGCTGAATTGTGAAAGCTGCGGCCGGGAAATACCGGTGGAGGAATACGAGCGGCAGTATGGCTCAGACAGCGGGCAGGCGGAAGCGGAAGCGGACGAGGACGAGGAGGCTCCTTTGGGGGAGGACACCTATATCCGGAGCGGGAGCCGGGAGGAAGAGCAGACCGTGCAGATGCAGATGTATCACTGTCCAAGCTGCGGCGCGGAATTGATGACGGATGAACATACGGCTGCGGTAATCTGTTCCTTTTGCGGAAATCCCGGCCTGATCGCGGACCGGATGAGCGGAGTGATAAAGCCGAAAGCGGTGCTTCCGTTTCAGATCACGAAGGAACAGGCGGTGGAGCGGTTTTTGAAATGGACGCGGCACGGTCTTCTGACGCCTAAGGAGTTTACGTCAAGAAATACCATAGAGAAGATAACCGGTATGTACGTCCCTTACTGGCTTTATGATTATCATGTCAACGTGGCGATGCGGGCCAGAGCGACGAGAAGCCGCAGGATGCGGCGCGGCGATACGGAATACATATATACCGATCACTTCAGCGTGTACCGCAGCATGGACACCGATTTTGAAAGAGTTCCGGTGGACGCCTCAGAACGGATGGAAGATTCGGTTATGGAGAGTCTGGAACCGTATGACTACACGCAATTGAAAGCGTTTGATATGGCCTATCTGGCCGGCTACCAGGCGGAAAAGTATAATTTTTCCAGTGACAGTCTGCAGGGCAGAGCAAAAAACCGGGCCCGCGAGGCGGCGATCGGCATGACGCGCAGCACCATTGATTCTTATGAATCGGTTCAGGTGGTGGATCAGAGGGTGCAGATTCAGGAGAAGCGGGTGGATTATGTGATGATGCCGGTCTGGGTGCTGAATTATCGCTATCAGAACCAGAATTATGCTTTTACGCTGAACGGCCAGAGCGGTAAGCTGAACGGAAGGCTGCCGATCAGTGCCGGGAAGGTGGCGAAATGGTTTGGGATCATCAGCGGTCTGTCCTTTGCGGGGCTGATGGCGATGGCGTGGATTGGAGGTCTGATGCTATGAGAAAAAAGAGAGCGGCAGGTTTTCGGGCGGTTCCGGTGTTTCTATTTTTTCTGGCGTTTGTGCTGCTGTGCGGCTACAGCGGGCTGGATGAAAAGATCTTCGATGAGGCCGGCCTTTTGACGGATCAGGAGGAGGAGAAGCTGCAGGCCGAGCTGGTAAAAGCCGCGGACAGAGTATCTCTGGACGTGGTGATTGTGACGATAGACGACGCCGAAGGCAAAGATGTGAAAAGCTATGCGGATGACTACTACGATGCGCATCATTTCGGCTATGAGAAGGAGAACGGATCCGGTATTCTGTTTCTGATTGACATGGATAACCGGGAGATCTGCATTTCCACGGCAGGAATGGCTCAGGAAATGTATACGGACGCAGAGCGGGATGATATTCTGGATTATGAGCTGATGCCGTATATGAAGCAGGGCGATTATTACGGGGCCTGTCTGGCGTTTTTGGACAGTGTGATCGAATATGGAACCAACGATGAGGTTGCCCGAAACGGCTATTATGATCCGGTTACAGATACCTTTGTGGAATATTCCCAGAAAGAACTGCGGGAAATGGCAAAGAAAGCCGCCATGCAGCAGAAGTTTTCTGCCCGCAGCATTCTGCTGCGGCTGGGCGCGAGCCTGTTGATCGGGGCGGCGGGAGCCGGAATGATGGTTCTGCAGGTCCGCAGCCAGAAAGCGCCGGGAGGGCGGGTCTATGTGAAGCCCGGGAGCGAGCGCCTGCGAGACCGCTTGGACCGGAAGGTGAATACCACAGTGGTGACGCGCAAGATACCGAAACCCAGCGAGAGCAGCGGGAACTCCGGAGGCGGAGGGCGCAGCCATACGACCAGCCATACCAGCAGCAGCGGTCACAGTCACAGCACCAGCAGCCGGAAATTTTAACGGCAGAAGCCGCAGGATAGAAATCAAAAAAATAATCTATAAGAAAGAGAGAAGAGGAAAATGGAACAAAAAGAAGCCGAGAAGAAAGAAGTGCAGCAGAAAAATCCCGTTGTCACCATTGCGATGAAGGAGGGCGGCGTGATCCGGGCAGAGCTGTATCCGTCGGTGGCGCCCAACACGGTAAATAATTTTATCAGCCTGATCAAAAAGGGGTATTACAATGGGCTGTGTTTTCATCGCGTGATAAGCGGATTCATGATCCAGGGAGGCTGCCCCCGCGGCGATGGTACAGGCGGACCTGGTTACAGCATCCGCGGAGAATTCAGCCAAAACGGTTTTGAAAACGAACTGAAGCATGAGCCGGGCGTTTTGTCGATGGCCCGCACCATGGTGCCGGATTCCGCCGGTTCTCAGTTTTTTATCATGCATAAGAGCAGTCCGGGTCTGGACGGCGCATATGCAGCGTTTGGAAAGGTTACAGAAGGAATGGAGATGGTAGACCAGATCGCCGGTGTGCGGACGGATTTCCGGGACAGACCGATGGCGCCGCAGATTATGGAGAGCGTGACCGTGGAATGCTTTGGAACGGAGTATCCGGAACCGGAGAAGCTGGACGAGTAGGGGACGGCTGCCCCGCCAAACAGCGTCCCGCATGAAATCATTCGTCGTCCGCTTCGGTGAGAAGGCTGGTTATGGCATAGAGGGTCTGTCCTTCATAGATTACCCGTGACCAGCCATTGGAACCGATTCCGGTCCGCACGGCCACATCCCCGCGGTAGATTGTGGCGATGACCTGGGAGCCGTCCTCGGTGGTCGGTTTATCCCGCAGGTTCGTCTTTTCTTTGGCTGTAACCGAATCGTCGGAGGGGGTCCAGATAATATTGCGGCTGTCCACATCGTCCGGATCAAAATGTTCGTCCGTGGTCAAAAAACTGGTCAGGGCGTACACCGTCTGCCCCTCGTAATCCAGGCGAGACCAGCCGTTGGAGCCGATACCGGTGCGGCTGACCCACTGGCCGTTTTGGATGGAGGCGACGATTTCGGTCCCTGCGGTGCTGGGGGCGTTCCGCAGATTGGTCTCGGTCTTAGCCGTAACGCGGTCGTCTGCCGTTTGATAGAGGCCGGAGGACTCCGGAACAGAATTCTGAGCGCCGCGGTCGGCTTCCGATTCGGTCATCAGGAGACTGGAGATGGCGTAAAGGATCTGTCCCTCATATTCGATCCGCGACCATCCTCTGGTGGAAATGCCGGTGCGCCGGACCCAGTCGCCGTTTTGGATGGAAGTGGCGATGCTGTCTTTGGTGAGGGTGCTTGGTTCGGTGCGCAGGTTGGTTATATCTTTGGGCGTGACCATCTCGTCAGTCTCCTGAAAGGTGCTGTCAATGGGAACGTCCCCGGCATCGGGGGCCGCGCCGGGTTTTTTTGGCGAAGCCGTCTGTTCATATCGAAAATAGGCGACATTTAAATCCACATAGGACGAAATGCCGGGAACGGTTCCCTGGCTGGTATACTGCCAGATCGTATGTGCGCCGGGATAGGAGGAGGCGGGGGTATCTGGATAGGGGACGGCAGGATACTGTGCCACCCATATGGGATACTGCTCTTCGATTCGCTCCGTTTCCCAGGAAATGCCATCGGTCAGGTCATGACGGGAAGCATGAAAAACAGCTTCATAACCGGCTTCTTCGATGGTTCTTAAAAAAGCCAGCGCAATGTCCGTGCGCTGCGGGGCAGAGACTGTGTACATGCGGCTGTCTTCCGATAGAAAGCCCTCGCAGTTATAGGCGACCGGATAAGTGATCGGATAACCGGCCAGAAAGTCGGCTGTCCAGGAGGCCTCCTCGATGGCTTCCTCCTCTGTTGCGGCGGTGGAGAAGAAATAGGCTCCCAGATAAATCCCGGCTTTTGCCGCGTTTTGCAGGTTATAGGCGGCGTATGGGTCGGGACGGATTTCTCCCGTGTCCTCCGTGCGGTAGCCGACGCGGATGATGGCAAATTCCACGCCGGAGGCCGCCGTCTCTTCCCAGTTGATCTGTCCCTGCCATTTGGAGACGTCGATGCCCCGTGTGAGATCGCGGTCGTTCGGGTTTTTGGGGTCTTTGGAAGAGTCTGACGAGTCGGAAGAGCCGGAAGGAATGGGAAGGGCGGACGGGATTTGGAAATCGGCCGCCGCCCCGACTCCCTCGTCGGGCAGGGCTGTGTTCTGGGATAAGGGATCGCCGTCTTCTGCCTTGTCAGCCTGCTGTAAAAGGGATTCTTTTTGCGGTTCGGACTCCGGCTCGGTTTCACGGCGGCCGGCTACAATCGTTTCACCGGGCTGGCGCTCGCCGGCGATGGTTTCGTCCGGTCTGCTTTTTGAGGCGGCGTACCAGATTCCTAGAAGCAAAAAAATTAGTATCAGAATGATCGCGGAGAAAAGAATCTGATGTTTTCTTTTCTTTTTTTCTTCAAACATAAATAAAAACCTCCTGCATCTTGTTATCAGTATAGCATCTAAAGTCTGTAAAGTCTAATGATATTTATGGAAGCTTTTCCGGGGAAGAATTAAGATTTCCGAAAGGTTTTGCTTTTTCTATTGCATTTTCAGCCAGAAAGATTTACTATAAGGATAACCTGGTTGAAGGGGAGCCGGTATCCGTGCCATGCGGATGCGGCACGGCGCCAGGTAATACAAAGAAGGAATGAGAGGTGTAGGAAATGAGAAAAGGAAATTATGGTTTTAACCTGTGGTTTTATCCTGCCATCGTTTTTGTGATGGCTATTTTTGGCCAGACGCTCTTGAGCGCTCTGATCACCATTTTTGCCATCGCCGCGGAAAAGGATGAATGGACGTCCCGGCAGGTCATGGAAGCGTTCTTTTTGGGGCTGGTGAATTCTCTGGTCTCCGTTGTTTTCCGGATTTTTGACGTGGTGACATGGATTCCGTTTCTTGGAACGGGAATTGACGCGATTCTGGGAATCTGCACTAGCGTGATCGGCCTGATCGTGCTGCTGATCGCGGTTGTGGGAGTCCTGCGGGTCAGCCGCGGTGAGGAAGCCCGTATTCCGGGGATTCACAGCATTGTGAACCGTATCTTCGCCTGACGTACGGCAGGCATTCCGGAAACGGATAGGATAAGGACGTTGCAAAATAGTCTGTTGCCACAATATATGGGACAGCGGTCGGGGAGATTGCAGGCATATATTGTAGGGACACAGCATTTTGCAGCGTCCTTTTTTCTAAATTACAATTTTGGGTATATTCAAATCCTCTCTGGTATGATATGTTAAGAGTGTATTCGGTTTTCGGCCATATTGTTTATTATAACGGCAGCGTGCAGGTTTTATAAGAAACGGTGTCGGTAACGTGTTGCCCAACGCAGGAAAAGATATCTTGGATTTTGTTTGTTGTGTGATGGATTTTGAGAAGGCCGGCCGGAGCGATATTATTTTTCAGAGAGGAGCATTCCATGAGGAAGAACAAGGGAAAGCATTGGCTGGCGCTGCTGCTGGTTCTGTGTATGGTCTGTACTGTGATGGCCATGCCGGTACAGGCACAGGAGGACGCCGGGCTGGGAGGGCAGGAAACGGCCGGTGAGACATCCGAAATGCTGATGCCGAAGGAATCGGAGGAAACAGCGGCTCCAGCGGAAGATGGAACCGATCCGGCGGCGCTGGGAGAGGCGGACGGTGCGGAGACACCACAATCGTCTGCGCCGGAGAATACCGCCGAACCGGAGACAGCGCAGGAGCAGAAAGAGACGACAGCTTCTGAGAAAACAACACAAGCGCCGGCGTCGGACAAAACAGCGCCGGAGGATACGGCGGAGCCGGGAGCGGAGACTTTGCCGGCTGAGACAACAAAAGAAGAACCGGAACAGCCGTCGGAATCAACCGAATCTGCCGCATCCGAAAAACAGGAGGAAACGACTGAAACGGAAGCGGCCGGTACCGTAACGACGTCCTCCGCTGTCGAGACGCCGTCCGAGACGACAGGGCCGGATGTATCTGAAATGCCAGATACCATAGCGCCGCCGTCCGATTTGGAGACGCCGCAGGAAACAACGCTTCCGGCGGACACGGAGGTTTTGGAAGAGCCGGAAACGACAGAAGCCGCACCTGCACAAACGCCGGCAGAGACGGCTCCGACCGAGCCGGAGACGACGGCGGCCGTGGAAACGACAGCCCATCAGGAGACGAGCGCACCGGAAACCTCGCTCCCGGAGGAGACCGAAGAGATTCTGGAAGAAATGCGGGGAGATGTCAGCGCTCTGGTTTATCAGGAGGGCGGTCTTGGCATGGATTCGTCTGCGGTGTTTGCTCTGGAGGGAGACGCCGAGGCCCGTGCCGGCGATTTGGAGAGAGCCAAGGCGCTTTTGCTGGAGGCTCTGAGCAACTGGTCGACAGAAGAAGTGGATATCAGCGCCTGCGGTCTTACCGTAGAAGAGTTGAGGATAGCGTATTCGGGCGTAATCAATGAAAATCCAAAGCTGTTCTATGTAGATGGAACCTACACATACTGGTCATCTAACGGAAAAGTTACTTTGGTCGTAGCAGGTTACAGCTCTGCCTATACACAGAAAGATGTCGATAAATATACGGCGGCTTTAAATAAAGCATATGCCGAGGCTGTACCGTCAGGTATGACAGATCCGCGGATGATTGCGCTGGCCTGCAATGATTATCTGGCGCAGCATATGGAGTATGATAAGAGTTTAGAGAAATATAATGCATACAATGCGCTGGTGGAAGGTACTGCGGTCTGCCAGGGCTACAGTCTGGCTTACGGGGCGATGCTGCAGAAGGCAGGTATCCCTTTTGGATATGTCAACAGTGTGGCTATGAATCATATGTGGAACCTGGTTCAGTTGGACGGCGCATGGTATCATGTGGATGTAACCTGGGCCGATCCTCTGGAGGACAGAACCGGATTTGTAAACCACAGATATTTTCTGAACAGCGACGCGAAAATAAGCAAAGAGGCCAACGGAGGACATTACAACTGGACTTCCCCGCAGGAATGTACCTCGACCATCTATGACAATGCTTACTGGCAGCAGAAAGGAGTTTCTGCCATTTTCGGGATCGGCGGCAAAGAATATTATTTGGAATATCCGGCGGACAGCAGTTCGGCAACGATTCGCCTGATATGCCGCAGCGGCAGTTCGGAGCAGGAGATTTTGAGCTTTGAGGCCAGATGGTATACCATGGATGGAATGAAATGGTATCCGAGTGTATACGCCACATTGTCCTACTATGATGGGAATTTCTACGTCAACGATGCGGACAGCATATACCGGATTAATCCGGCGTCGCCGTCTTTACAGAAGGTTTACACCTATCCGGGGACAGACGGACGGATCTATGGCTCTCTGGTGTGTGACGGTAATATCCAGATAAGTATTATAGCGACTCCTGGTGGAACTCCGAGAAAGGAAACCATCCCCCTTCCTACCGGACAGGTTCTGTCAGTCTCCATACTGGCGTCCTCCTCCGAAGCCGTCTATGGATATACCGCGGGACCGGTACTGACAGCGGAGCCGGTTTTGGCGGACGGCGAGACCAGAATACCGGAATATCAATGGTATAAAGTGTCGTCCGACGGGACGCAGACAGCGATTGACGGAGCGGTGGGCGAGAGCTATACGGTGGAGACAGGGCTGAATGCGGGAACGTATACATACCGTGTCCATGCGTCCCTGGACGATATGGGCTGTTCCGGCGATATAAAGATAACGGTAAAACCGCTGGAAATCACGCCCACGGCGGAGATCACCGGTACATATATCTATACGGGAAGCGAACAGATTCCCACTGTCACGGTAAAACAGGGACAGAATATTCTTCCTTCCTCTGATTATGTCGTGACCTGCAGCGATAATATCAATGCCGGAACAGCCAAAGCCGTCATTACGCCGGCCAAAGGCAGCAATTATACATGGAATCCTCTGGAAGTGCTGTTTACCATCCAGAAAGCTGTGTATAAGGGAGAGACCAAGGTCGTTCAGACCGTCCGGTACGGTGCGACAGGAGAGGTTGATCTGTCGCAGGTACTGGCCGGGGCGCTGCAGTTTGGAGAGATCCTCACGGCAGATCCGGACGGAATTCTGTCCGGCGCGCCGGTCTTGTCAGGAACCACGCTCACCTGCACGCTGAAAGATGACGCGGCCAACACGGACAAGACAGCCGAAATTACGATTCCGGTGACGGAGTCGTCGAACTATCAGGCGTATTCCGTCACGGTATACATTGTCGTGGGAGAGAAACTGCCCCAGGTTGATTTTGGCTTTGCAGAAAGCACGCTGAACAAGACATACGGTGATATGGACTTTACGGCGGCGGCAGCGGGCGCGCAGGGGGACAGCAAGGTAAGCTACAGCAGCAGCGATCCGGAAGTGGCCGTTGTGGACGGCACAGGCAAGATCCGCATCCTGAAAGCCGGAACCACAACCATCACGGCGCACGCCGCGGCCACCGAGGATTATCTGGAGGCCAGCGCGTCCTGCGTCTTGTATGTGGCGCCCAAGGCTCTCGGTTGGGATGTGAGCGCGCTTGGCGCTGCCGACCGGGCCGACAGCGCAGACGGAAAGAAAAAGACGGATGCGGCGGCGACTCTTTACGGAGAATTGAAGGTTTCGGGAATACTGGAGACAGACCAGTCGCAGGCCGTCTTCCAGTGCCCGGCCGAACTGCTGGCCGGCGCCTATGAGAATACGGCGGCAGGAAGCCAAAAGGTTGTACTGGCCTGGAGAGAAGCCGGAAAAGAGGCGGTTTTAACGGGAGAGAAAGCGGAGAACTACGTTCTTCCCTCCTCGCTTCCCGCGATCAACGGTAAAATCAATGAGGTGCTTTCGATTCCTCTGAATCCGTCCGGACAGACGCAGTTCCGTCTGGATGTGGAGGCGGGAATTTCCCGCGTGCCGGAAGCGCTCAAAGCGATAGAAGCCTTGTGTACGCCGGAGAAAATCGAGACATGGATGAGGACGGAAATACAAAAGCTTTCCGGCCAGGCCACAGAAAGCGGCATCGCAATCTATGACGTCACCCTGATGATTCAGACCGGCAGTCAAGGGTGGATAAAAGCAGACCGGAATAATTTCCCGGCCGAAGGTCTGACGGTAACGCTGCCGTATCCGGAGGGAACCGGGAAAGACAGCCACGATTTTGTAGCGCTGCATTTGTTCACGGAAGATATGAATGGGTTCAAGGCAGGAGAGACCGAGTCGCCGCAAGTGACAAAGACGGAAAAAGGGATCGAGTTTACGGTCCGCGGCCTCTCGCCGATCAGCGTGGGCTGGAAGGAAGCGGTAAAACCGGAAGAAAAGCCGGAAAACAAACCAGAAGAAAAACCGGAAAATAAACCGGAAACGGGAACGCCTCCGTCCTATCAGACACCGAATTCATCCCCGTCCGAGGCAGGGTCGGCGGCGACCGGCGACAACAGCCAGGTTCTTCTCTACGCGGGGCTCCTTGCAGCCAGCGCGGCGGGAATCCTCCTGTTAAACCGGCGCAGAAAAGATGAAGAGCTGAAAAGGCAGGAAAAGGGAGATCAGTAATCAAGACAAAACCGCAGGAAATCTACGGATATAAGAGGGAAGCGCCTGACGTTCACAGCAGCGTCAGGCGCTTTCTACTTCGGCTTTCTCCCCGAAAAACTTCCGAAAACGCTTGCTTTTTCGGAAAAACCCGCTATACTTAATTACAACAAAGTACTGGTTACAACGGCGTAGCTGTTTGATTGGCATGCCGTCTTTTTTTATGGCTGTTTTATTCGGATTCCTTTGCGCGCTTTCGCTTAGACGCTGTGGAGGAAGTTCAAATTTTAATTCAGGGGGCGTTTCTGATATGCACGAAGATATTTTATCCCGCCTGTCGGCCATGCCCGGCCGAATCAGTTTTTATTACAAGAACCTGTCCACAGGGGAAGAACTGACTTTTCGCGAGAAGGAGCGCATGATGGCGGCCAGCGTGATCAAGCTGTTTATTCTGGCGGAGGCGTTCCGGCAGATGGAGGCGGGGCGGCTTTCCCGGCAGCAGACGGTGACAATTTGCAGAGAGCGCTGCGTTCCTTCCTGCGGCGCGCTGACCTACATGCACGACGGGCTGCAGGTGACGGTGGAGGATCTCTATACGCTGATGATTATTCTGAGCGACAACAGCGCCACAAACTATCTGATCGACATTCTGGGAGAAGAGGCTATCAATGCAGGAATCCGCGCGCTGGGATTTACAGAGACGGTGCTGAACCGCAAGATGTATGACACGGAGAAGTCGTCCAGAGGAATTCAGAACTATATTACGGCGGCGGAGACAGGAGAATTTCTGACGCGCTTGGCGCAGGGGAGTTTGGTCAGCCCTGCGGCCTCAGCCTCTATGCTGCGAATTTTGAAAAATCAGCGGCTCAACGGCAAGATCCCGTTTTATATCCACACCATCCCGGATCATGCGCCGATCGCCCACAAGACGGGAGAGGATGCCGGTATTACCCATGACGCGGCGCTGATTGAGACCAGACAGCCCTTTGTGCTGGTATTCTGCGGCAATGAGACGGATGTGCCCGCCTTTGAGCGCCTGATGGCAGAGATCGCGCTGGAATTGTATCAGAAAAACGATAGTTTGTAGAGAACACGGATGGAGAGAAGATTTTTATGAAAATATCTCGAATTGAGACGGGAGAAGTACATATTCCTCTGGTAACGCCTTTTAAGACGGCGCTGCGCACCGTGAATGAGGTACACGACCTGGTGGTGCGCATCACGGCGGACGACGGGCAGACGGGTTTTGGCGAGGCCCCTCCCACGGCGGTGATTACCGGAGATACGCTTGGGTCCATCCGCTGCGCCATCGAGGATTTTATCGCGCCTTCTCTGATCGGGAGGGAGATTGAGGACCTGGACGGCATCATGGAAAGCCTGCACGGCTGTATTCAGAAAAATACATCGGCCAAAGCGGCCGTGGATATGGCGGTCTATGACCTCTATGCCAAGAGCTGTCAAAAGCCGCTGTACCAGGTTTTGGGAGGACGGCGTTCCCAGATTGAGACGGATCTGACAATCAGTGTAAATGCGGCGGAGGAGATGGTGAAGGACAGCCTCCGGGCGGTGGAACAGGGATTTCGGATTCTGAAGATCAAGGTGGGAAAGGACGGCGCGGGCGACGTCGCCAGGCTGGAGGCAGTCCGCCGGGCGGTCGGACCGCAGATCCGCCTGCGTGTGGACGCCAATCAGGGCTGGAGCGCCAGGGAGGCGGTGCGCATCATACGCGCGATGGAGGATAAGGGGCTGGATATCGAGCTGGTGGAGCAGCCGGTGAAAGCCCGCGACTTTGCGGGAATGCAGTTTGTGACCGCCCGCGTGAATACGCCGGTTCTGGCGGATGAGAGCGTGTTTTCTGCGGCGGATGCGATCCGTCTGATCGAGGGGAGGGCCGCCGATCTGCTCAACATCAAATTGATGAAGACCGGAGGAATCCATGAGGCATTAAAGATCTGTGCGGCGGCGGAGATTTACGGCGTGGAGTGTATGATCGGCTGTATGCTGGAGAGCAAGATCGCCGTCAGCGCGGCGGCCCACCTGGCCGCCGGCCGTGGCATTATCACAAAGGCCGATCTGGACGGACCCGCGCTGTGCCGCGTGGACCCTTACGAGGGAGGCCCCCGGTATGACGGTCCTTGGATTTACATGAACGAGACGCCGGGGCTTGGGATTGTCATTCCTGACGGCATCACCGGCGGATGGCAGCGCAGCGGCGCGTGCTGATTGCTCGAAGATTTTTTTGGCGGTACCGGAGCGCGCCTTGATCGGCGGACCGGGATTGTCAGGGCGGGCTGCCGGGTGGCTGCGGGCGGCTCTGAGAAAAGGCAGCCAATAAAAAGAGGAGGAGAAACAGAATGAAGAAGAGATGTCTTGCCATGATACTTTGTGCGGCTTTGGCTCTGTCTGCGCTGACCGGCTGTTCGGGAGGAACCGACGCCACACAGGCTTCCGCGACGTCGCCGGGAGAAAGCAATACCGGCAGCCAAGAGCAGAAACCGGAGGGCAGTTCGGACAAAACGGTTTACCGCGTACTGTACTCCAGCGAGGTGGAGACGCTGAATTATCTGACCTCGTCTTCCAATGTGGAGCATACGATCGGCGCCAATGTGATCGACACGCTGATCGAGTATGACAGCAGCGGAGATATGACCCCGAAGCCCGGCATGGCGACCGAGTGGAGCTATGACGAGGCGACCATGACCTGGACGTTCAAGCTGCGCGAAGGGATGAAATGGGTGGATCACACCGGCGCGGAGATCGCGGATGTGACGGCGCAGGATTTTGTGGACGCGATGAAATACGTTCTGACGCCGTCCTACGACAGCGGCACAGCGTACATTGTATTCGATACGATTCTCAATGCGCAGGAGTACTATGACGGCCAGGCCGGGGAGGCGGATCCGATTGATTTTTCGGAGGTCGGCGTAAAGGCTGTGGACGAGCATACGCTGCAGTACACGCTGAAAAAAGGCGCGCCCTACTTCCTGTCGCTGATGACCTATGTCTGCTTTATGCCGGCTTACGGCCCGCTTTTGGAGGCGCAGGGAGCCAGCTTTGCCACCTCAGCCGATACCATGTACTACTGCGGCGCGTACTATATTTCCTCGTTTGAGCCGCAGGTGCAGATGGTTTACCAGAAGAATACGACCAACTGGGATGCGGAGCATGTCTATATCGAGACGATTCAGCGCACCTACAATGCGGAGGCCGATACCATCGGCGCCGAGATGGCCAAGAGAGGCGAGATTGATTTCACCAATCTGGGTTCGGATGTGGTGGATTCCTGGATGAACGATCCGGCTACCAGCGATATGGTCAGCATGGGACGGCCGTCTCTGGATTACTCTTATTTCTACTGCTTTAATTTCAATGTCAAGAAGCTGAATGAGAACAGCTACCGGGACGGCATGGAGGGCTACAGCATCGATGAGAAGTATGAGCCCGCGAACTGGGAGCTGGCTGTGAACAACGAGAATTTCCGCCAGTCTATCCGCCATGCCATCAACCGCGTATCCACCATATCGGTCAATACCGGGGACAATATCGCTCCGGAGAACTTTATGGAGAACACCATCACGCCGAAGAATTTTGCCCTGAATAACGGACAGGATTACACGAGCCAGCCCGCGTTTGCGGACATTATGGCAAAGGATTCATACGACAAGGATCTGGCAATACAATATAAGGAGACGGCGATGACGGAGCTGGCCGCGCTGGGCGTGACGTTCCCGGTCAAGGTTTTGGTGCGCTATAATCCGTCCACGACCAACTGGGAAGAAGAGTGCGTGGTGCTGGAGCAGCAGTTGGAATCGGTGCTGGGACAGGATTACATCGACGTGATCGTGGAGGCAGGCCCCTCCAGCGGTTTTCTGGGCGAGGTGCGCCGCGCGAGCAATTACATGCTGCTTTTGTGCAACTGGGGCGCGGACTACGCCGATCCGGAGACCTGGACCGATCCGTTCTACCAGGCGGCAAACGGGGACGGCACCTATAACCGCGGCTCCCGCTATGCGTACCTGGCCTACGCCATCGAGGACAATACCGCTTCCGCTGATACCGTGAAGGAGTATTTTAGATTGGTGGAGGCAGCCAAGGCCATCACGGATGATATGGACGCGCGCTTTGCCGCGTTTGCCGAGGCGGAAGCCTATCTGATCGACCATGCTTTAGCGGTGCCTTACGGCGTCAGCGTCAGCGACTTTGTGGTGTCCAGGCTGAACGTATGGGAAGGCCAGAGCGCTTCCTGCGGCGTTTCCAACCTGCGCTACAAGGGACAGAAGGTGTATGACCATTTCATATCCATGGAGGAATACGAGGCCGGGTTGGCTGCGCATTAAGACACAGTCTGAGAGGGCCGCTTTTCATAAGTAAACACAGCGGGAAACAGGGCGGGTACGGGATTTCCTGTACCTGCCTTTTTCTGAGGCATGTCCTTGGCGGCACGTCTTGGTCACTCCTTTCTTCTGGTAAGCGCAGAGGATATTTCTGCTTTTATCAGAGAAAAGGATCGCGTTTCAAAGGAGGAAAAAGCAATGGCGAAATATCTGGCAAAGCGGATCGGCCGCTCGCTGATTACCCTGTTCATCATCATCTGCGTGGTATTTATCCTGATGCGCCTGATGCCGATCGAGGGGTACTTCAAAAACTTTGACAAGATGACGGATTCGCAGATTCAGGCCGGGCTGAAGGAGCAGGGACTTTTAGATCCCATGCCGGTGCAGCTTCTGCATTTTTTTCAGGGAATGCTTCGGGGCGACTTCGGCGTTTCCCACTCCTATCGGGAGAATGTGCCGGTGACGGAGGTGCTGCGGGATAAGCTGCCGGTGTCCGTGAAGCTGGGCAGTCTGTCCATTCTGGTCTCCCTGATTCTGGGAATTCCATTGGGGGCCGTGATGGCCCGGTTTAAGGGAAGGATTCCGGATAAGCTGGGAACCCTCTTTATCGTATTCATACAGGCGGTTCCGGCTGCCGTCTATTATCTCTTCATTCAGATGTACGGCACGACAATTTTGGGAATTCCGCTGCTGTTTGACGCCGGCAACGCAAAGAGCTGGATTCTTCCTGTGCTGTCCATGTCTCTGGGAAATATCGCCTACTATGGAATGTGGTTGCGCCGCTATATGGTGGATGAGATCAATAAGGACTACGTGCGCCTGGCCAGAGCCAAAGGCGCTTCCGGCGGTTCGATCATGTTTCGCCATGTATTCCGCAATGCGTTTGTTCCCATGGTGCAGTATCTGCCCTCCTCCTTTTTAAACACGGTCATCGGCTCCATCTATGTGGAATCGCTGTACAGCATTCCCGGGATGGGCGGCCTTCTGGTGACGGTCATTAAAAACAGCGACAACAATATGGTGCAGGCGATCGTGCTTTTGTATGCGACGGTGGGCGTGATCGGGCTGCTCCTTGGCGATATCATGATGACAATTCTGGACCCCCGGATCAGTCTGGGAGCAAAGGAGGGCGGACGCTGATGGCTTCAATCAAGGATAAGTTGTCAAAAAATCTGGAAGACGGCATCGCAGGGCAGATGAAAAAAGAGGCGGACACCCTGGCCGGCATGAGCGAGGAAGAACTGTTTACTTATGCGGATTACGACGAAAAGGAAGGGGAAAAGAGCGGCTACAGCAATTATTCCTACTGGGGCAGCACGTTTCGGATGTTCTTGAAAAATAAGGGCGCGGTCTGTATGCTGGTCATCATGGTGGCGATCGTTGTCTTTACGATTCTGCAGCCGTATCTGCCCGGACAGATGGACCCGAATCTGGTCAATACCGATCCCGATCGTTTTGTCCCGCTGCGCAACGTGCCGCCGGGAGAGACGTTCTGGTTCGGCACCAACAGCATCGGCCAGGATCTGTGGGCCAGAATCTGGACCGGAACGCGCACCTCCCTCTTTATCGGTTTTGCGGTGGCGATGGTGGAGGCGGTTGTGGGGATTACCGTGGGCGTGCTGTGGGGCTATATGCGCCGGCTGGATTTTCTGTTCACGGAAATTTACAATGTTCTGGACAACATCCCGCACACGATTATCCTGATCCTGATTGCGTATATCCTGACGCCCAGTGTGAAGACGCTGATCTTTGCCATGAGTCTGACCGGATGGATCGGAATGGCTCGTTTTATCCGCAACCAGATCCTGATCATCCGGGACCGGGATTACAATCTGGCCAGCCGCTGTCTGGGGACGCCCACCTACCGTCTGGTTTTAAAAAATCTGCTGCCCTATCTGGTGTCGGTGATTATGCTGCGCATGGCGCTGTCCATACCGGCCGCTATCGGCAGCGAAGTGTTTATCACCTATATCGGCCTGGGACTTCCGGCGGCCACGCCGGGCCTGGGGCGGTTGATTGAGGAGGGACGCGTGGTGATGATGAACGCGGCGCAGCGCTATCAGCTCATCTATCCCACCGTAATTCTGTCGATTGTGACGATTTCATTCTACATCGTCGGCAACGCATTCTCCGATGCCGCCGATCCGAAGAACCACAGATAGGAGGGCCGGTATGACTGGGGAAGTGATTTTGTCGGTAAAGGATTTAAATGTAAAATTCCGTCTGCGCGGCCGGGAGCTTCACGCCATCCGGGGCGTGTCCCTGGATGTCTACCGGGGGGAGAGCCTGGCTGTGGTGGGCGAGTCGGGTTCGGGAAAGTCCGTGTTCACCAAGACGTTTATGGGGCTTTTGGACGCCAATGGTTTTATTTCTTCAGGGCAGATCCTCTACGGCGGGCAGGATCTGGCGAAACTTTATAAGGAGAAGGACTGGCAGAAGATACGGGGCGGTGAGATCGCCATGATCATGCAAGACCCCATGACCAGTCTGAATCCTTTAAAATCCATCGGGGAGCAGATCGCGGAGGCGGTCCGGCTTCATCAGAAGGTGAAGAAGAAAGAGGAGATTCGGGAGAAAGTCCTCGGCTATCTGCGGGATGTGGGGATTCCGGAGCCAGAGCGCCGTTACCGCCAGTTTGCCCATGAATTTTCCGGCGGTATGCGCCAGCGCGTGGTCATCGCCATCGCTCTGGCCTGCAATCCCAGAATTCTGATCTGCGACGAGCCGACCACGGCTCTGGATGTGACGATCCAGGCACAGATTATCAGCCTGCTAAAAGAGCTGAAAGAAAAATATCATCTGACCATTGTGTTCATCACGCATGACCTGGGAGTGGTGGCCAATATCGCGGACCGGGTGGCGGTAATGTATGCTGGGGACTTGATTGAGATCGGCATGGCAGAGGAGATTTTCTACGATCCGAAGCATCCCTATACATGGGCGCTTCTGTCTTCCTTGCCGCAGTTAGGACAGAGAGGGGAGGATCTGTTCACCATCAAGGGAACGCCGCCCAGCCTCTATAAAGAGATCCGGGGAGACGCCTTTGCCCCCCGCAACCCCCGGGCGCTGAAGATTGATTATCTGAAGGCGCCGCCGTATTTTCAGGTCAGCGAGACCCACAAGGCCAAGACCTGGCTGTTAGACCCCAGAGCGCCGAAGACAGAGCCGCCTGAGGCGATCCGGAATCTGAAAAACCTGGAGGTGATGCAGCGATGACAGAGGAGAGGAAACAAGCGGCAGCGCGGGGAGACGGGCAGGCAGAAAACGAGCGGCAGAGGAAGCGGGAAGTTCTTCTGCGGGTGCAGGATCTGCATGTGACGTTCGGCAAAGGGAAAAAAGCCTTTGAGGCGGTCCGGGGTGTCAGCTTTGACGTGTACCGGGGGGAGACGTTCGGCATCGTGGGAGAATCCGGCTCCGGCAAGACGACGATCGGCCGCGCCATCATGCGGATTCATCCCGTTTCCGGCGGCGGCATATATTATAAAGGGGAGAAGATCAGCGGCAAAATCAGCCGGGAACTGGACCGGAAGGTGATAAAGGAAATCCAGATGATCTTTCAGGACCCGATGGCCTCCTTAAACGAGCGGGCCAAGGTGGACTACATCGTCAGCGAGGGACTGATGAATCTGCAGAAGCTAAGCGCGGGAGAGAGGAAGGCCAGGGTGGAACAGGCTTTGGCGGACGTGGGGCTGCTGCCGGAGTTTGCCGGCCGTTTTCCGCATGAATTTTCGGGCGGACAGCGCCAGCGGATCGGCATTGCCAGAGCGCTGATTATGGAGCCCGAGTGTATCATTGCCGACGAGCCGATCTCGGCTCTGGACGTCTCGATCCGCGCGCAGGTTTTAAATCTGCTGGCAAAGCTGCAGAAAACCAAACATATCACGTATGTCTTTATCGCACATGACCTGTCGGTGATGCGGTACTTTACGGATCGGATCGCGGTGGTTCACAAGGGGCGGATCGTGGAGCTGGGAGAGACGGAGGAATTGATTACCCATGCAGCCCATCCCTACACCAAAGCGCTGTTGTCGGCCATTCCCATGCCGGACCCGGTTCACGAGCGGGAGAAAGCGCCGGTGGTGTATGATCCTTCGATCCATGATTACGATAAAAATCCGCCGTCCTGGCAGGAGATTCGGCCCGGTCACTTTATCCTGGCCAACGACCGGGAAGCGCGGGAAGGATTTGGGCGCTGAGAGAGGAGAGAGCGGCGATGGAATATGGGGTTTTTAACCGGCCGGTGACAACGATCTACGACAAGCCGGGACGGACAAAGGAGACAAAAAAAGGCACGGAGTCGGCAATCGCGGACGAGGGCCTTTACGGGATGCCCTGCCGGATTCTGGAGCGAAACGGCGGCTGGGCCTATATTCTGACCGGCTATGGCTATGCCGGTTATGTGCGGGGAGAAGAACTGCGGCTTTTGTCCGGGGAGGAGATGCAGGCGCTGATGGGAGCGGATCTGGCGGTGGTTGACAGCGGCTGCGCCGATGTGCTGAGCCTGCCCGCCGTTCAGGGCGTCTGTCTGGCCAGCCTGCCCGGAGGGGCTTTTGTGCAGCGGGTTTCCCGCAGGGAGGAGAACGGATGGACGAGAGTCCGGCTTTTGTCGGGCGAAGAGGGGTATATGCGGACCAAACATCTGGAGGAGAAACGGTGCGGGGAAGATTTTCTCTGGAAGGAAGCAGGGGAAGTGCTGGCCCTTCTGCAGGCGGCTTCCTCCCGCTCGCGGACAGCGGGAGGAGGAGACAGTGGATTTTCCCTTTCCTCTGTGCTGAAACGCTGGTACGGCGGCAGCGAGCCGGCCTTTCGGGAGAATCTGACGACACAGGCCAAGAAGTATCTGGGGACGCAGTACCGCTGGGGCGGCAAGTCAAGCCAGGGGATCGACTGTTCCGGCCTGACGTCCATGGCCTATCTGCGAAGCGGGGTTTTGATTTACCGGGACGCCGCCATTGCGGACGGTTTTCCGGTGATCCGCCTGTCCATGGAGAGCGGCTGGGAAGACCGGCTTTATCCGGGGGATCTTCTGTATTTTCCGGGGCATATCGCCATGTATATCGGGGACGGCCGCTATATCCATTCCACAGCGTATATAAAAAGCGGCGGCGTGGTGATCAACAGCCTGCGGGAAGCAGACGGTGACTACCGCGCGGATCTGAAAGAGAGCATGTATGCCGTGGGCGGCGTCCGGCTTTGATGGGAGAACACATTTTTTGTGCAGGAGGGGAAAAGAGTGCAAGCGGTAGATTTTCACTGTGATACGCTGAGTGTTCTATGCGAATCCCTGCGGCGGGGAACGCCGAAGGCTTTTTTGGAGAACGATCTGCATATTGATCTGAACAAGCTGAAAAAAGGGGATTATCTGCTGCAGTGTTTTGCGGCTTTTATCAATCTGAAACAGGAGGGGCTGCATCCGCTGGCATCGGCGCTGGAACAGATTGATATGTTTTATCAGATCATGGAGGAATTTCCGGACAAAATCGGTCCGGTGAAGACCTGGGCCGACCTGGAAGAAAACCGGGCCAGGGGGCGCGTCAGCGCCATGCTGACCGTGGAGGACGGCGGCTGCTGTCTGGGAAATCTCTCCGTCCTGCGTGTGCTGTACCGGCTCGGCGTGCGCATTATGACGCTGACCTGGAATTATGAAAACGAGCTGGGCTGGCCCAATGTGACGGTGGGAGAGAACAGGGAGAATCCGCAGTCTGCCGGCGTGAGCCGCGGGCTGAAAGAATCCGGCTTTGCCTTTATCCGGGAGATGGAGCGGCTGGGAATGATCGTGGACGTCTCCCATCTGTCCGACGACGGTTTCTGGGACGTGGTACGCCATACGAGCCGCCCGTTTATCGCCAGCCATTCCAACGCCAGAGCCAAATGCAGCCATGTGCGCAATCTGACTGACGAGATGCTGCGCGCCATATCCGAGAGGGGCGGCCTGACCGGAATCAACTACTGCGCCGCCTTTCTCGACGAGCAGGACACGCCGGAAAAATGCCGCAGCACCGTGTCCCTGATGGCCGATCACATCGAGCATATCCGCCAGGTGGGCGGGATTGATATGATCGGTCTTGGCTCCGATTTTGACGGGATCGAAAAGAATCTGGAGATGAGCGACTGCTCCATGCTTTTCATGCTGGAAGCGGAGCTGCACCGCCGTCACTACAGCGGCGGCGACATCGAGAAGATTTTTCACGCAAACGCGCTGCGTCTTCTCAAAGAGTTTCTGTAAGTACATAACCGAAAACAGAGGAAACGCGCCCGGCTTATTCCGGGAACAGATCGGCCGGAGCCTTGTTTCCCTCAGAGATTGCAAAACGAAGGAGAAAAAATATGCACCCCAGTCTTACTTTGGAGAAACGTATTGCTGCCGAGCTGGCCAGCTATGACGGACAGATGTCGGTCTTTGCCGACGATATGAAGGGCAACATAGTGGCGGTCGGTCCGGACGAACCGTTTGAGACGGCCAGCACGATCAAGACGTACATTCTGGCCAGCCTGTTTGACCGGGCAGAAAAAGGGCTGGCCAGCCTGGACGATATGCTGACCTACCGCCCGGAGCATTTTGTAGACGGCAGCGGCGTATTTCGGGATCTGAGCTTTGGGACATCTATGAAAGTTTTGGATGTGGCGACGCTGATGATTATCATCAGCGACAATATCGCCACCAATATGATGATCGAGTATCTGGGGATTGACGAGATCAACGCCTGCATTCAGGCGCTCGGCTGCAGGGATACCGTTCTTCATAATCCCATTGACTTTGAAAAATATGACCGTCTGGGAACCACGACGGCCAGAGATTATGCCAGTATGTTTGTCCGTCTGTCGAAAGGAGAGCTGATCAGCCCGGCCGCCAGCGAACAGATGCGGAACATTTTCCGCAAACAGCATTACAACAGCACGCTGACCCGTCATTTTCCGCAGTACTACCTGGACTGTGAGGATACGGGGGAGGAGGAGCTGATCTATGTGGCCTCCAAGAGCGGAAGCATGAACGCCTGCCGCAATGACGGGGGGATCGTCCATACGCCCTACGGCGAGTACGTGGTGGTAATCTTCAACAAAAACTTTTCCGATCCGATCTATTATGACGGCCACCCGGCCATGGAGTACGGCGGCCGGATCAGCCGGATGCTTTTGGATCAGTATCTGGCGCTGGAAGGGCGGCTGGCGCTGCAAAAAATGTAAGTTCTATTTTCATATTATTCGTTTTTGGAATCGGTTGCAAAATTTTTCCTGCTATGCTATAGTAAGAAAAAGAAAAATCCAATCCAGATGCAGGAGGAGATTCCATGAAAGGCATTATTCTTGCCGGCGGAAGCGGCACGCGCCTCTATCCGCTGACCAAGGTGACATCCAAGCAACTGCTTCCGATTTATGATAAACCAATGATCTACTATCCGTTATCCGTTCTGATGGACGCCGGAATCCGGGACATTCTGATCATCTCCACGCCCAGCGACACGCCCCGTTTTGAAGACTTGTTGGGCGACGGCCATCCGTTCGGCATTCATTTGTCCTACGCCGTGCAGCCAAGCCCTGACGGTCTGGCCCAGGCTTTTGTGATCGGCGCGGATTTTATCGGCACAGACAGCGTGGCGATGGTTCTGGGGGACAATATTTTCCACGGACACGGTCTGCGCAAACGGCTTTTGGCGGCGGCGTCCAAAAAGACCGGGGCCACTGTATTCGGCTACTATGTGGACGATCCGGAGCGCTTCGGCATTGTGGAGTTCAACGCGGACGGCAAGGCGGTTTCCATTGAGGAAAAGCCGGAGCATCCGAAGTCCAATTACTGTGTGACCGGTCTGTATTTTTATGACAACCGCGTGGTAGACTATGCAAAGAACCTAAAGCCGTCGGCCAGAGGCGAGCTGGAGATCACCGACCTAAACCGGATTTATCTGGAGAACGGCGAGCTGGAGGTGACGCTTTTGGGCCAGGGCTTTACCTGGCTGGATACCGGTACGCACGAATCGCTGGTGGACGCGACGAATTTTGTCAAGACCATCGAGACGCACCAGAACCGCAAAATTGCCTGCCTGGAGGAGATCGGCTATCTCAACGGCTGGATCACCAGGGAGGAAGTGCTCAAAACCTATGAGGTTTTGAAAAAGAATCAGTACGGCGCCTATTTGAAGGACGTTCTGGACGGAAAATATATCGACAAGCTGGAGCAGCGCCGGCGTGAGCAGAGAGAGGCGGCCCTGGCGGCGGAGCAGAGATTATAGGGCGCAGAAGAAATCTGAGCGTGCGCTCCGGCTATGGTTTCTGCGGCAGAAAAGGAAAGGACAAACAGAGAGATGAAAATTTTGGTGACAGGCGGCGCCGGTTTTATCGGCGGCAATTTCGTTCACTATATGGTGAACAAATATCCGGACGATTCGATCGTCAACTTGGACTTGCTGACGTACGCGGGCAATCTGGAGACGCTCAAACCGGTGGAAGACAAGCCCAACTACAAATTTGTCAGAGGGGATATCGCAGACCGTCCCTTTGTCATGGATCTTTTTGAAAAAGAAAAGTTTGATATCGTGGTCAATTTTGCGGCGGAATCCCATGTGGACCGCTCCATCACCGATCCCGGCATCTTTGTGCGGACCAACGTGATGGGAACCACCGTGCTGTTAGACGCGGCCCGCGCGTTTGGCGTAAAGCGCTATCACCAGGTTTCGACCGACGAGGTCTACGGCGATCTGCCCCTGGACCGCCCCGATCTGTTTTTTACCGAGGAGACGCCTCTGCACACGTCCAGTCCGTACTCCTCCAGCAAGGCCAGCGCCGATCTGTTTGTGCTGGCGTATCACAGAACGTACGGGCTGCCGGTGACGATCTCCCGCTGCTCCAATAATTACGGTCCCTATCATTTCCCGGAAAAGATGATTCCTCTGATGATCAGCCGGGCGCTGGCCGATGAAAAGCTGCCCGTTTACGGCAGGGGAGAAAACGTCCGTGACTGGCTTCACGTTTACGACCACTGCGTGGCGATTGACCTGATTATCCGGAAGGGCCGCGAGGGGGAGATTTACAACGTGGGCGGTCACAATGAGCGCACCAATCTGGAAGTGGTGAAGACGATTTTAAAGGCGCTGGACAAGCCGGAGAGCTTGATTCAGTTTGTCACGGACCGCCCCGGCCATGACCGGCGCTATGCCATCGACCCGAAAAAGCTGGAGACGGAACTTGGCTGGAAGCCGGCGTATCACTTTGAAACCGGCATCGCCCAGACGATTCAGTGGTATCTGGACAATACGGACTGGTGGAAGAACATCTTGAGCGGCGAATACAGTCAGTACTTTGAAAATATGTATGGCAACCGTCTGTAGATTCTGCATATATTTGTAGAGTGATTACAGGCCGCAGACGGGATCTGAGCAAAAGGAGATAAGAAATGGGTAAGTATTTTGGAACGGACGGTTTCCGCGGGGAAGCCAACAGGGAACTGACGGTGGAGCACGCCTTTAAAGTCGGGCGTTTTCTGGGCTGGTATTACGGGCAGGAGCACCGCTGCAAAGTGATCATCGGCAAGGACACCCGCCGCAGCAGTTACATGTTTGAATATGCCTTGGTGGCGGGGCTGACCGCCTCTGGGGCGGACGCCTATCTTCTGCATGTCACCACCACGCCGGGCGTGTCTTACGTGGTGCGGACCGAAGATTTTGACTGCGGCATTATGATCAGCGCCAGCCACAATGTGTTCTATGACAACGGGATCAAGGTCATCAACGGTCAGGGCGAGAAGCTGACGGACGACGTCATCGAGAAGATCGAGGCGTACCTGGACGGGGAGATGGGCGAGATTCCGCTGGCGACGAAAGAAAATATCGGCTGCGCTTCTGATTACTCCATGGGCCGCAACCGCTATATCGGCTATCTGATCAGCCTCGCGACCCGCTCCTTCAAAAATATGCGGGTTGGTCTGGACTGCGCCAACGGCAGCGCGTTTGCCATCGCAAAGAACGTATTTGACGCGCTGGGCGCCAAAACCTATGTGATCAATCACAGCCCGGACGGAACCAACATCAACCGCAACGCCGGTTCGACTCACATCGAAGTGCTGCAGCAGTTTGTGCGGGACAATAACTTAGACGTGGGCTTTGCCTATGACGGGGACGCGGATCGCTGCATCGCGGTGGATGAGAACGGCGATGTGGTGGACGGCGACAAGATCCTCTATATCTGCGGGCGCTATATGAACGAGACGGGGATGCTGGACACCAATACCGTCGTGACGACGATCATGTCCAATATGGGCCTGTACAAAGCTTTTGACAAGCTGGGAATCCAATACGTCAAGACGGCGGTGGGCGATAAGTATGTCTACGAAAACATGTCGGAAAACGGCCACCGCCTGGGCGGCGAGCAGTCGGGGCATATTATTTTCAGCAAATACGCTTCCACCGGCGACGGAATTCTGACCTCCTTAAAGCTGATGGAGGTGATGCTGGAGAGAAAGGCGAATCTGTCCAGCCTGACAAGAGAGCTGCGCATCTATCCGCAGCTTCTGAAGAACGTGCGGGTGGAGAGCAAACCGGCGGCTTTAAACGACCCGGATGTACAGGCAGCCGTGAAAGCGGCGGAGGAGGGCCTGGGGGACGAGGGACGGATTCTGGTGCGACAGAGCGGGACGGAGCCGGTTCTGCGCGTGATGGTGGAGGCGGCGACCGACGAACTCTGCGCACAGTATGTCAATCAAGTCATCAGCGTTCTGACCCGCAAGGGACATGTGATCTTATAAGAAGAAAAAGCGGGGGCTGCGGTGAGCGGCCCCTTTATCCTGCTTTTGTCCCAGGGGGCTTTTGCCGTACAAATCTATGGTACAGGAGAAATCCCCGGCCCCGGCGCGGCAGAGGCATGATAACTCAGATCAGGAGAAAACCGTATGAAGAACTGGAAAAAAAACATCCGGCAGGTTCAGCCCTACACACCCGGCGAACAGCCGGATCGGCCGGATATCGTAAAGCTGAACACCAATGAAAACCCGTATCCTCCGTCATCGTCGGTGGAAAAAGCGCTGGCAGAGATGGACGGCAGCGCGCTGCGCCTCTATCCGGACCCGGCGGCGTCAGGGCTCGTCCGTGCGATCGCGGATTTCTACGAATTGGATCCGTCGCAGGTCTTTGTGGGAGTGGGATCTGATGATGTGCTTGCCATGTGTTTTCTGACATTTTTTAATTCGCAGAAGCCGGTATTGTTTCCGGATGTCACCTATTCGTTCTATCCGGTGTGGGCCGACCTGTTTCGGATCCCCTTTGAAACGCCGGCTCTGGATGAGGATTTCTGCCTGCGCAAAGAGGATTATTACCGGGAAAACGGAGGGATTATCTTTCCCAATCCCAATGCGCCGACGGGGATCGCACAGCCGCTGCCGCAGATCGAGGAGATTTTGCAGCACAATTTGGACAGCATTGTCATCGTGGATGAGGCGTATGTGGATTTCGGAGCGCCGAGCGCCATACGTCTGCTGGAACGATATGAAAATCTGGTGGTGGTGCAGACATTTTCTAAGTCCCGCTCTCTGGCCGGAATGCGGATTGGCTATGCCTTCGGCAGTCCGGAGCTGATCCGGGCTTTGAATGATGTCAAGTATTCTTTTAATTCTTATACGATGAATCAGGCGGCGATAGCGGCGGGAATCGCATGCCTGGCCGATGCGTTATACTGGCGTCGGACTCTGAGCTTGATAACACAGACCAGGGAATGGACCAAAGCGCGTTTGTCCGACCTCGGTTTTACGGTCTTGGATTCCCAGGCCAATTTCCTTTTTGTGTCGCCTCCGGACAAAAACGCCAAAGATTTGTATGAGGCGCTGCGGGAACGGGATATCTATGTGCGCTATTTTGCCGGTCCTCGAACTGAGAATTATCTGCGTATTACGATCGGTACGCCGCTTCAGATGGATCGGCTGTTTGGGGCTTTGGAGGACTGGCTGAGGGAAGGAAAAAGAGAAGGTTTGAAGAAGGGATGAACCGGGAAGGAGGAGAAGGGAACGTTTGGATACCTTTCGTAAACTGCTGCGGATTTTGCTGAATCTTCTGATTCCGGTGTGCGGCATCACTCTGGTCGTCTGGCTGACGCCAAAGGCGCTGCGTTTTTTCAGCCCCTTTGTGATTGGCGGCGTGCTGGCGCTGATTGCCAATCCTCTGGTTCGCTTTCTGGAGCGCAGGGTGAAGATGCGGCGGAAGTTCGGCACCGTTCTGATTATCAGCGGCGTTCTGGCGCTGCTGATCGGAGGAGGCAGCCTGCTCTGTGTCCGCCTGGGAAGAGAGCTGTTTTCCTTTCTGACGGATCTGCCCGGCGTGCTGGAACATGCCAGCCAGCAGATGCAGACGGTTGCGGTCTGCCTGGAGGAACTGGTCTCCGGTCTGCCCTTTCGCTTGTCCGGCATGGATCTGAGCGATACGTTTGCCAGCCTGGGAGACGCGCTTTTGGAGGCGGTCAAAAATTTTGTCGCCGGGCTGGGCGCGCCCACCGTGGAAGCGGCCGGCAATCTTGCCAAGAGCATCCCCTCCGTGTTTGTCACCATTTTTATCACGATTCTGTCCGCCTACTTTTTTCTGGCGGAAAAGGAGAGCTTGGCGGCGTTTTATCGCCGGGCAATGCCGAAGAAATTGCAGGAATATCTTGCCCTGCTGGGGCGCAATACAAAGCGCCTGGTAGGAGGATATTTTCTGGCACAGTTTAAGATCATGGGCGTGGTGGCTCTGCTTCTGATCGCTGGTTTTTTGATTCTGCGTATCCCCTATGCGGTGATCTGGGCTCTGCTGATCGCGTTTCTGGATTTTCTGCCGGTGTTTGGCACGGGAACGGTGCTGATCCCCTGGGCGTTAATCGAGGTGGTCAACGGCCGGTTCTATATGGCGGCCGGTCTGGCGGCCTGCTGGCTGATCACGCAGGCGGTCCGGCAGATGATTCAGCCGAAGGTGGTGGGGGACAGCATGGGGTTAAATCCGCTCTTGACGCTGTTTTTCCTGTATCTGGGTTTTCGCTTCAGCGGGATCGGAGGCATGATTTTGGCGGTGCCGGTGGGGATGATCGGGATCGAGTTCTATAAATACGGCGCGTTTGACTCGATGATCGGGGCTTTTTCGGAACTGGTTGAGATGATAAACCGGTTTCGCAGAGAATAGCCGGAAGAGACAGCGGGCCGCAGTACAGGGATTGCGTAAATTGGGCCGGAGCGAAAGGCGCAAGGAATGAGATTGGCCGGTTTTGTTCAAATCATGATATCAAACAAGGAGGAAAGGCATGAAAAAATGCAGCTATATAATCGGAATCATGCTGGTGTTGTGTACATTAGCGGCATGTGCAGGACAGAAAAAAATGGGTTCTAAAACGGCGGCTTTTCAAGCTACTGTATTGGAAGTATCAGAACAATCCATTTTGATCGAGCCGGATGAAGGGTTTATGGAGCGGGATGTTTCCGATCAAATTAGAATCACAAACATAGAAGGCCTCGAATTACACGTCGGTGATACCATTGAAATTCAGTATAACGGAGAAATTATGGAAACGTATCCGGCGCAGTTGGGAGAAGTATATAACATTACGTTGTTGGAATAAGTCAAAATATTTTGTAAAAAAGAGACGGGAGAAAGGGAGGTAATGCGAGCATGATTTCAGAACGAATGGATGCGTTGCGCGAGAGAATGAGGCAGTATGGGATAGACGCCTATCTGGTGCCCACCAATGATTTTCACGGTTCCGAGTATGTGGGAGACTATTTTAAATGCCGGCGGTATCTGTCCGGCTTTACCGGTTCAGCGGGAACGCTGGTGGTGACACAGGATATGGCCGGTCTGTGGACCGATGGCCGGTATTTTCTGCAGGCCGAAGAACAGCTTCAGAATACGGGAATTACGCTCTATAAGATGGGGCAGGAAGGAATCCCAGAAGTGCATGATTTTCTGGTGGAGAAGCTGCAGAAGGGACAGTGTCTGGGTTTTGACGGCCGGGTGGTATCCTGCAGGACGGCCGAGAAGCTGAAAAAGGATCTGGAAGCAAAACAGGTGAGAATGGATTTTACCCATGATCTGACCGGGGAAATCTGGAAGGACCGTCCGCCCTTATCCGCGGAACCGGCGATGCTTCTGGAAGAAAAATATACAGGCCAAAGCCGGGCCGAAAAACTGGCAAAGCTGCGGGCTGTTATGGAGGAGAAGGGAGCGGACTGCCATATCCTGACCTCTCTGGACGATATCGCCTGGCTGTTCAATATTCGCGGAAACGATGTGGAATGCAATCCGGTGGTATTGTCGTATGCGGTCATTCTGAAAGAAAAGGCGCTGCTGTTTGCCGACAGCCGGGCTTTTGGCGCGCCGGTGCAGGAGGCGCTGGCCGCGGACGGCGTTCGCCTGCTCCCCTATCAGAACATCTATGTGTGGATACGCAAACTCACCCCGGGGCGGACGGTGCTGCTTGACAGGGGCAAGATAAACTATGCCGTCGCCGCGAGCCTTTCTGCGCAGGTGAAGGTGGTGGACGAGCCCAATCCGACGGTGGCGATGAAAGCCGTCAAAAATCCGGTGGAGATCGCCAACATCCGTCTGGCGCACATTAAGGACGGCGTGGCAGTTACCCGCTTTATGTACTGGCTGAAAAAGCGGGCAGAAGCCGCCAAAAAAGCGGGGAGAACAGAGATTACGGATGAAACCGGCGCGCCTCTGACGGAGCTTGGCGTATCCGCCCGCCTGGAGGCGCTGCGCGCTAAGCAGGAGAATTTCCGGGGGATCAGCTTTGAAACCATAGCCGGTTTCGGCCCTCACGGCGCTGTGATCCACTACGCGGCGACGCCGGAGACGGACAGCAGGCTGCATACCGGCGATTTTCTTCTGGTGGATTCCGGCGGGCAGTATCCGGAAGGCACCACGGACATCACCCGGACCTTTGCGCTGGGCGATGTTGACAGGGAGAGAAAGCATTACTTTACACTGGTGCTGCGCGGAAATCTGAGGCTGGCGGCCGCGCGCTTCCTCCACGGCTGCCGCGGCGTCAACCTGGACTGCCTGTGCCGGGAGCCTCTGTGGGAGGAGGGCGTCGATTACAACCACGGAACCGGCCACGGCGTAGGGTGCTATCTGAATGTTCACGAGGGCCCCAACGGTTTTCGGTGGAAGATTACAAAGGGCGGTGACAGCGCCGTTCTGGAGGCCGGTATGGTGACGTCCAACGAACCGGGCCTGTATTTGGAAGGCCGCTTCGGCATCCGACATGAAAACTTGATTCTGTGCTGCAAGTGGGAAAAGAACGAATACGGCCAGTTTATGTTTTTTGATACTCTGACCATGGTTCCTTTTGATCTGGACGGTATCGAGATTTCTCAGATGAGCGAAAGAGAAAAGGGCCTGCTCAACGCATACCACAAGCAGGTATACCAGACGATCGCGCCGTATCTTTCCAGAGAAGAGCGGGAATGGCTGGCGGGAGCGACCAGGGCCATATAACTATATGAATCAAGTTGTACGGAACCGATGGAGACAGGGCGTTTTCCCGGCATTCCGGCAAAAAAACTCTTGCATTCCCTCCCATTTTGTGTTAATATAATACCCCGTAACACACCAATTCTATCCTTGCTCCCCGCTTTGAAACAGGGGGCCAGAGACCAAAAGGAGGTACGAGAAAGCATGAACAAGTATGAGTTAGCCGTAGTGCTCAGTGCTAAGCTCGAAGAAGATGAAAGGGCGGCAGCCATCGAGAAGATCAAGGGTTATATCACCCGGTTCGGCGGAACTGTCACCAACATTGATGAATGGGGTAAGAAGAAGCTGGCTTACGAAATTCAGAAAATGAAAGAGGCCTTTTACTACTTCATCCAATTCGACGGGAATTCTGATACACCGAACGAGCTCGAGAGCCATGTGCGCATCATGGAGCCGGTGATCAGATATCTGTGCGTAAAGCAGGAAGTGTAAGCTACGCAGAACAGGAGAAAGTATGAACAAAGTTATACTGATTGGACGTTTGACGAGAGACCCCGAAGTGAGATACGGCCAGGGCGGCAACCAGACGGCGGTAGCCCGGTTCTCCATCGCTGTGGACAGAAGATTTAAGCGGGAGGGCGAGCCCGACGCAGATTTCTTCAACTGCACGGCTTTCGGCAAGCAGGCCGAATTTGTGGAGCGTTATCTGCACAAGGGAACCAAGATGGTAGTGGTCGGCCGGATTCAGAACGACAACTATACGAACCGCGAGGGTCAGCAGGTCTACAGCGTCCGGGTGATGGTGGACGAGCTGGAGTTTGCCGAGAGCAAGAATGCATCGGCAGGCGGCGCGGACGGTTTCGGCGGTAACTTTGGAGGCGGCAATGCAGGGAACTTCGGAGGAAACGGCGGCAGCTACAGCGCGCCGGCATCCAGACCCGCTCCCGGCCCCATTGGCGACGGCTTTATGAATATCCCCGACGGCGTGGAAGACGAAGAACTCCCGTTTAACTAAGAATTAGTAGGACGAAATCCGAAGAAGTTGGAAGAAGGAGGAAATAAAACCATGGCTTTTAATAAAGAAGACAGGGACGGCGCCCCTATGAAAAGACGCGGCGGTATGCGCAGAAGAAAGAAAGTCTGCGTGTTCTGCGGAGAGAAGAGCACTCCCATCGAATACAAGGATGTTGCCAGACTGAGAAAGTATGTTTCCGAGAGAGGAAAGATTCTTCCCAGAAGAATCACCGGCAACTGTGCAAAACACCAGAGAGCGCTGACCGTGGCTGTCAAGAGAGCCCGCCACGTTGCCCTGATGCCTTACACGATGGAATAAAAAGAGTTTTGGTGCTGCAAAAGCTGGTTGGCGCAGGGTACGGCATGATGATCGGAATCATTGTGGGCGTATGCTGTGGGGCCATAGCGTTTTGCAGCACCTTTTTCATGTGCGGTTTGATGCGTGGGGAGGAGACCTCCTGAACTGCAAAAGCACAGCAAAGAGGATGCAGATATGAAGATCAGGCTGATCGCGGTGGATATGGACGGGACTTGTATCGACAACCGCCGCCGGGTGCCGCAGGAAAATCTGCGGGCTTTGGAGGAAGCTCTGAAGGCGGGCATCTTGGTGGTACCGGCGACAGGGCGTACTGTGCCGGGCTGTCCGCCCGCCGTTACACGTCTGAAAGGAATCCGCTATTTTATTTCTTCCAACGGCGCGCGCGTGTCCGATCTGCAAAGCGGCCTTACGATTCGCCAGGCGCTGATGCCATGCGGCGACGTGCAGAAATTTCTGCAGGGGCTGCGCGGATATGGGGTGTGGTCGGCAATCCATAAGGACGATACCATATGGGATAATAACCGAATTCCCTATCTGCACCGAAAATGGATGGATGCAGGAGATCCGGCCGGAAGCGGTTTTGCGCCGCATCTTTATCGCTGGCTGGACGGGCAGCAGGGCGGCGTAGAGAAGATGCAGATCTTTTTTCTGACAGAAAATGGCCGCCGCCGGACTTTTGAGCTGCTAAAGCAGTACCCGGACTTTTCCTGTGCCTGCTCACACAAATTTTATGTGGAGATTACGGCGGCAGACGCATCGAAGGGCTTGGCGCTCTCAGCGCTCTGTGACCGGCTGAAGATTGCGGCGGACGAAGTTATGGCGATCGGGGACGCAGACAACGACCGGTCGATGTTTGCGTATGCCGACTTTCCGGTGGCGATGGGAAACGCCTGCGAGGATATCAAAAAGATGGCGGCATATATAACCGATACAAACGACCGCTGCGGCGTGGCGGCGGCAGTGAGAAAAGTACTGCGGGATTAGAGCGGGAGCGCTGTCTCATTCCGAACAGAGGGGCAGGAAACAGGTCCCTATTGTTTGGCAGTTTTATGGAAAGAGGAAGAAGATCCCATAAAAACAGCAGAGAAAATCACCAAAAGGCGGTTGACAAAACAAGATATTTCTGCTAATATGTCAATAACAAATAAATACATGTTATAAATATATAAGGATTGTAACTCTTCGAGGCATTACCTTTTTCACAGGGACAGATGTCAGGGGAGTTTTTTTATCTTACCGATTGAACGCAGGATTTTCCAGCAAACCTACATGCGTCCGGCAGAGGCGCACCATCAAAATGGTTAGTACCGGCGGCCGCTTTCTGTATCGGTTTCAGGCGGCGCATCCCGGCATCGAAAAAGGAGGCAGAAGAATATGTTTGGTTTTTTGAAAAAAGAAAGCAGCGCAGTGGCGGCGCCGGTGACAGGAACCTGTATCCGGATCGAGGAAGTACCGGATCCGGTTTTCTCGTCGAAGATGATGGGGGATGGCTTTGCCGTGGTGCCGGATGGCGATACGGTGGTTGCGCCGATGTCCGGAGAGATTGTCATGCTCCCGGAGTCTAAACATGCTTTCGGCATGAAAACCAAGAGCGGCGTAGAGTTTTTGGTGCATATCGGCCTGGATACCGTGGAACTGAATGGGGAGGGATTTACTGTTCTGGCGAAACAGGGCAGTAAAGTGAAGGCCGGCGATCCGGTCATCCGCTTTGACAAGGCATTTATAGAAGGGAAAGGAATCAATCTGACTACTATGGTCGTGTTTACCGGCGGGTTTGACAAGGAAATCCAGACGGATCTCTACAATCAGAAGGTAAATGCAGGCGACGTAGTGATTTCGGAATAGTGAACCATGAAGGTCATTAAAAAAATCAACAATAATGTCGCTCTGGGACTGGATGGAAAGGATCACGAAGTGATTATTTTCGGCAAGGGAATCGGATTTGAGAAGATGCCCTATGAGCTGACGGACCTGTCCAGAGTGGAGCGGACTTATTACGATATTGACCGCCGCTATTACGGGCTGCTGACAGAGATTCCGGAGAAGACGTTTCTGCTGGTGACAAGCCTGCTGGATATAGCCCGCTCTAAAATTCAGGGGAATTTAAATCCCAATTTGGTCTTTGTCCTGGCGGATCACATCCATTTTGCCATCGAACGATACCAAAAAGGGATGAATATCGCACTGCCCTATTCCTATGAGATGGAGTATGAGCATCCAGAATTGAACGAGATCGCACAGTGGTTTATCCGCCGGATCAACGAACAGATGCATGTACACCTGAGCAAAGGAGAAGTGACCAGCATCACAATGCACTTTCTCAATGCGCTGGAGGGGGAGAAGACAGGAACATACGATTCGGACCGGATTGGCAGAGTGATCCGAGAAGTCACAAAGATTGTGGAAGATTATTTCTGCATACAGGTTGACCAGAGCAGCTTTCACTATTTTCGCTTTAAGAATCATGTGAAATTTTTTGTTCAGCGCAAGGAGCAAAGCGAAGAGTTTAACGACAGCAATGAAGAATTGTATCAGAGCATGAAGGAAACCTATCCCCGTCTTCGGGATTGTGTTTCTCAGATTGACGATTACATGGAGAGGGAATTTGGGGAACGCTGTCCCCATGAAGAGCTTTTGTATTTGATGATCCATGTGAATCAACTGTACACCCATACGAGCGTTCCTCATTAAAGAGGATTTTGCATGGATCGTGATGATCTAGGGCAGACAAAATCAAAGAGCAGGAGAAGGGGATTGTTACCGCAAGGGCATTACCTCAGAGGACCAGCCGCAAAACGGAGGGATCTTCTGAGGTTTTTCTATTTTGGAAATACGCCGCCTGGCAAAGGCGCAGGGAAGAGGAAGCAAAACGGAATGCAAGCGCGCAGCAGACCGGTTGCGAAATAGATAAAAAGGTTACAGGAGGAAGAAAAAGCAATGGCAAAGAAAGACAGATATGAGGAGCTGGCTGCCGGTATTTTGGATCTGGTAGGCGGAAAAGATAACGTGGCGTTTTTTACGCACTGTGTCACAAGACTGCGTTTTAATCTGAAAGACAAGAGCCTGGTTAAAAAAGAAGAGATTGAGAAGATTTCCAGCGTGATGGGATGCCAGTGGTCCGGCGATCAGTTGCAGATTATTATCGGGCAGGCTGTGGGCGACGCGTATCAGTTGATCTGTGAGAAAACCGGGCTGGCAGCTCAGGAGACAGTGAACGAAAATCTGGACGGTCCAGGAAAGAAATTTAGTCCTAATATGATTTTGGAAAGTATCGCGGGCTGTATTACGCCACTCCTTCCGCTTTTGATGGCAGGCGGCTTTATTAAGATCGTTGTAATTCTGGGAGAACAGCTCCATCTGTTGGCGTCTGGAAATCCAACGCATACGGTGTTGAGCTTCGTGGGAGATGCGGCCTTCTATTTCCTGCCGATTTTTGTGGGAGCCAGTGCGGCGAAGAAGTTCGGAGCCAACACAAGCCTTGGTATGATGGTTGGCGCTCTGTTTATACACCCCAATTTTATCGCAGCGCTGGCGACCGGTCCGCTGAGTGTATTTGGTATTCCGATCTACAATGCGTCTTACACCAGCTCTATTTTCCCGGCTCTTTTGAGCGTGGCGGTGATGGCACCTATCGAGAAGTTTATTGCGAAGCATTCGCCTGACTCGATCCGGTCGATAACAGAGCCGTTTCTCACGATGCTGATTATGATTCCTTTGGCGTTGTGCCTGTTAGGACCGATCGGTGCGTTTTTGGGACAGTTTATCTCCGAGGCGATTATCTGGCTCTATGAAACGGTTGGCTTTGTCGGTGTGGCAGTATTTGCCGGATTGTGTCCTCTTTTGGTTATGACGGGCATGCATGCTTCGCTGATGCCATATTTGATGAATTCTTTTGCGCTGCTTGGCTGGGAGCCGATTGTTCTGACTGGTATGATCATCTCCAATATCAATCAGGGAGTGGCCTGCCTGGCCGTGGCGATTCGCTCCAAGGATGCAAACCTGAAAGCCACAGCGGCTGGCGGTGCGGTCACGGCTATGGTGGGCGGCGTGACGGAGCCTGCTATGTACGGTGTGAATCTGAAGCTGAAAACACCGCTGTACGGGGCTATGATCGGCAGTACGATCGGAGGCGCGGTAGCTGGTATCGGCAAGGCGGTGGCGTATTCGATCACCGGCAGCGCCGGCCTGCTTGGCGGCATTCCCGTCTATCTGCAGGGCGGCATGTCCAATGTGATCTGGATGGTGGCCGGTATCACGGCAGGCATTGTGGCGACATTTGCGGCTACGGTGGTTCTGTATAAGGAAAAATAAAAAGGAGGAGGAATATGGGATTTCCAAAAGGTTTTCTGTGGGGCGGCGCTACGGCGGCCAATCAGTGTGAGGGTGCTTATCTGGCAGACGGCAAGGGCCTGAATACGGCGGATGTGATGACGGCTGGGGACGCCAAAACGCAGAGAGAGATCACCGCAGGCGTTGTGGAAGGGAAAAATTATCCGAGTCATGTGGCCATAGACCATTACGGACGTTTTCAGGAGGATATCGCGCTGTTTGCGGAGATGGGGTTTAAGTGCTACCGCATGTCAATCAACTGGGCGCGGATTTTTCCGCAGGGAGACGAGGAGGCGCCGAACGAGGCGGGGCTGCGCCACTATGACGAAGTGTTTGACGCCTGCAGAAAGTATGGAATCGAGCCCTTGGTGACAATTTCTCACTATGAGACGCCTCTGGGACTGCAGAAGTACGGTTCCTGGGAAGACCGTCGGGTGGTTGATTTTTATCTGCGCTACTGTGAGACGATTTTTACACGGTATAAAGGAAAAGTTAAGTATTGGCTGACCTTCAATGAAATCAATTGCATGTCCATGATGCCCTGGATGGCCGGAGGCATTTCACAAGAAGCCGACGAGCAGACCCGCATGACCGCGGCGTATCACCAGTTTTTAGCCAGTGCGAAAGCGGTGCAGCTCGCGCATGAAATAGATGCAGAAAACAAGGTCGGCATGATGTACGGCGGCATGTTCTCGTACCCCAATAGCTGCGATCCGGAGGATGTGCAGGCCAACGAGGATTTTATGCACAAGATGCTGTTTTACTGCGATGTACAGTGCCGTGGATACTATCCGGCATATAAACGGAAAGAATTTGAGCGCCGGGGCATTACGCTGCCGGAGAAAGAGGGCGACGCCGAAATTCTGAGAGATGGCAAGGTGGATTTCCTGTCTTTCAGCTACTATTTTACGCTGGTATGCGGCAAGAATTCGCAGGCGCTTGCCATCGACTGCGGAAGTATGAACACCGGTTACACGAATCCCTATCTGCCGCAGACCTCCTGGGGGTGGTCGATTGACCCCAAAGGGCTGCGCCATGTGCTGAACCTGTTCTATGACCGCTACCAGATTCCGCTGATGGTGGTGGAAAATGGTCTGGGCGCCTTGGATACGCTGGAGGAAGATAAGAGCGTTCACGACCCGTACCGCATCGAATATCTGCGCGAACATATCAAAGAGATGAAGAAAGCGATCGAGATCGACGGGATTCCACTGATGGGCTACACGCCCTGGGGCTGCATTGATATCGTCAGCGCCGGAACGGGAGAGATGAAAAAACGATACGGTTTTATCTATGTGGACGCGGACGATGCATGTAAAGGCAGCCTGGAGCGTTACCGGAAGGACTCCTTTTACTGGTATCAGAAAGTGATCGCTTCCAACGGAGAAGATTTGGAATAACGCTTTGCACAAAGCAAAAGAGCGCGGTATAAAAATAATTGCGGGAGGGAATACAAATGAGCCTGAGAAAAGATTTTTTGTGGGGCGGCGCTACGGCTGCCAATCAGTTTGAGGGAGGATGGGACGAAGGCGGCAAGGGACCCAGCGGGGCGGATATGCTGACCAACGGCTCCTTTTCTTCTCCGCGTCTGATTACAAAGACGTGGGAAGAGGGGTTGTACTATCCGAATCATATTGCCAGTGATTTTTACCATCACCATGCGGAGGATATCGCTCTGATGGGCGAGATGGGATTTAATGTGTTCCGCATGAGTATCGCCTGGACCCGTATTTTCCCTACGGGCGTCGAGGAGGAGCCGAACGAGGAGGGGCTGGCTTTTTATGATCAGATCTTTGATGAACTGCATGAACAGGGAATCGAGCCTCTGGTGACGATTTCCCACTATGAGCTGCCCTTCTATCTGACGGAAAAATACAACGGCTGGGCCGACCGGGCGCTGATTGATCTGTATGTGAAATACTGCCGGGTCATTTTTAACCGCTATCGGGATAAGGTGAAGTACTGGCTGACCTTTAATGAGATCAACTGCGGCACGATGCCTCTGGGAAATTTTTTGTCTTTGGGTATTCTCAACAAAGGGACAAGAGAATTTACCGATCAGGCCGACATCCCGGCGCTACGCTACCAGGCGCTGCACCATCAGTTTGTTGCCAGCGCTAAGGCTGTGCAGTTGGGCCATGAGATCAATCCGGACTTTCAGATCGGCTGCATGATCGCGTTTATGCCGGCGTATCCCCGGACCTGTCATCCGAAGGATATGCTGAAAATGCAGAGGCATTGGCAGAACCTGAATTACTACTGCGGCGATGTGCAGGTGCGGGGCGCTTATCCCTTTTTTGCCGCTCAGCTCTGGAAGGAAAACGGTGTGACGCTCGCCGTCGAGCCGGGAGATATGGAGACGCTGAGAAAGGGAACGGTAGATTTCTATTCCTTTTCCTATTACATGACCAACTGCGTATCCCATGAGGACAGTCAGTCCAAAGTGGGCGGCAACCTGATCGCGGGCGTGGCCAATCCCTATCTGGAAGCCAGCGCCTGGGGGTGGCAGATCGATCCGGACGGCCTGCGCTATACGCTGAACGAGCTGTACGCCAGATATCAGATTCCTCTGATGGTAGTGGAGAACGGCCTGGGCGCTTTTGATCAGAAAGAAGCGGACGGCAGCGTGCATGACAGCTACCGGATCGACTATCTGCGGCGCCATATTGAGGCGATGAAAGAGGCGGCCGCGGACGGCGTAGATCTGATGGGCTATACGCCCTGGGGCTGCATTGACCTGACCAGCGCGTCCACCGGCGAGATGGCGAAACGGTACGGTTTTGTGTATGTGGATTCGGACGATTATGGGAAAGGCAGTTTCGCCCGTTCCAGAAAGGATTCGTTCCACTGGTATAAGAAGGTTATTGCCTCCAACGGGGAAGATCTGGCATAGAGCCGTTTCTGCGTCAGGGGCGGCACAGAAAATTGACAATCCATAAGGACATGCGCAGGAAATAAGCGTTATAAACAAGGAGATAGGATGAAAAAGCCTCTATTCCGAAAGGGATTCGGAGGCTTTTTTGTTGTCTTTGTGCGGATTTTAGTAGACAAACAACTGTATTCTATGGTAAAGTTAATCATAAATCCATAATATCATAAAAAGATATGAATAAATTACGGTTTACTGTCCATGCTAAAGTATGTCGAAGGACTGCAGGGAAAATGGTTTTATGGTGTTTTGGAAAAAAGAAAAGGAGGAAGTACGATGAAGAAAAACAAGAGCGTTTTTGAGGCGGGAGAGTGCATATTGCTGCAGGAACGGCAGGAGGCGTGGAAGAGTATTCTGGCCGCAGCCAGTAAGTTTTCCGACCGCTATCAGATCGACCAGAAGGTCATTCCGGGCCGTCTGGGAATGCAGCTCCAGCTATGCTGTCATGATATGCTCTTTACCAAATATATGCTGAAGGACCTGGCGGAATTTTTTTTGCTGTTTGATGATATGAGTATTACCACAAAGACGGAGGAAAATTATGACTATATCCTGTCGCTGAATTATTATACACATGAGGTGTATGTGGATGGAAAACAGGTGCGGCTGTGGGAGTAGGAGAAGGCGGCCTGGTGATGAAAAGACGCGGCATGCCAGACCAGGCCAGAGTCGTTTTTCTTGAAAAAGAATTGTATCGTTATACATTCAATTTATCAAACATTTCTTTTGCAGATTTTGAAATATAGGAACGGTTAAACATATCCCCTAAAAGAATCGTCAGATCAAAATATTTTTTGGCTTTGTCTAGGTGTCCCATTTTATAAAAAGCATAAGCATAACAGTAAACAGCGCCTGGCAGTGCGGCGGCGCGGTCGCATAACAGATCGAGACGGATTGTTTTTTCGGATTACACCTTGCTTTTTTGGTGAACGGTTTTCCGTTATTGGAACAATGGGAGAATATGATTTGCCAAAGAAGGACAGCCTTCTATGGTAATACGACAACGATATTGCGAAGCTGTAGGTTCTGTGTCTTGGAAATTGATATACTTGCATATACGAGTGCCCTTTATCACGTCATGAGCTTATCTATTATATCTTCGATGTAACCCTTTTCTTATACTTGTAAAAAAGTATCAATTAATATCGACAATATCCATCCATGATATACAGCACATGAACGTGCAAAAAGATCATTATAGAGGGATATTTAGCAAAGAATAGAAATACATCCTTTCTTGGTGTGCCGCTTCTGCAATTAGAACTGTTTTAAAATGTCGTGATGGCCTACATCCACCAAGATAATCATTTTGTCGCCCTCATAGTACCAGATAATGCGTATGCCATCAATCTGCCTCCAGTTTGTCAAATAGAGCGTCCACGCTGTCAAAGACAGGTTGTTTCCCAGAGGCTAGTTTTGCTTTTACATCACGAATTTCTTCTTTCAGCTCACTTAGATAATTCCGGGGATAGACAGCCACTGGCATGAGGCAAATGGAGCCATCTTTTTCAAAAATGTCCAGTTTGTCGCCTTCTGACAGGCCGAGTTTTACAATGATTTCTTTTGGAATTGTAATCTGTGCCTTTTGACGAAGTTCCGCCAGCATAATATCATCTCCTTTTCTCGTTTATTTCCTTGCACTTTATGTATATGGGCATACCGGAAAAGTGTCTATATGAAATTTTAAATAGAGTGAGAAATTCCAACTTTCTTCTTTTAGTATATTCGCTTTCACAGGAATATGCAAGAGAAAATGTTTAGAATTAAAATACAGTTGTTGGGAAAAGAGGATTTTATTTGGGACAATTCTTGGTTTTTCATCAGTATAAGGAAAGGGCATAATTGGGTATTTGCGGTAGTTGGAATAAGCATTCGGGCAAATGCCGAGCTGTCTCAGCAGACAGCGGATGCTGACACCAGCGGCAAATTAGTCAATGCTGTCACAACTTTATTTTATCACAACATATTTTGTCTGGTATTGACGAATAGATCAGCGCGTATTATGATTGAAATAGGAAAAATAACCAAAAAAAGAATCGGAGGAGTGATTATGCAGTATGAAATCAAAGGCGGTACCTACCCGGTGGTAGTCTGTCAGTTAAAAAGCGGAGAGAGCATGATAACAGAGAAAGGTTCTATGGTGTGGATGTCTCCGAATATGGAGATGGATACAAGGGGCGGCGGCCTGGGAAAGATGTTTTCCAAAGCCTTTTCCGGCGAGAGTATGTTTCAGAATATCTACACGGCAAGGGGTGACGGCATGATCGCGTTTGGCTCCAGCTTTCCGGGCCGGATTCTGCCGGTACTGATCGAGCCGGGGCGGGATATGATTATGCAGAAGAGCGCGTTTCTGGCCTCGGAGCCCACAGTGGAGCTGTCGGTCGCTTTTAATAAGAAGCTGGGGGTGGGCTTGTTCGGCGGAGAAGGGTTTATCATGCAGCGTCTGTCCGGCAAAGGGATGGTTTTTGTGGAGATTGACGGGGAGCTGGTCAAGTATGAGCTGGGGCCCGGCCAGCAGATTGTAGTGGATACAGGGAACGTGGCCGGGTTTGAGAGTTCTGTGACGATGGATATCCGTCAGGTGCCGGGAATGAAGAATAAGTTTCTGGGCGGGGAAGGGCTGTTTCATACCTACCTGACCGGACCGGGGCTGGTGATGCTGCAGACCATGCCGATATCCAGCGTGGCAGCGGCGCTTTCCGGGTTTTTTCCGAGTGGAAATTGAGAACGCCGCCGCTGCGCTTGCCGTCACTTTGATGGTTAATCGCGGATATGAAACTGACCGATCAAGTCATTCAGTTTTTTGGCCTGGCCGGATAATTCCCTTGAAGTATCGACGCTTTGGCCCACGGCGGCGGAGTTGGCCTGAACGACTTGAGAGATCTCCTCGATCCCCACGTTTAAATCGGAAATCATGTTGGACTGCTGGGTGCTGGCAGCGGCAATTTCAAACACCTTTTCCCGGATCGAGCTGGTACACTGATCAATCGTGCGCATGATGTCTGCCACCTGCGCCGTAGCGTTCGTGCCGGAATGGACATCCAAAATGGAGCGGTTGATCAGATCTGCGGTATTCTTAGCGGCGTCCGCAGACTTGGCCGCCAGATTTCGCACCTCGTCCGCCACCACGGCAAAGCCCTTGCCGGACGTGCCGGCCCGCGCCGCCTCCACGGCGGCATTGAGCGCCAGAATATTTGTCTGGGAGGCAATGTCCTCGATCGTCTTGATAATTTTTTCGATCTCGCTGGAGGAAAGGGCCACATTGTCCATAGCTGCCGTCAGTTGGGTCATTTTTTTATTTGCTTCCGCGGTGTAGAGAGCCGCTTGATTTACTAACTCCTGGGTTGCCGAACAACTGTCCGCGCTGAGTCTGAGCTGCGTGGTAATACTGTTTGCGCTTTCGGTGAGACGGGTGACAGATTCGGACTGGGTTGCAGCGCCGTGGGCCAGATTTTCAGCGCTCAGCGACACGCAGTTTGCCTCGTTTGTCACGCGGCTGGAGACCTGGGTGATGCTTGCGGTAAGCTGGAGGAGGTTGTTGCGGATCGTTTTTAAACTCTGTGCCAGCACCTGAAAATCACCTATGTAATAAGACTCATTCTGGGCAACATCCACCGCGATATTGCCGTCGGCCATCTCGCCCAGGATATGCCCGATGTCGTCGATGGTCTGGCGCAGGTGATCGCACAGCGTATGCGTTGTCCTGGCAATCACGCCGATCTCATCTTTGCGGTCATACAGGGAGGACAGTTCATGGTCTGCGCTCAGCTCAAGCCGTCCCAGCCGTCCGATAGCGGCTTCCACCGTTTCCAGGTTTCTGCCGACTCTCTGCATTGTCAGGACGATGCAGAGGACGATCAGCAGCATCACGGCTATGCACATCAGTCCCATCTGAATCTGGGTGGAGCCAACGACGGCAAAAACCTCGTCAATGTTGTCCCGAACCATAAAGATCCAGCCTCTGTCCTGCAGATATTGATAGACAACAAGCTGTCTTGCGCCGCTTTCATCTTTGTAGATATAGGTTTCCGGTTCAGAGCCTTTGCCGGACTGAACCCGCTGCATGATTTCCAGATAGCCGGGATCGGTGGTTTCGGTGTTGAGCCGCTCGTCGTCCTCATGGTAGAGATACACGCCGGTTTCTGCATTGATAAAGACATATTCGCTGTTGGGAAGTCCCTGAAGTTCGAGTTCCAACAGGGAATCCATCAAGGTGTCAGCAAAAACTCCCGCACCTACATAGCCAAGGCACACGCCGTCCTCAAAAACAGGGTAGTACATAGACAGGATCATAGCCCCAGTGCTGGGGGACTTCATAATCCCCAGATTGGTTAACTTCGGCTGTGCCAGGATCATCTGCTGGAAGGGCGCCAGGGCATCCCCTTTGCGCGTGATCATGCCGACGGCTCCCTGGGAGGTGTGCGTTCGGACATATGTTTCCGGCGTTGCAATATAGAGCCCTTCAAAAATGCCCTTGACTGCTGCAAATTCCTCCGTGTATTCCTGCGCCCGTTCGAGCCGCGCCGGATTTTCCGGGTCGTGCAGAAGATCACGCACCTCATCGCTGAGAGCAAATGCCGTCATGTACTCTTCTGCTGAGGAGACATAGTCGTTGATGATGGCAGCGCGGGACTGCACAGCGTCAGTCATCTGGTTGGTGATGTTGGCTCTGACGGTGGCGGAGGCGCTGAAAGAGACGATGCCCCACAATAAAAGCAGGCCTGCCACCGTGATTGCGGAGGTCAGAATGCTGATTCGAACGGCAAGCTTTTGGTTGTTTAAAAAATTCATTTCTTCATCCTCTCTTCTTGCAGGCGGATGCGTTTATCCCCCTGTTCGGATACTTAGAGATTGACTTTGCATGGATTCTTCACAAGCTTTCCCTATTTTCGAGTCATTTACGGTATTCTGTATCTGTCCAGCGTCCTTCCCCAGATCCGATATTTTTATGAATGCATAAGCATTATAATAGACAAAAGAAAATATTGCAATATCCTAGCTGCGATTCTGGGAAAAATTAGCAGAAAAATAATGCGTTCCCCAATTCTTTCACTCGCTGTTTTTTGTAATACCAGTGCTGAAAACCAGGACAGGAAAACTTTTAAGCGGGGGATAAAATGTGGTTGACTATTATTACGTTTAGTGATATATTTATATTACAGTAAACGTAATAGTAGCGGAGGAAAAAACCCAATGCGGGAAAATGTAAGATCAGGAGCGTTGACCGAGGTAACTTTTTTTGTTTTGCTGGCTTTGTATCGTCCGCGGCACGGTTATGCGGTCATGCAGTTTGTGGAGGAGCAGACCGGCGGCCGTCTGGTGTTAGGAGCCGGCTCTCTGTACGGCGCGCTTGGCACGCTGACCAAAAAAGGCTGGATTGAGTCCGTGGGCGAGGACAAGGAGAGAAGAAAACGCTACCGCATAACCGCCAAAGGGCGGCGGATTGCAGCGGAGGAACAAAGCCGCCTGCAGAACCTGGTAAAAACGGCGGAGGCGATCATGAAGGAAGGAGAAGAGCAGGAAGAGGGTATCAAAGCGGCGCATATCGTGGAAGGAGCAGGGAGATGAATAAGAAATGCTATCGTTATTTTGGCAACCTGATAAAAGCGCAGGAGAATTGGCTGAACCGGATGGCGGCAAAGGGATGGCGCTTGGCGCAGACCGGGAAGCTGTACTATGAGTTTGAGCCCTGTGAGCCCGGAGCCTGGGAATATCAGGTCGAGTTTGTAGGGCATCTGTCCTGGAAAAAGAACAAGGAGTATCGGGGATTTCTGGAAGAGACCGGATATGAGGTATTTCACAAAAATGTGAATCTGAACTGGTCGATAGGAAAAATCCGCTGGCGGCCCTATGGAGAGGGGATGGGGCAGATCAGCACCAGTCCCGGTTCGTATAACAAAGAGCTGTTGTTAGTGGGGAGGCCGGCTGATGGAAAGCCCTTTTCGCTTCACACGACTCTGGAAGATATGATCCGCTATACGGGCGTGCTCCGAAAGAGCTGGCTGATGACGGCGATAGCGTTTCTAAGCCTGGGCGGATGGTCGTATTTTACAGGTGGTCTTCAGGCAGGAACCGCGCTGTCAGGGGCGGCCGGAGCGTTTGCTCTGGTGCAGACGGCTTTGTATCACAGACAGATGATGGTTTACCGCGAGGAAGCAAAGACGAGGGAGTAGGCAGACGATGAAAACCATTGCCGTGATTGACGACGACATTCATATTAACGACATGCTGAATGAACTGCTGACGCAGGAGGGCTATCGTGTGATGCGGGCTTGGTCCGGCACGGAGGCGCTGCTGCTGTTTCAGGCGGAAACGCCGGATCTGGTTCTTTTAGATCTGATGCTTCCTGGACTGGACGGCGGGGAGGTTCTGAAAAGCCTTGGCGGACTGCCCGTCATTGTGCTGAGTGCCAGGGCGGCTGTGCAGGACAAGGTGAAGCTGCTGATGGACGGGGCTGCCGACTATATCACAAAACCGTTTGACGCCAGAGAACTGCTGGCCCGGATCTGCGTGCAGCTTAGAATGGCAGAAAGCCAGAGAGACGAGAGCAAAAATGGGCGGGGCAGGACTGTGACAGAGAAGGAATATCTTTTTGCTGAGGGGGGAAGCCAGAAAGATTTTGGGGCGGCGGCGATTTCCGAATCGGGAGACCAGGTTCTTTCTTATGAAGCGATTACGCTTACACCGGCGCTGCATGCGGCCGCCGTGTCCGGCTGTCCCCTTCATCTGACTCCGACGGAATTTGCGATTCTCAAGCTGCTGATGGAAAATCCGTCGCAGATTCTCACAAAGTCTCTGCTCTTGGAACGGCTGGGGGAAGAGACGCCGGACTGTGTGGAAAGTTCCCTGAAGGTCCATATCAGCAATCTGCGCCGCAAGTTGCGCAGCGCCGGCGCGGGAGACTGTATTGAAGCTGTCTGGGGGATCGGCTTTAAGCTGCGTCCCGGCGGGGCAAAATCTTAACCATATCTTTACTCTTTTCTTAACCGCTTTCTTAACCGTATGCCGGTATGATAACGGTATCAAAGAAACGAGGAGGAACGGCTATGGAATATGTTTTGACCACGGAAAATCTGTCCAAACGCTACGGGCGCTTTCGGGCTTTGGACAAATGCACCATGCACGTTGAAAAAGGCGCGATCTACGGCTTTGTAGGAAAAAACGGCGCGGGAAAAACCACGCTGATCCGTCTGATCTGCGGGCTTCAGATCCCCGATGAAGGGGAATACACGCTGTACGGCGTCAAAAATACAGACCAGGAGCTGGGAAAAATCCGGCGGCGTATGGGGGCGGTGGTGGAAACCCCGTCCGTATACCGGGATATGACGGCAGAGGAAAATCTGCGGCAGCAATATCGGATTCTGGGGCTGCCTTGCGAGGAGGGAATCCCCGCGCTGTTAAAGCTGGTGGGCCTTGGCGATACCGGAAAAAAGAAGGCCCGAAATTTTTCTCTGGGCATGCGCCAGCGCTTGGGGATTGCCGTTGCACTGGCCGGAAATCCGGATTTTCTGGTGCTGGATGAACCGGTCAACGGCCTGGACCCAGAGGGGATCATCGAGATGCGGGAGCTGCTTCTGAGACTGAACCGGGAAAAACAGATCACGATACTGATATCCAGCCATATCCTGGATGAGCTGTCCCGCTTGGCGACACACTATGGTTTTATTGACGGCGGACGGATTGTTCGGGAGATCAGCGCGCGGGAGCTGGAGGAAGCCTGTCGGCGCTGTACCCGCCTGACGGTATCCGATCTGGCGGCGCTTTCGCGGATCTTGGCCAAACTGCAGATGGATTACACGGTCTTAAGTGAAAATCAGGTGGATCTCTATGGGAAGGTCAATGTGACCGATCTGGTTCTGGCATTGTCCGGCGAAAACTGTCAGGTTCTCTCCATACAGGAGCGGGAGGAGAGTCTGGAGAGTTATTATATCAATCTGATAGGAGGAGGCCGCCATGAGTAATCTGATGTATGCCGGATGGGCCCGGCTGAAAAAGGAAAAAATATTCTGGTGTCTGATGCTGCTGATGATAGTTTCCGCTCTGCTGATGTGCATGGACCGCTATCAGAGCGTCAAACAGATACAGCAATGGCAGCAGGAGTCCGAGGCGAGCGCGGCCGAGGGGGAAGCGGATAGGCAGGACATAGAACTGTATGGGACGCCGCCTTTCGACGGGGTATTTTTCCAGTGGGCCGCCGTGACCGGGCAGATTGTAGCTGTCTTTGCAGGCTTTTTTATCGGAACAGATTACAGCGATGGGACGCTTCGCAATAAGATCCTGGCTGGTCATGGACGATCTGCGATTTATCTGAGCGGTTTTTGGTTCTGTACGATTGCGGGCGTTCTGATCAACCTGGCTTATATGGGCGTGGTCATGTTAGTGGGAATTCCGCTGTTTGGCGGGAGCGGGATGGCGTGGGACAGAGTGGCGCTGCTGCTTTTTGACGGTTTGCTAATGACGGCTGCTTTTGGAGCGATCAGTAATCTGATTTCCATGCTTATCTCCAGCCGGACATACGGGCTGATGGCCAACATCGCGGTGACCTGTCTAATGATGATGATAGTCGTTCTTGTTTGGAACGCTCTGCATGCGCCGGAGTTTATTCAGATGGTGGAGATGCATATAAACGGAGAGTCAGTGCCGTCTTGGGTGCCCAATCCCCGCTATCTGACCGGTGCGCTGCGCGAGGCGTATCAGTTTGTGGAGGATATGCTGCCCTCCGGACAGGGCGCGCAGATGGCGTCTTTGGAGATGATTCACGCGGATCAGTGGTGGCTGTATTCGGGCATCATCACGATTGCAGTCAATGCTGCGGGGTGCCTGGCGTTTCGGAAAAAAAATCTGAACTGAGCGGGAGAGTGAAGGAAAGGGCGGTAATAAAATATGCTTTGGCAGCAGCTTGTAAGCGGCGGACTTTTTTTGCTGGCAGCTGGACTTTTTCTATATATATTGCGCCTGAAACGGGCTATGGAAGAGATCCGCCGGGATTTTGCCGCCAGGCTGGCGGAGGATACCAACGCGCTGATCGGCGTATCCTGCCGGGATAAAAGCGTTTGCCGCCTGGCTGCCGCTCTGAATGAACAGCTTATCGTTCTCCAGAGCCAAAGGCACCGCTATGAACGGGGAGACGCCGAGCTGAAGGAGGCACTGACAAATATCTCTCATGATCTGCGCACGCCTCTGACAGCCCTTGGCGGCTATTTGGAGCTGCTGAGGCGGCAGTTATCGCCCGCCTCAAAACCCGTCGGCCATCTGACGGCGCAGGAAGCAGGTCAGACAGCCCGCTATCTGGCCTGCATGGAAGAACGACTGGGAGCGATGAAGCAGTTGACAGAGGAACTGCTTCATTGCTTTGTCGCGGCGGGCGAAGGGGAGGAGATGGGGGAAGTGTCGATAAACGCCGTTTTGGAGGAGAGCTTGGCCGGCTTCTACGGCGCCTTCACAAAACGGGGGATTGTGCCGGAGATTGTTCTGTGCAGCAAGCCGGTGAACCGTCGGCTGAATCGCCAGGCGCTGTCCCGCATCTTTGATAATATTTTAAATAATGCGCTCAAATACAGCGACGGCGATCTGCGGGTAAGTCTGTCCGAAGGCGGAGAGATCTGCTTTTCCAACCGCGCTTCGTCCATGACGCCGGTGCAGGCCGGGAAGCTGTTTGACCGCTTCTTTACCGTGGAGAGCGGACGGGATTCCACGGGCCTGGGTTTGTCGATCGCCAAGCTTCTGACAGAACAGTGCGGAGGTCGGATCGGGGCGGTGTATCAGGAGGGGCGGCTGACGCTTACGCTGTGCTTTAGCCAGCCGGCAGGAATGTACAAAACCAGTTGCCCGGACCGGTAAATTGTGCTATACTCATACGGGCATCCCGTATCGAATGTGCTGTGCGCACATAGCAATAAGGTATGGTATTCTCGATATTTGAGGGACAAAACCGGAAGGAAGCGGGGATTAAATTATGAAGAGAGAAGACATACACAAAGTATTGATTATTGGTTCTGGTCCTATCATCATCGGCCAGGCCTGTGAGTTTGACTATTCGGGCACCCAGGCCTGCAAGGCGTTAAAGAGCCTGGGCTATGAGATCGTGCTGGTGAATTCCAATCCGGCCACCATTATGACCGACCCGGAGACGGCGGATGTGACCTATATCGAGCCGCTCAATGTGGAGCGCTTGGAACAGATCATTGAGAAAGAGAGACCGGACGCTCTGCTTCCGAATCTGGGCGGCCAATCGGGTCTGAATCTCTGTTCGGAGCTGCAGTCGGCAGGCGTGCTCGACAAGTACGGCGTCAAAGTCATCGGCGTGCAGGTAGATGCCATCGAGCGGGGAGAGGACCGCATTGAATTTAAGAATACGATGAATGCGCTGGGGGTGGAGATGGCCCGCAGCGACGTGGCATATTCCGTGGACGAAGCGCTGTCGATTGCCGATGGGCTGGGCTATCCGGTGGTGCTGCGCCCGGCCTACACCATGGGCGGTGCGGGAGGCGGCCTGGTATATAACCGGGAGGAGCTGAAAACTGTCTGCGCCAGAGGACTGCAGGCCAGCTTAGTCGGGCAGGTGCTGGTGGAGGAGTCTATTCTGGGCTGGGAAGAATTGGAACTGGAGGTGGTCCGTGACGCAAAGGGCAATATGATCACGGTCTGCTTTATTGAAAATATCGATCCTGTGGGCGTACACACCGGCGACTCATTCTGCAGCGCGCCGATGCTCACGATCTCCGAGGATGTGCAGCGCCGGATGCAGGAACAGGCGTACCGGATTGTGGACGCCATCCAGGTGATCGGCGGCACGAACGTGCAGTTTGCCCACGATCCGGTTTCCGGGCGCATCGTGGTTATCGAGATCAATCCCCGCACCTCCCGCTCGTCGGCTCTGGCGAGCAAAGCGACCGGCTTTCCGATTGCTCTGGTGTCGGCTAAGCTTGCCAGCGGTCTGACGCTGGACGAGATTCCCTGCGGAAAATGCGGTACACTGGATAAATATGTGCCGGATGGCGAGTACGTTGTGATCAAATTCGCCCGGTGGGCCTTTGAGAAATTTAAGGGCGTGGAAGACCGTCTGGGAACGCAGATGCGTGCCGTGGGCGAGGTCATGAGCATCGGCAAGACGTACAAAGAGGCGTTTCAGAAAGCCATCCGCTCCCTGGAGAAGAACCGCTACGGTCTTGGCCATGCGGGCGGTTTTGAAAAGATGAGCAAGAAAGAGCTCTTGACCCGGCTGGCCACCCCTTCCAGCGAGCGGCACTTTATGATGTATGAAGCGCTGCGCCAGGGCGCCTCCGTGGATGAAATTCACCGTCTGACCAAGGTAAAGCCCTGGTTTATCGAGCAGATGAAGGAGCTGGTGGAGGAGGAAAACGAGCTGACAGTCCGCTACAGCGGTCAGGTTCCGCCCGAAAATGCGCTGCGCCGGGCTAAGCTGGACGGTTTCTCCGACCTGTATCTGAGCCAGATTCTGGGCGTTGCGGAGGAGGCGATCCGCGATGCGAGAACAAAAGCCGGCATCGTGGAAGGCTGGGAGGGCGTCCATGTCAGCGGCACCGAGGACAGCGCCTATTACTATTCCAGCTACCATATTCAGGACGAAAGCCCGGTGGACGAATCCCGGCCTAAGGTGATGATTCTGGGCGGAGGCCCCAACCGCATCGGCCAGGGCATCGAGTTTGACTACTGCTGTGTACATGCGGCGAAGGCCCTGCGCAAACTGGGCTTTTCGACCATCATTGTCAACTGCAATCCGGAGACGGTTTCCACCGATTATGACACCTCGGACAAGCTCTATTTTGAGCCTCTGACGTTGGAGGATGTTCTGGCAATCTATGAAAAAGAAAAACCGGTGGGCGTCATCGCCCAGTTCGGCGGGCAGACGCCGCTGAATTTGGCTGCGGATCTGAAACGCTACGGTGTCAATATCCTGGGAACCACGCCGGAGACCATTGATCTGGCCGAGGACCGGGACCGCTTCCGCGAGATGATGGCCCGTCTGGAGATACCGATGCCGGAGGCCGGCATGGCGGTGAACACGGAGGAAGCGCTGGAGACGGCCCACCGGATAGGATACCCGGTGATGGTCCGCCCTTCCTATGTTCTGGGAGGGCGCGGCATGGAGGTGGTCTACGACGACGAGGCGCTGACCTTCTATATGCAGCAGGCGGTGGGCGTGACACCGGACCGCCCGATTCTGATCGACCGTTTCCTGCACCATGCCACGGAATGCGAGGCGGATGCGATCAGCGACGGCGAGCGCGTGTTCGTGCCGTCGGTGATGGAGCATATCGAGCTGGCCGGTATCCATTCCGGCGATTCGGCCTGCATCATCCCGCCCAGAGGTCTGACAGAGGCACAGGTGGAGACGATCAAGGACTACACCCGCCGGATCGCAGGCGAGATGCATGTGGTGGGACTGATGAATATGCAGTACGCCATCGAGGACGGCCGCGTGTTTGTCATCGAGGCGAATCCCCGCGCCTCGCGGACTGTGCCGCTTGTCTCCAAGGTCTGCGGCATCAATATGGTGCAGATTGCCACGGAGATTATCACAATGCCCTTCACCGGCATGAAGAGTCCGGTTCCGGATCTCAAGGAGAAGAAATTCGCCCATTACGGGGTAAAAGAGGCGGTCTTCCCCTTCAATATGTTCCCGGAAGTCGATCCGCTTCTGGGGCCGGAGATGCGTTCCACCGGCGAGGTACTGGGCCTGTCCACCGATTTTGGCGATGCGTTTTATAAGGCCGAGGAGGCTACTAAGAGCAAGCTTCCCATGGAAGGCTGCGTGCTGATCAGTGTGAACGACCGGGATAAAGCGGAGCTGGTGGAGGTAGCCAGAGGGTTCCGCCAGTGCGGCTTTTCGATCATGGCGACCGGAAAAACCTGCGACCGCATCGAGGCGGCAGGCATCCCGGCTCTGAAAATCAGCAAAATCAACGAGGGCCGTCCCAATATCCTCGATAAGATCACAAACGGCGAGATTCAGTTGATTATCAATACGCCCATCGGCAAAAAGGGAGCCGTGGACGACAGCTATATCCGCAAAGCTGCCATCAAGAACCGGATTCCGTATATGACGACCATGGCGGCGGCCAAGGCCACCGTGGAGGGCATTCTCTCAGCCAAGCGCGATGGAAAGCTGCCTGTGAAATCGCTGCAGGAGTTCCACAAAGAGATTCAGGATCTATAACAGCAAAAAAAGAGAGGCGGGAAACCGGCCAAAAGGTAATGACAGGCGGAGCGGGAAAAACAGCAGAGAAAATCTCTGCGAAATGTCCCGCTCCGGCTTTTTGCGATGGGATAGAGAAGAGAGAAGAAAGCGAAAGAAAAGGAAAAGAAAAAAAGGAAAAAAATATGACAAGGATTCAGAACATGACCAGGGGCAAGCCATTGTCCCTGATTGTTGCATTTGCCCTTCCTCTGATGGTCGGCAATATTTTTCAGCAGCTCTATACCGTCGTGGATACCATGGTGGTGGGAAAGGCTCTGGGCGTGCAGGCCCTGGCGGCCCTGGGAGCGACGGACTGGCTCAACTGGATGATGCTGGGGATTATTCAGGGCCTGACGCAAGGCTTTGCCATTCTGATGGCGCAGGAGTTCGGCGCGCAGAAAACCGAGAATCTGCGCCATGTTGTGGGGGGCGCGGCGGTACTCTCCGCGGTGAGCGCCGTGTTTCTTACGGCGGCGGGACAGATAGCCGCCAGGCCGGTGCTTGCGCTTCTGCAGACGCCGCCGGAGATTCTGGACAATGCGCTTTTATATCTGCGGATTATGTTTTCCGGCGTTCCGATTGTCATGGCTTACAACCTGCTGGCCTCAGTCCTGCGCTCCCTGGGAGACGGCCGGACGCCGCTTCATGCGATGATCGTGGCCTCGGCGGTCAATATCGGTCTGGACATTTTGTTTGTCCTGGGATTTCAATGGGGAATTGCGGGCGCGGCGGCGGCCACTCTGATCGCCCAGATGATTTCAAGCCTGTTTTGTCTGTGGCATATCGGAAAGATCGAGATGCTGAAATTGGGGCGGGAGCATTTTCGTCTGAAACCGGCGATGGCAGGAAAGCTTCTGTCTCTGGGCTCTCCGATGGCGTTTCAAAACGGCATTATCGCGGTCGGCGGCATGATCGTGCAGTCGGTGGTCAACCGCTTCGGCGTGATTTTCATCGCGGGCTTTACCGCCACCAACAAGCTGTACGGCGTGCTGGAGGTCGCCGCTACCTCCTATGGTTATTCTATGATTACCTACACGGGGCAGAATCTGGGAGCGGGCCGGACCGACCGGATTCGTGCCGGGATGCGTGCAGCGGTGGTGGTGGCGGTTGTGACTTCCCTGGTGATCATGGGCGTGATGCTGGCGGGAGGTCGGCTGATTCTAGGATGCTTTATCTCCGGTACGCCGCAGGAAGTGGAAGAGACATTGCAGATCGCCTATTTTTATCTGGCGGTGATGAGCGTGTTTCTGCCGGTGCTCTATCTTCTGCATGTGGTCCGCTCGGCCATCCAGGGAATGGGGAATACGGTGCTGCCCATGGTATCGGGCATTGCAGAGTTTGCGATGCGCACAGGGACAGCCCTGCTGCTGCCGGCGGTGATCGGGGAGAGCGGGATTTTCTATGCGGAGATCATGGCCTGGATCGGGGCGGATGTGATATTGATCAGCAGCTATTTTGTCACGATCCGAAAGACAGAGAGGATGTTTGGGAGATGAGAGAAATGTGCAGAAACAAGAAAAAGAGAAACAAAGCGCATCTCCGTGCAAGGTCAGTATAGGCAGCGGCGTTTGCATGGAGGAAGCGTTTGGCAGCGGCATGGCTTTCGGGCTATGCCGTTTTCTCGTTCCATCCATACTTTAAACCGGCATTTTCAGAGATCTATTTATTGAAGAGAAAAAGAAGTTGTGGTATTATAAGAATTAGATTATTGGAATGTTTTTGTCGGAAAATAGAAAAGAAAATCAAAAGGTTTGTCTTATGCAACGGCAGGGAAATCAGTATTTTTGATGTGATGGAAAAGGATCCGCTGCTTTCTTTTAGAATGGGGAGCGCTGGAGTCCAGGAATGGGAGAGTGTCTATACTCTTTTAAGCCCAATGGCTTTTTTGAAACCGGAAATTTTTAATTATATTCCGGATTTTGGGGTATGGTGTTTTCGGAATGGGCTTGAGAAGGTGGAACAGAAATTTTATAATTGTTACTTTTCCGATATGAGTCGGCTGAGTGACAGTGATTTTACCATAACAGCAACAATACAAAGGGAAACAGACCTGCTGGGGAGTTTTGATTTTAGTGCTGTATGGCTTGAGGAATTTATGAATCAGGAATCAAAGCACCTGAGGGTGCGAGTGTATAAATATCCGTTTCGATACCAGACAAAAAGCAAAGAAGATTCTTTTCCTTTAACTTTTACGGCCTTTTTATCTGGTGAGATTCAGCGAAATCGAGAAGAGGTTTACATGCCGCTGAGGGTAGCGCGATTTATATAAGTGTGGATTGGGGGAAATAGAAAGCGGAATGTGGAGAGAAGGGAGAGGGTTCCGAGAGACTTTGCAAAGGTTAATAAAATAAATAGAAGCCCTTGTTTTGTTTCATACATCTTTAAAGTGTGAAGCTATTTTTTACAGTAATCTGAAATCTATTAGTATATATCGAAGAAAATGAAGAAAAACGTACCTATTCTATTGCGGAAAATATTAAAATAATCCTGCTTTGTCGAATGGCAGCGGGTGAAATACATATGTAACTATTTATATTTTCTTACCTTGAAATATACGGTTAAGTATGATATAGATTGAATTATTATTTATTGTAAGAAGAGATGAATTATGAAAAAGAAAATAAATCAAATATTAAATATTATAATGGGCTCTATGATCGGCGTGTTCGTTGGTTCAGGACTATACAGATACTGGCATTTTCGGAAATATCCAGATTTGTATCTCATACAATCAGCTCCCTGGTATACCAGTATTTTAATACAAGCATTATATACGCTTATATTGCTGGCGCTTTGCATGATAGTAAAAGTCATTCTGATAGAGAAGATAGAGATAACGAAAAAAATTGCATTGATTTTAGGAATTGTTTTTCTGTCTTTCACAATTATAGGCGGCGGATACGTTATTCTAAATCATGGGCAAGTAAATGCAGGATATGCAATTGTCCCCAGTATATGGGCTATGATATGTTTCGGATATTACCGAAATAAAAAATAAGATTAAGAGATGAAAGAAGGTACGAAGAAAAAAGACGGAAAATAATGTATTATAAAATATTTTATTCATTATATTAAAATAAAAATATATAATTTCAGTATAATAACAAGCGATCAAAGAAATAGTCAATAGGTATAAATAAACAAACGAATCGTTAAAAACGGATCCTATTATTCTCAGGAGTCATTCATCATGCTATACTTTACCTCCGACCTCCATTTTTACCACGAGAAAATAATCAAACATACAAACCGTCCCTTCTGCAATGCCGAGGAGATGAACAAAACCCTAATCCGAAACTGGAACAAAAAAATCACTCCTGCTGACGAAGTGTATATTCTGGGCGATTTCACCATGAAAGGCCCAGATCATGCGGCTGTAATCCTTCGCGCTCTAAATGGAAAAAAACATCTGATCCGCGGCAACCATGACCGCTTCACAGACAGCCCGCAATTTGATTCTTCCCTGTTTTTATCTATTAAGGACTACCAGGAAGTCATCTGCCAAAACACACTCTTCGTCCTGTTCCACTATCCGATTGCCGAATGGAACGGCATAAGAAAGGGTGCGATTGCCCTGCACGGTCATCAGCACAATTCCGAAATCTACAATACAGAAAACCGAAAAAAAGGTCTCCTTCTGTATGACGTAGGCGTAGACGCCAACCACATGGCTCCGGTAAGCGCCGGTGAAATCATCCGTTTTTTCTCATAAAGATAAAAAAATACAGACAATATATAAAAAGCAATCCATATATTCCACACCCGCAAACGAGGTCCCCATGCAAACAAGACAAGAAGCTATCCATCACTGTCTCACTTACCCTGACACCTATGAAGACTACCCCTTTCACGATCCGAACTGGTGCGTGATCCGCCACCGGCAGAACAACCGTGTTTTTGCCTGGATTTTCGAGCGGGAAAACCATATCTGGATCAATGTAAAATGTGAACCAGAATGGCGAGATTTCTGGCGAAGCGCGTTTGCCTCCGTGATTCCGGCCTACCATCTGAATAAAAAATACTGGAATTCCATCATCCTCGACGGCACCATACCAGAGCCGGAGATCTGCCGTATGATCGGAGAAAGCTATGATTTGACAAAAGATAAAAAGAAAGCAGGTGATGCCGGGTGAACGCCGGAATACTGGAAATCGACCTTCATGGAATGAACTGTAAACAGGTAAAAATAAAGATTGACAGCGTCCTGCGCCGGGCCGCAAAAGGGACCTACACCATCCGCCTGATCCATGGCTTTCATGGCGGCACGCGAATCAAAGAGATGATTGACGAAGAATACGGCTTTGGCCGCCACGAAAAAGTCATTCGCATCCGTCCAGGTGAAAACCCAGGTGTGACAGAACTCATCTTACGCGAATTATAAAACCGCAGAATCCATGAAATTTTTCAAGCACAAAAAGACAATCGACAAGGAACTACACCCAGGAACCTCCGCGATTAAAAAACGGGCTCCGTCACAGTCAACAAAGCGCAGCCAGCCTGCGCCTTTACCCATGGAACCGCGCGAACGCTGCCCGAATGACAAAGCAATTATATATCAAAACCGCCACTTGTCCGGCATTCACGGATTTCTTGTAAGGGAATCCATTCTCTAGTCAAAACTCAAGAAAGGAAATGCGCCATGCCGCAATCCGTATCCTACTACTACAACCATTTTTCAAGGGAAGAGCAGGCGGCCTATCATGCAATCAAGACGGGCCTTCTTGCGCTGTCTCCTTCTTTTTCTGTCCCGCGCCTTTTGGACCGGCGTCTGGGAGACATTTTTTTTCTTCTGCGTCTGGACTGTCCGGAGATTTTTTACGCTTCCGGCTTTCACTTCCGGTTTTATCCGGATTCCAGCCATGTGGAATTTATCCCAGAATACCTGTTTGAAAAAAGTAAAATCCGCGAGCATCAAAAAGCGCTGTCATCCCGCATCGCAAAGCTGGCCCGGCCGGCGCAGTCGATGCAGGAAAGGGAAAAAGAGCAGTACATTCACGATTTTATCTGCGAAAATGTCCGCTATGACAAGCTGAAAAAGCCCTACTCCCATGAAATCATCGGTCCTCTGGGCCAGGGAGTCGGCGTCTGTGAAGGCATTGCCAAGACGGTGAAAATTCTCTGCGATACGCTGGGAATCTGGTGTATGATCGCCGTATCCGATGCCAATCCAGACAAACAGATCAAATACCGGCACACCTGGAATATTGTCAAACTGGGTAAAACAACCTACCATATGGACGCGACCTTTGACAACAGTCTGAGCCGCGGCGGTTCTCTTCGTTTTGACTATCTGAATCTGGACGATAAGCGTTTTTTTCGGGATCATGAGCCGGTGATCTGGCCGGTTCCGGCCTGCACGGACGGCGAGCACTTTTATTACCGGGAGAAAAAACTTTCCTTTACCAAGCAGGAAGAAGTGGAAAAGAGAGCGCTGCAGGCGATACGAAAAGGAAAGCCGTTACTGTTTCACTGGCGCGGAGGCTATCTGACAAGGGAGGTGGTAAAGGATCTGGCCGCGCTCCTGGAAAAAGCCGCCCTCACAAAAGGCCGTCATGCCAGGATCAGCTTAAACTGGCCGCAGGCGGTGTTGCATGTGTCTTTTCCGGAGGAAGAGCAGACCGATGCCTGGACAGAGGAACAGGCCAACGAGGGGGAGGAACAAAACAATCACATCTCAGAGGTCTGGGCAGAGGAACCGGCCGGCAGCGGGGAGGAATCACGCAAGCGTCGGTCAGACATCCGGGGATGAATGGCAAACGGAATGATCTGCTGACGGAGCGGCGCGATGTGATCGTGACTCTCTTCGGTATTGCACAGGCGAGGCGCCGTAACGGCGGCGAAAGTGCCTGCCGAACAGAGAAGCTTCGTTGAATCCACAGGACAGAGCAATTTCCGTTACGCTCAAATCCGTCTGCGCAAGCATCCCTGCCGCCTTATGAAGCCGAAAGCTTGTCAGATATTCCTTGGGAGACTGGCCGGTCTGCAATCGGAAAATACGGTACAGATAGGTGCGGTCAATCCCTACATTACGTGCAATTTCCTCTACGCCGATTTCGTATCCGAAGTTGTTATGGATAAAATCCAGCGCCCGTTTTACATATTCCTGTGCCGTCATAGCGCCTCGGGATCGTCCCGGTATCATGCAGGAAAAACAGAGATACAGTCTGCCGAGCAGCATATAGCGGTTGAGATCGGCCGGATCCGTAAAATCCGTCAGCCGTTTCATTTCCTGCGCCAGAAGTCCGCCGCTGCGGTCCTCATAGATCAGATTGCCGTCTCCTAAGCCGCATTCTCTCAAAATATTTTCCGCCTCCCGGCCGCCGAAGCCGATCCAGCAATATTCCCAAGGATCGGCGGGATTCGCTCCGTAGCGGGTGGACTCATCCGGAAGAATAAGAAATCCCTGTCCCTGCCGGATCTCGTACCGGTGTCCAGCTCGTTCATAGAATCCGCTTCCCGAGAGGATAAAATGAAACAGAAAATGAGTCCGGACAGCCGGGCCGAAGGTATGTCCGGGCTTGCATTTTTCACGGCCGCAGAAATAAAATTCCAGTTGGCCGTCGGAACCAGTTCTCTGAGAATATTCTTTGAAATCTGCTATTTTCTTTTCCATTATAACAACCTCTTTTTCTATGATTATAAAATCACTTTATTATAAAATACTTACCCGCCATTTACAATGCCTATTTACAGGTTCATAGGTAACAGGAGGCCGGCTGCAAAAAAGAGCGGCATTCTAATACAACATTTATACTATTTTCTGAAACAAAAAAACTAGCGGTTTTCATTTGAAAACTCTATAATATAAGCATGACAAAAAACATTCTCCGAAAAGGAGAAAAGCCGCCAGCGCGGCGAAACGAAAGGAGAGTATATGCCGAAGATTACTTTTATGGGGGCAGGCAGCACCGTGTTTGCCAGAAATGTGCTGGGGGACTGCATGTGTACGCCAGTTTTGAGAGACAGCGAGATCGCGCTCTATGACATCGATCCGAAACGTCTTTCGGAATCCGAGATCATCCTTGGCGCAATCAACAAAAATGTCAACGAAAACCGCGCAAAGATCAAGACTTTTCTGGGAGAACAAAACCGAAGAGACGCCCTTCGGGATGCAGATTTTGTGGTCAATGCTATTCAAGTCGGCGGATATGATCCGTGTACGGTCATCGACTTTGAGATACCAAAAAAATATGGTCTGAGGCAGACCATCGGAGATACGCTCGGCATCGGCGGAATCATGCGCGCCCTGCGCACCATTCCGGTTTTGCAGGACTTTGCCGAGGATATGGAGGCGGTGTGCCCGAACGCCTGGTTTCTCAATTACACCAACCCCATGGCCATGCTTACCGGCTATCTGCAGCGCTACAGCCATGTGAAGACAGTGGGACTCTGCCACAGCGTACAGGTCTGTTCGGAATGGCTTTTGCAGAGTCTGGGCATGGAGGACTGCTTGGAAGGACGCCGCGAAACCATAGCCGGAATCAATCACATGGCATGGCTGCTGGAAATCCGCGACCGGGACGGCAACGATCTCTACCCCGAAATCAAAAAACGCGCCGCCCGCAAAAACGCAGAAGAAAAGCACTCCGACATGGTACGGTATGAATATATCCGCCGCCTGGGCTATTACTGCACGGAATCCAGCGAACACAATGCGGAGTACAACCCCTGGTTTATCAAATCGTCCCGCCCGGAGCTGATCGAGAAATACAACATTCCCCTGGATGAATATCCCCGCCGCTGCATCCGCCAGATCGAGGAGTGGGAAAGCGAGAAGAACCGTATTTTAAATGACGGAAATGTTTCCCATGAACGTTCCAGAGAGTATGCGTCCCATATCATGGAATCTATCGTGACGGGAGTTCCCTATAAAATAGGAGGAAACGTGAAAAATGACGGCCTGATCTCCAATCTGCCCGCGGACGCCTGCGTGGAGGTTCCCTGTCTCATCGACAATATGGGAGTGCATCCCTGCCGCATCGGCCGCCTTCCTGTACAGTTGGCCGCCTTAAATATGACCAATATCAATGCGCAGCTCATGACGATTGAGGCCGCTGTTACGAGAAAGAAAGATGCAGTCTATCAGGCGGCGTTTCTGGAGCCTCACACGGCGGCAGAACTGACCATGGACGAGATCGTTGCCATGTGCGACGAGATGATTGCAGCGCATGGAGATTATATGAAGGATTACCGTTAAAACTCTTTTGCAGGGGAAAACAGAAGAAACGGCATAGAAGCCAGACAGGGACAGCCGCATAAGATGAAAGGCATCATAACAACAAGGTTTATCTGAAAACTATTTATGAGAATTTGAATAAGAAAACTTCTAATTCTCAAGCAGTATAATGGGTGAAAAGAATCTTTGCACTGGACAGATCCGGACAAAAATACAGAGGTGATTTTTGACCGGATCTGTCCAGTATACAGAGGGGTGGAGGATGGCAGAATAAAGGCATCGAAAAACAGCTCAATTCTGAAACAGAAAAAGATGAGGTAGCGGAACTTTAATATGTGAAGATATTGTATCTATCCACAATACTTGGGGATATTAATAATATTCTGGATGAAGGGATAAACGTTTCAATCATGTAGTATGCTGCCCTTTGGCTGGACAGTTGAGACTCTTTTGAGTACTCATGTATCAAAACCATATAATCCGGACATTGCACGCGTATTTTATCGTGCAGGATATATTGAAAGCTGGGGACGTGGGATTCAGAAAATTTGTGATGCCTGCAAAAATCTCGGAGCGAAAGCTCCGGAGTATATTGTTCATGGTGAAGACATAATGGTGAAATTTTCTGCGCTTCAAAGTACAGAAATTTTAGATTCCAAAGCCCAGGATGTCACAAAAGATGTCGCAAAAGACATCTCAATAGAAGTAAAAATATTAACATTGCTTAAAGAAAATGCCTCTATCACTACCACGGAAATGGCTAAACGGTTGTCTGTTAACAGACGTACCATTCAAAGAGGTCTGGATGCGTTGAAGGTCAAAAGGAAAATAGAACGTAAAGGTGGTAAGCGATACGGTTATTGGGAAGTTTACGAATAGTTTTATATTCCCATTGTACCATTACCAGACGGAAATGGGCGCATGAGCCGTCTGCTCACACTTTTTTTGCTTTATAAAGCCGGATATATTGTAGGGGAGTATATCCGTATGGAAATGCTGATTGAAAAAACAAAGGAAACGTATTATGAGGCATTGCAGGAGAGCGGCATAAGCAAAAACGCAGGCTGTGCGCGGCGCTCGGCCAAAAAGGCGGTTTCTGCCCAAAAAGGATTTAGATCCTTTGAAGGTATAAAAACCCTCCGTTTACAGATACTAGTGATACATACAAAAGCCCAATCCCGGATTTTTAATGCGAAACATGAAAAAACGGGGACCCGTATGAGAATACTAGATTCGTAAATGGAGGAATTTTTATTTATGAAAGCAACCGGAATTGTCAGAAGAATTGATGATCTTGGCCGTGTCGTAGTACCCAAAGAAATCCGCCGTACCCTTCGCCTGCGCGAGGGAACGCCTCTGGAGATCTTTACAGACCGGGAGGGAGAAATCATTCTGAAAAAATATTCACCGATGGCGGAGCTGGGGATTTTTGCCAGACAGTACGCGGAGGCGCTCTCTCAAACCACGGGACTGGCCGTGTACATCACCGACCGGGATCAGATTATCGCTGTGGCGGGAGGAAAGAAGGACACGCTGCAAAAACCGATCAGCAGGCAGTTGGAGCAGATGATTCTGAACCGGGAAAACGGAGCGGCTCTGAAGGAAGACAAGAAGTTTGTGCCGGTGTCCTCGGAGGACAAAGAAGAATACACAGCGCAGACCGTGCATGTGATTTTGTCCGAGGGTGACGCCATCGGTTCCGTGGTACTTCTGACCAAGGAGGCGCGCGGAAAGATGGGCGAGGCGGAACAGAAACTTGCCGCCACAGCAGCCAGTTTTCTGGGGCGTCAGATGGAGAGCTGAGGGAGAGAAAAGGCTGGGAGGATACCGTCTGAGACAGGCTGTCTGACTGTCTGACAGGCGGCGTTTTCTTCCCGGCTTTTTTTATTCGGACGGATTGAAAATCCTGTCTGGCTGTGTTACAATAAAGCTGTCGCCGGTTGTCTGTATAAAAAGGAGAATCCGTCCCATGACCGAATCGAAAACGCACTACAGTTTTGAGGAACTGACTGCCATTATCTCCCGTCTCTGCGCCCCCGACGGCTGCCCCTGGGATCGCGAACAGACCCATGAGACGCTGATTCCCTGCCTGCGGGACGAGACGGAGGAGGTTGTGCAGGCCATTGAAAACGGCGATCGGGAGAATCTCTGCGAGGAGCTGGGAGACGTGCTGTTACAGGTGCTGATGCACAGCGAGATCGCGGCCAGGGCTTCCGCCTTCACCCTGCAGGATGTGATCGACGGGATCAGCCGCAAGATGATCCGCCGCCACCCTCATGTGTTCGGGGATGTGAAAGCCGAAACGCCCCAGGAATGCCTGGAATTGTGGAAACAGATAAAAGAGCAGGAAAAGTCCTTGACAAACCAGAGTGCAGCGAGTATAAATAGATAGCAGATAAAATCTTTGTAAATTAGGTACAGGAGGAAATTATGAATAAGACAGAGTTTGTTGCTGCTGTTGCCGAGAAGGCTGAGATATCGAAGAAGGACGCGGAGAAAGCGGTGAAGGCGTTTGCCGATGTGGTGACGGAAGAGCTGGTTCGCGGCGGCCGTGTGCAGTTAGTCGGTTTTGGTACCTTTGAGGTGGTGGAGAGACCGGAGAGACCGGGAAGAAACCCCAAGAGCAAGGAGCCTATCACCATTCCCGCTTCCAGAGTGCCGAAGTTTAAGGTTGGCAAGCCTCTGAAGGATCAGGTGAACGCATAGGCTTTGTCCGGCAGAAAACGGGACATGCAGACGGTCAGGACTCGATATGGTCCTGACCTTTTTTTACCTGAGCCCGCGGGCGGTTTTCGGATGCGGGGATGCCTGTTCTTTTGCTGGCGCGTTCGGTGCCTGGCGCATGTGGGTTTAGACAGAAGGGAGAGCAAATGAGACTGGATAAATTTCTGAAGGTGTCGCGCGTGATCAAGCGCCGCACGGTTGCTAACGAGGCCTGCGATGCCGGCCGCGTAAAGATTAATGACAAGACGGCGAAAGCTTCCGCCGAGGTGAAGGTGGGAGATGTCATAGAGGTTTTATTCGGCGGCAAGCCGGTGAAGATCGAGGTGCTGGACATCCAGGAGACGACAAAAAAGGAGGCGGCGGGCGAGCTGTTCCGCTATCTGTAAGCAAAGCCGTCTGTTCTAATGCCGCATCCTTGCGCATACATTACTAAAAAGGAGGCAGGTCCTGAAAATCTGCCGCAAGGAGGATAGGATATGGCATTGGAAGAAAAGACAATGATTTCTAAATCCATTCCTGCGCCGAAGGGACAGAATCAGTCCCACAAATGCAGTATGATCAACCGGGAGGCCATCGCTTTGACCGGCGTCAAGGACGTTCTGTCCTTTGACGTCAGCGAGGTTCTTCTGGAGACGGCGCTGGGAATGCTGAGTATCCGGGGGAGCGAGCTGCATGTAAACCGGCTGACGCTGGAGAAGGGGGAAGTGGATATCGCCGGAAAGATCGACAGTCTCACCTACTCGGATGTGGGAACCTATAAGAAGCAGGGCGAATCGTTTTTGGGCCGCCTGTTTCGTTAGCCTATGAGCGAAGTCATCACCGGCGAACTGCGTTTTCTGGCGGTTTCCATCGTCTGGGGCGGCGGGATTGCGGTCTGTTATGAATTTCTGCGGCTGATGCGGCTTTTGTTTCGTCACGGCGAGATGTGGACCGGTCTGGAAGATTTGCTGTTCTGGACGATCTGCGCCGTCCTGATTTTTATCATGGTCATGGAGGAGAACGACGGAATGATCCGCTGGTACGTTCTGGCGGGCTGCGCGGCCGGAGCCTGTATCTATCAGTATCTTCTGCATCCGGTGCTGGTATTTCTGCTGACGCCCCTCACAATACCTGTGCGGTATCTGCGCAGGTTTTTCAGAAACTGGTTGCAAAAAAGAGAAAAAGCTGCGAGACAAAAGGCAAGTACACCAAAAGAAACATCGGAAGGAGAGAGAGAGCTTGCTCATATATCAAAGGAAAAGAAGAGGAAAACAAAACCGCCTGTCCCGGCTGGCCATCGCGCTGGTCGCGGCGGCTCTGGTGGTGGTTCTGGGCTTTCAGACGCTCAAGCTGCAGCAAAAGGACAACGATTACCGTCAAAGATTGGCCGCCGTTGAGCGGCAGCTCGCGGAGGAGGAGAGCCGGGCGGAGGATCTGAGAGAGCGCCAGGATTATGTGCAGACCAGCCAGTTTATCGAGCAGGAGGCCAAGGATAAGCTGGGGATGATCAACCCCAATGAGATTCTGATGAAGCCGGAGAACTGAGCAGCTTTTCGAGTCGAAAATATTGCGGGCAAATCCCTGCCGCCACTTCCATTTTTTGACAAAAAATACATCCTTTTTCTTTTATAATGGTTGTCCAATATGAGGCGCTTTTTAGAGGGCGCCGGCACGTCCGGGAGCGGCGCAGGGAGGACAGAGAATGGAGAGAAAGAGGAATCTGTGGCTTGCCAGAACGACGGTCATTTTGTTTCTGGGGATCACTCTGATACAGATGATAACAGGGGATGAATCGGTATGGTCGGCCATGCAGGCGGCCATGTACTATGGAGTGTTGTTTTTTGGCTATCGCTTTGGCGCGGGCAGCGGTGGGCTGGCCGGGGCGGCCTGCGGGATTGCGGAGACGCTTCGCCAGGATAATATGGCGCCTCTTGGCATGTTCTGCTTAATGGGTGTTCTGGCCGGCGTATTTCGCCGTCTGGGCCGGGGCGGCGCGGCGGCCGCCTATCTGTGCGGCGCATGCGGGATCGGGGCGCTGTACGCAGGCCCTTATCTGGCAGAATCCCTGCCGGAGCTTCTGACGGCGGCGGCAGTCTTTTTTCTGACGCCGGAGAGTCTTCTCAAGAGCACCAAACAGCAAATCGGGCCGGGCGGCTGGGAGGAGATGCAGAAGCACCGCCTCGAAGAAGCGGCCGATTCCTATGGAAAGCTGTCTCGTTCGCTGATGAATCTGAAGCCGGGAGTCCGGCCGCCGGACGGCAGGCAGACGGCTGCCGCTGTCGAGAGAGCCGCCGCCATGGTCTGCGGAGGCTGCCGGCAGTGTTGTATCGGCAAGCAGGAAGAAGGCGCCGAGCTGGATTTTGATACTCTGTGTACCCGCTTTCGGGAAAAAGGCGCTCTGGAGCCGGAGGACATGCCGGAGGACTTTCAGAAAGCCTGCAGCCGTCAGGGCATGTATCTGGAAGCGGTTGCGGACTGCCTTGGCAGCGTCGGTTATGAAGAGGGCTGGCGAAGCCGCTTTTTTGAGAGCCGGGAGGCGGCGTCCCTGCAGTTTCGGGAGATGGAGAGGACGCTCAAAGAGATGGCGGCCCAGTTGGACGAGGCGGCGGACGTGACAGGCGAATATGAGGAAGGCGTGCGCCGCGCTCTGAGAAAACGCCGCCTGAAGCTGGAACAGCTTCTGGTGCTGGAGGAGGAAGAGGGCCGTCAGGAAATGTACGTGACGGTCCGCTCCGAACACGGCGGCTGTGTGACGGTAAAAGAGCTGGGGGAATCCATGGGAAAGGTACTGTCCCGCCCGCTGCGTCCGGCGGAGAACGGCCGCTCCGTGGTGGGGAAGGAGTCCTGCACCATCCATCTGATGGAGGAGACACCGTTTCGGATGCTGTCGGGTGTGGCCAGAGTGTGTAAAGAGGATGAGGAATTGTCCGGGGACAATTTCTCCTGCCGGAGTCTGCCGGGCGGTCAGATGATGCTGTGCCTGTCCGACGGCTGCGGCTCCGGCCGTCAGGCATTTTTGGAGAGTCAGTTGGTGATGGAGCTTTTGGAGGAGCTGCTGGACGCGGGATTTTCTCCGGAGCGGGCGATTTATATGCTGAATGCGCTGCTTCTGGTGCGGGAGGAAGAGCAGACCGCTGCGACGCTTGATCTGGCTCTGATCAATCTCTACACGGGACAGGCTCATTTTTATAAGCAGGGGGCGGTCAGCACATTTATCCGGCGCAGAGATCAGGTGCTTCAGATTGAGCCGGGCTCGCTGCCGATGGGGCTGGATTGCGGCGCGGCTCCTCTCTCGGAGGAAGTGCGCCTGGAAGACGGGGATATGGTGATCATGGTGACGGACGGCGTGCTGGACGCCCTGCAGGGAGACGACAAGGAGGGAATTCTCTGCCGCTTCCTGGAACGGACAACGCTTCAGAATGCCAGGGAACTGGCGGAAGCGGTGCTGCGGGCCGGCTGGTCGGAGGATATGGCGGCGAAGGATGATATGACGGTGCTGACAGCCGGGCTGTGGAAAAAATAGAAGAAAAACGAACGGAAACACAAAAAAGCAGGAAAAGAACGGGAAGCCCGCATCTTTTCCTGCTTTTTTGTGTTTCAAAAGATGGCGTTGCGAGGAATACGCCCCGCCCTGCGCGACAGCGTTATCCTTCGGATCTCTAACTTCTGTGAGCCGCGTTCTTTCCGGCCAGGCGTCCGAATGTGACGCTGCGTCCGGCCGCTGCGCCGGCCAGCAGGTTCGGATAGCTGGCGTCAAAATAACTGCCGGAGCAGTCGCCGGCCACATACAGTCCTTCGATGGGTTTGCCTTCCGGCGTCAGGGCGTTCATGTTGGTGTCAATCTTGATGCCGTCCAGCGTGCAGATAAAGTAACCCCCGCTCATGCGGATTCCCTCAAAGGGAGCGGTCCGCATCTCGGAAAGCCGGTAGGCTTCCTTGCCGAAATCCTCATCCTGCTGTTTGTCAAAAAGCTCGTTGTAGCGGTCTATGGTGGCCTTGAAATTCTCGACAGGCAGGCCCAGCTTCTGCGCCAGATCCTCGATGGTGTCAGCCTTTACGACATAGCCCTGTTCGCGGTACTGAGGCATGAAAACGCCCTCGTTGAATTCCAGGGGCCACACAGCCTCCGCCCCGTTGGCGTGAGGGAACATCCGGCTGCATCCATGACTGTCAAAGCGCTTCATATCCTCGATGTAGTTGGCGTCCCAGACCATAGCGTAAGTGCGGTCCGGCAGATTGAATGCGTCGTGGAGGATATGGTCATAGCAGCCGCTCTCGTTGGTAAACCGGTTGCCTTCCAGGTCCACCTTCAGAAAAGGCTGGGAACCCATCCAGAACAGGATGCCGGATTTCGCACAGCCGACCTGGTCGGGCATAATGCCGCCGCGGTCAAAGAGCATTCCGGCATGGGTTTCATCCATGGCGGCTCCGGCCCACAGGCAGGCTTTGATGCCGTCGCCGTGGCTGCCGGGATAGGAGTAATTGATGTTGATCATCTTCACGGTCTCCGGCTGCAGAGCGTTTAGCATCTCTTCGTTCAGACTGTAGCCCCCGGTACACACGATGACACCCTTGGAGGCGTTGTACCTGGCATAACCGCCCTCGACGGAGGCGTACAGGCCGGTGACTTTATCCCCGTCCTTGATCAGCTCCACCAGAGAGGTTCCGTAGTGGATCTCTAAGCCCAGCCCCTTGCCGTAGTCTTTGATGATCTTGGCCGTGACGCCTTCCTCGCCCTCCGTGGCGCTCATCTGCAGGGAGTGACCGATGTCATAGATGGGATAGCGGACATTCTGCGAGTGGTCGTCCACCTCGTGCAGAAAGGACAGGCCAGCCGCGGCCAGGCGGTCGGTATACCAGTCGATGGCTTCGCCGGAGTGATCGGCCCAGACCTTGTAGAGCTTCTGATTGCCGTAGCCGTTGCTCTGCCGGTACAGCTCGGTGATGACGTCAAACTTGTCGGGGTTATCGTTGTTGGCGATCTGCTGGCGGCTGCCGATGGCGCCCAGCGTATCGCGGATGCCGGAGCCGCCGAACTCCTCGATGGAGCGCTCGATCAAAAGGGTCTTGGCTCCTTCCTCCACGGCGGCGCAGGCGGCAAAGAGGCCGGCCGTGCCGCTGCCCACCACAAGAACCTCGGTGTCATACGTGGCGATCACCTGACTCTCCTCGATGACGGGGGCGGTTCCGAGCCAGTCGCCTGCGTTCTTCTCCGGTGCAAAATTGTTATTTTGAGATGAATTGTCTTCTCCGGCTGAAGGGTTCTCCTGCGTTGCGCCGCCCTGTGCGGCGGTCGTGTTCTCAGACGGGGTCACACAGGCCCCCAGGATACCGGCGGCCGCGGTACTCAACGCGCCGGCCGCTGCGCCTTTCAGAAAATCTCTGCGGGAAATTCCATTTTTTTTCATTCTATCCTCCTGTATCTCTGCCGGAGCAAAAGCTTGCGCAGGCAGCCGGCAGAAATGTCGATATTTTGCTGCGTTTTTATCTTAACACCTTTACAGAAGCGTGAAAAGAAGATATACTGATAGAATAAACGCAGGAAAAACCTGCGTTTGCGGGGGAGGAAATCCGGAAATGGATATGACGCAGTTGCGGTATTTTCTGACAACGGCCGAGACGCTGAATTATACCAGGGCAGCAGAGCGGCTGTATCTGTCCCGCCAGGCGCTGCGCCAGGCTTTGGCTGCGATGGAGAAGGAGTTTGGTACGCCTCTGTTTGTCAACCAGCGCAACAAGCTTTCCTTGACGGAGGCCGGAGAATATCTGCGGCTGGCGGGAGCGGAGACATTGGCGCGGTTTGACGAGATGACGGAGGGGATGAAGCGTTTTGTCAGCCAGGGAGCCCGGCTGGCGGTGGGAATTTCCCAGAGTCTGTTCCCGTTTATGACACCGGAGCTGGACGGGATATTGGTGCAGTTTCAGGAGCGTTTCCCTGCCATTTCCATCCAGCCTGTTTTTGGCCCAAACGATGAAGTGCTGGCGGCGACAGAGGACGGCCGGACCGACTGCTCTTTTGTGATCCAGATGCCCTGCTTTCGCCCCGGCCTTTGTACGGAGCCGCTGAAATATTTTGACGCGATTGTAAGCTATGGGCCGGATCATCCGCTGAAGGGAAAAAGGAGCGTAACCCCCTCAGATCTGGACGGCCTCCACTGTCTGGGAATGGGAAGCCTGGAAGAAACCATGCGCCCGCTGTATGAGGTTTGCCAGAAGGAACAGATCCGGCTTTTTTATGAGACGGTTCCCGACGCCATCGACGCCTTTTACCGGGTGGCTCATGAGGAGACGGCGGCTTTTGATATCTTGAAAGAAGAGATCCCAGAGCATGCCAGAGGGGACTACAGCGTTCTCTCTGGCTATGTCTGGGAATTCAGTCTTCTGTGCCGGGAGGAATCCAGCTGTTGGGAAGAGACGCGGATTTTCAGCCGCTTTATCCGGGAGGAGTATCAGAATAAACAGGAATGATGCGTGCGGGGCGGTTTTACGAGTTCCCTTGGATCCCAAACCGGCTCATATGGCTGTTGTGATAGGCTTTCTGAAAGGTTACATCCTCGCCAAACCAGTCCGGAGGGGTGAAGGCAGCGGCCTGTTCTTCGGACGCAAATTCCACCTCGGCCATGACAAGGGAACCGGGGGCGGTAAAGAGATCCAGCTCGATCGTCAGACCGGACGGATTTTTGTCAGCGGTATCAAGGGGGATTCGATAGCGGGTCTTTTGAATCCGGTAGCCGTCCGTCTTCTGAATCAGATGGTCGTAGGCTTCCTGCGTCAGGGGCAGATTGTATTCCTCGCGGCACATCTTGCCCTTGCCCTTGTAGGTCAGATAACAGGTATCGTCCTCACGGCGCACCCGCACGACAGGGTTGGTGCATAGATAGCCCTGCTCAATCCGGTGAAACGGGTACTGCTCCAGGTGGGCGGGCATCTCTTTGATCAAAAATTTGCGTTCGATTTCCATGATGTGATCTCCTTCTCTGCGGCGAAGGCCACCGCGGCATTGGCCAAAAGATCCTTTTGCAGAATTTCGCTGGTATCGCTTGGCCGATACACCGGATGGCTCTGGTTTTGATTATTCTGGCCGCTTTCTGCCTATATTATAACGGGACAGAAAGAAAAGATCAACGCGGGGAGGGAATCTTGTGAGAAAAATCTTGATCTTCTTATTCCATGAATGTTATAATATCGGTAACAAAGCGACAATACCAAGGAGGATATGGCAATGAGCAAAGCTGGCGTTTTTCTGGCAGACGGCATGGAAGAGGTGGAATGTCTGGCAGTTGTGGATATGCTGCGGCGCGGCAGTGTGGATACGGTTATGGTTTCGATTATGGGCAACCGCCTGGTAACAGGGGCCCACGGCATTACGGTTCTGGCGGATGCCGTCTTTGAAGAGACGGATTTTTCGGACTTTGATCTGTTGTTTCTGCCGGGCGGCGTTCCCGGCACGCCGAATCTGGCGGCCCACGAGGGACTGCGCCGCCTTCTGCGGGAATTTGCCGCGGGCGGAAAACGGCTGGCGGCCATCTGCGCCGCGCCCAGCATACTGGGAGGCCTGGGACTTTTGGAGGGCAGGACGGCCACCTGTTATCCCGGCTGGGAGAAGAAACTGACCGGAGCGGTTCACACCGTACAGGGTGTGGTGACGGACGGGACCGTCACAACGGCACGCAGCGTAGGCTTTGCCGTCGATATGGGAATCGAACTGGTCCGTGTTTTGGAGGGGGAGGAGACAGCCCTTGCGGTCCGGGAGGCTATTTTGCATCCGTAACTGGAAAAAAGCGAAATTTTATTTATTTTTAGTAGCTTTTCTCGCGTTCCTATGCTATACTAATATACCGCAGTTTCCTGTTTTTAAAGCGTTTGCAGGCGGAAATGAAACGGTCCTGCTGTGAGGAAACTTTCACGAAAGAAAGATTAACTGGGCTATGGAAAGGCCCAGAAGGAGGAAGAATAGAAAATGAGTGTACAAGTAGAAGCGATGGAAAAGAACATGGCAAAACTGACGATCCAGGTACCTGCCGAAGAATTGGAAAAAGCGATTCAGCAGACCTTTATGAAGAATAAAAACCGTTTTAATGTGCCGGGGTTTCGCAAGGGCAGGGTTCCCAGAGCCATGATCGAGAAGATGTACGGAGAGGGCGTGTTCTATGAGGAGGCGGTAAACCGTCTGCTTCCCGGCGTCTATGCCAAAGCCGCCGACGAGAGCGGCCTGACCATCGTCTCCCGCCCGCAGATCGAGGTGAACGAGGTGAAGGCGGGCGAGGGCGTCACCTTTACGGCTACCGTGGCGGTAAAGCCTGCTGTGACGCTGGGCCAGTATAAGGGCGTGGAAGTGGCAAAGCGGGACAGCACGGCCAGCGAAGAGGAGATCATGGCCGCTCTGAAGAAGGAGCAGGAGAAGAACGCCGTCACCGTCACGGTGGAGGATCGTCCCTCTGCCATGGGCGATATCGTCACCATCGACTATAAGGGCTTTGTGGACGGGGAGGCGTTTGCCGGCGGATCGGACGAGGACTATGCGCTGGAGCTGGGTTCCCACACATTTATCGACACCTTCGAGGACCAGTTAGCCGGAAAGAACGTGGGCGATGAAACGGAGGTTCACGTAACCTTCCCCGAAGAGTACCATGTGGAGAATCTGAAGGGAAAACCGGCTCTGTTTCAGGTCAAGATAAAGGGAATCCAGACAAAGGAGCTGCCGGAGATCGACGACGAATTTGCCGCGGAAGTCTCCGAGTACGAGACGCTTGAGGAGTACAAGGCCAGCGTGAAGGAAAATCTGGAGAAGAAAAAAGCCGACGAACTCCGGGCGGCCAAAGAAGATGAGCTTTTGGATATCGTGATCGAGAACAGCCAGATGGACATTCCGGATCTGATGGTGGAGACGCAGGCGGAGAACATGCTGGACGACTATGCCCGCCAGCTTCAGTCCCAGGGGCTTACGCTGGAGATGTACATGAAGTATACCGGCATGACAGAACAGATGATGTTGGATCAGATGAAGCCGCAGGCGCTCAGACGCATCCAGGCCAGACTGGTGCTGGAGGCAGTGGCCGAGGCGGAGAATCTGGAGATCAGCGAGGAGGAGCTGCGCAAGGAAACAGAGCAGGCGGCAGCTTCCTACAATATGGAAGCGGATAAGTTTAGCGAGAGAATGGGCGAGAGCGGCCTGAAGCGCATGAAAGAAGATCTGGCCGTCTCCAAGGCTGCCGACCTGATTACAGACCATGCGGTAGAAGTTGAGAAGGAGGAAGTATCCTTATGAGTTTAGTCCCTTATGTAGTGGAGTCCACCAGCCGGGGAGAGCGTTCCTACGATATCTATTCCCGTCTGCTCAAGGACCGTATTATCTTTCTGAGCGAGGAAGTAAACGATGTGACAGCCTCTCTGGTGGTGGCTCAGATGCTGTTTCTGGAGTCGGAAGACCCCAGCAAGGACATCAATTTCTATATCAACAGCCCCGGCGGCTCCGTCAGCGCGGGGTTAGCCATCTATGATACCATGCAGTTTGTAAAATGCGACGTATGTACCACATGCATCGGCATGGCGGCCAGCATGGGCGCGTTTCTGCTGGCGGGCGGCGCGAAGGGAAAGCGCTATGCGCTTCCGAATGCGGAGGTCATGATTCACCAGCCTTCCGGCGGCGCCAAGGGTCAGGCCAGCGACATCAAGATTGTGGCGGAGAAGATTTTGGAGACCAGGCAGAAACTGAATGAAATTTTGGCGGCCAATACCGGGCAGCCGGTGGAACAGGTGGCTTTGGACACGGAGCGCGACAACTATATGTCCGCGGAGGAGGCCAAGGCGTACGGTCTGATTGACGAGGTTATTGTCAGCCACTAATTCGGACAATTAAGAGAGGAAATCATGGCGAGTAAATTTGTTGACAACCAGTATCACTGCTCCTTCTGCGGGAAATCGCAGGAGCAGGTGCGCAAGCTCATTGCCGGAACCGGCAGCGCCTACATCTGTGATGAGTGCGTGGAGCTGTGCGCCGAGCTGATCGACGAGGAGCTGGAGGAGCTGGAGGCGGAGGAGAACAAGAGCATCAATCTGCTGAAGCCCAAGGAGATCAAGACGTTTTTGGACGAGTACGTCATCGGACAGGAGGATGCCAAGAAGGTTCTGTCCGTGGCGGTGTACAATCACTATAAGAGAATTACCACCGAGCGCACCGACGACGAGGTGGAGATACAGAAGAGCAATATCCTTCTGTTGGGTCCGACTGGTTCCGGCAAGACGTTTCTGGCACAGTCCCTGGCAAAGATACTGAACGTACCCTTTGCCATAGCCGACGCCACAGCTCTGACGGAGGCCGGCTATGTGGGCGAGGATGTGGAAAATATTCTCTTAAAGCTGATTCAGGCGGCCGAGTACGATATCGACCGCGCGGAATACGGGATTATCTATATTGACGAGATCGACAAGATCACCAAGAAGGGTGAGAACGTATCCATCACCAGAGATGTTTCCGGCGAGGGAGTTCAGCAGGCGCTGTTAAAGATTCTGGAAGGTACGCAGGCCAGCGTTCCTCCCCAGGGAGGGCGCAAGCATCCCCACCAGGAGATGTACCAGATCAATACCAGCAATATCCTGTTTATCTGCGGCGGTGCGTTCGACGGACTGGATCAGATTATCGAGAAGCGGGTCGGTTCCGGCAGTTCCATCGGATTCAACGGCATCGTGACGGATAAGAAAGAGAAGAACATCGGAGAACTGCTGCGCCAGGTGATGCCTGAGGATCTGATTAAATTCGGTCTGATTCCGGAATTTATCGGGCGTGTGCCGGTGATTCAGTCGCTGGATATGCTGGACGAGAAGGCGCTGGTCCGCATCCTGACCGAGCCGAAGAACGCATTGGTCAAACAGTACCAGAAGCTGCTTGATCTGGACGGTGTGCAGTTGAACTTTACACCGGAAGCCGTGGAACTGATCGCCAAACAGGCGCTGGAGCGCAAGACCGGCGCCAGAGGACTGCGGGCCATCATCGAGAAATCCATGATGGATATCATGTATACCATTCCTTCGGATGAGAGCATTGGAACCTGCACGGTGACGCAGGAAACCATCGAAGAAGGAAAGGAGCCTCTTGTAACCTACCGCGATCTGGCGGTATCGGAGCAGAACCGTTCCACAAGCCGCCGCCGTTTTCTGCGTAAGCACGACGACGAGATTGCATAATGAAATATGCCGGGCAGTCTGAACAGGGTTGTCCGGCATATTGTTTGCGGAAAGGAAAATGGGTATGATCATAAAGAGTGTAAATCTGGAGACCGTATGCGGCGTGACCAGCACGCTGCCGGTCAATGAAAAACCGGAGTTTGCTTTTGCCGGCAAATCCAACGTGGGCAAATCGTCGCTGATCAATGCGCTGATGAACCGGAAATCGTATGCCAGAACTTCGGCGCAGCCAGGAAAGACTCAGACTATCAACTTCTACAATATTAATGACAGCTTCTATTATGTGGACTTGCCGGGATACGGCTATGCAAAAGTGTCCCAGAGTGAGAAAGAAAAGTGGGGGGCGATGGTCGAGCGCTATCTTCACCGCTCCCGCCAGCTCTGCCAGATCTTTCTGTTAGTGGACATCCGCCATGAACCGGGCAACAATGACAAGATGATGTATGACTGGATTCTTCACAACGGATACCGGCCTGTGATCATCGCCACCAAGCTGGACAAGCTCAACCGCAGTCAGGTACAAAAGCAGGTAAAACAGATGCGGGCCGGCCTCGGATTGTCGCAGGAGGATTGGCTGATTCCCTTCTCGGCGGAGACAAAGCAGGGCAGGGAGGAAATCTGGTCTCTGATCGAGGAAACCTGCGACAAGAGGGAAGCTCTCCCGCAGTAAACGCAGAAAAACAGTAATAAATTGTAAAAATGTGCTGACTTTGTTCCGAAAAACGGTTATAATGGAAAAAGAGGTCCAATACTTTTATGAGAAAGGGAAAATCAATGGATATGGAAAAGAGAGCGGTAAATGCAATACGGATTCTGGCGGCCGACGCGGTACAGAAGGCAAATTCCGGTCATCCGGGCATGCCTTTGGGAGCCGCGCCGATGGCCTATGAGCTGTGGGCCCGCCATATGTCGCACAATCCGGCGAATCCCCGCTGGGCGAATCGGGATCGCTTTGTGCTGTCAGCCGGGCATGGTTCGGCGCTGCTGTATTCTCTGCTTCACCTGTTTGGGTATGGTCTGACAAAGGAGGATCTGATGCAGTTCCGTCAGATGGATTCGCCGGCGCCGGGGCATCCGGAGTACGGCCACACAGCAGGCGTGGAGGCGACGACCGGACCGCTCGGAGCCGGCATGGGCATGGCGGTGGGAATGGCTATGGCCGAGGCGCATCTGGCGGAGATTTTTAACCGGCCTGATTTTCCGGTGGTGGACCATTACACATATGTGCTGGGCGGCGACGGATGTATGATGGAGGGGATTTCTTCGGAGGCATTTTCTCTGGCGGGAACACTGGGGCTTGACAAGCTGATCGTGTTCTACGATTCCAACCAGATCACCATCGAGGGCAGCACCGGCGGCGTATTTGATGAAAATGTGGAAATGCGTATGCAGGCGTTTGGCTTTCAGACGCTGACCGTGGAGGACGGCAACGATCCGGCAGCTATCGGCGCCGCGATCCGGGCGGCGAAGGCGGATCGGACCAGACCCTCTTTCATAACGGTAAAGACAAAGATCGGCTACGGCTGCCCGGCCAAGGAGGGCAAGGCCAGCAGCCATGGAGAGCCTCTGGGCGCGGAGAATGTGACGGCGCTGCGGCAGAGCCTGGGCTGGGAGAGCGGCGAAGCGTTCGATGTGCCGGAGGACATCTATGCGCATTACCGCAGTCTGGCAGAACGGGGCGCCAAGGAGGAGGAAGTCTGGAACCAGATGTTTGCCCGCTACTGCGAAGCCTATCCGCAGCTCAAGGAGCTTTGGGACCGGTATCATGACCGGACTGCGGCGAAGAAGCTGTGGGAGGATGAGGAATTCTGGTCCTGCGAGGATAAGCCGCAGGCCACCCGGACGCTGTCCCACAAGATGTTAAACCGGATCGCGGATCTTTTGCCGAACCTGATCGGCGGCTCGGCGGATCTGGGCTCTTCCAATAAGACGATAATGAACGGCGCCGGAGATTTCGGCAGAGGGAGCTATGCGGGCCGGAACCTGCATTTTGGTATCCGGGAGCTGGCCATGGCGGCGATTGCGAACGGTCTGGCGCTTCACGGCGGCCTGCGTCCCTATGTGGCGACCTTCTTCGTATTCAGCGATTATATGAAACCAATGGCGCGGCTGGCGGCGCTTATGAATCTGCCGGTGGTCTATGTTCTGACGCATGACAGCATCGGAGTGGGGGAGGACGGGCCGACGCATGAGCCTGTGGAGCAGCTTGCCATGCTGCGCTCCCTGCCGAATTTCCATGTGTTCCGTCCGGCGGACGGCAGAGAAACAGCGGCGGCCTGGTACTATGCGGCCAATTCCGAGACAGCGCCGGTAGCGCTGGTGCTGACCAGACAGAATGTTCCCAGCGTTCCCGGCACGAGCAGGGAGGCGCTCAGGGGCGGCTATGTGTTAAAGGACTGCGTCGGAAGAACGCCGGAGCTGATTCTCATGGCGACGGGATCGGAGCTGTCTCTGGCCGTCGAGGCGGCCTCCCAGATGGAGGCAAAAGGAACAGCGGTGCGGGTGGTCAGTATGCCCTGCCTGGAAGTGTTTGCGCAGCAGACAAAAGAGTACCAGGAGAGCGTCCTGCCGAAGGCGGTGCGCCGGCGTATCGCCGTTGAGGCGGCCTCCGACTTCGGGTGGTGGAAATATGTGGGGCTGGACGGAGCCTGCGTGACGATGCCCGGTTTCGGCGCTTCCGCACCGGCAGGAGAACTGTTTGAGAAATATGGATTTTCGGTTGAGAATGTGGTGAGGACGGCAGAAGAACTGCTGAAGGTCTGATAAGAAGATTCTGTGTGCAGGAATGGGTTAAAGAAGGAGTCAAAAAACCGCCGGAGGCATTGTTGTCCCCGGCGGTTTTTTGTGCGCTTTCCTGTATTTTACCGGCGCAGATTGCTCCGGTAGAACTGCAGAAAGGTCAGCGTGGTGACGGTCGCCGCCAGAATATCAGCGATGGGTTCCGCCAGCAGGACACAGAACGTTCTGGCCCCATCCTTTGTCAGATCCAGAACCGATGCCGCCATGGACTGCGCCAGCGAGGAATCTCCCAGGACGGAGGGCAGGATATAGAGCAGCGGGATCAGCAGGATGACTTTGCGAAGCAATGCCATGCAGAGGGAACGCTTGGCCTGCCCAAGCGCCATAAAGGACTGCTGGCAGGCGATCTGTGCGCCGAAGACCATTCCTCCGAACAGATAGATCCGTATGGCCCAGGCCGAGTAGCGGATGGTGTCGGCGTCATTGGAGAAAATCCTGGAAAAAGCCGGGGAAAAAAGCATGATGACGCCGGCTGTCACAAAGGAGTAGACCAGGCAGACCACAAAGGTCAGGCGGAAGGTTTCCCGGACGCGGCCGTAGTCTTTTGCGCCGTAATTGTAGGAAAAGATCGGCTGTGCGCCCTGGGTAATCCCGCTTAGAGGCAGCAAAACCATCTGATACAGGCTTAACAGAACCGCCATGCTGCCCACCGCCATGCTGCCGCCGTAAGCGGACATCTGGTTGTTGAATGAAATCTGCAGCAGACCCTCCGTGGAGCTCATGACAAAGGGAGAGACACCTAACATCATGATCGCGCCCAGGGTGGAGGCTTTGGGAACAAGGTATCGGATCTGCAGCTTCATCGGAGATTTGCGCAGCAGAAAGTACAGAACCCAAACCGCGGAAACTCCCTGGGAGAGAATAGTAGCCAGCGCCGCGCCCTTGATTCCCATCCCCATGCCGAAGATAAAAATAGGATCCAGAACAATATTTAAGACGGCGCCGATCAGAATGGTTGCCATTCCCATCTTGGCAAAGCCCTGCGTATTGATGTAGGGATTCATACCCTGCGCGATCTGTACAAAGACCGTGCCCAGCGCATAGATCGTTATGTATTCCACAGCCGGCCCCAGCGATGCCGAATCCGCGCCGAACAGCAGAAGGATCGGCTCCCGAAACAGCTCGATCACAACGGTCAGAAGAATGCCGGAGACGATCAGGGACGAGAAGGAGGCCGTCATGATTTTCTCCGCCTCATCCTGCTTCTTCTCGCCCAGCTTGATCGCGGCCAAAGGAGCGCCGCCGGTGCCGAACAGTTGTGTGAACGCCTGAATCAGTGTGATAATCGGGACGGCTACGGCCAGACCGGCCATGCCTATGGTGCCGCCAGGCATATTGCCGATATAGATGCGGTCCACCATGTTGTAAAGCATGCTGACCAGCATGGCGATGATAGCCGGAATCGCCAGGCTAAACAGCAGAGAACCGACTTTTTTGGTTGCCAGTTCGTTTGTTTTTTCCATAATGAGTCATCTCCTCTTGTGTTGATTTGGCAGAATCGCCCTGCATTTTCCGTGAATGCAGTACAATATTAGTATAGCATGAAACGCATCGAATGAACAGAAAAAATTTTCGTCGGACGGGGATGTCCATAGAGGGAGAGAGACAGAAAACCGTTTCCAGGGGAGAAGCTGTCAAAAGGATGCGGCGAGAAGTCACTTGATAGAAAACGATAATTGTGGTAATATATGACCGGAAATATATTTTAAGTCACAAGAAAGAGAGAGTGATATGGCGCGAAGCTTTTCGGAACAAGAAAAAAAGAACATCCAAAAAAAATTGCTAAAAGCCTGCAAGCGGAGCTGGACACAGTACGGCTACAAGAAAACAAGCGTAGACGAATTGTGTAAGCAAGTTGGCATTTCCAAAGGTGCCTTCTATCTTTTCTTTGAATCCAAAGAAGCCCTTTTTTGTGAGGTCCTGTGTTTGGTTCAATCCCAAATATATGATGCCGCTTTGAAGGCGATGGAAGAATACGAAGGCAAACAGGGGGTTGCAGAAGCGCTAAAAGTGGTTTACCGAGAATATGATAAGAACAATTTTTTGTACAATTCGGACAGCCAGGATTTTACGATTCTGATGAACAAACTTTCCGAAGAGCAGGCAAAAAGGGTTATGGATTCTAACCGCAGAAACCAGGCGCTTTTTTCCGGCCAGCCGCATTTAAAATTAAAAGTCAGCGCGGATCTGGCAATGGGGGTTATTTATTCTTTGATTATGAATATCAAAAATAAGGATACCCTGCCCGGCAATCATCTTGAAACCTTTGATTTTATGGCGGAGCATCTGACTGCCGTAATCTATGAATCTGCCGGCTTGCCGGGAGCAGGCGGGCGAGAATAAGGAGGCATTGTGACGGGAAAGCGAAGAGCAGAGAGCAGAAAGGGCTGGAAAGCGGCGGTATGGGGACTGACGATGGCAGTTTCTCTGCTGTTTGCCGGCTGCGGATCCGGCGAAAATCAGGCGGAAACCGGGCAGTATGGCTCAGAGACAGAGAAGCAAATCCATGTGGAAGGAGACGGAATTACAGCCCAAAATGGGGCGATTACCATCAGCCGGTCCGGAACTTACCGTCTAAGCGGGACGTTAAGCGAAGGCCAGATTATTGTGGATTTGGCAGACTCCGGGGACGGCGAGGCAGTTGTTCACATTATTTTGGACGGGGTGGACGTTGTCTGTGCGTCAGGCCCGGCTTTGTATGTCAGGGAGGCGGGCGAAGTATTTTTGACTCTGGCAGAAGGAAGTGAAAACCGGCTGGCAGACACCGAGAGGCCAAAGGATGAGGCGGACAGTGCGAAAGCGGCCGTCTGGTCCGTCTGTGATCTGACCGTGAACGGGGGAGGAAGTCTGACAGTTGAGGGACGCTGCCGCAACGGAATCAGTACAAAGGATAATCTGGTCATTGATGGGGGAAGTCTGACGGTCACGGCAGTCAATAACGGGCTGAGGGGGAAGGACAGCGTTACGATCCGCGCGGGGGAGATTGCTGTCACGGCGGACGGCGACGCGGTTCAGTCCGACCAGACGCACAAGAGCGGCAGGGGGGTGATCGCCGTTGAGGGAGGCAGCCTGCAACTGGCAGCCGGGGAGAAAGGGTTTAGCGCCGAGACGGATATTCGGATAGCCGGGGGAAGTATAATGGTAGTGAGCGTGGACGACTGTGTGCATGCCAACGGCAGCGCCAAGCTGTCCGGAGGCAGCTTGGTTTTGGAGAGCGAAGCCAAGGGGATCCATGCCGACGCCAGTCTGACCGTCTCAGGCGGACAGATTTATGTCGAGAAATGCCTGGAAGGATTGGAGGCAAAATGGATTCAAATAGATGGCGGCGAGATCGAGATTGCCGCGTCTGATGACGGCATCAATGCCAGCGATGGCAGCGGGCGGGATAATCCGGCCGCGGACAGCGGGATTGGAATTGAGATCACGGGGGGCGTTCTGCGGATCGAGGCGGCCGGAGACGGGATCGATTCCAACGGCTCTCTCACCGTCACCGGAGGGGAGATTTATGTGGACGGTCCTGTGGACGGAGCTAACGGCGCTCTGGATTACGCAGGCAGCGCCGTGATTCGCGGAGGGATTGTTGTGGCAGCGGGCAGCGCGGATATGGCCTGCAATTTTACCGAGGCAGTAAATCAATGTGCCTGGATGGTGAATCTGCAGTCGGTACAGAAAGGCGGCAGTGAAGTTACGGTGGCGGACGGCGCGGGGGAAGTTCTTCTTCGTTACCGGCCGTCTAAGGAATACCAGTCTGTCGTGGTGAGCTGCGCGGATCTCACACCGGGGGGAACCTATACGTTATCCGTGGACGGAACGGAGATGGAAAGGGCTGTGCTGGCGGACTTGATAACGGGAAGTGCAGCGCCTGTACTTTTTATGAAACCGTGCTTCGCACAAAAAATAAAACAAACTGCAAAAGGGGAGAATGCGCCATGATTTCATATCGAACGCTGAAAGAAGAGGAGATTAGCCGGGAACTGTTTCGTCATTTTATCCGCCGCCAGGTCGTGGGAAAATGCTTGCGGCGGGAAGGGGACAAGTGGATCGAAAAAGACGATCCGTTCATTGACGACTGGTCTGAAGAAGACTATAAGACGTTGATTTGCTGTCTGAAAAACACGGTGAAAACCGGAGGCTTTGTATATGGAGCGTTTGAGGATGGCATGCTGAAAGGATTTGTATCGGTGGAATCAAAACGATTCGGCGGAGAAAACCAGTATTTGGATCTCACCTCGATCCATATCTCCGAGGACAGGAGAAGAAGGGGGATCGGAAAAGCGCTGTTTCTAAAAGCCGGCCGGTGGGCCAGGGAGAAGGGAGCGAAAAAATTGTATATCTCCGCACATTCTGCCGTGGAAAGCCAGGCTTTTTACCGGGCGATGGGGTGTGTGGAGGCCAGCGAGTATCAGAGATCGCATGTGGAGGCCGAACCGTACGATTGTCAGATGGAGTACGCCCTTGTCCGGGAAAACGAATCGGAATATCCTTTTGAGGAAGGATGCTTTGCAGAATCCACTGTTTGAAAAGATACCAAAAAAGCAGAAAATAGCGTTCCCAGAGCATTTCCCTGCCCTTTACATTTTTCCCAGGTATATGCTATAATGTCTGTGGCAGGAAGGGACCGGCAAAACCGGAAGAAGATATCTTCCTTCCGACACACAGGAGAGCTTATGAGAAAATACAAAAACCCTATAAAACGGCTCCGCTGTACCATACCGGCGCTGGCATTATGCCTGTCGCTGTCCGCTGGAAACATTCTGTATGCGAAGGCCACGGAAGCGGGAGGCCAGGAGAGCGGCGGCGAGGGGCAGGTTTCGGCTGCGCCCGCAGAATCGACGGACAGCGGATTAAACGACGTGATTGACGAGATCGACCGTGTGGACGATGAGATTGGAGATCTGGAGAATGATCTGGATCAGGAGAGAGAAAATCACGACAATCTGCAGCAGAATAAGTCGGAGCTGGAAGACTATTTGGATATGCTAAATGGACAGTATCAGAACCTGTCTTCCCGGATCTCCAAGGTGGAGAAAGATATCACGGCGCAGGAGAAGGCTATTGCGGCCAAGGAAGCGGATATCGCGGCCAAGAAGGCGGATATCGAGGCCAAGGAGGCGGAGATCGCAGCCAAGGAGGCGGAGATCACGGCAAAAGAGGCGGAGATCACGGCCATCGAGGCTTCCATCGCAAAGACGCAGGCCGAGATCGAAGAGACGCAGGCCGATCTGGATGAACAGTATGAGGCCATGAAGCTGCGGATTCAGTTTATGTATGAGAACTCGGCTTCCGCCCAGTATCTGGAACTGCTGCTGGAAGCCGAGAATCTGACTTCCTTTTTGAACCAGGCGGAGTACATAGAGGCGATGCTGGAGTACGACCAGCGGATGCGGGAGCGTTTTCAGGAGACAAAGGCGGCGTTGGACGCCAAAAAGGCAGCGCTTGAGGAGGACGAGGCCAGGCTGATCACGGAAAAGAAAACATTGGAGGCGCACAGAAAGGAACTGGCGCAGCAGCAGGAGACGCTCAAGAAGGAGCAGCAGACGCTGGAACAGGAAAATGCCGCGCTTCAAAACCAGAAAAAAGAACTGGATAATCTGCGGGCAAAGTTAAAGCGGGAGCAGAGCAGCGTAGCCAATCAGCAGGCGGCGTCGGCCGGCGAGCTGCAGGAGTATGTGAATCAGCTCGTGTCTTCCTCGGACACGATTCACAGCTATGAGGACCGGATCGCGGCGAAGAAGAAATATTATGACGAGCTGCTGGCAAAGAAAAAGCGGCTGGAGGAGGAGGAAGAACGCAGGAAGGCCGAGCAGGCGGCCAACGATACCGGCGGTTCGATCTCGGAGGGAGATTCGGGAATTGACAGCAGCATTGTGGTGGATACAAACAGCGATGACCTCACGCTTTTAGCGGCGATTATTTACTGCGAGGCGGGCGGAGAAAGCTATGAGGGCAAGCTGGCGGTCGGCTATGTGATTATGAACCGGGTGAGGAGTAATAAATTCCCGAATTCCATCAGCGCGGTAGTGTACCAGACAAACCAGTTCTCGCCGGTGGGGAGCGGCCGTCTGGCGACGATTCTGGCGATGGAGGCGGACCCGGATGTCAAGGGCAAGGTTACGGACGCCTGCCGGCAGGCAGCGGCGGAGGTGCTGACCGGCGCCAGCAACGTCGGAGAGAGTCTGTTCTTCCGCACGCATAAACCGGTACCGCAGTTGGTGGAGAATCTGGAGGCGAACGGCGTTCCGTATTATATTATCGGAGGCCACGTATTCTATCACAGATGGGTTGCTTATTAAGGGGGAAAAAGAGATGGAAGAGGGAACGAGAAAGAAAAAAGCGGGGATCTTAATGCCGGTGGCGTCTCTGCCGTCGCCTTATGGAATCGGAGATTTTGGAAAATACAGTTTTGAATTCATAGATTTTCTTGCGGAGTGCGGGGTAAAGGTCTGGCAGATTCTGCCGCTGAATCCTCTGGGCTACGGCAATTCGCCCTATCAGCCCTATTCCTCCATGGCCGGCGATGAACTGTATATTGATCTGGATGATCTGCATCATCAGGGCCTGTTAAAGAAAAGACCGCTTCGCGCTCTGTCCAGGGCAAAATCGGTTGACTATGAGGAAGTGCGGAAGGTCAAGGGGGAGGTACTGCGCGATGCCTTTCAGTATTTTGTTCCGGATGCGGGGTATGAGAAATTTATTGCGATGGATTGGGTGTATCCCTACGCCGTGTTTTTGACGTTCAAGAAGAAAAACGGGATGAAAACCTGGCTGGAATGGCCCAAGGAGCAGAGGGAATGGCCGGCCGGCTCCGGTTTTGACGAGAGCGTGTGGGCGAAGGATATCGCCTATGAAATGTTTATCCAGTACACGTTTTACCGGCAGTGGATGACGCTGAAGGCGTATGCGAACCGAAAAGGCATCGAAATCATGGGAGACATTCCCTTCTATGTAGGCCTGGATTCCCTGGACGTTTGGAGGAGCCGGGAGGACTTTTTGCTGGGGGCAGACGGACAGCCGACCTTTGTAGCCGGGGTGCCGCCGGATTATTTCAGCGCCACCGGACAGCGGTGGGGGAATCCGATTTACAATTGGGAGAAGCTGGAGAAGGACAAATTCCGTTTTTGGATCGACCGGATCACATATACGGCCCGCCTGTTTGACATTGTCCGGATCGATCATTTCCGTGCGTTTGACACTTTCTGGAAGATTCCGGCTGAGTGTCCCACCGCCGTGGAAGGGGAATGGGTGGAGGCGCCGGGCTATGCGCTGTTTGACGCGCTGTTTCAGAAGCACCCGGATCTCAACATCGTGGCGGAGGATCTGGGCGAGCTGCGCCCGGAGGTACATACGCTGCGCGATCACTATGCGCTGCCGGGCATGGACGTCGTACAGTTTACATTTGATCCGGAATGGGGCTCCCCTGTTTTAGAGCACAGAAGCGTGGTCTATACGGGAACGCACGACAACGAGACGCTGAAGCAGTGGTTTGAGGCCAAGACAGCTGAGGATCAGGAGAAAGGCCGTAAATTTCTGCGCAAAGCGGGAGTGGATACCCGCCATATTGTCCATGCGTTTATCGTCTACGCGATGGAACGCAATTCCGAGCTGGCGATCATTCCGATCAGCGATCTGATGGGATTGGGGGAAGAAGGTCGGATCAACCGGCCCGGGACCGTGGGAGATCCAAACTGGAAGTGGCGTCTGGTGGATTACAACCGCCTGAAAAAGCAGAAGGATTTCCTGAAGAAAACCATTCAAAATACCGGAAGAGTATGACAGAGATCCGGTTGGGAGGCAGAAGTTGTCAGAAACAGAAAAAATGAGCTTGGAGGATCTGGGAGATCTGAAACCGGATATGGAAGCGCTGGTGGCCGCGCTGTTAAAAAATCACCGGATCGATCCGAATTTGTATGTGGAATATGATGTAAAGCGGGGACTGCGGGATTCTGCCGGCAAGGGCGTTCTGACCGGGCTGACGGAGGTCTCTGACGTAAACGGCTATGAGCTGATTGGCGGGCGCCGGATTCCGGCGGAAGGTTCTCTGTACTATCAGGGCATCCCGGTTGCCGATCTGGTGGCGGGGCAGGAAGGGCGGAAGTTCGGGTTTGAGGAGACGATCTATCTGCTTTTGTTTGGGCGTCTGCCAAATCCGGGGGAGCTGGGGCAGTTTCTGGTCGTTATGGGAGAGATGCAGGAACTCAGCGGCCGTTTTGTCCGCGACGTGGTGATGAAAGCGTCCTGTGAGAATATTATGAACGCTCTGCAGCGCTGTGTTTTGTCGCTGTATACCTATGACCCTGCGCCGGAGGATATTTCTCCCGGCAACGTGCTGCGCCAGTGTCTGGAGCTGATTGCAAAGCTGCCGCTTTTGACTGTCTATTCCTATCACTCCTACCGGCATTTCCGCAGGGATGACACCCTTCTGATCCGCAATCCGAAAAAGGGTCTGTCTCTGGCGGAGAACATTCTGCTGATGCTGCGGCCGGATGGACAGTACACGCAACTGGAGGCGAAGGTGCTGGACATCGCTTTGATTCTGCACGCAGAGCACGGCGGAGGCAATAATTCTACCTTTACGACCCGTGTGGTGACATCCTCCGGAACGGATACCTATTCCTCCGTGGCGGCCTCCATCGGTTCTCTGAAAGGCCCCCGCCACGGCGGCGCCAATCTGAAGGTGGAAAATATGTTTGCCGATATCAAGGCCCATGTGCCGGACTGGACGGACGAGGAAGCGGTGGCGGGCTATCTGAAAAAGATACTGAATAAAGAAGCGTTTGACCGTACGGGCCTGATTTACGGTATGGGTCATGCGGTTTATACCCTTTCCGATCCCAGACAGGTGATTCTGAAACGTTTTGCCAGAGCGCTGGCGGAGGAAAAGGGCAGAGAAAACGAGTTTGCGCTCTATGAGCGGACCGAAAAGCTGGCTGGCGGCCTGATTATGGAACACCGCAAGCTGTTTAAAAACGTCTGCGCCAACGTGGACTTTTACAGCGGTTTTGTGTATTCTATGCTGGGAATTCCCCAGGAACTGTTCACGCCGATGTTTGCCATCGCCCGCATGCCGGGGTGGAGCGCTCACCGGCTGGAGGAACTGATCGGAGCCGGGAAAATCATCCGGCCCGCTTATAAATATGTGGGAACGCACACGGATTTTGTGCCGGTGGAAGAGAGAGGGTAAGAACTCTCTTTCCCCGGTTTTATCCGGATGAAGCGATCAAAAAAGGAGTATGTATGCAGTCAGAAGAAGACAATCTCCTGAAAAACCGTTTTGCAGAGCTGGCCAGAAGAGCAAGCCAGCAGAACCGATACCTGTTCACCGGCTTTCTGGGCCTGGGAGAGCAGGCATTGTTTTATCAGGCGGCGTCACAGTTTTCGCCCTCATCCTACACGCTGTACGGCGGGGAGGACTTCTGCGAGCGCCGTATGGCGCGTTTTGGCAATCCGCTGGAGATCGGATACGAGGAGCCGTTTCCCATCTCGTGTCTCTGCATCCGGCAGACGGCGCCGAAATTTGCGGAGGCGCTGACGCATCGGGATTATCTGGGGGCGCTTGTCCATCTGGGAGTGGAGCGGTCGGTGCTGGGCGATATCCTGCCGGCGGGGCATTCGGCCTATATATACTGCCAGGACGGCATGGCGTCGTTTATCTGCGAGAATTTATCCCGCGTGAAGCACACGGCAGTGGAGGTCCGGCCCGTACAAAAAGCGCCGGCCGATGCGCTGCCCTGCTTAAAAGAGCAGGTTTTGGCTGCGGCTTCTGAGCGCCTGGATGTGCTTCTGTGCGCAGTCTGGAATCTGTCACGCAGTCAGAGCGCGGAAGCGGTAAAAAGCAGCCGCGTCTTTGTCAACGGCCGTCTCTGTGAAAACAGCAGCATGCAGCCAAAGGCCGGCGATATTGTGACCCTGCGGGGATACGGCCGCTTTGTCTATGACGGCGTTGTCAGCGAGACAAAAAAGGGCCGCTTCAAAGTTTCGGTCAAACGCTATCAGTAAAGATGCACAAATAATATACGGGACCTTTCCTGGAAAAATACCTGTGACATTTCAGCGCCCTAAAATGGTATACTCTTATAGGAGTTTCCCCACCCGGCCGGCTTTGCCAAAAAAAAGGGCCGGGATCGTTGAAAACGGTAAATTCAGGCAATACTATTCACAGAAAGGAGAAGCGTATGCTGAAGGTTGGAGAAAAGGTTTTGTACGGCGGTGCCGGGGCCTGTACGGTGACGAAGACGGTTTGGCGCCGGTTTGGAGAATCGCAGGAAGAGAGAGAATATTATGTTTTGACGCCGGTGAGGGACGGCCGGACGACGCTGTATGTGCCGGTGGACAACGCCGCTTCGCAGGCAAAGATCCGCCCGCTGCTGTCGCCCGAACAGCTAACGGAATTGGTGCGTTCCATGCCGGAGGAGGAAGCGCCGTGGATTGCGGATGAGAAAGCCCGCCAGGAGAGATACAAAAATACGCTCAAAAGCGGAAACCGCCGGGAGCTGCTTGTTATGGCAAAAGCGCTTTACCTTCACAGAAAGCAGGTGAAGGCCATGGGACGGCGGCTTCACCAGACGGATGAACGGCTTCTTCAGGAAGCGGAGAAACTGTTGTGCGACGAGTTTGCCGTTGTGCTGGGAATGGAGCGCGGTCAGGTAATTTCCTATCTTTTTGAGAAGAGAGAGGAAGAAGTGTGACGCACAGAGGAACTTAAGGAAAAAGTAAGATTCCGTTTAGAAAAGAATAAATGCTTTTAAAGAAACGATTTGTCCTTGTCTGATAAACTGTAGTTTGAGACAGGGACAAATTTTTTTGCGGAGAAGTGCTTGCCCTGTTGTGACAATCGTATTATTATATAAGCTAGAAAGGGAGCGATGAAAGATCGCAGGGTGGATAAGGATGAAGAAAAAAGTTGCAGTTTTGTTTGGAGGAAAATCGACGGAGTATGAGATTTCACTGGAATCAGCCAGTTCTGTGATTCAGGGGATAGATGAGGAAAAATACGAGAAGGTTCTGATCGGCATTGACAGAGAGGGCCGCTGGTACCGGTATTACGGCGATGTGGAGAAGATTCTCTCGGATCGCTGGTGCAATGATACGGACTGCGTCCGGGCAATGCTGTCGCCGGACAGAGAGACAAAAGGACTTCTGGAGTTCCATAAGGGGCAGGTTACGGTGACGCATCTGGATCTGGCGCTGCCGGTGCTGCACGGAAAAAACGGCGAGGACGGTACGGTGCAGGGGCTGATCGAGCTTTCAGGAGTTTTGCTGGTTGGCTGTGATACGCTGTGTTCGGCGCTCTGCATGGATAAAGACCGGGCACATAAGCTGGCGGCGCTGGCCGGTGTCAATGTGCCGAAAGCTGTCGTGTTTCAAAAACCGGAAAAAATGGATGAGCAAGAGGCGGATTGGCTGGCGGCGGCAGCGCGGATCGGTTATCCGCTGTTTGTCAAGCCGGTGCGTGCCGGCTCTTCTTTCGGCGTGACAAAGGTCATGGAGGAGAGCGCTCTGGCGGCGGCTGTGCGGGATGCCTACCGCCACGACCGCGAGGTGATTCTGGAGGAGGCGATCGAAGGTTTTGAAGTGGGCTGCGCGGTTATGGGGGACCGGGAACTGACGGTGGGCGAGGTGGATGAGATCGAGCTGTCTCACGGCTTTTTCGATTACACGGAAAAATATACGTTAAAGACGTCCCGCATCTATGTCCCGGCCAGAATCCGGCCTGAGACGGCAGAGCGGATCAAGGAGACGGCGCAGGTGATCTACCGGGCGCTGGGATGCAGCGGTTTTGCCCGCGTCGATATGTTTTTGACGCCGGAGGAGCGGATCGTGTTCAACGAGGTCAACACCATCCCTGGATTCACCTCTCACAGCCGTTTCCCCAGTATGATGAAAGCGGCGGGGATTTCTTTTGAAGAGGTGGTGAACTGTCTGCTGAAAAGCCGGGAGGAACAGGAATGACAACATTGTTTTTGGAGAGAGAGGACTGCTGTGGCGGTCCTCTGATTCTGGTAAACGCGGATCATCCGCTGCGGGGGTCCGGCCGTCTGCGCCAGGATGTCCGGGAGCATACGGGCGCCTTGACTCTGAGAGCGCAGGAGGTAGCGCGGGAGAATAACGATTCATATAGAACATTGGCGGGGGAGGGGATTGTTCCTGTGGATGAAACCTGTCCGGAAATCAGACTGGACAGCCAGGCTGCCAGGGTTTACCATAAGGCTTTGGAAGAATTGGGCTGTGTGGGAGGCGTGGTGCCGGTCAGCGGCTACCGCACCCGCGCGGAGCAGGAACAGATATACAGGGATTCCCTGGAGGAAAACGGGGAGGAATTTACAAAAAAATATGTTGCGCTGCCGGATTGCAGCGAACATCAGACCGGGCTGGCGATTGATCTGGGGGAGGGAGATACCGAGCTGGATTTCATCCGCCCCTCGTTTCCGGACAGCGGGGCCTGCGGCCGCTTTAAGAGAGCGGCCGCACGTTACGGTTTTGTTCTGCGGTATCCGGCGGGAAAGGAGGAGATCACGGGAATTGCCCATGAACCCTGGCATTTCCGCTATGTCGGTTTTCCCCATTCCAAGATCATGGAGGAGCGGGGAATGGTGCTGGAAGAGTATCTGGAATACCTGGCGGCGTTGCCGCAGGGCTGTCTGATTTGGGAAACCGGAGGACGTTCCATAGAAATCCGATATATAGCAGCGCAGGAGCCGGTGACAAAGGTGGAGATTCCTGACGGCTGTCTGTATCAGGTCTCCGGGGATAATCGAAACGGTTTTGTTGTGACGGTATGGAGGGAGCGCTGATGGGAGTATTGGATTGGTTTCGGATCGCGGCCGCTTTTTTAGTGACAGCCATCCATATATCGCCGCTGGAAGATATCAGCGCCCAGGGAGATTTGGTTCTGACGAGAATTCTGGCCCGCGTTGCGGTCCCGTTTTTCTTTATGGTGACAGGGTATTTTGTGCTGGATAAGGAGAGGCCCGGCCGCGTCCGCAGAGCGATCGTGAAGAACCTGAAATGGTATCTGCTGGCGGTTGTAATCTATCTTCCGATCAATTGGTATGCGGGCCGCCTGATCGGCTTGGATGCCGGTTATGTGTCGCAGGAGCTTTTGATCCAGGGCACATTCTATCATCTGTGGTATTTTCCGGCCCTGATTACCGCTCTGGCGCTGTGCGGCCTGGCGTACGGTTATCTGGGATTGAAACCGGCGCTTGGGATCTCCATCCTGCTGTATCTGTTCGGCCTGATGGGGGACAGCTACTATGGGCTGATTTCTAAAATTCCCTTTTTCAAGACGGTATATGACGGTATTTTTGCTGTCATGGAGAATACCAGAAACGGTTTTTTCCTGGCGCCGCTGTTTCTGCTTTTGGGCGCGGCTTTTCGGGAGTGGGATCTGGCAGGTAAGGAAGAACAGAGCCGGACATACTGGGGCGTTGGCCTGGCCGTCAGTATGGTGTTTATGACTGCGGAGGGACTTTTGGTGCATTCGGTAAACTGGCCGCACCATGACAGCATGTATCTGTCGCTTCCGGTTGCCATGGTATTTTTGTTTGGTCTGCTGTTGCAGTTTTCTGTGGAAGCCCGCCCGGCATTGCGGCGGATTTCTCTTTGGATCTATCTTCTGCACCCTGCCTTTATCGTGGTGGTGCGCCGTTTTGCAAAGATTACAAAAACGGAGCAATTGCTGGTAGAGAATCACCTGGTTCATTTTCTGTGCGTTGCGCTTCTCAGTGCGGTCACAGCCTATGTTCTGATCTTATTGGAAAATCTGGTCAAGGAGAAATGGCGGGCAAAGAAGGAAGAGAAGTCTGAGGAATGGGATCGGGACGAAGACTGGGAGGAAGACGAAGAGTCGGACTGGGACCAGGACGAAGTCTGGGAGGAGGACGAAGAGCCGGACGGGAAGCAGGACCAGGACGAAGCCTGGGAGGAAGACGAAGAGCCGGACCAGAAGCAAGACCAAGACGAAGTCTGGGAGGAAGACGAAGATATGGAAGCCGACCGGGACCTGGCCGAAAAGGATGAGGCGAAAGTGCTCAAAAGAGATGGAGTATCGGGACAGGGCCGGATGTACGGCAAAACTTCCAAGTACAGAGGCGGGGAGGAAAATATGAAACCGGAAAACGGCTGGAAAGAAAAAGCGAAGACGGATACAGAAAGAAGGCAAAGGCAGGAAAGCAGCCGGAGGAAAGAGGCGGCGCCGCAGGAGGATACGTTTGGGAAGCGAGCCTGGCTGGAGATCGACCGCCGGGCATTCTCATACAATCTGGATCAATTTCAGCGTATCCTGTCTCCCGGTACCAAAATGATGGCGGTGGTCAAGGCGGACGCCTATGGACATGGAGCGGTTCTTTCCTCCAGATGGCTTGAGAAGGAAGGAATTACGGCTTTTGCCGTGGCAACACTGCCGGAGGGAATCGAACTTCGCCGGGGAGGCGTCGAGGGAGACATTTTGATTCTGGGATACACAAATCCGGCGGATTGGCCGCAGGTGGCCGCCTATGATCTGATTCAGACGATTGTAGATGAAAATTATGCGGCGGCCATGGATCGGTATGGACAGGAGGAGACGCCTCTGCGGGCGCATCTGGCCATTGACAGCGGAATGCACCGGCTGGGAGTGGCCGGAAATGATTACGCAGCCGTGCAGCGAATTTTGGAGATGCCGGGAATCCGCCTGGAGGGGATGTTCAGCCATCTGTGCGCGGCGGACAGCTTGTCCGAATCGGATATGGCCTACACAAAACAGCAGATCCGCCAGTTTGAACTGCTGCGTCTAGGCATTGAGAGGTTGTACAGCCAGGAGGGAATCACAGAACCCCTGTGTTTTCATCTGCAGAACAGTTATGGCTTTTTGAATTATCCGCAGTTAACGTATCACTATGTCCGTCTGGGAATTATTTTGTACGGTGCTTATACCAGCAGCAGCGATCAGGTCAGAAACCGGCTGGAGTTGGAGCCGGTGATGTCCGTGCGGGCGAGAGTGGCTATGGTTAAGTTAGTGGAAGCGGGAATGGAGCTGGGGTATGGGCGCGCGTACCGGGTCTCGTCGCCCCGGCAGATCGCCACGGTGACGATTGGCTATGCGGACGGGATTCCCCGCAATTATGGGCAGAACCAGTCTCAGGTGCTGATCGGAGGCCGGAGATATCCGGTGGTGGGGCGCATCTGTATGGATCAGTTTCTGGTGGATGTAACCGATACATCTTTTGAGACATCCGGCGAGACCGGCGCGGCCAGGACGGCGGTGCAGGCCGGGGACGTGGTGACTCTGATCGGCCGGGACGGCAGCGAACAGATTACCGTGGAAGAGGTTGCAGGCTGGTGCGGCACGATTACCAATGAGATTCTGTGCCGGATGGGCGGACGGCTGGAACATTTGATCACAGGCTGAAACGTTTGACAGGGATATGGACTTCTTGTAAAAGAATGCAGAACCGTACCGATGTGCCGGGAAGACGATAGAAAGAGAGAGGCGTATGAGTGAAGAAAAAAATGAACGACTGCCGATTACAACGCTGTGTTATATAGAACAGGATGAGAAGTATCTGATGCTGCACCGCGTCCGCAAGCAAAACGACTGCAACCGGGACAAATGGATCGGCGTCGGCGGCCATCTGGAACAGGGCGAGAGCCCGGAAGACTGTCTTTTGCGGGAGGTAAAGGAAGAGACAGGGCTGACGCTGACAAGGTTTCGTTTTCGTGGTTTGATCACGTTTCTGCTGGACGGTCTGCAGGAATATATGTGTCTGTATACGGCGGACGGCTTTACCGGCGAACGGATCGACTGCGATGAAGGAGATCTGGAGTGGGTGGAGAAAAGCCGGATAGAGTCTCTGCCGCTCTGGGAAGGCGATAAGATATTCTTTCGGCTGCTGGAAGAGGAACATCCGTTTTTTTCTTTGAAGCTGCGCTATGAGAAAGGGGATTTGCGCGAGGCGGTTCTGGACGGAAAGGTTTTGAAAATAGAATGAAAAGACAGCGAACACCCGTGAGAGTCTGTCCGCAAAGAAATGATGCAAGGAGATTGTCATGCAGTCAATACTTCCCGCCGTTATACTGATATGTGTTGTTGACAGTTTTTTGTCTCATCTTTCCCTCTACCTGTACCTGTCCGCGCTTCTGGGTCCGCAGATGCGTTGGAAAAAGCTGTGGATGGTATTTCCTATTCTTGTCCTTGTGGCAACCGGAACGAATCTGGCACAACTTTTTGCCGTGGAGTACATCTACATTGCCTACTTTTTGAGTTCGATTGTGATATATCTGGTAAATCTGCTGATTGTCTGGCTGATGTGGGAGAGAAGGCTTTCCCGTGCCAGCATCTGCCTGACAATCGCAGCTATCCTGCAGGTAGGAACAGTCACTATGCTTTTTACCTTTCTGGGAGAGATGGGCACGGATGCGTCGGACCTGGTGCAATATTATTCCCATATGTTTATCGGCTATCCGGGCCTGACCCTTTTGTTCCGGTTTCTTTTAAATAAAGCCCATCTGCCTCAACGGATTCGAGTGCTGATGGATCGGACCAAGAAGCCTGTGCGAATGGCTTTCTGTGTGCTGGGGCTGGAGACTCTGTGTGAAATTTTCTTTCTGCTGAAGAACACGATGCAGACTTACTTTTTCAGGACGTATTTTATCGGCGCGCTGATGCTGATGACAGGAATTTTATTTGTTTTGGTTTACTTTTCCCTGAAAGCAGAGTCGGAGGCCAGGCTTCAGGCCCAGGAGGCTCTGCTGTCTCAGCAAGCCCTGTATGTGCAGAGCTTGGAGCGGATTCAGCAGGAGATGCGGGATTTTCGTCACGACTACAAAAATTTGATGTCCGGTTTGTATGTGTCCGCCAGAGAAGGCGATCTGGCCCCGGTGCAGGAGATGCTGAAAAACATGACAGGATATTTCGACGAAAAGGTGGGCGAGGATATCCGCCGTACGACTCAGTTGGGAAATATCCGGATTCTGGAGTTAAAGGGTCTGGTTCTAACCAAATTGATGGAGATGCAGGAACAGGGGATTTTCTGCAATCTGGAGGTGCTGTATCCGGTAAACCGCATTGATATGGAGATACCCGATGTGGTTCGCTGTCTGGGAATTTTACTTGACAATGCTGCGGAGGCGGCAAAGGAAACCAAAAAGCCGGAGGTGGATCTGATGATCAGCAGCCTGGAAAGCGGCGTGACGATCGTGGTAAAAAATATGGTCGAAGAGCCGCCCAACCTGAACCGGATCTGGGAGAGAGGCTATTCGACAAAAGGAGAAGACAGGGGCCTGGGGCTGTCGATTTACCGCCAGGTTACGGGCAAATATGCCAATGTATACCAGAGCGCCAGCTATCAGGAACCCGTATTTTTCCAGGAGTGGTATGTGGAGAACAGGAGAGGCCGCTGATGCTGTCAATTTATATCTGCGATGATGAACAAGACGTAAGAGAAGAACTGAAAAAAGAAGTGGAGCGCCAGATCATGATCGGGGACTGGGATATGGCGGTTGCTCTGAGTACCGGGGACCCGGAGCATTTGCTGGCTGCTCTGTATGAAAATCCCCGGCGGAGTATTTATTTTCTGGATGTGGATTTAAAGCGGAAGAATCTGGACGGTTTTCTTCTGGGAAAAGAAATTCGCCGCCGGGACCCCAGAGGATTTCTAATTTACGTTACCTCCTATAAAGATCTGGCTTTTCAGACGTTTCAGTATCATCTGGAGGCCATGGACTATATCGTAAAAGGCAACCCGATGGAGCTGGCCCGCTCGATACGGGACTGCCTGCAGACCATCGTGCGGCGGATGAAGGAAGAGCAAAACGGAGCCGGAGAGAATTCTTCCCGCTATTATACGGTACATACCGGCGGCAGCATCCGGCATATTCCGCTGGAGGAAATTATTTGTTTTGAGACGGCGCCGGGAACGCACCGGATTCTGCTCCATGCCGTTCATGACTGCATTGACTTCACGGGACAGCTCTCAGAGATACACAAGGAAGTGGGAGAAGGCTTTTTTCGATCGCACCGAAGCTTTCTGGTAAATCGGGACCGGATTCGTCAGATCAACCAGAAGAAAAATGAGCTGGTGATGGACGGCGGCATGGTCTGCCTGCTGTCGCGGACAGCAAAAGGCAATTTGTAATTTGACGTATTATTGTCAGGCGGTATCGTCTGGAGGGAGGCAATCCATTCCATCTGGGCACTGGTTTTGACGATTCAGGCATTTTTTTACCCAATTCTTTCTTTTTCTGCTATGCTGTATTCACATTCCGGAGCGGTCAGAACCGCACCGGTCAAAAGCCCGAAACAGGGAAAGGAGTACAGAGATGGCAGATACAATCCTATCATTGGAGCATATCGGAAAAAAATTCAAATCCGAGACCGCGTTAAAGGACATCAGCATCTCCATGGAGCCGGGGGAGATCCTTGGCTTTCTGGGGCCGTCCGGCGCAGGAAAAACCACAACTATTAAAATTATTACCGGTCAGTTGCGTCAGACATCCGGCACAGCAAAGCTGTTTGGGAAGGATACCAGGCAACTGGATCACAACCTTTACAGCCAGATCGGTATTGTTACCGACCAGAGCGGCGTGTATGAGCGAATGAACGTATACGATAACCTGCTCTATTTTGCCAAGATATTAAATGTGCCGAAGGAGAGGATCGAGGAGGTTCTAAAGCGAGTCGGTCTGTGGGAACACCGAAAAAAACCGGCTTCCAAGCTCTCAAAGGGGCAGGGACAGCGTCTGGTGCTGTCCAGAGCGGTGCTGCATCAGCCAAAGCTGCTGTTTCTGGATGAGCCGACCAGCGGGCTGGACCCGTCTACGGCCCAGCAGATCCATCGCTTTTTGATGGATCTGAAAAATCAGGGCATGGCGATCTTTCTGACCACCCACAATATGGAGGAAGCCTCCAAGCTGTGCGATATGGTGGCGCTGCTCAATGAGGGCTGTATTGTCGAGCAGGGCGAACCCAGAGAAGTCTGTTTGAAATACAACACGAAAAAGCAGTACCGCATTCTTTTGGACGACAGAAAAGAGGTAGTGCTTCCCCAGAGCGAGGAAAGCGCAGGGCAGATCGCCCGTTGGATCAAAGAAAACCGGATCGAAGCCATACATTCCTGCGAGCCGACGCTGGAGCATGTATTCTTAGCCGTGACAGGGAGGGAGTTGCAGTCATGAGTATTTCTATGAGAAAAGTTTGTGCCGTTGTCTGGGCCAAATCCAGGGCTCTGACCGATAAAAATGTAATTCTTGCACCGCTGATGATATTGGGAATAACAGTGGGGCTGCGTTATCTGTACGGGGCCATGATGGAGGGAGAGGCCCTTTCGCCCAGCCTTATGGCGATGGTTTTGAATATGGGCCTCACCATGAATATCACTATGACGGGGATGTTTGTCACCAGCGCCGGACTGGCGGAGGAAAAAGAGAAACACACGCTTCGGGCTCTGATGACCTCTTCTGTAAACGGTCTGGAATTTTTCCTGGGCAGCCTGATTCCGCCTTTTCTGGAGACGCAGTTTGTGAGTATCCTGCTGATCCCGGTCAGCGGCCTTTCCCTGGCACAGATTGATCTGGTGCAGTATGTTCTTGTGACCTCGATTGCCAGTATCACAAGCTGTATCTTGGGAATGATCGTGGGAATATTCGCAAAAAATCAAATGAGCGCCAGTACATTGACGTCGCCGTTGATTTTCGTTTTTATGCTGATTCCTGTTTTTGGAAATATGCTTCCAGTGTTTCAGAATATATCCCGTTTTCTGTTTACCGGCGTGGTATCCAATCTGGTATCCTGCTATGCCAACGGGAATGCGTATTCACTCGGCTTGCTGGATGTGACAGTGCTTTTGGGAGAGATAATCCTGGCGGTGGGCATATTTGTGATGTGTTACCGCAGGAATGGGTATGAGGTGGAGTAGATTAAAAGAGACAATCGTGCGGCCTCCTTGTCCGGTGAAGGAAAAGAGAATATAAGAAGAAACCGCAGCATCAAAAAACACAGACCAGAAGATGGAAAACAGCTTCCGGGTCTGTGTTTTTTGATGGGGTTTGATTTTTGGCTGTCTGAGAAATTGCTTGAGATATTGCCTGATCCCTGTTATCATAAAAAAAGAACAAGGGAAAGAAGGGAGGAAAGACATGGCGTTTACCCATCTTCACGTCCACACCGAATACAGCCTTTTGGATGGTTCGGCCAAGATTGGAGAACTGGTTGCCCGCGCGAAGGAGCTGGGAATGGACAGCCTGGCCATCACCGACCACGGTGTGATGTTCGGCGTCATTGACTTTTACCGCGCCGCAAAAAAGGCGGGCATCAAACCGATTATCGGCTGCGAAGTCTATGTGGCGCCTGGTTCCCGGTTTGTGAAAGAAGGAGGAAAAGCGGGGGATGACGACCGCTATTATCATCTGGTGCTGTTGGCGGAAAATGACCGGGGCTACCATAACCTGATGAAGATCGTTTCCCGCGGCTTTATCGACGGCTTTTATTACAAACCGCGGGTGGATTATGAGGTTTTGGAAGAGTTTCACGAGGGGATCATTGCCCTGAGCGCCTGCCTGGCCGGTGAAGTGGCAAAGAATCTGGCCCGCGCTTCCTATGAGAAAGCCGTGGAAGCCGCTCAGCGCTATGAGAGGATTTTTGGAAAAGGAAATTTTTTTCTGGAGCTGCAGGACCATGGGATCCGAGAGCAGAAAACAGTCAACGCAGGGCTTCTGCGCATAAGCCGGGAGCTCGGCATCGGACTGGTATGCACCAACGATACACATTATATCTCCCCCGAGGACGCCGTTCCGCACGATATTCTGCTCTGCATTCAGACCAACAAAAAAGTCAGCGACAGCGACCGGATGCGCTATGAGGGCGGTCAGTACTATATAAAATCCGAGGAGGAGATGGCAGAGCTGTTTCCTTATGCGCCGGAAGCTCTGGAAAATACGCACAAGATTGCCGAGCGCTGTAATGTAGAGATCGAATTCGGCGTGCCGAAGCTGCCGAAGTACGACGTGCCGGGAGGCAAGACCTCAGAGGCGTATCTGCGGGAACTCTGCTACAGCGGTCTTGCCAAGCGCTATCCCGAAGACGACGGGACGCTTTTGAAACGTCTGGAATATGAGCTGGACGTGATTGAAACCATGGGCTATGTGGACTATTTTCTGATTGTATGGGATTTTATTCACTATGCCAGAAGCCAGGATATTATCGTTGGTCCGGGGCGCGGCTCCGGGGCGGGCAGCGTGGTGGCCTATTGTCTGGAGATCACGAACATCGATCCGATTCCCTACCAGCTTTTATTTGAGCGTTTTCTGAATCCGGAGCGCGTATCCATGCCGGATATCGACGTGGATTTCTGCTTTGAGCGGCGCCAGGAAGTAATCGACTATGTGGTGGAGAAGTACGGCAAAGACCGGGTGGTGCAGATCGTCACGTTTGGTACGATGGCCGCCAAGGGCGTGGTCCGGGATGTGGGCCGGGCGATGGATCTGCCCTATGCCCTCTGCGATTCCGTGGCAAAGATGATCCCGGCCCGGATTCCGGATACAAAAGTTGTCACCATCGACGCGGCCATGAAGGTGAACCCGGAGCTGGCTTCGGCCTATGAGAACGACGAACAGATCCGCAATCTGATTGACATGTCCAAGCGCCTGGAGGGCCTGCCCCGTCATACTTCCATGCATGCGGCCGGGGTGGTGATCAGCCAGAAGGCGGTGGAAGAGTACGTGCCGCTCTCCAGGGGCGCCGACGGCGCGGTCACAACGCAGTATACAATGACGCTCTTGGAGGAGTTGGGGCTTCTTAAAATGGACTTCCTGGGCCTTCGGACTCTGACCGTGATCCAGAACGCCGTGCGCCTGGCCGAACAGAGCCAGGGGGCAAAGATTGATATAGATCACATTGATTTTGCAGACCGTGAAGTATTTGAATCGCTCAGCACCGGAAAAAACGACGGTGTGTTCCAATTGGAAAGTTCGGGCATGAAAACCTTCATCAAGGAACTCAAGCCGGAAAGCTTAGAGGATCTGACCGCCGGCATCTCGCTGTACCGGCCCGGTCCCATGCAGTTTATCTCCAAATATCTGAAGGGAAAAAACGATCCGGCAAACATTACCTACCACTGCCCGCAGTTGGAGCCGATTTTAAAGCCGACCTACGGCTGTATGGTGTACCAGGAACAGGTCATGCAGATTGTGCGGGATCTGGGCGGCTATACCATGGGGCGCAGCGATCTGGTGCGCCGGGCCATGAGCAAGAAAAAAGCCGACGTCATGAAGCGGGAGCGCCGGAATTTTGTCTACGGCAACGAAGAAGAAGACGTGGAGGGCTGCATCCGCAAAGGGATTTCGGAGAAGGCGGCCAACACGATCTTTGATGAGATGATGGATTTTGCCGAGTATGCCTTTAATAAATCCCACGCGGCGGCCTACGCGGTGGTTTCTTATGAGACGGCCTGGCTGAAATATCATTATCCGGTGGAATTTATGGCTGCCCTGATGACTTCCGTGATCGACAACAATGCCAAAGTATCCGAGTATATTTTGAGCTGCCGCCAGATGGGAATCCGTCTGCTGCCTCCGGATATCAACGAGGGCGTAATGAATTTCTCCGTGTCCGGCAGCGCGATCCGCTATGGACTGTCCGCAATCAAGAGCGTGGGGCGCAATGTAATCGCGCGGATTGAAGAGGAGCGCAGGACGGGAGGTCTTTTTGTGAGCCTGAAGGATTTCATTGACCGCATGGACGGAAACGAAATCAACAAGAGGGTTCTGGAAAATCTGATCAAGGGCGGCGCTATGGACTGTCTGCCCGGGACAAGACGGCAGAAAATGATGGTGTGTATGGAGCTGCTGGAACGGCGCAACCAGGAGAAAAAATCCTCGATCAGCGGCCAGATGAGTCTGTTTGACCTGATGGAAGAAACCGAGCGCGGGGCGTATGAGGTATCGTTTCCGGATGTGGGCGAATACCCCAGAGAAGAACTGCTGGCTTTTGAGAAGGAGATTCTCGGCATCTATATCAGCGGCCATCCCATGGAAGCCTGCGCCGCTTTGTGGGAGAAAAACATTACGGCCAAAAGTCTGGACTTTCTGGTGGACGACGAGACGGGAAAAGCGCAGGCCGGCGACGGCGTCACGGCGGTGATCGGCGGTATGATTACCGCAAAATCCGTCAAGACTACAAAGAGCAACCAGATGATGGCATTTTTAACGATAGAAGATCTGGTCGGCAGCGTGGAGGTCCTGGTTTTTCCCAGAGACTATGAGAAATATAAAGATTTGTTTCTTCCGGATCGGAAAGTGTTTATCAAAGGAAGGACTTCCATCGGGGACGACCCGAAGGGCAAGCTGATTTTGGAGTCGATCCTGCCCTTTGACGAGGCGCCGAGAGAGCTGTGGATTCAGTTTTTGGACAGAGAAAGCTACGAGGCGGCCGCGCCGGATCTGCAGGATCTTCTGCGGGAATCGGACGGAAACAGCCAGGTGATTTTATATCTGCGCGCGGAGAAGGCAAAAAAGCGGATGGGGGCCAACTGGAGCGTGGGGATCCGTGAGGAGCTGTTGGACGCTCTCCGAAAAAAATTTGGCGCAGAAAATGTAAAAGTGGTAGAGAAGACTATTGAAATGCGTTAAAAAATGATTTACAATGAGAGGAAGATGTCATATTCAGTATTCAGGAGGTGTAAGGTATGGGAAACAAGGTACAGACAATCGGTGTGCTGACCAGCGGCGGCGACGCGCCGGGCATGAACGCGGCGATTCGGGCAGTGGTGCGTACGGCTATTTCCAAGGGGCTTAATGTAAAGGGGATTCTGCGGGGTTATGCGGGACTCCTGAATGAAGAGATCATGGACATGGAATACCGCAGTGTGGCGGATATCATTCAGAGAGGCGGCACGATGCTGTATACGGCCCGCTGCGAGGAGTTTAAGGAGCTGGCCGTGCAGGAGCAGGCGGCCGGGATTCTGCGCAAACACGGCATTGACAGTCTGGTCGTGATCGGCGGCGACGGTTCCTACCGGGGCGCGGGGGCTCTGGCCAGACAGGGGATCAATACCATCGGCCTGCCGGGAACCATTGATTTGGATATCAACTGCACGGACTACACAATCGGGTTTGACACGGCTGTGAATACGGCCATGGAAGCGATCGACCGGGTCCGCGACACGTCCACCTCCCATGAGCGCTGCAGCATCATCGAGGTTATGGGCCGCCGGGCCGGTTATATCGCGCTGTGGTGCGGTCTGGCGAACGGCGCGGAGGACGTGCTTCTGCCGGAGCGCTACGACAATAACGAGCAGGTGATTATCAACCGGATTATCGAGCACCGGAATATGGGTAAGGCGCACCATATCATCATCAATGCCGAGGGGATCGGGCACTCCGCCAGCATGGCGAAGCGCATCGAGGCCGCGACCGGAATCGAGACCAGAGCGACGATCCTGGGCTATATGCAGCGCGGCGGCACGCCCACATGTAAAGACCGGGTCTATGCCTCCATCATGGGAGCCAAGGCCGTGGATCTGCTTTTGGAGGGAAAGAAAAACCGGGCTGTCGGGTATCTCCACGGAGAGTATCAGGATTTTGACATTGAAGAGGTGTTAAATTCCTCCAAGGATATCAGAGAGGACCAGTATCAGATCTTTTTGAATCTGTCCGGGTACAGGTAGAGAGCGGCGGACAGGCGGATATAGAGCCGGATACCGGGGCAAGGCAGGCAGATACTGAGCCGGAATCCAGGGGGAGAAAGACGGGGGACAGAACGGACGGGGGCAGGCGGAGGTGAAGAGATGACAGCAGATTACAGAGAAGAAATCCATGAAGACGGGATGGTAAAGGATGGGCTGACTCTGGATGCGCAACAGGAAACCAATGATCCGGAAGCTTTGTATCAGGAGCTGGTCCGATCCATTCGGAAGTACCATCCTTCCGATGACCTGACATTGATCCGGCGCGCGTTTGAGATCGCAAAAGATGCGCATAAGGATCAAAAGCGCAAATCGGGCGAACCCTATATCATCCACCCGGTTCACGTGGCGATTATTCTGGCAAATCTGGAACTGGACAAAGAGAGCATCATATCCGGCATTCTTCACGACGTGGTGGAAGACACATCCATGACGCTGCAGGAGGTGCGGGAACAGTTCGGCGACGAGGTGGCCATTCTGGTGGACGGCGTCACCAAACTGACGCAGTTGTCCTGGTCAAAAGATAAGCTGGAACTGCAGGCGGAGAATCTGCGCAAGATGTTTTTGGCGATGGCCAGAGATATCCGCGTGATTTTAATTAAGCTGGCGGACCGCCTCCACAATATGCGGACGCTGGAATATATGACCGAGGCAAAACAGTGTGAGAAGGCCACAGAGACGATGGACATCTATGCGCCGCTGGCGGACCGCCTGGGAATCAGCCGGATTAAGATCGAGCTGGACGATCTGTGCCTGCGCTATCTGGAGCCGTTGGTCTATAACGAATTGATGGAAAATCTGAACTTAAGCCGCGAGAGCCGGGACGCGTTTGTGGAAGAGATCGTTCACGAGGTCAAAGACCATATGGACGAGGCAGGCATCCGCTGCGAGGTTTACGGCCGGGTCAAGCATCTGTTCAGCATTTTCCGCAAGATGGTCAACCAGGGCAAGACGCTGGACGAAATCTACGATATTTTTGCCATCCGCATTCTGGTGGATTCGGTGAAGGACTGCTATGCGGCACTGGGGATTATCCATGAGATGTATAAGCCGGTGCCGGGCCGCTTCAAGGACTATATTGCCATGCCCAAGGCCAATATGTACCAGTCTCTTCACACCACATTGATCGGAAGCAACGGCCAGCCGTTTGAGATTCAGATCCGCACCTACGAAATGCACCGCACGGCGGAGTACGGCATTGCGGCTCATTGGAAATATAAGGAGGGCGGCAGCCAGTCCGGTCTGAGCCGGGAGGAGGAGAAGCTAAGCTGGCTGCGCCAGATTCTGGAATGGCAGCAGGATATGTCGGACAACCGGGAATTTTTATCCTCGGTCAAGACCGATTTCAATATTTTTTCCGAGAGCGTGTACTGCTTTACTCCCGACGGCGATGTGAAATCGCTGCCCAATCACTCCACACCCATTGATTTTGCCTACGGCATTCACAGCGCGGTGGGAAACCGGATGGTGGGAGCCAGAGTGAACGGAAAACTGGTGCCGATTGATTACACGCTGCAGAACGGGGATCGGGTGGAGATCATCACCTCTCAGAATTCCAACGGTCCCAGCCGCGACTGGCTGAAGATCGCCCAGAGCGCCCAGGCCAAAAATAAGATCAACGCCTGGTTCAAATCGCAGAATAAGGAGAGCAACATTGCCAAGGGCAGAGAACTGATTGACCGGTACTGCAAGAGCAAGGCGATCACATTCAGCGATCTGAACCGCTCCGAGATCGTGGAGCGGGTACTAAACAAATATGGGTTTCGGGACTGGGAGGCTCTGCTGGCCGCCGTGGGACACGGCGGTCTGAAGGAAGGCCAGATCATCAATAAGATGCTGGAAGAGCGGGAGAAGCAGGAGCGAAAGAAGATCACGGACGCGGCGGTACTGGCTACGCTTTCCTCCAATGAAAACACGCCTCCGACCCAGATACGTTCCAAGAGCGGCATCATCGTCCAGGGGCTGAACGATGTGGCCGTGCGCCTCTCCAAGTGCTGCAGTCCGGTGCCGGGGGACGAGATCGTTGGTTTTGTGACCAGGGGCCGCGGGGTGACGGTTCACAGAACCGACTGCATCAATGTGATGAATCTGCCGGATCGGGAGAGAGAACGCCTGATCGACGCGGAGTGGCAGGCATCGGCGGAGATGGCTCATATCTATTCGGCAGAGATCAAGATATACGCGCACAACCGGGTCGGTCTTCTGGTGGATATCTCCAAAGTTTTTACGGAGCGTCAGATTGATATCAAAGCCATGAATACCCGGATCAATAAACAGGAACTGGCGACGATCTCCACAGCTTTTGAGACAAAAAACAGGGAGGAACTCCATTCCCTGGTGGAAAAGCTGCGCCAGATCGACGGCGTTGTGGATATAGAAAGGACAACAGGCTGATGCGGATGCTATCCTGCGTAGTTGGCAGCGTGATGACCAACTGCTATATTTTGATAGAGGAAAAAACAAGACAAGCGGCTCTGATCGATCCGGGCGATGAGGCGGACCGCCTGCTGGAAGTATGTGAAAAACAGGGATTGTCCATAAAGGCCATTCTTCTGACGCACGGTCATTACGATCATATTCTGGCGGTTGGGCGGCTGCGGGAGAAGACCGGCGCGCCGGTCTATGCGGCGGAGGCGGAAACCTCTCTTTTAGGCGATGCACAGATCAATCTGTCCGCCTCCTGGGAGGGGCGCAGTACGGTTGTGACCGCGGATGTCTGCCTGCAGGACAGCGAGGAAATTTCCCTGTTCGGCCATACGGTGCGCATGCTTCTGACGCCGGGCCATACGGCGGGGAGCTGCTGCTATTTGCTGCCGGAGGAAGGCTGGCTGTTTTCCGGGGACACGCTGTTCTATGAAAGCTACGGCAGAACAGATCTTCCGACCGGCTCTTCTGCCCAGATCCGGCGTTCTCTTCGAGAGCGGCTCTTTGCGCTGCCGCAGGAGACGGAGGTGTTTCCGGGGCATGGCGAGGGGACGACGATCGGTCATGAGAAAAAATACAATCCGCTGGCATAAGAAATTCGGAGACGATAATCTGACAGAGAAAAGAAAATGATTGAACTGCGGTTGAGCGAGGAAAACTACGAGTACGATATCCGAGGGCTGCTGATGGCCTTTTATCCGGGCGAGGAGATTGAAAAAAAAGAGTGGGGAGTTTCGGGACCGGAGCCGGATTTTCCCGGCACATGGCGCAGGCTGCTTCTGGTGGAATACAGGCCGGAGCAGATCCGCGTGGTTCTGCACGGCAGGGACGAGGCGGGAGAACCGTCTGCTGTCCGCCGGTTCTGTGAAGCGGTGCCCGTGTCGGGATTGGACCGCACCGCGGTCAAAAGCGCATTGAAGCGCCTGGTTTACGGTCTGCTGCGGAAGGACACCCAGCGGGAACTGCCGTGGGGGACCTTGACGGGGATTCGTCCCACAAAGATTGCCCTGGGTTTTTTGGAGGAGGGCAAAGGGGAGGCGGAGATCGCGTCCTACATGCAGAAAGAGTACCTGGTCACTCCCGAAAAGACCGGTCTGAGTCTGGAGATTGCCCGCAGAGAGAAGGCGCTTTTGCAGGGGATCGACTATGAAAACGGCTTCAGCCTCTATGTGGGCGTCCCCTTTTGTCCGACGACCTGCCTGTACTGCTCATTTACCTCATATCCCTTTGAACGTTTTGCCGGACAGGCAGATGCGTATGTGGAGGCAGTAAGGCGGGAACTGACGGGGACAGCGTCCATTTTTCGGGGGAAGAAACTGAATACGGTTTATTTCGGAGGCGGCACGCCCACAACGCTTTTGCCAAAGCAGATGGACCGCCTTCTTTCCTGTGTGGAGGAGCATTTTGACTGTCAGGGCCTGCGGGAATTTACCGTGGAGGCCGGCCGTCCGGACAGCATCGCCAGAGAAAAGCTTCAGGTATTAAAAAATCATGCTGTCACCCGTATCTCCATCAATCCCCAGACCATGAAGCAGGAGACGCTCGACCGGATCGGCCGTCGCCATACGGTGGAACAGGTTCGGGAGGCGTTCGCTCTGGCCAGACAGATGGGCTTTGACAATATCAATATGGATCTGATTCTGGGCCTTCCGGGAGAGGATGTGCGGGATGTGGACCAAACCATGGAAGAGCTGAAAAAACTGCGGCCGGACAGCATCACCGTCCATTCTCTGGCGGTCAAGCGGGCGGCCAGACTGAACCAATACCGGGAACACTATGTTTCTATGGAAAATTCCGACGAGGCCATGGCTGTGGCGGAAAAAAGCGCGCGTACATTGGGAATGTCCCCCTATTACCTGTACCGGCAGAAGAATATGACGGGGAACCTGGAGAATGTGGGATTTGCGGCTCCCGGTAAAGAGGGGATCTATAATATTTTGATTATGGAAGAGAAACAGACAATCGCGGCCTGCGGGGCCGGAAGCATCTCAAAGCGGGTCGATGCAAACGGGCGGATCGAACGGAGAGAGAATGTGAAGGATGTCACCCAGTATATCGAGAGAATCAAAGAGATGTTGGAGAGAAAAAAGAAGCTTTTTTGCTGTTAGGATCATTTTGAAGAGGCAGCCGGAAGGAGGAGAACATTGTACCTGTATCACTATTATGACAGGACGGTTGGGCCGTTTCGGACCGATTCGATGTCTGCTTCAGATCTTTCTCCTCTCATCTAAATTCATCTTCAATTTCTGTAGCCAATCCTCAAAAAATCTGATATACTTAAAACCAAATACACCAGGAGGCGGACGATGGAGAAGAAAAAGAAAGAGACAAGCCGGATTTCGCAGTATCTGGTCTGGCCGGTTTATTTTGCGGCTGCGGCCGCCGTGATGAACGCAATCCTGTTTTTTGTGGACAGGAATGCAGGTTTTACGGCTCTGCCGTTTACCTTGTCCTTTGCCCTGGCAGCGGCATTTCTGTCTGTTTATCAGAAGAAAAGGGTCTACCCAGAGATTTTGAGTATGGCGGCGGATAACGCCCAGATACAGAACCGGATTCTGACGGGACTGCCGGTCCCCTACGGCCTGATGGACGATACCGGCCGGATTTTGTGGGGAAACGAACGTCTGCGGCAGCTTCTAAACCTGGAACGAAACAGCACCAAACCCTTGTGGGACGCCGTGACAGAGGTAAAGGCCAAGGATTTTCCTCTGAGTGAAGGACAGCCCTATGTGCGTCATACCTGCCTGGGGGAAGAAAATTACCGTCTCGAGATTGAAAGCATTCAGATGCCCAAAGAGATGGTTTCCGTGGATATTCTGGGTCTGCGCAACGACCAGGGCGGCCTGTATACCGTATATCTGTTTGACGAGACCGAGCAGATGCGCTATGCAAAGGATCGGGAAGATGAAAAGATGGTCGTGGGCCTGATTTACCTGGACAATTACGACGAGGTGCTGGAGAGTATTGAGGAGGTGCGCCGCTCCTTGCTGGTGGCTCTGATTGACCGCAAGATCAACCGTTATGTGGCCCGCATGAACGGCCTGATTAAGAAGCTGGATAAAGACAAATATCTGGCTCTGATCAAAAAGAAATATGTGGCGGGGATGAAAGAGGGGAAATTTGCCCTTCTGGAGGATGTAAAGACGGTCAGCATCGGCAATGACATGTCCGTCACCATCAGCATCGGTCTGGGATTCGGCGGAGATACCTACAGCAAGAATTATGAATATGCCAGAGCCGCCATTGATATGGCGCTGGGGCGCGGCGGCGATCAGGCCGTGATCCGGGAGCGGGACAATATCAGCTACTACGGCGGAAAGTCTCAGCAGATGGAGAAAAACACCCGCGTGAAGGCCCGCGTAAAGGCGCATGCGCTACGTGAGCTGATTGAGAACAGCGAGAATATTCTCATCATGGGACACAGCAACGGCGACGTGGATTCGTTCGGCGCCGGTGTCGGCGTGTTTCGGATCGCCGCGACTCTGGGAAAGCGCGCGCATATTGTGGCGGATACCATCGATCCGCAGCTTCGTCCGATGCTGAACCGGATCCAGTCCAATTTGGAGGCGGAGGACGCGTTGATTATGAGCCGGGAGAAAGCGGTCGAGATGGTGGACGACAATACCTTGATCGTGGTGGTGGATGTCAACCGTCCCTCCTACACAGAATGCCCGGATATTCTGAAAAAAAGCGGCAACGTTGTCGTCGTGGATCATCACAGGCAGATGGCGGAGCAGGTGGAAAACGCCTTGCTGTCCTATGTGGAACCATACGCCTCCTCCACCTGCGAGCTGGTGGCGGAGATTTTGCAGTATGTCGATGAAGAGGTAAAAATCACGTCCAGCGAGGCGGATCTGATGTATGCCGGCATTGTGGTGGACACCAACAATTTTGTCAGCAAAACCGGCGTGCGCACCTTTGAGGCCGCCGCGTTTCTGCGGCGCTGCGGGGCGGACGTGGTCCGGGTGCGCAAGCTGCTTCGGGACAATATGGACGACTATAAGGCCAGGGCGGCCGCGGTCAGCCAGGCGGAGATTTTTGAGCAGGCGTACGCGATCAGCGTCTGTCAGGCCGAGGGGCTCAACAGCCCTACCGTGGTGGGAGCCCAGGCGGCCAATGAGCTTTTGAATATCGTGGGCGTCAAGGCGTCCTTTGTCCTGACGGAGTACAACGGCGTGATCTATGTCAGCGCCCGCTCCATCGACGAGGTCAACGTCCAGGTGATCATGGAAAAATTCGGCGGCGGCGGACATATGACCATCGCCGGCGCTCAGATTCGGGACTGCTCGATTCAGGACGCCAAGGAGCTGATTAAGGAAACCGTATCCAAAATGGTAGAGGAAGGAGATATCTGATATGCAGGTAGTATTGTTGCAGGATGTAAAGAGTTTGGGGAAAAAGGGCGAGGTTGTCAATGTCAAAGACGGCTATGCAAAAAATATGCTGCTGCCGAAGAATCTGGGCGTGGAGGCCACGCCGAAAGCGCTGAATGATCTGAAGCTGCAGAAAGCCAGCGCGGACAAAAGAGCAGCCGAGCTGCTGGCAGAGGCAAGGGACTTGGCCGGCAAGCTGGAGAGCGCGCCGGTGAAGCTGGCGGTCAAAATGGGGGCCGGAGGAAAAGCGTTTGGCTCCATATCCACGAAGGAGATTGCCGAAGCGATTCAGAAGGAACTGGGGCTGGAGATTGATAAAAAGAAAATCAGTACGGACGGCGCGATCAAGGACGCCGGGCAGTATACCGTGAACGTCAAGCTGCATCCGGAGGTGACGGCAAAGCTGAAGGTGCTGGTAGCCGCTCTTTCCTGACGGGAGACAGACATGGAAGAGGGATTAATCAAACGGATTCTGCCCCACAGCATAGAGGCGGAGCAGTCCGTGATCGGTTCCATGCTCATGGACAAGGAGGCTGTTCTGGCCGCCTTGGAGATGATTTCAAAAGAAGATTTTTACCAGAGTTCGTACGGCGTCATGTTTGAGGCCATGGCGGAGCTGTATCAGGAAGGCCATCCGGTTGATCTGGTGACGGTACAGGAGAGACTGCGGGAAAAGGATGTGCCGCCGGAGGTCAGCAGCCTGGAGTTTGTGCGGGAACTGATCACGGCGGTCCCTACATCGGCCAATATCCGCCATTACGCGCAGATTGTCTATGAGAAATCGCTGCTGCGCAAGATTATCCGCCTGAATGACGAGATATCGAGTACATGCTACGCCGGGAAGGAAAAGACAGAGGATATTCTGGAATATACCGAGAAAGCCACCTTTGAACTGCTGAAACGCCGGAATACCGGAGATTTTGTTTCGGTTAAGCAGGTGGCTTTGGCGACGCTTGACCGGATCGAGGCGGCAGCCAAGATGAAGGGGGACGTGACCGGGATTCCGACAGGATTTGTGGATCTCGATTACCGGCTGTCGGGCCTGCAGCGCTCGGATTTAATTCTGTTGGCGGCCCGGCCGTCCATGGGAAAGACGGCTCTTGTTCTGAACCTGGCCGACTATATCTGTTTTCGTAAAAATTACAGCGTCGCCATCTTCAGCCTGGAGATGAGCAAGGAACAGTTGATGAACCGTCTGTTCGCCATGGAAGCGCGCATCAATTCCCAGTCTCTGCGAAACGGAGATCTGACCGATCATGAGTGGAGCCAACTGGTGGAGACCGTGGGGATGATCGGGAATTCGCGCATGATTATTGACGATACGCCGGGGATTTCCATCGCAGAGCTGCGCAGCAAATGCCGCAAATTTAAGCTGGAGTTCGGTCTGGACCTGGTGATGATCGACTATCTGCAGCTAATGAGCGGCAGCGGCAAGAGCGACAGCCGCCAGCAGGAGGTGTCGGAGATTTCCCGGTCCCTGAAAGCGCTGGCCAGAGAAATCGACGCGCCGGTGATTGCGCTGTCGCAGTTGTCGCGCGCCTGTGAAACCCGGCCCGATCACCGTCCCATGCTGTCGGATCTGCGGGAATCAGGGGCGATCGAGCAGGACGCCGATGTGGTCATGTTTCTGTACCGGGACGATTATTACAACAAGGATTCGCCCGATAAAAACATTGCGGAGGTCATCGTGGCCAAACAGAGAAACGGCCCGATCGGGACGGTCAATCTGGTTTGGCTGCCGGATTTCACCAAATTTGTCAATATGAGTCGAGAAGAGCAGAAGAGACGGCGCGCGTCAGACGGCGAATAAAAAAGCTGGGAATGAAAGAAAAAAACTTGCATTCCTGGTTTTTTTTTGTTATACTCGAAATTGTAAAATATTTCCAGCCATCGGATGGCAGACTCTCTGCCGGACCTGTAAAAAGGTACGGCAGAGAGAAAAACAGGAAAGGAGTACATAAAACTGTGGCCAGATATCTGATATCAGAGGCGGCCCGTCTGACGGACGTGGAGGCCCATGTGCTGCGATACTGGGAGGAAGAGCTGGAGCTGGAGATACCAAGGAACGAGTTGGGACATCGCTATTATACGGAAGAGCATATTGCAATCTTTAACCATATTAAAGAGATGAAGGTACGGGGATTTCAGTTGCGGGCCATCCGGGACAGCCTGGGGACGTTTATGAACCAGGGGGAGCCATACGATTCGACCGCCTCAGAGCGGACAAGCTATGAGAACGAGGAAACTTATTTTCTTCAGGAAATCGAGGAGGAGGAAACCGGAGAGGAGCTTGAACCAAGGAGCGAGGCTGGCTGTGCCGGAATTTCGGAAGATACGTTTCTGAGAGAAAGCGATCCGGTTCTGACAGCCGTCAGCCGTCAGGACAAGATGATGGAATTTGAGAACATTGTCTATGACATTGTCACGGAGGCGCTGCGCAACAACAATGAACGGCTGGGCCACGAGGTCAGCGAACGGGTCAACGATAAAGTGGTGAAGGAGATGAACTATCTGATGCGGGAAAATGAGGACCGCATGGAAGAGCATTTCCGCAAGCTGGACGACGCTCTTGTAAGGAGGGGGAGAAAGAAAGGCTTCTGGGGCGCAAAGAAGGAGACAGCGGCTACCAAGGCGCCCTGTTCGCCGGTTGTCTCACAGAGCAAGAGAAAACGGCGCCTGTTCGCAAGAAAACGAAAGACAACCATCTATTAAACAGAACAAACGGCACGATTCGCTTGGGAACCATGCCGTTTTTCTGCGATTGTCTTCAGAATCTCTGTCAGAAACCGCCGCGGAATTATTCCGCCTCGGGAGCGCCGACAGGGCAGGTGGAAGCGCATGCGCCGCAGTCAATGCAGGTATCCGCATCGATTTCATAGCGCTCAGCGCCTTCCGAGATCGCGTTGACAGGGCAGCCTTCTGCACAGGCGCCGCAGGAAATGCACTCACTGGAAATTTTGTATGCCATACCGAAATCCTCCTTCAATATAGTAGATATGGGCGTTTAACGCCTGCCTACATTGTAATATAAAAGAAGAGGGAATTCAAGTATAAAATGCGATACAAAAGCAAAAACTAATCCTTTTTCTTGCGTTTTGGAAGGTTTCGTGATAAGATCATATTTACAGAAAAAACGGTGATACTAATACCGAAAGAAAGACAGGAGGAGAATACCATGACCGTTACGAAGGATATGCGGATCGGTGAGCTTCTGCAATTGGATTCCGGCGTGGCGCCCATACTGATGAGCGCCGGAATGCACTGCATCGGCTGCCCGGCATCTCAGGCAGAATCTCTGGAGGAGGCAGCTTTTGTACATGGCATTGATGCAGATGCCCTGGTTGCCGCCGTAAACGAGTACTTTTCCGCGAAGGAAGCATAGGATCTTGACCGGACAAGCCCGCAGAAATCCACAGGGATTCTGCGGGCTGTTTCGTCGCTGTCAAAGTTTCGATATCCAGGGCGATATCTCTGCTTGTTAATACTTTAATAAATGGCGGTACAGATCAGATGCTTGCCAGCCTGGCCAGTTTATCGAGAGCGCGGGAGGCGATGATGGTTTCGCAGTGCTCCTCCCAGTAGGCCAGCGTATTGCTCCGGCTTCGCCGTATGGTTCCATATTCGGACAGGATATTGCAGGTCCGGCGGAACGCATCCTCATCCTGGGCGAGACGGACGCACAGACAATAGATCCCGTCAGCCGGATCGCGGTACAGCGTGCTGTGCGACAGAATAACACCGTTTAATGCGGCCGCGGCGGCCGCGGCTTCGTCCAGACTGGCAAAAGTGAACAGGCGGAAATTCTCGGCGTTTTTATCGTCGTCAGAGGAAGACTGGATATGCTGGCGCAGCTCCTTCAAGAACCCGGCTCCCTCCAGAAGACCGGCCGCCAGTTCGGAGAAATCTTCCAGATCCTCCCATCCCTCTTCCGCGGAGGGGGAGAAGCGGGAAAACCGGGTATCCAGTTCGTCCGGGTCCTCCACACGGGTAACGATCAGCATGATGCTGTCCATCGTCAGGGGAATGGCCTCCACCATAAGAGGCATATTATCCACGTCAAAGCCGACCTCAACGGCGGCGGCCTGGATCATTTCATGGAACAGTTGTCTGGCCTTTTCGCTGCCGTAGGCCAGTTCGCTTAATTCGATTTGTCTCTCAGCCAGATCGGTGCTGTTTAAGGTGCAGCGGATCTGGTTCTCATTGATTCGTTCTATCTTCAAAAAATCACTTCCTATCCGAAAAGATAACCCCACAATTACATAGTATACTCAAAGGTCAGAAGAATGTAAAGTAAAAGTATCATAAAAATATATACCAGTTTTTAGAGAGAACAAATCTTGCCAAATAGAAATGGTTTGCGGTATAAACCTCACTTTTTGACACGGAAACAAATTGTTTCCTGCCATATGCTTGAAAAGAAGGAGTAAAAAAACTAAGATAAAGGCGCAGTGGAGGATACGGGATCAAAAGCGGTCTCCAGCCTGGAATTTGGTGTGTTACGGGCGCTAAGCTTTCAGAAGCCGTAAAGACCGGAGGAGGTACAGATGAGAAAAAAGCCTGAGAACTCTCACGACGAGACAGAGAGCCGGGAAGACATTCCGTTTATGGATCAGCTGAGAAGGTATCAGTCCGCCGGTGTGGAGATTACGCTGAAGGATGCCAGACTTCCGCTGGAAGATATTGCAAAGATCTGTGCGGTCAGAGAAACGGGGGTGTATATGTGCGATTTTGTGGCCGACGAACAGAATCGAATTGTTCGTATCAATCTTGACGACGTAGGTGAACAGGAGAGCGAAGATGTCTGGGACGGCATCCGGGCCGATGCAAAAGATGAGAACGAGCGGTAGAGTGCCGGTTTGCCTTTTGCCATAAATCACCCAGTACCCATTGAAAGTCCAGTCCATTTATGATACAATAAAATGACATGCGGCTGACGGAACGGTCCGGCAGGCGGAATGTATGGAAACGGAGGAGTAGAATGGGAAACAGGCCCAGAAAATGGATACCGGCGGCGATTGCCATCACATTGATTCTGGTGATCTGCCTGGTGGCTGGTTTGGGATATATTCGTGAGCATTACAGTCCGTCGAAGGAACGGGCGGATTTGTACAGTTTGTATCAGATTACGTCGGAACAAGAGGCCGCAGTCCTTGTGAATAACCTGCTGACAGAGGAGAAGGCGATGCTGCGCGACGGGGAGGCATACTTATCCTGGAGCTATGTGTCCGCGTCGCTGAATAAGAGAATCTATATCGATCAGCAGGAACGGCTTTTACTGTATGCGCTGCCGGATCGGGTGGTTCAGATCCCGGAGGGAACGAGGCTGTCAGAATGGACAGACCAGACAGGGGCAGAGAATAAGGATGCTCTGGTTTGGTATGAGGAGAATGCTGTGATTTATCTGTCCGTTACCTGTATCCGCTTTTTCACCGATGTGGATTTTGAACTTCACGAAAGGCCGGGGCGCCTGTATATCGACGCGCCGCAGGGCCTGTATCAGCAGGCTGCCGTCATCGAGGATACGCCGCTTCGCGTTCTGGGTGGGATCAAGAGCGAGATCGTCGCGGATTTGGAGAGCGGTTCCCAGGTCACGATCCTGGATGCGATGGAGGAGTGGAGCCAGGTCCGCACGGCGGACGGATGGACCGGCTATATTCAGAATAAATATCTGGGCCCCTCAGAGGCTGTGGAGAAGACATCGGATTTTCAGGAACCGGTTTATACCAGCCTGACGAGAGATCATGAGATCTGCCTGGTCTGGCATCAGGTATTTGACCAGAAAGGCAATGATAACCTGGAGGAACTGCTGGCAACCGCGCAGGGGGTGAATGTCATATCGCCCACCTGGTTTTCTCTGAGTGACAACGAGGGGAACTTTACGTCGCTGGCCAGTGAGAGCTATGTGGAGGCGGCGCATGCCAGGGGCCTGGAGGTCTGGGGGCTGATTGACAATTTCAGCTCTGACATCAGCACATATGAAGTGCTGTCGCGCACCAGCAGCCGCACGGCTCTGATTCAGAATCTGACAGAGGCGGCCATACAATACCACCTGGACGGGATCAATATTGATTTTGAGAGCGTTAAGTCGGATACCGGACCTCATTTTGTAGAATTCATTCGGGAACTGTCCGTTAGCTGCCGGAATCATGGTATTGTTTTATCTGTGGATAATAACGTGCCCACATCCAGCACCAGCTTCTATGACCGGGCGGAACAGGGAGTCATGGCGGATTATGTGATTATTATGGCTTATGACGAACACTGGAGGACTTCGGATGCGGGATCCACTTCGTCGCTGCCTTTTGTGCGGGCAGGGCTTGAGAATACGCTGGCAGAAGTACCGCAGAATAAAGTAATCAACGGCCTTCCTTTTTACACCAGAATGTGGAGTTTTGATCCGGCGGCGGAGATTCCGGAGGGAACCGATCCTCTAAAAGCAGAGTATGTGCTGGAATCGACTGCGGTCGGGATGGATAGGGCGAGAAGAAACCTGGAAGAAGGCGGAGCGGAGATTGTATGGAACGATGAATTGAGCCAGTATTACGGTGAATATGAGTCGGACGGTTCTCTGTACCGTATCTGGCTGGAGGACGCCCGGTCGATGGAGAGCAAGCTGAATACCACCGCTTCTTTTGATGTTGGAGGCGTGGCCTTCTGGAAATTAGGATTGGAGTCCGATGAAGTTTGGGAGAAGATCGCCGCATATATGAACCGCTGACAGATTTTGCATAATCAAAAGAGCAGGTGTTTGCCCTTCGGATGGGGGCAGATGCCTGTCTTTTTGTCTGCCAGACGGCATAGCCTTTCATGCTTCCGGCATATATTATTGTGATAGGAAAAGAAAGGCGGGATATTATGCGTAAGAATATACTGGAATTGGCCATGGGATTTTTTATGGTGTTTCTGGTGGCGGCCGTTTTTTACAGCCTGAACCGGCAGCAGACGGTATCGGCCGGGGAGAACCGGTATGTGGTGGTACTCGATGCCGGCCACGGGGGCAATGATCCGGGAAAGGTGGGGGTGGACGGTACGCTGGAGAAAGAGATCAACCTGAGTCTGGTGTATCAGTTGAAAGAATACCTGGAAGCAGCCGATGTGACGGTAATTCTGACAAGGGAGAGCGACGAGGGGCTGTATCAGTCCACAGACACAAACAAGAAACGGGCCGATATGGACGCCCGCTGCCGGCGGATTGAAGAGAGCGCCCCGGATCTGACCGTGAGTATTCATCAGAACAGTTTTCACGATGAATCGGTCAACGGCGCTCAGGTTTTTTATTATACAGGTTCCAAAGAAGGAGAACGGCTGGCTGCGATTCTGGAAGCTGCCTTAACCAGCGGAGTGGGAGAGGAGCATACTAGAAAATCCAAAGCCAACGGCGAATATTATCTTCTGCTACATACCTCCTGTCCGATTGTGATTGTGGAGTGCGGTTTTTTAAGCAACTGGGAAGAGTCAGCCAGACTCCAGGATAAAGGATATCAGGAGAAGCTGGCCTGGGCGATTCATCTGGGAATACTGCAGTATTTAAATGGGAAATGAGATAGAAAAACAGCCGGTCCTGAGAGAATCCCGGCTGTTTTTATCATGCGCAGAAAAATTATTGGATCGCAGATTGATAGATATGCTCCACCGCCTCCGCAAAATGGCTCTTGTCAAAGGAGGCGGCGATCTCTTCGCTGCTGCGTCTGGCCGCGTCCCGCCAGTCCGGATTCCACAGAATGGAGTGGATATCGCGGATAAAGTCCTCACAGGCAGTGTATTCGTACCCGTTGACGCCCTCCTCGATGACATCGTCCAGACAGGGGTCCTGACGGCAGACTAACGGCAGTCCGTTGGCGGCCGCCTCTATGTAGGTCAGCCCCTGGGTTTCGCTGGTGGAGGCGCTGACAAAGATATCTCCCAACTGATAATAGTTCTGAACCTCACAGGGCGCCACCATACCGGTAAAGACTACATGATCGTCAATGCCCAGTCTCTTTGCCTGGCGCTCCAGCTCCTCCTTTGCCGGGCCGTCGCCCACAATCAGAAAGGTAATCTGGCGGTTGTCGCGCAGAAGCGAGGCAAACAGGTCCAGAAGCTCATTCAGATTCTTCTCTGTTCCCAGCCGCCCCAGATTGATTAAAACCTGATGATCTTCCGGAATCCCCAGCGCCTTTCGGCGGGACATGCGCTCCTCCTGCGTCATGCGGTATTGATACTGATCAATGGAGATGCCGCTGGGAACAATGCGGATGGGATTGCGCAGGCCATACCGCCGCAGAGACATCTCTACCTTGCGGGTAGGGGCAATGACCGTGTCCACATGCTTCAGACGGGTGCGGGAGAAGGTGGCTACCATGCGCCGGCCCAGACGCTTGCTGGGGATCACATAGGTGGCATACTGCTCATACAGCGTATGATACGTGTGGATGAGAGGCGCGCCGGTCGCTTTGGAGATATGTCTGGCAAACTGAAAGCTGAAAAACTCGCATTGACTGTGAATCACGTCCGGCTTCCAGTCGATCAGCTCCCGGATCAGATGGTTGTGATAGGAGACCGGCATGCGGACATCAGGGTATACCACGCCTAGAGGGATGGATTTAATATAATAAATGGGACCTTCTTGATAGCTCTTTAAGCTGGCGGAGAGGGTAAGGATACGGACCTCATGGCCTCTTTTGACCAGTTCTTCCTGTAAGTTGCGGACCGAGGTGACAACGCCGTTGGTAGCTGTCACATATAAATCGGTGGTAATTAAAACTTTCATGATACATTCCCCTCATTTGAAAACTTGGTTGTTCCTTTCCTGCAGTCATTTTAGCACAAAAACAGAACAAAGTCTTTTACGAAAAACTTAATTTTTATGGAAATGTCCGGAAGAACAGCGGCAGCGGGAAAAAAGGGCTTGATTCTTCCGGCAGAATGCGATATCCTTTTTATTGTTATCCCAATCGGGAAAAGGCAGTTTGTCAGGAATGGCATGAAAGGAGAAAGATTATGAAAAAGAGAATAATGAGCTGTGTTCTGGCTTTGTGCCTGTCTGCTTCGCTGGCGGCGGGCTGCGGGAACAAAGAGGATACGCCTGCGACGACGCCGGCGGTGACTTCCGGACAGGAGACCACAAAGGCGCCGGCATCTTCTGGTTCCGGCTTTCATTTTGTGTTAAAGGACGCTTCGATTGCTCCTGGTATGGACCAGGAGGATCTGCTGGCAGCGTTAGGAGATGCGGATAAAACCTTTGAGGCTCCTAGCTGCGCCGGGGCGGGGACGGATTATACCTTTACGTACGGCAGTGTGGAAATTACAACGGTTCCGGGGGCATCCGGCGCCAATGAAGTGTCTGCCATTGTGCTCAAGGATGATTTGGTGTCCACACCGGAGGGGATTTCTCTGTCTATGAGTATGGAGGAGATGACGAAAGCCTACGGCGACGGATATACGGTGAGCGGAAGCGCCTATACTTATGTGAAAGACAAAGTTCAACTGCAGTTTGTGATCGAGAATGATGAGATTACTTCGATCCAGTATATGATCGTGGAATAAGAAGGAGAACAACCATGGGATTGGCCGTTCTCACAGGAGTGGTGAGCGCTTCGGAAAAACCTTTTTTTAACCCGAAACTCTGTCTGAACCGCCGGCAGCACAAGGTACCCTGCACCTTGTGCCGGGATATCTGTCCCGGACAGGTGTTCAGTTTAAATCCTAGAGAGCCGCTCAAATGGGACCAGTGTACCGACTGCGGGCTCTGTGTTTCGGTCTGCCCGTCCCGCTGTTTTGCTCCGCCCCCCGGCAAACAGAAGCTGTATGCGGAGGATCTGGATCTGTCGCAGCCGGTTTCCTTTGCCTGCTATGAGGAGGCGGCCGTCTGTACCAGGCGGGTGGAATGCCTGGCGGGGATTCCCTGGGAGCTGGCGGCGACGCTGGCTTTGTATACGCATGTGGTCTTCTATGTGGGAGCCTGCGCCCGCTGCAGCCGCGCGGGCCAGGTTCAGTGTCTTCATGATAACCTGGAGTGCCTTCGGGATTTTCTGGGGGCGGAGCAGTTTGGCCAGCGGGTACACATTATGAGTGAGGGACGTTTTGAGATGCCGGTGACAAACCGTGCGGTGAGCCGCCGGGATTGGTTTTCTGGGCTGGGACGGAGCCTGGGGAGGAATTTGGCCCGCACAGCGCTGAACATTTTGCCTTCTTTTGACAATGAGAGCGATTCGGACGGATTTCTTTACCGCAGGCTTCTGTGTGAAGCGGTAAAGCAGGCGCAGGGGACGGTGGCAAAGAAAGAGGAGGACGGAGCGGGAAGCCAAAGCAGCGCCGCGCCGGGGACAGCAAGCGGACATAACGGCGAAATGTCCGGCCGGTCAGAAAAGGCGCTTTCGTCCCGCGGAGGAGGTTCTTCTGGCACCGTAGCGCCGGCGGCCGGCATGGCGGCGGTATCAGCGGTATCGGCCGTGGCCGCCGCCAGACGTTACGGCGTGCGGCTGCCCCGTTATACGAGAGCCTGTTTCGGGTGCAATATCTGCGAGCGGGTTTGTCCTCACAATGCGCTGGAGGTTTCGCCGGAGAAGGATGGGAAGCGGACTATTTATATTACTCCCTGGAAATGTACGGGCTGCGGACTCTGTGCCAGGACTTGTCCTCATGGGGGGATTCGTGGGATGCATCTGGTCCGCGTGCCGCATATGAATCGGTTGCCTTTGGTTCGGGTGGATTCGCAGTCCTGCGCGGGGTGCGGCTGTGCGGTTCGGCCGGGGACGCCGGATGGGCTTTGCACGGCATGTGCCAGGAAGGCGGCAAAGAGGGTGCGGTGATAGATCGCTCAGGACAGGAAAGGAGTACCCATCTCCCCGCCGGACACGGAGCAAGCTCCGAATCCGGCGGAAAAGATGGGTACTCCTTTTGTGCAGGGGCGGTTATAGATTTTGCGGCTGACAGGAGAGCGCGTCGGCGCGCAGAAGCTTGAGTTCACGGCAGTGAATGCCTTCTTCTCGCTGCTCCATGACATTGACGGAGATGGCGAGCTCCAGCGGACGCCCTGAGAGGAGATGGGCGTCGTCAGGATGAAATTGGATGAACTGGTTTTCTCGGTCGTAGATATAGTTGCTGCGGCCGGCTTTGGTCAGGATCTGGCGCACCTGGACGGCGTCCTTTCCGAAGGCTTTGACGGTTTTCAGATAGTAGTCCTGGTTGGAGAAATACATTGTGGGGTGGCCTTTGGCCAGGATGTGGTTCTGCTGGTACATTTGGCCGAAGTTTTTATTTTCCAGGGAGCAGTAATGTATGCCCAGACGAAGATGATTCTGTGCGGCATAGCGCATCAGGCGCAGGGCGGTCTTTTCGCTTCCGGCGATGGGCAGTCCTCCGGCATACCAAAAGTTGTACAGGGTGCGGTAGGGGGGATTTTTCAGTTCGTAGCCTCTCTCCCTAAACGCTTCTGCATTGTGGTAGGGGAAGCAGAGCTCCAGCAGGTTGATCCCGTAGATTCCAATCTCATCCAGGCGGTTTAACAGTGTTTTCATGGCGTCTTCCGCGTCGGGCATCACGGGCATCTCGACCATGACGGACGGGATGCAGGTCCGGGCCAGGGACATGTTGGCGAGTACTTTTTCCTGCAGGTCACGGCTGTCTTCCAGCTTGTAGCTGAAGCGGATCTCGTCGAGGCCGGCTTCTTGGAGCTGCGTCAGAAGAGGCTCGGTCAGGAGGTCGCCGGAGGTGTAGAGGCGTCTGTGAGCGCCGGGGAAGTATTCCGTGACTCGTCTGAAAAAGGCGACGGTGTCGTCGGGATACAGGAGAGGCTCGCCGCCGGTCAGGGCGATGTGGGTCAACTGTCCGCCCTCTTGTTTGATACGCAGCAGATCGCCTTCCCAGTCGCGTTTTTTATTTTGGAATGCTTCGTAATTGTCCTGATTGGGGTTGAAGCAGAAGTAGCAGCGGCGGTGGCAGCCAAAAGACAGGTATGAGGTCATGGTGCCGACGCCTTTTTTGCAGGCTTCACAGGCCGGGGAGATGCGGTTATAGGATAGGCTGGCATCTTGGCAGCGGGACACGACGCCCAGTTGCTTCAGTTCAGTTAAGAGGGCCTTGGTCTCTTGTTCGTCTTCCTGGCCGCGGTGAAACGGCAGGCCGAAATTTTCTACGTCCTGCTGAAAGCTGTCGTATATATCCAGATACATGGCGGCATATTCCCGGAAAACGGGATTTTTGATCTGGGTGAGCGTGGTTTTTGTGATTTCTTGCAGCATGGCTTCTCCTGTCTGTCCGGAATGCCGGAATGATGTTATTGTCTTTTGGTCATATGGGATTCAAAGCCGTCGGTCCAGAAGGTTTCGTACTGGCTTGTAACCCAAAAAGCTTCCACATTGTCATAGTGGGAAAGAATTTCTCTGCCCTCTTCGACGCTTACGGAAAACAGAGCGGTAGACAGATAGTCGGCCAGGGCGGAATCGGTGGCCAGTATAGTCACACTGGCCATTTCCTGGACTGGCCAGAGCGTGTCGGGATCGATCAAGTGGCTGTAGCGGACGCCGTCGATCATGACAAACCGCTCGTAATTACCGCTTGTTACCAGCGTGTAAGTGTCTTCCAGTTTTAGAATAAAATCATATTGTTCTCTGGTTTCGGGGTTTCGGACGGCGGCGGTCCAGTAGGTCCGGCCGTCGGACGCTAGGCGTTTTCCGACCATTTTGACGTTTCCGCCCAGATCAATGCAGGCGGATTCGACACCCAGGGAACGGATATAGGCGGCGATCTGCTCGGCTACATATCCTTTGGCTACGGCTCCCACGTCCAGAAGCATGTCCGGGTCAGTCAGATAGACGGTATGCTGTTCTTCGTCTAAAAGAATGTTTTCGATTTTGCTGTGAGACTTTGCCGTTTCCAGCTCTTCTGAGGACGGGAAGGATATTCCGGTCAGAGATTCTTCGGAATCGGAGGCGGCGGGGATGCGCTCCATAAACTGTTTCCAGATTTTGGTGACGGCGCCCATGGAGATGTCCGTGCGCCCTTTGGTCTGTTCGGCATGGTCGATGCAGAATTGCAGCAGCCGGTACAGATCATCGGGAACGGCAACGGCTTGTTCGCCGGCGGCCTGATTGATGGAATAGACGTTGGTCAGATTGTCATATGAGTGGTAGGCGTCAAAAAGCTGGTGATAGTATTGCAGCTTTTCGGCAATCTGGTCTTTGAAGTCGGTTTCGCTGCCTGACTCAAGATACAAATCGATCACGCAGACCGTGTCCAGATAGTCGGTATAGATGTACCGGTTCTTTTCGTAGGTTTTCTGCGCTGGGGCGCTGCAGCCGGTGAGAAGAAGGGCGGCAGCGAGAACCGAAAGCAGAAAAAAAGAGAGTTTCTTTTGGGACATGTCGTTCCTTTCTGATGTTGTTTGGTATCAATTTCTATTGGAGGATCAGTGTGTAGGCATCCTCCCCGCTCATTTCGGGCAGAAGAGTCAAAATGGTTTCCAATATTTTTCTGGCTTCGGCGTCCGCCCTCTTCAGTATTCCGTTTTCTATTGCTTTTTGTTCCATGACGATTTTTTGTTCACTGATAAAAGTATTGTAATCGTCAAAGGTAATTTCGTTGAATAGCCCGTTTTTTACCTCTATGACACGGATGCTTTCCTGAGGGATTATATTTTCCGTAATCTCGCTCTCTGGCAAGGTGATGGTAACCGTACGGTTTTCTTCGTTGATCTCGATCTGAACGTCACTCATTTGGATGCCGGCTTTGATTGTTCCGTCATAGGTAATCAGAAGACTGGATTCGCTGAATGGCCTGGTCCAGCCGAAAACCCATTTTACATCGTCGGTCCTCTGGTCGGCATTTGTATAGATATACTCCTGTGTGACCAATTCGGAAACGGCGCTGAGCTGCTGTTTCAGAGTATCGCTGGTTATGACGGGTACAGATTTGGAAGAGGAGGACTCTTTCTTCTGATCTTGTTCCAGCGAATTGATGATCAGATTCTGGCGTTCCAGTTGTTCCTGCATTTGTTCCCGTGCCTGGCGGGAAGACCGCAGCAAAAGGGTTAAGGACACGATCGTGACCGTCAGTGCAGCGATAATCAGCCAGGGAAATACCCTTCTCCTGGTTTGAGCGGGTTGGGGCGGGTATTCTTCCTGGCAGGTATACATTTTGTTTTCTCCTCGCTTCTTTTGTGATCTATTTTATTGAAACGGAATTGGATTTATGCGGGCGAGAGTGCTGCCTGCATATAATCCAGACAGTACACTAAGGCAAAATTATTTTACTCTACAATCGTTTGTTTTGTCAATATGCAATCCCAATGGAACAGGCCGACGAAGAAGTGGTCCGGCGTTACAAAAGAAAGAGGGAGGCGTAAACGGTGCGCTGCATGCAGCCGCCCCTTAGAAAACGGGAGCAGAAAGTGACAGATCTGCTCCCGTTTTCTGCGCGTTCGCAGAGGGCGATTGGATGGTTTAGGGACGACCGGTTTAACGGGTCAGTTTATGTAAGAATTCCACGGCGCTGCAGATATCCGCTTCCGGGTTGTCTCCTACCTCCCGCTCAATGGTCAGATATCCCTGATATCCGATCTCAGAAAGAGCAGCCAGATAGCGGGGGAAATCGACGTTTCCTTTGCCCAGAGGAACCTCTTCAAAGGAGGGGCTTGCGGGAATTTCGGAGGCGGCCAGGCCGTAGATCTCCTCCGGATTGCGGTAATAAATCCGCCTTCCGTCCTTGGCGTGGGTGTGTACGATATAGTCCTTCAGCGTATAGACAGCCTGAACCGGATCGTCGCCTGTCACCATAACCAGGTTGGCTGGGTCCAGATTGACGGCCACGCCGGTGGAGCGCAGGCTGTCCAGAAACGGTTTCAGCGTAGCAGCCGTCTCTGGGCCGGTCTCGATAGCAAAGTGCGCGTCCAGGCTGTCAGCGGCGTCGGCCATGGACTGGCAGGATTCCTGCAGAACCTGGTAGCGCTCGTGGGTGGGCGAGGCGGGGATCACGCCGATATGGGTTGTGACAATCCGGCAGTCCAGATCTCTGGCAAGCTCCAGGATACGCTTGGATTTTTCGATCAGCGCGGGATTTTTTTCCTTGCGGTAGAATCCCTCTCCCAGATCACCGCACAGGGCGGAGATGGTGAGTCCTTCCGATTTTACCAGATTTAAAAATTCTCTGCGCTTATCCGGCGTCATATTTTCCGGGGCCAGCTCGCCGTAGGTGGAGTAGACCTGAATGCCGGTGACGCCGGTCTTTTTTGCTTTTTTGAGAGCCTGTGGGATCGGGCAGCGAAAGGAATCCAACAGTACGCCGATGGGGAATGGATACATAGGTGATACCTCCTTACAGTTTTTTCAGAAGTTCAATGACAGTGCGAAGCTCTTCCGGGCGGATGAGGTCGGGCGCATGACCGTTTTGGACGCAGTCGGTAAAATAGCGGATCTCAGCGGCGTAGGCGTCGCATTTGGGCAGATTGATCGCGCCGGTGTCGCCGGTGGCCTCGGCACTCAGGTCCGTGACCGTTTCGTCGTCCTGATACAGAGTGCAGCGGCCGTTTTCATAGGCCAGGATCGCGTGTTCAAACTGAAAACGGAAACCGGCTGTAAAGGGATAGGGAGCGGCGTACCAGGAAGCCTCCGCGGTGATAAAGAAATCGGAAAACTCATAGACCGCATGGATGTAATCCTGCTCCGGGCGGCGGACACGGCGGGACTGCACCGCCTTGGGAGCGCCGAACGCATACACCATAAAATCCAGATCATGGACATGGAGATCAAAGGGAACCAGGCCGCTGCGGGATTCGTCCGTCATCCAGTTGTCCCAGCTCCATTTGGGGATGCCGCCCAGGCGGGTCATGGAACCGGCCAGAAGACGGCCGAAGCGGCCGGAATCAACAAAGTCCTTTAACAGTGTGTACTCCGGCCAGAACCGGATGACCTGTGCCGGCATAAAGAAAACGTCGTGCTGTTCAGCGGCTTTGTAGATTCGTTCCACATCACCGGCGTCCAGGGAGAGCGGTTTTTCACAGAGAACGTGGATACCGCGCTCGATGGCACGAAGCGCGTAGGCGGCGTGCAGATTTGTGGGGAGACAGATATCGAGAATATCCAGTTCCTCCTTTTCGAGCATCTCCTCAAAATCTGTGTAGCAGCGTTTGTCCGGGTAAGGCTCCAGGCGCTGGGGGCGGATGTCGCACAGGGCGACAAGCCTGGTTTCTTCCATGGCGTCCCAGGCCGGAATGTGAGCGCCGCTGATGCCGCCCACGCCGACCAGTCCGACTTTTAACATAAGGGTTTCCCTCCTTGTCAGTTATGTTTGATGAGATAAGCGTATCATAGACCAAAAGAACTTTCCATGATATTTTTGACCTGTTATGGGAATATTTTTACGTTCCGCGATCTGAAGCGCGCCAAAAGGAAAAGTTTATAAAACAGGATCGCCAAGACGAGCGCCTTGTGATATGATTAGAGGGATACCGGCAGAGAGAAGAGCGGGAGAGGAGACGGCCGGGGAGCGGCAGTAGGGGAGAAGGAGGGAGAGATGTTTGACGCTTACAAGGAATTGACGCCAGTGGTGTACGGAGAGAACGCCATTCGCTATCTGGCTCCTGCCTGGCAGCCGCCGGGGAGCAACAGTTTTCCCCTGCACTGGCATGACCGGATGGAGATTTTGTATCTCACGGAGGGAAGCCTGCATCTGCATTTGGGAAACAGGGAATTCTGTCTTTTGCCGGGGCAGGCGGCTGTCGTCAGCCCGGCTATGATGCACGGCGGCATGGCCGGAGAGACCGGTGTGGCATATCACACGATCATGTTTGACCTGGAGAAATTCTGCAACGGGACGGCGGCTTCCCATAAATATCTGACGCCGGCCTGCCGCCGCCAGGTGAGCTATCCTGCGGTTGCAAAGCAGAAGGAGGTGACAGAGGCGATCTGCCGTCTGGCTGCGGCACTGGGAGGAGGGGATTGCCATCCGCTGACGGTCATCGGCATGGTGTATGAGATTCTGGGAGAGCTTGACCGGTGCGGATCCGATCGCCCGGTGCGCCTGCCGCGGGTGGATTCGGGATTTGAGAAGATATTAAAGTATCTCGACGAACATTTTGAGGAGCCGGTTTGCGCAAAGTCTGTCAGCGAGCGGTTCGGTTATAATGAATCGTATTTTTGCAGGCGTTTTAAGGCGGTCACAGGGTTTTCCATGATGAGATATCTCCAGCTTCTTCGCATGGATCAGGCGCAGAAGCTGATGACAGAGACAGGGATGGAAATCGGAAAGATTGCGATTGCCTGCGGCTTTTCAGATATGGGATATTTTTCGGCCTGTTTTAAAAAACATGTGGGATGTACGCCTACAGAGTTTAGGAAGAGAAGACAGATTTGAAATTTTATACCAGAACAGCCGGCGGCCTGGAAATAACAGCGGCATACAGCGGCGTCTGCAAGGTCAACGCCGCGATTGCCGCGCAGGTGTTCATCGATTCGTTTCGGGTTGACGGGATCATCAATGCGGGTGTGGCAGGAGGGATCGATCCGTCGGTACAGCTTTTTGATACCATCGTTGCAGACCGGGTTCTGTACCACGACGTGGCGGAGGATACTCTGACAGACTTTCATCCGTGGCTGAAAGAAAACTGTTTTCGGGCGGATCCTCGCCTGCTGGCGGCGGCCAGGGCTTACAGCATGACCGCAGAGCAGCCGGTTTTATTTGGAACGATGGCGACAGGAGAGCAGTTTATTGTGGAGGAAAAGAGAGAGGAGATCCTGCAAAAATTCGCGCCGCTTTGTGTGGACATGGAGACGGCGGCGCTGTAGTCAGCGGGGGGTGTCGTCGGCCGTCAGCTCTTTTTCCTGTCTTTCCCGATCCTCCTGGTACCATTTTTCATTCTCCAGCCACCGCTCCACCAGATCCATTTCCCCGCGCCGGTCTTTCAGGCCGCATTTGTCCTGCAGGATTTCCCCGAAATAGCGGGACAGCTTTTCCGCGCCTGCCAGGTTCAGATGCAGTCCCCCGTCGTAGGTATCCGTCTGGTAATCGAGTCCTGCGGCGGTGTGGAGCGCCAGCAGATTCACATAGAGCAGTCCGTGGTCTTCCGCGTAATCCGCAATCTGTTCCTCCCACTGATCATACCAGTAGGGATACAGGCTCGGCGCCTTAATCAGAACCAGCTCCACACCATTCTGCTCACACAGCAGCCGGATTTTCTCCAGCCATTCCATCTGCCCTGCGTCGATGGTGTAGTCGCCCAAAGGTCGTCCCTCCGGCACATTTTCAGCCGGCCTGGCATCGACCCGCATATAGTAGCCGTTGTGACTGACCTTATCCCGGTGGAACAGATACTGAAAATCCTCCCCGGTCAGCTCCGTGATCCGGGAGTGATACCGAAGCAGAGGAAAGACGTAATCCAGAAACTGTTCTTCTTCCGTCATGGATGCCCGGATTGCGTCGATCTTGCTCTTTGACCAGCGAAGCCCGTCTAATGTCATGCGGTTGTAAGATTCGCGGGGCGGCTCGTTGTAAGGCACAGCCAGGACGCTGAAGACTACCACGTCGGGTTTTTCATAGCGAAACGTGTCCTCCAGAACATAGTAAGACTGACTCACCAACTGCTGGGCGCTGCCCCGGATATAGCTGTTGATGCCGAAAGAATCCCACAGAACCTGAGGAGAAAAATTTTCATACACCTCGCAGTCGCCCAGAAAGATCACGTCGTGATCTTTCGGCGCCTCATAGTATTCGGCTATGAAATTTCCCTCCACCACGTCGCCCATATATTTGGGGACAAGCAGACGTTCGAGCAGGGCGAGCGTTATGAAGATAAACAGAAGGACTGCGGCCGCAGTCCCGACTTTTTTCGCTTTCATCGCAGTCCTCCCTTAAAATTGATTGTAGATAAACTGGCTGGCGTCATAGCCGATCCCGTAGGCGCCGAACAGCAGAACGATCAGAAACAGGCCGTACCACACAAAGACGCGGACCGGCAGCCGGTATGAGGCGATCCGTGTCCGGACAGAAACGCCCCGCTCCTGCAGAAAGCTGACAAAAAATACAAGGACCAGAGACAGTCCCAATATCGCATAGTCTGTGCCGGATAGTCCAAGATCCAGCAGAGCGCCGCTGAAAAAGACAGAGAAATCAAACTGGGTAAAGATACTGACAATCATCTGTCCCACCACACGGACGTCCGCATAATAGTCAAACATGCACAGCAGGCTGACAAACAAAAACGTCCGCACCACGCGGAAGACAAGCCACCCCCGGTTTTCCCTAAGCCCGGGGAAACGGGCGTAAAACTTGCGGTATACCGGCTCCATCTCCTGCGACAACAGCAAAAAAGCGCCGTTTAACAGACCCCAGACAATAAAGTTCCAGGCGGCGCCGTGCCAGATGCCGGTTAAAAGCCATACGGTCAGATTGCCTATGTAGACCGTAAGACGGCGGGCAAGCCCCTCGTGTCCCTTCGCTTTCAGCGCCTTGGCCCGCGACAGAAGCGTGGGGCTGGCGGAAATCGGATAGAACACATAGTCCTTAAACCAGTTGCACAGCGTGATATGCCAGCGGTGCCAGTAGTCCTTCAGACTCACGGCAAAATAGGGCCGCTTAAAGTTTTCCGGCAGAGAGATGCCCAGAGCCTGAGAGAAACCGATGACGATATCAATGCCGCCGGAGAAATCCATATACAGATCGACCGCATAGAAAATCATGCCCACAAAAGCGTACGTTCCGGAATAAACCGCCGGATCGCCGGAAATGGCGGTAAGCCCGGTGATAATCCGGTCCGCGATAACCATCTTCTTGAAATAGCCGTAGAGCATCCTCTGCAGGCCAAAGGCCACCTGGCGCCGGTCAAAGGCGTGCGGCGCGGTCAGCTCTCTGGAGAGAGCGGCGAACCGGCTGATCGGCCCTTGGATCAACTGCGGAAAAAACGAGACAAAAAGAGCGAACCGAAAAATATTTTTTTCCGGCGGATACTCGTCCCGGTACAGATCAATCAGGTAGCCGGCTGACTGAAACGTGTAAAAAGAGATGCCGAGCGGCAAGGCCAGCCGGAAGAAGAGATCGTCCCCGGATGCGCCGAACAGAGCGCCCACATTGGACACGACAAAATTGCCGTACTTGATGACAGCCAGAATCCCGAAATTGAAGATCAGCGCCAGGCAGAGCCAGCGCCTTTGCCTTTTTTTTACGGAAGCCTTATAAAATTTTCTGTCTTCCCGGTCCAGAATGGCCTTGTTTTCCTTTAAGAAAAGATCCTGATGCTCCTTTAGCCCGCCGATTTTGCGGGATGCGCCGTAGGTACAGAGCGTGGAAGCCAGAATATACCCCAGATACCGGACTCCGGAAAACGCATAGAATCCATAGCTGGCGGCCAGAAGCAGGCACCACTGAAACCGCCGGGGAATCAGGTAATACAAAAGCAGCAACAATCCCGCAAAAAGCAGAAAGCTGTAGGAGGTGATGGACATTCCTTACTCCTCGTCCTCCAGCCGCTCAATCAGCGCCCACAGCGCCTGGGCCGAATTGAAGTTGTCCGGGACGATGTCCTTGGCGGAGATCGTCACATCGAACTCGTTGCTGATCTCCGCGATCAGAGAGACGATGTCGAAAGAATCCAGGATCTCGTCGTCGATCAGGGTGTCGCAGGTCTCGAAATCCACGTCCGGGTGCAGATCATTTAAAATCTCCAGTAAAGTGTCCATTGTTATTTCTTCCTTTCTTTTAAATAGTTTTCTTTTAACAGCACGCGGTTTATCTTACCGGTGGCAGTCAGAGGCATAGCCTCCAGTTGCTTGATGGAATTGGGGAGCATATAGCGCTGCAGTTTCTGTTTCAGATCCTGCATCAGATCCCGCTCGCTGATTTCGCCCACATAAAACAGCACGATCTTGCCCTTCTCACTGTCGTAGATGCAGCCGCAGCTTCTTACCGCTTCCAGCATATTGACATTGGCCTCGATCTCGCCCAGCTCAATGCGGTGTCCCATATGCTTGATCTGAAAATCCTTGCGGGAGACAAAGACCAGGTTGCCCTGTGCGTCGTACCGTCCGATATCGCCGGTCCGGTAAATCGCTTCCGGATAGGCGTGATTCAGCGGATTCTGCACAAATGCGGCGGCCGTCCGCTGCGGATCGTTGATGTATCCCATGGACAGCGTCGTTCCCCGAATGCAGATCTCGCCCTGCTCCCCCGGCGCGGCCAGCGTATTCTGCTCTGTTAAAAGCAGAATCTCCGTATTTTTAAAAGGTTTCCCGATGGGGATCGCCTCCCCCGGCTCAAACTCCCGATCCGCATGATAATAACAGCAAACCCCGGTGCCCTCGGTAGGCCCGTACAGATTGGTAAAGCGCGCCTGCGGCAGCGTCTGTTTCCAGATATTAAACTGCTTGACGGGAAATACCTCGCCCACAAAGGCCACCCGGCGAAGCGCTTTCGGCGGCTTTTCTGCAAGCGCCCCGAAGGCGGAGAGCATCGTGAGCGCCGAGACCACCCAGCAGAGCGTGTTGACCTCGTGCGCGATCAGAAAATCCAGCACCTGCATCGGAAACTTGAACATGCTCTTGGGAACAATGTAGGCCGTGGCTCCAAACTTCAGAGTCGGATAGATATCCTTCAGGCTGGCGTCAAAATACAGCGGCGTCTGATTGGCGAACACGGTATCTTCGGACAGTTCCAGCACCTCGGACAACTGCTCCACATACTGGATCAAAGCCCGGTGCGAGCTGACGACGCCCTTGGGAATCCCGGTCGAGCCGGACGTAAAAAACACATATACCGGGTCCGTATCAATCGCCCGTTCCCGGACAGCGAAAAGGGCCGCCTCATCGGTCTTCGTCCGAATCAAATCCTCATACTGCCAAATCTGCCCCTCAAATGCAAACGACCGGGCCAGTTCCAGCGTACTCTCGTCGCAGATCATGCCGCGCGGCTTCAGATTTTCAAGAATCCGTTCAATGCGGATGCGGGGCATCTCCTCGTCAACCGGTACATAAAAACATCCGCCCTGCAGCACGCCGAGAAAGGCGGCTACAGCTTTGGGATGGCGGTTCATAAAAACCACCACGGCCTCCGCATGCAGCCCCTGCCCGCACAGAAAACTGCCGATCGACCGGCTCGCGGTATTGAGCTGAAAAAATGTAAGTCCATCGGCCTCGGTCATGCCGCCGAAAGCCAGCTTCTGCGGCACGCGCTGCACCGTCTCATCCAAATAGTCCAGAATATGATTCTGCATAAAACGCCTCTCTTTTTATATGGCTGACAATCCGCCGCCCCGATCACAGGCGGCAAAAAGTACCGCCATACACTTTTATATCATGTTTCCCGAAAATCTACAATCCCAAACTGAAAATCTTTTCTATGACATTACTGAATTTCCGGATATAAACTGGGATCAAATTTATGCGTTCCGTTATTGGCATCCGAATACTCCGCCAGCTCGGCGTCCGTCAGATAGAAGAACTTGGACCCGTCCTTTCGGGGCGTGCAGTCATAGTGATACCATCCCTCCCCGATATTGACCAGATTCCAGAAGTGGGTCGGAATATCGGTCGCCCCCTCCGGAACCACTTTGACTACGTCGATATTGTCGATGCCGGCTCGGGTCAGCAAAAACTTGGCCTGCGCCGCGTAGGTAAAGCAGTCGCCGGAGTGCTTGGTAAAGCCTTCATAGGCGCCCAGCGTGTAATCTTCTTCCTGCGCGTGGCCGGCATAGCGGGTGTTGGAGCGGATCCAGTCATAGATGGCTTTCAGCTTATCCTTGGGCTGCATGTCGTCGGTGATAATCTGCGCCAGGATCTCGTCGGCCATGGCGTTCACCTCGTCGATATCGGCCACGTCAGCCCCGCTCTCCAGCACATGCACGGTACCGGTGGCCGTGCCGGTATTACCGTTTCGGTCCGTTACCGTGACGGTGTAAGGGTAATCGCCCACCGTATTTAAATCCACCTGGCTGTTGTCAACTTCGACGGTGAGCTGATCGGCGTGGTCCACATTGTCATAGGCTCGGATGGCCTTTTTGTAGGCGATGGTGCCGCCCACGGTCAGATGAATGTCGTCGGCCAGAACGGTCGGCGCTTCCTCGTCGAAGGGCAGCGCTTCGCCTATGCTTAAGGTGGCGGTGGCGGTGGCGATATTGCCGGCGGCGTCGGTGACGGTCAGGCGTACCTCCTGGTCGCCGGTGAGCGTCAGATCCGGCTGGGAGGCAAAGGCCACCGTTGTGCTGGAGGCATCGGAGATGCTCTCAATGAAGTCCTCGGGCCGGCATTCGGCGCCGTAGGAGATGGTGACGGATTTCACCGTAACCTCCGGCGCTTTGGTGTCCTTTACATGGATTGTGGCTTTGTAGGTGAAAGGAGCGAGCCGGATTTCCACCGGATATTCACCGGGGACAGAAGTATCAATGTTTAACGGCGTCTGATTTTTTTCTTTGTCGCTGTCATAGCACAGAAGCTCTGCGGCCAGGACGGTGGTTCCGGCCTCCACATCCAGCTCCTTCAGGACACGCCCGTTGTAGTAGAAGGCGGCGGCGCCTCCGATGACCACGGCGCTGACGGCAAGGCCCAAAAGGGCAGGGCGCAGAGAGCCGCCGCGCTTTTTGCGGGAGGAGGGGCGTCGGGAGGTGCCTGCGGCCCGGCCTGTGCCGTCTTCGCGGCGGGGCGGGCGGGAGGAAGCGCTTCGCTCGGAGGAGGCAGCGCTGCGTCTTTTGGGTGCGCCGCCCCGGTCGGCGTCATCGTCCGCATACCGGCGTCTGGGAGCCGGCGAATCGGGATCTCTCCGGCGGGAATCGGTCTGTCTGCCTGAGGCGGCGGATCGTTCCTGGCCGGAATCCGGGGAATTTCGTCTGGGAGGCCGGGAGGCGGATCTGGCAGAGTCGGGGACGTCGGTTTCCGGCACAAAGCGTTTCGGCGTGTGGGCCTTTGTTCCGGAGGCGGAGGAAGCCCGGCGGCTTGTCACCGGCGGGGCATCGGTCTGGCGGGCCAGAGGGATCACACGCGGTCCGTCGTCGAGCGAGGGCTCCGGAACGGTCAATCGGGGCGCTTGGGCACCCTTTTCCAGTTCACGTTTTACGATGGCGGACGAATCAGGAAACACCGAATCGCGGACTTCTCTTGGCGGCTCGTTATATACCGGCTCGGCGAGGGGCGCTTCTCTCTCGGGAAGATCATCAAAGACAGAATCGCTGACCGGTGCCCGACTCGGCGCGGGCTCGTCAAATACGCTGTCAGAAACCGGCATTTCACTGCGGCGGGGAGCCGGGGTATCCAGGCGGCGTCCGCTGTAGTCCGGCGTGTTTAACACATGTGAGGGAATCCCTTTGCGGACCATACGGATCCCGTTCTGGTCGTCGGCAAAATAGATATTGGGCAGATCCCGGCTTAAAAACAGATAGCCTCCCTCTGTCACGGAATAAGCGCCGCAGTTGTGAAAAATCAGAAAGTCACCGATGCGCAGATCTCTGAGAGGCAGATTGCGCGCCACCACATCGTTGAAGGTACACAGGGAACCGCAGAGAACCCACTTTTTCGGCGGCTCGCCGCGGCGCTCGTGCATCAGGCAGTGGTCGATGACCGGCGTTTTCAGGGCCATATTCTGGCCGTAGTAGTTGATGTGGTGGATCCCGCCGTCGATGACGCAGTAGTTGGTGTCTTGATTGGTTTTGCAGTCCTCCGCTCTTGTGGCAAAATATCCGCAGGAGGCCACGGGATAGCGCCCCATTTCCAAAATGATTTGACAGGGGTAGTTTTTGTCGGCAAAATAGTCGCGGATCTGCGTCAGGTCGCGGAACGTATTGTCAAAAGAATCGCCGGTAAAGTACGGAACCCAAAGACCGGTGCCGTATTCAAACTGTTCCATATCAAAACGGTAAGCCTCCCGTAGCCTTGTGCAGAACGTATCGGCATAGTCCAGCTCCTTGATGATGTGTCCCACTTTTTTCTTCTGGGTGCCGGTAAAATACTGGATTCCCAGCATATGGACATAGGGATACTGTTCCTTGCGCGCCACCAACTGTTCAATATCTTGTTCGTTGATGCCGAACTGGGAGCCGTTGGTCAGCCGCAGAATGACCGGTATGGTCCGGCGTGTTGACTCGGCGCACTGGGCGATGAGGTCAAACTGGCGCAAAGACTCCACGGTCATAACGCCGACGCCGTAGCGGGCCGCTGTGCGGATGCTTTCTTCGGTTTTGTTGATGCCGGAAAACACGATTTTTTCCATCGGAATGCGGCAGTTGCGGCAGATTTCCAGTTCGCCGGGCGAACACACCTCATATTTGTCAACCATGTCGTCCATTGCGTTTAATAGAAAAGGATTTGCCTTGATCGCATAGCACATCTGGGCGGTGCCGCCCAGAATTTCACAGATGCCGGCGACCTTTTCGCGCAGGATGTCGATATCGAAAATATAGGCAGGCGTCTGGATGACGCCGTTTTTGACATTCGTAACGATTGTCTGATAATCCATGGGGAATAACCTCCTGTGGACACGGCCGGGAAAAAGGGCCGTGCAAATTTTTTCCAACTCAGTGTAGCATAAAGCGGAGGGCTTGACAAGGCGCTTTGCGCTTTACTTGGTGGATTTGCTGCGGTGCGCGTCTTTTACGGTGATATCCACATAGTCGGCCACCTCCTTGTCGTAGGGAAAGACCAGATGAAGCAGATTGTCTTCCCAATAAGAGTAGCCGCTGACTTCCTTGCCGTTATCATAGTCCATCCGGTCCAAAAGCCGTGCCAGACGGGTTTTTACCTCTTTGGAGCCGGGAGCCTGGGAAAACTGGCTGAGATGTTCGACCAGCTCCAGCATCGTCACCTGGCCGGTGAGATTGGTCCCGTCGGGAGCCTCCATGGTATAGGCGTTGTTTTTGCCGGTCTGCGCTGCGCCCTCATCGTCTGCGGCAAGGTCCGCGGCGATGGCGCTGGTGTCGCAGAGCTGCGACAGCCGCACGGCCTTGCCCGTGTCGGAATCAATATTGTAGGCGGTCAGTCCATAGGTTACGGCCTCCATTTCCGGGGATGTGACCTGGGTCCTCCCGACAAGACTCAGCAGATGGGCGGAGCCGGGAGACGTCTGCCAGGTCATGATCAGGGTGCTGCCCTCTGTGAGCGCGTCCACAGCGGCCTGCGCCTCTTTTTGGAAGAGGTCGTTCCAGAACGTTTCCTGGGAGCTGTCACCCAGACCCGACAAAACCGGATAGGCGACATGCTTGGCCGAATCGCCGGGCAGCGCTGCCGTGGAGACCGTCACATTTTTGAGGGCAGCCGTGGTTTCCGGCGAGGAAGTCGTTTCCGGCAGAGTGGTTTCGGGGACGCTCTCGGTCGGCAAAGCCGTCGTGGCCGCGGGTGTTTCGGTTACGGCCGGGGAAGTCTCCGGGAAAGATGCGGTGGTAGCGTCGGCCGGGGAGCTGCAGGAGCAGCCGGCCATAGCCGCCAGGCCAAGACAGAGGGATACGGTAAGGATTTGCTTTTTCATCAGTGATATTTCCTTTCTAAATTGAATAAGGTGAACCGATATCATTTGGAATGTTCTTTATTTTATGAACCGATTATAATTTTAAATGAGAAAGAATGCAACGGGATTTGGCGATTGTTAAGAAAGCTTAAGAAAAACGAAACCCGGAAAGAGCAAAGAATTCTTTGGGGGTGGGAAGATGCTGTCTAAAAATAGATTTTGCATTCGATTTCTATATTAAAATAATTGACTGGAAAATCATATATTGCTATACTGATGATGGGAACAGATATTCGAAAAAACAGGGCGATAGAGAAAGCGGAACCGGAGTAAGGGGAGCAGAGCATGGAAGAGCGAAATCGAGAAAAGAAGCTGAGACTAGCCGCTGCGGACCGTCTCCCAGGATGTTATCCCCGCGGGACCTACCGTCAGGATATGGTGTATACCTTTTATCAGTACAAGGATTTTCAGGCCGTCTGGGACCGCGGGCGATATCATATCCAGGATGAGCTGGCAGATAGGATGGAGGCAGACGGGCAGATTTCAGAGGAACAAAAGCGGCGGTATGAGCGCTGTGTTCATGCGTTTGTCAGCAATCCGGCGCAGTATGATTTTTGGCCGGTGGAACAGATTTACGCCGCGATCCACGAAATCCGCAGACAGGTCTTCGGGGAGAGGGCTCTGGAAGAAGAGCGGGATCGGAGGACTGAGAGGGGGGATGTTTGGAAAATCCGCAGGCAAGAGGCGAAAAATAAACGGGGCGGTATTGACCAGAGCCGGAAGAAACAAAAGCTTCTGGAACATACACGGTCGGTTCTTTTTATTCTCAGCGAGCCGGAATGGCTTTCTCAGATGAAAGAAGATATCCGGAACTCTTTTTCCATGGGCATAGAAGTCTACATTCTTTTCAGCCCGCATCCGGGGAAGCTGCTTCCCTCCCAAACTTGGCTGGAAAGCCGGCTGCTGCAGTCCCTGCCGGAAACGCGGCGGGGGGGAGCGGACCACGAAACCCAGCGCGGGGGCGATGCGTTTTCTGCCTCATGAGGACGGCGGACTGGGGCTGAATCTGGACGGGATCGGCTGGGAGGAGACGCTGCAGGGCCGGATTGACCAGGGAAGGGCGGCGGTTTTTGTCTATGGGGAGGACGGTTTTTTGCACTGCAGGAAGCTTCTGGCAGACGCAGTCATTCACGGGACGCCGTCCGGCTATTTTACGAAAGCGATGACCAATCAGATGGACGAGGACTCCCCCTGCGTGGTCTATGTGCCGAAAGGCTTTGATATTACGGAGTATGTGAAGCTGACAGAAAAGACGGTTGTTTCTTACTGGCAGATGGCTCGTCTGTGGGAGGACTGCGGCGAAGGCATCTATGAGAAGAGCGTGGAGGAATGGTATCGGGAATATCCGCAGTATTTTCTCAATATTTATGAGAGCGGAGCGTGCTGTCCGGAAGCGGCAAAGAATTACCCGATCCAGGTTTGCCCCAAAAGTCCGGCTTCCTCTGCATTTTGCAGAAATCCGTCCGGCGAAGGACTCCGTGAATGGTACCGTTTGCGGGAGGAGGCGGTCGGCCGGTATCTGAACCGTCAGGAGGGATTTGCGTATACTTGCGTCTATTTTGACAGAGAAGGCCAGAGAAGAGAGATTCCCTGGTGCTCCAAGGAGCAGCAGAGCGGCGTGCTGGTGCAGGGCGTGCGCACAAGCCGCACGGACCGGATTTTGGCGGTGCGCTGGAATGGGGAGGAAGCGCTGCGGCAGCAGCTACAGCGGGAAAAGAACCGGCTGCAGATCTTCTCCAATTTTCTTTTTTTCATGACGCCCAAACTCGCGAATCTGTATAATGAGCTTCGGAGGGAGCGCCCTTTTGAGCAGATTGTTTACCGCCAGGAGCATCTGGATTATATGCGCTGTCAGGAAGGGGGAAAACGGATGGAAACGTTTCCTCTGTATCAGAAAGCCTGCCTGGCAGCAACAGAGGACGGAGAGATTCTATTTTTCCGTTTTCGCTTAGGGGGCGGGCAGGCGGAGGCGGGCGGCTGCTTGTTTCGCTGGAGCGAACAGGACGTGGACGCAGACAACAGTGCGTCTGCGGTTCAGATTTTTACGCCGTACCGCTCCCGGATGGAGACAGGCGCGGAGGCGGCGCAATACCGGATGCTGGTGGGAAAAGGGCGGATTAACCTGGTGCTGATTCAGAACCGGATCGTCTGTATCCGGGACGGTGAGGTGCTGATGCCGGGCTTAGGCGTGGTTCTGTCTCTGAACCGTCCTTGCGGGGAAGCCTTTCTTCACACGGCGGATTTGGCCGGATTGGGGCAGGGGTACTATGACGCGAAGGGGCTGACCATGCAGATCTGCCTGGAGAGGCCAAAAGGAGTGGAAGAAAGAAAGTGGCGGCAGGTGCGGTGGGCTTATGGGGGCGGCATGCTGCTGATTGACGGCGGTAAAAGCATTTTTGAGAAGGGCGGCGAGATGGCGGAGCTGGAAAAAGAGGGGTGGCTCTCGCCCTTGTCCTGTCAGACGCAGGAAACCGGGATTCACAGACCGGCCAGACATCCCCGGACAGCCGTGGGACTGACAGAAAACGGAGATTTTTTTGTTTTGGTATTTTCCGGGCGTACGCTTCTGTCGGCGGGAGCCGATTACCGGGAGATGTGTGAGGCGGCCTTTAGGCTGTACCCGGATGTCCGGTATCTGATGAATGTGGACGGCGGCGGATCCTCCGTGCTGGGAATGACGGTGAACGGCAGTTTTATGGAACTGAGTTATCCGGCGACCTCCATGAAGAGCTGCGCCGGAATGGTGCGGCCGGTGTGTTCCCTGCTGTGCTTGGAGTGACAGGGAACCAAAGTAAACCCGTTTGATCTGTAAAATTGGAAAAGAAACGGAATTTGCTACGAATATTAGAAAGCAATAAATAATTTTTTTACTAAAAATCGAGAAAATTTAATAAAACATATTGAAATTCTATCAAATAACCGTTAAAATAGAAAAAAAGGGTCGAACCCAAAGAAATGGCGGTAGTCAGATGATAAATCAACGAGCGAATCTAAGCAAAACCGAGGCCAAAATCATGAAATTCATGTGGGCCGCAAAGAAACCTGTCGTACTGTCAGAGGTGAAGGCGTATTTTCGGGAAGAGTATCAGAAAGAGTATGCGAATTCTACGATCCATACTCTTTTGCAGCGCATGGTTGCGAAAGGCTATATTTCGCAGGGAGAGAGGTACATTGCTTTTTCCGGTTACAGCTATACCTGCCTGGTCAGTGAGGACGAATATCTGCTGCAGCAGCTAAATCAGTGCCGGGATATTCATTTCGGCGGTTCCGCCTGCCGGTTTATCGTGTCGCTTTTGCAGACGCAGGAAATCACGGCGGAAGAACAGGACAAGATACAGGAATGTATGGACGAGCTGAGAAGAAGGTCGGGCAGATAATTTTATTTGTTTCGGGGATTTCGTTCTTTTAGAATCAGAAAACCCTCCATGAGCTGGATAAAATAATCCAGCTCGTCGGGGCTGAGCCGGGCCGCGTTGTCCGACAGCCGTGACAGTTTTTCTTCCTGGGCTGTACCGAATTCAAAAAGCACCTTGGGCGGAATTTCCAGATACTCGCATATTTCAAAAATTTTCGTCAGGGAAGGATTTTTATCGCCGGAGATAATGCCGTGGATGTAGTTGGGCGAAGCGCCGACTCCTGTGCTCAGGCATCGGGACGACATATTATAACGTTCCTGTAATTCGATTAAGCGGGTGCGAAAAAGTGACAAATAGTCTTTGTCAGAATAGTTCTTATCCGTATTCATACATTTACCTCTCACGATTATTATACTGAATTATTGAAAGAAATATGTATCTGGGAGTGTGCATTTTAAATTAAAGTGCATACGGCAGGCGACTATTTTGCCGCTGTCGCAATTTATAGAGCAGAAGTCTTGAAATCTCTGTGATTATCTGGTAAAAAGAAAGCAGAAAAGCGCCGCGCTTAGCGGCTGCTTTTATGGGAACCAAGGACAGCTTTCTAAAGAGAGGTACACAGGATGGAACTGCTCTCAGCGGTTACTTTGAATAACCTGATTTGTTCTCTGGTCGGTACGGTTTTGTATGCGGCATGGAGTCTTTTGGAAAAGAGAACCCGAACAGAAACGCAGATCAGTCTGATTTACCATATGCTGCATATCTTGGTGATTCTGATGGGATTGCCGTATTTTTGGGTATTTCTGTGTGGAAGACATGAGGTTGACGGGGTATGGTCCGGAAATCTGATGTCGCAGACGCCGTTTACCATATTTGCCAGCAGGCTCCTGGCCGGTGTATGGGCAGCGGGCTTTCTTTGGAATCTGTGCCGGTACGGCGCGGAAATATACCGCTATCGCCGTCTGGACCGAAACTTGTTGGAGTGCCGGGCATCGGTCTGCGACGCGGCGGCCTGCATTGCCGGGCAGATGCACATCCGCAGAAAGGTTCTGGTAAAAGAGAGCTATGCCCTGCTCTCCTCAGAACTGGGGAGCTGGGTCCGCCCTGTCATTCATCTTCCCGCCGGACAATATGACGACGAATCTTTGACAAACATTGTGACTCACGAGCTGCTGCACTATAAGAACGGGGATAAATTCATCCGCGAACTCATGCTGATTCAAGCCTGTTTTCACTGGTTTAACCCCGTCAGCAGAAAAATTTTGAACCAGCTTAAAATCTGGGACGAATATCATTGCGACTTTGAAACTTGTCGCTGCGGTCATATCCGGCAGAATTCCTATTGCGAGACACTATTTCATATGTACCAGCTCGGCGAGACCAGAAAATCGCTGATTAATCCCGGCTTTTATGAAGAAAAAAGCGATCTGAGGAGGAGATTGGAGAAAATGATGAACCAGGAAAACAAAAAGAAAACGAATCGTCTGCGGACCGGCGCGCTGGCCTTGGTGTTTGCCGTGAGCGGAGCCGCCATGGGCTTTATGGCGAGTGTGGGAATGGCCAAAGCCTATGAGAAAGTCGTTGAGACAACGATCGTAGCCGAGGAAGAGACGGCGGATAGCACGGAAAAGAAGGAATATATCGAATATACGATAATGCCGGACGACACCGTGGAATGGAATTATGTTGAGATGGACGAGATAATGCCATTGCAGGATGGAGATATATTTTCCTGTACATTGAAGAATTCAAGTTCAAGGACGGATTCGTTCAATGTGTCGATTGGACAGGAAATCAGTGTGAGTGTTTCGGTTGTTCCGAAAAATGTGGAGATCAAGGTAGGAATCCAGCAGCCCAACGGCGTATGGAGATATGTCAAGGGAAGCGAATTGATTAACCACACTTTTAAAGTCACACAAAACGGCGCGCATAGAGTTTATGTTCAGAATGATTCCAGCACAGAAGTGAACGTCTTCGGTCATTATGTAATCACAGACTGATCTGTCTGGCAGCGTTTGACACAAATAGAGGAGTACGCAAAAACAGCCCCTGCGTTCGGCGCAGGGGTTTCTCTTTTTTAAAAATTTTGTAGAAAAACATCTTGACATTTCTGTAACAATTGGGTAAACTAAAATTAGAAACAGGCGGCCTGCCTGCCTTTGCGGGCTTTGGCAGGGGATGTTTTCTGGGCATTTATTTTAGAAAGGGGAGGGTGATTTATGAAGCAGATTCAGATCAAATTCCTGACTAGAGAAAAGGTGCGGGAATTCAACAAAATGATGCAGACGCTTCCGGGGGAGTACGACTTGGCCGTAGGGCGCGTCGATATCGACGCCAAGTCTGCACTTGGCGTCATGTCTCTGGATTTTACTAGGGTTTTGACACTGACGATCTATGAGGACGAGGAATATCCCTGGGTTTTGGATAAGCTGAAAGTATTTCAGGTTTAGGGCGCGCCGCTCTGCCGGAAAAGATGAGAGAAACACATTACAAAAGAGGCTGCCGTCGTGCGGCTTCTTTTGCTTCCTCCCAAACGCGAAAAAACCGGTTTCCCCATATCTGGATTTGTGTTATACTCATACGAGTATCCCCATTGTACCGGCTTCTGGCGGCGTCGCCTTCCTCTTTCGCCTTGCCGATGAAAAAGGATCCGGCGGAAGATTCGCCAGATATACGAGCCAGTACACCAGAAAACGCGCTTCGCAAGGAGAGAACAGCCCTATGAAATTTTTACTGGCCGCCGTGGGCAGCAAATATGTGCATTGTAATCTGGCGATTTACAGCCTGCGGGCATATGTGCAGGCCGCAGGCGTCTGCAGCGAGGTGGAAACGGCGGAATATACGATTAATCAGAACCGGGAAGAGATCCTGGCGGATCTGTACAGCAGGAAGCCGGACGCCGTCGGTTTTTCCTGTTATATCTGGAATATCTGCCTGATCGAAGCGCTGGCGAGGGATTTTCACACGCTGCGGCCGGAGGCGGATATCTGGTTCGGAGGACCAGAGGCGTCCGGCGAAGCCAGGGAGTGGATGGAACGGCTGCCATTTCTGCGCGGAATTATGGTTGGGGAAGGCGAGGAGACATTCTGCCGCCTGATACGGTATTATGACGGGGGGCAGCCGGCAGGTCTGTCTGGTGTTTCCGGTATTTTCTGGCGGGGCAAGGGCGGCATCCGGGAAAATCCTCGGACGCCGGCACTGTCGATGGCGCAGATTCCATTTCCCTTTGACGGGCCGCTCCCGCCTGATAAAATTGTGTATTACGAGAGCAGCCGCGGCTGTCCTTTTTCCTGCGGGTACTGCCTGTCGTCGGTGGATAAGAAGCTGCGTTTTCGGGATTGGGAGCTGGTAAAACGGGAGTTGTCCGTCTTTCTGGAGCAGAGAGTCCGCCAGGTGAAATTTGTGGATCGGACCTTTAACTGCAGTCACAGCCATTCCCGGCGGATCTGGAGGTATCTGGCCGGACAGGACAACGGCGTGACCAACTTTCATTTTGAGATCGCCGGGGATCTGCTGGAGGAAGAGGATCTGGAGATTCTGGGCAGCCTGCGCCCCGGTCTGGTGCAGTTGGAGATCGGCGTTCAGTCCACGAACCCCGACGCGCTGCGGGCGGTGCGGCGTACGACAAATCTGGAGCGCCTGGAAAAAAATGTGAGAAGACTGGCGGAGGGAAAGAATATTCACATTCATCTGGATCTGATTGCCGGGCTGCCCTTTGAGGATTACAAGAGCTTCGGACGTTCCTTTGACCGGGTTTACGCGCTGCGTCCGGAGAAACTGCAGTTGGGTTTTCTGAAGCTTCTAAAGGGTTCCCCGCTGTATGAACAGGTTAAAACCTACGGGATCTGTCACAGCACACAGCCGCCGTATGAAGTGTTAGGGACTCCTTTCCTTTCTTATGAAGACCTGTGCCGCTTAAAACGGATCGAAAAGGTTCTGGATATTTACGGGAACAGCCATCAGTTTGTGCATGTGATGGAGCGGCTTCTTTCTTTTTATCCGTCGCCGTTTGTTCTGTATGAAAAATTGGCGGAATATTTTGAAGAAAACGGTCTTTTTAGCCGTCAGACAAGCCGTTTGGAACGATTCTCGATTCTCTGGGATTTTATTTGCAGGGAGAAAGAAGAGCGGGAATTTTTGGGGGTTGTCTGGCAGGAAGTTTTGGTATATGATTATTTCCTGAGGGAAAATGCAAAAGTCCGCCCCGCATTTGCCCCGGATTTGGCTCCTTTTTGGCCGTCCATCACCGAATGGTATGCAAAGTATGCGCTCCGAAGGCCGGAGCTTGGCTCCTACGCAGGAAGAAGCTACCGCCAATTGCTGCATATGACCCATGCAGAGGTATTTCACAGGGATTTTTCACAGAATGGTCAAAAAATTCTGATAGTATTTGACTATGAGAAACGCAGCCCGCTGACCGGCAACGCCGCCACCTGGGAGGGGGAGGAATGGACGAAAGAAAACGGGTCAACGAGATTCTGAAACGTTTGGATGAACATTATGGGAGGAGCTATCTCTGCTGTCTGAATTACGAGACGCCATGGCAGCTTCTGTTTGCGGTGATTTTGAGCGCACAGTGCCGGGACGAGCGGGTGAACCAGGTGACGGAAAAGCTGTTTGTGCAGTATCCCAGCTTGGAAGCGTTTGCCGGGGCTGACCTGGCGGAGATGGAGACGCAGATTCATTCCCTGGGTTTTTACCACAATAAAGCCAGAAACCTGATTGCCAGCGCCCGCATTCTTTTGACCGAATACGGCGGGCGGGTCCCCCGCAGGCTGGAGAAGCTTACCGCCCTGCCCGGCGTGGGGCGCAAGACAGCGAATGTCATTCGGGGAAATATTTACCACGATCCCAGTATTGTGGTGGATAATCATGTCAAAAGAGTTTCCAGAAATCTGGGATTTACCGAAGAGGAAGATCCGGAAAAGGTGGAGTATGATTTGATGCAGGTTCTGCCGAAGGATCACTGGACTTTTTACAACATTCAGATGATCATTCATGGGCGCAGCCTGTGTCAGCCTCAAAGCCCCAGGTGCGGCCTGTGTTTTTTAAATGAACTGTGCCCGGCCGGAGACTGTTTTTGGTTCTGGGAATATCAGGATTAAAAAAGAAAAGAGAAATCAGGAAATAACAAGGAGGAAACGGAATATGATGAATCTGCAGAACAAAAAAACAAAGAGGCTGGTCACAGGAGTGATTATCGCCTTCTTGGTGATTTCTATGGTACTGCCGATGGTTCTCGGCTATCTGGCTAGCTGATACACAGAAAGAGTTCTGTCGGGAATTGTCGTTTGTCAAACGTCGAAATATGAAGGAGATTCTACATTTTTATTGCAAGAGTATTACATTTATTTGCAGACGCTTGCAAAAACGTGGAATTTGGGTAAAATGAAAGAGAGCCTTCCCGATATAGGGAAATTACAGGTTTCGAGGAGTTTTTTACTATGAAGATGTGGAAAAGAGTCATCGTAGCGCTGCTCTTTGTCTGCATCTGCCTGGCAGCCGAAGGAACGGCTTTCGGAGCAGAGGAGGCGGCGGATGACGATACGGTGGCGGAAGGCGTTTTTATCGAAGGCATTGATGTGGGCGGTATGACTTTGGAAGAAGCGAAAACCGCGGTGGAAGATTACATAGGCGGGCTGCGCAATTCACAGATTCGGGTTTCTTTTAACGGTGAGGAGAGCAGCATCGGCCTTCAGGAGATGAATTTTGTCTGGAACAATGCGGATGTGGTAGACCAGGCTGCCGTGCTGGGCACCAAGGGCAATGTGCTGGAACGCTATAAGAGTGCGCGGACCCTGGAAAACGAGACCATGACATTTGATCTGGACTATACCTGGGATGAGAGCGCTTTGACCCGTTTTTTAGAGCGGGAGGCCCAGGAGAGACAGACAGAGCCGGTGGAGGCGACGCTGAAGAGGGAGGACGGAAAATTTGTCATCACGGAATCTGTCACCGGCGTCACGGTGGATGTGGCGTCTACGATGCAGAAAATCCGGGAATCTTTAAATGAAGACTGGAGGGGCGGCGATCTGGTGATCGAGGCCGTGGCCGAGGTGGTGGAGCCGAAGTTCTCCACAGAGATGGCTCAAAGCGTGCAGGATATTCTGGGTGAGTATAAGACCAATTACAATACGGCTGAGACGGATCGCTCCACCAATCTGCGGGTGGGCGCCGGCTATATCGACGGCGTGGTGCTGCTGCCGGGAGAGAGCCTTTCTTTCTTTGACTATCTCTATCCCTGCACGTCGGCCAGAGGCTACCGCGGCGCAATCGCTTATCAGGGAGGACGGTATGTTGACTCCATCGGCGGTGGGATCTGCCAGGTATCCACAACCTGCTACAACGCGGTTCTTTTGGCGGAGCTTGACGTGGTGGAGCGTTCCCCGCACACCATGACGGTCAGCTATGTGAAGCCGGGACTGGATTCCGGTCAGGCGTGGTCCTCCGGCCGCAACCTGGTTTTTGCCAATAATACCGACTATCCGGTTTATGTGCAGGCATACGCCAGCAAGGGGACCCTGTATATCGGACTCTGGGGCAAGGAGACCCGGCCGGAGAACCGCAAGGTGGAATATTACAGCAAATACACGGAGGAATATACATACGGTGATGTGGAAAATATCACCTATGATCCGAACCTTCCCTACGGTTATAGAAACGTCGATCAGCATGCTTACCCCAAAGTCGTGGCAATGGCTTATAAGCGTGTTCTCGTTGACGGAAAGGTGGTCAGCGACGAGCCGCTGTATGACAGCTATGACCGCTACCGCGCAACGCCCAACTATGTGACAATAGGTACGGGAGGACTGTCCGCGGAGGAATATCTGGCCGGCATGGAGCCCGGCTATGAGGAGGGCGAAGGAGGAGAAGGCGAAAACGAGGAGCACGAGGAGCAGCCGCCTGAGACGGAGGCCCCGGCGGAACCTGAGACAGAGGCGCCCGCGGAACCTGAGGCGGAGGAATAGAGAAGCGTTCTGACCGAAAGCGTTCGAGGGAGTTTTTCCGCAGATCGGAAAAGGAGTTGTAAAGTATGAGATGGAAACACTGGGCACTGGCCCTGCTGATTTTTACGATATGCAGCATATCGGGTTCTTCGTATTCCCATGCAGCGGAAGAGCCGGATGACGTTATTGTGAAGGGAATATTCGTGGGCAGCGTGGACGTGAGCGGAATGACAGAGGAAGAGGCCAAACAGGCCGTGGAGGAGTATTTTGACCGCTACCGGAACGGCATTTTGAATCTGTCCTTTAACGGCAGCGAGAAGGAAAAGAGTTTTGAAGAGCTGGGGATCAGTTGGGACAACTCGCAGGTTATATCGGAGGCAATTACGCTGGGAAAGAGCGGCAATATCCTGGAATTGTATAAGGAGCTGACCCAGTTGGAGAAAGAGAATAAGGTATACCCGATTGAGTACTCTCTGGACGCGGCTCTGCTTAGCGAATATCTGACCTCGGAGGCCGAGGAACGAAAGACAGAGCCCGTGGAGGCAACGATCAAAAAGGGAAGCGGCGGTTTTACGGTGACGGACTCGGCAACGGGGCTGACCGTGGATGTGCAGGCCACACAGGAGAAGATTCTGGAGGCGGTACAGAATGAATGGAACGGCGGCTTTCTGGATGTGGAAGCCGTAGTGGAAGTTGTGGAGCCCAAATATAAGGCCGAGGAGCTGAGAAAGATTCGGGATTGTCTGGGAGACTATGACACGCCTTACAATCCGAAGAGTGCGGACCGCAGTCAGAATCTGATCAACGGCACCGGATTTATCGACGGGCAGGTACTGCTTCCCGGCGAGAGCCTTTCGCTCTATGATTATCTGTATCCCTGCACGGAGGCGAACGGTTATAAGGCCGCGATTGCGTATGCGGACGGCGGCTATGTGGATTCCATCGGCGGAGGAATCTGCCAGATTTCCACGACACTGTACAACGCGCTTTTGGAAGCGGAGCTGAACGTGCTGACAAGGGCTCCGCACTCCATGACGGTCAGCTATGTAAAGCCGGGGTTTGACTCGGCGCAGGCGGCCGGCAGCAAAGATCTGAGCTTTGAGAACTCGACGGATTACCCGGTCTATGTGGAAGCCTGGGCCAGCGGCGGCAAGCTCTATACTGCGGTGTGGGGCCAGGACGACCGCCCGGCTAACCGCAAGGTGGAATATTACAACAATATTCTGAGCCAGGTAGGGCCGGGGGCTCCGATTCTCACGGAAGATCCGTCTTTGCCGGAGGGAGCTGTGGTCTGGGACCAGGACGCCTATGATGCGATCAAGGTAGAGCTGTACAAACAGGTCAGTATAGACGGCAAAGTGGTGGAGACGACGCTTCTGCATACGGACCGCTATAAGGCGTCCCCGGCAAAAGGCCGTGTCGGCACAGGCGCTCCGCCGGAACCGGCGCCGGAAGAAAACCCGGATGAAAATTCAGACGGGAATTCGGAGGAAAATCAAGAAGGATGATAACAAACGGCTCTGTCTCCCACAAAAGGGGCGGGGCCGTTTGGTGTTTTTTGTGGGAGGGAAGATGGCAGAATCCGAAATAAAACCTGTCAGGCAGGGGCAGCCGGGGGATGATCTGGTTATGGCGGGCTATATGGGACTGCGCGGCAGTGCGGCGGCAGTTCGTGCGGAGCGCGGCATACTTTTGAGGCGTCTGCCCGAAACGCTTCTGCAAAATATTCTGGTATATGAGAAACAGCAGACCAGGCGCTTGGAGGGTCTGACCGGAGAGGCGGCTGCCGGCGCGGGAGTTTCTGCCTGGTATCATCTGGGAGAGGCCGGGGTCGAGGGGGGGCTGTGGGAGATAGCAGGCCGGTGGAATACAGGTTTTGCGGTGCAGCTTTTGGAGCTGCCTGTAAGGCAGGAGACAATTGAAGTGTGTGAGATCCTGGGAATGAATCCATATTCTCTGGATTCACAGGGCTGTGTTCTGCTGGCGACGGCCCACGGAAAGCGCCTGTGCGGATATCTAAAGGAACAGGGATGGCCGGCAGCCGTTGTGGGAGAACTGCGGGCAGGAAGAGAAAAGATTTTGCTCCATAAGACGGCCAGAAGCTGCTTAAATCGCCCGTCAGAAGACGAATGGATTCGTTATTTGAGAAAAAAGGAAGAGAAGCTGTGCATGGCGCGGCAGGAAAAAGAGGAGGAGAGAGGACATGCGTGAAAAAATTCTATGGATGCTGGAAAAAAACAGCCGGATCGACCTGAGAGATCTGGCGATCATGCTGGGGGTGGAGGAGACCGCCGTGGCCAATGAAATTGCGCGGATGGAGGAAGAAAACATTATCTGCGGCTATCACACAATGATTAACTGGGAAAATACGTCGCAGGAGAAGATCATCGCTCTGATTGAGGTGCGGGTAGCGCCTCAGAGAGGAATGGGATTTGATAAGCTGGCCGAGCGCATTTATCAGTACGAGGAGGTTGATACGGTCTATCTGATGAGCGGGGGCTATGATTTTACCGTGATTCTGGAGGGAAAAACGCTGCGCGAGGTATCCCAGTTTGTGTCGGATAAACTGTCCACGCTGGATTCGGTTCTCAGCACTTCCACTCATTTTGTATTGAAGAAGTATAAGGAACATGGAACCATTCTGGCAAAGAAACCGAAAGATGAAAGGATGCTGGTGACACCGTGAGATATCTGTCTGAAAAATGCGTAAATCTGAAGCCCTCCGGAATACGGAAATTTTTTGATATTGTCAGCGAGATGCCCGACGCCATTTCCCTGGGTGTGGGCGAACCGGATTTTGATACGCCGTGGCATATAAGAGAAGAGGGAATTTATTCCCTGGAAAGAGGGCGTACATTCTATACCTCCAATGCGGGCCTGCGGGAACTGAAGGTGGAGATCGGCCGTTATCTGAAACGCCGTCAGGGTCTTTCTTACCATCCGGATACGGAGATCATCATCACCGTCGGCGGCAGCGAAGCCATTGATATCGCTCTGCGCGCCATGATCAATCCCGGCGATGAAGTACTGATTCCGCAGCCAAGCTATGTATCGTATGAACCCTGCTGTCTGCTGGCCGGCGGCGTTCCCGTGGTGATCGAGCTGAAGGAGGAGGATGAGTTCCGTCTCAAGCCACAGCAGATCCTGGATGCTTTGACAGATCGGACAAAGATTCTGGTACTCCCGTTTCCCAACAATCCCACCGGCGCGATTATGGAGCGGGAGGATCTGGAGGCCATTGCTCAGATACTGATCGAGCGGGATATTTTTGTGCTGTCGGACGAGATCTATTCCGAGCTGACGTATGGTTCCGATCATGTGTCTGTTGCGGCGGTTCCCGGCATGAAGGAGCGAACCCTGATCATCAACGGTTTTTCCAAGGCGTATGCGATGACGGGCTGGCGTCTGGGGTATGCGGCTGGCCCGGACTGGCTGATTGGCCAGATGGTAAAGATTCATCAGTATGCGATCATGTGTGCGCCTACCACCAGCCAGTATGCGGCTGTGGAGGCTATGAAAAACGGGGATCGGGATGTGGCGAATATGCGGGAGGCGTACAACGGCCGCCGCCGCTATCTGCTTCACGCGATGGAAGAGATGGGCCTTCAGTGCTTTGAGCCAAAGGGGGCGTTCTATATTTTTCCCAATATCAGCCGTTTGGGAATGACAAGCGAAGCGTTTGCAACCCGCCTTTTGGAGGAAGAAAAGGTGGCCGTGGTGCCGGGAACCGCGTTCGGTGACTGCGGCGAGGGCTTTATCCGGATTTCCTACGCCTATTCGCTGGAAGATCTGAAGGAGGCCATCGGGCGGGTCGGCCGTTTTGTCATCCGGCATTCGGGCGGCCGGCCGGGAGGAGCCGCATGTTAAACGTGGTGCTTCATGAGCCGGAAATTCCCGCCAATACCGGAAATATCGGACGGACCTGTGTCGCCACCGGAACCAGACTTCATCTGATCCGGCCTCTGGGGTTTTCTCTGGATGAAAAGAATCTGCGCCGGGCCGGCCTCGATTACTGGAAGCATCTGGAGGTTGCAGTATACGAGAATTTTGCAGATTTTCTGATAAAAAATCCGGGCGCCAAAATATATATGGCGAGCACCAAGGGGCACTATCTGTATACAGAAGTTTCCTATGAGCCGGACTGTTATCTGATGTTTGGAAGAGAGAGCGCCGGGATTCCGGAGGAAATTTTGCTGGACTATGAGGATACCACCGTGCGGATTCCGATGAATCCGCAGATTCGGTCTCTGAATTTGTCCAATTCGGCGGCGATTCTGGTCTATGAGGCCCTGCGTCAGAACGGTTTTGCAGGAATGCAGAGGAAAGGGGAGCTGCACCGGCTGCATTGGCGGGAAATGTAGACATGGCAGGCGGTGTTTGGGGATATTAAAAGGGTGCTGCAAAATCGTGCAGCACCCTTTTAAGACGGCGCTATTCCAAATGCCACTTTCCGCCTGTGAAATCCGGGATATGTACCACGCTTCCGCCGCCTGCGATCGAGCGCTCCGAAAGGGTGGTGACAGCCATCCAGGAGGCGGCGTCGTACACGTCTACCGGCATAGGCCCGCCGTCCCGCAGCCTCTGAAAAAAGATCTCGAATTCCAGCCAGTCCATTCCGTCATGGCCGCCGCGGACGCCCTCCTCGATGTATTTCTTCCAGATCGGATGATCGTACTCTTTCTCATATTGCACCGCATTGCCGGCGCAGGTTTTTCGCCAGTCAAAGTCATGGGCCGCGTCCTCCTTCCGATCCAGGAAAACGGAGTCCGTCACCTCCTCGTACATGCCTCTTGTTCCCCGCACGGTGAAATTGCGGGTGTAGTATCTGGGCAAAGTCGTATCTAGGGTCAGGACAATGGACTCGCCGCGCGCGCACCGGATCACCGTGGTGACAATGTCTCCCTGAGCGAATGTGCGGTTTTTCAGAGCTTCATCCTCGCTCTTGTGATTGTGGATGTAATCGCGCAACCCTGCGGCTTTGGAGGCTGTGGAAGAAAGGGTCAGCATCCGGTTGCCGTGGTTGATATTCAGAATCTTTGCAATGGGACCCAGATCGTGGGTGGGATAGTTTTCGCAGTTGCGGTTCAGATAATTATCAAGCCGGTAGTGGCGGTTTTCCTTTCCGAACGAGATTTCATAGCGAAGATCGTGCTGGTAGCCTCCCGCGCAGTGAACCACTTCTCCCAAGAGTCCCTTCTGAACCATATTTAAGACCATCAGTTCCCGGCGTCCAAAACAGCAGTTTTCCAGAAACATGAAAGGGGTATGCGTCTTCTCATAGGCTTCTACCAGGGCGAAGCAGTGATCTAACTCGTAGGCTCCGCCGACCTCCATGGCCACTGCTTTCCCGGCATACATGGCTTCCAATGCGATCTCTACATGGCTGTCCCAGCCGGTGGCAATGATAATCGTGTTTACGTTCTTATCCCGAATCACATCGTGATAATCCAGGTATACGGCGGGCGCTTTCTGTCCGGCGTCCTGAACGGCTTTTGCCCCGTTTTCTGCCCTGTCGTCATAGACGTCGCACACGGCGGCGACCTGTTCCTTCTGGGGCAGAACGACCTGCGTCAGCAGTCCGTAGCCTCTTGCGCCCAGCCCGATAAAACCAATCCGAATGTCCTTCATCTCACAGTTCACCTCAATTTTTTCCAAATGCTTTGCAGCGTTGTGTTCCGTTTCGATTATAGCAGGTTTTATAGCTTTTGCAAGCGCTCGTTTCCTTTTATTTTCTGGATATCCGTCGATATAACTAATATAGAAAAAGGAAGAAATCGGCAGAGAAGGAGGAAGCTTATGGAGATGACAGTGAGCCCCCCGCAATGGGATGCGGGCAGACAGACATACCGCCTGATCCGGCAGGAAACAGACCGTTTGAAAGAGGCGGCTGAGGCGGGGACAGTGAACGCGGAAGAAAAGACCGATTCCGGGAGCGGGGCAGTAACAAAGAGCGAGAACAAAATGCAGACTCAGACGGAGACGGGAGATAAGAAAGAAGCGGGGATAAAAAACGAAACCAAGGCGGGCGAGAGCAGAGTATTTCCGGCGCGGACGGATGTTTTTGAGGCGATGGGCAGCCGGAAAGAGGCGGGTATTTTCTCACGCTCGCTCTCCGAAGCGGTAGGGCAGCCGTCGGAGGACGAGAATTCTGATTTTCAGCTCCGTTCCAAGACATCCGAAGATTCGGTGGGACAATTGGCGGCGCAGCTAGCCAGGGCGGAGTCCAGAGTCGATGTGCTGCAGGTATCCTCCAGAGCGATTCGCGCGCTGATGAATTTAAAGATGGCAGCGGCTTCCGGCGATGAAAAGGAGGGCAAAAAGCTCGCGCAGAAGATTCGCCGTATGGAGAAGCTGATGAAGCGCATCAATAAAAAGCTGAGACATCTGAGCCAGGAGGAAGTGCTGGAAAACCAGAGAAAGCAGGCGGAAAAGAAACAGGATTTTAAGAAGGCCGACGAGCTTTCAGAAGAGTTAAAGAGCAGAAAGAGCAAGCGTCATAAAGAGGAGCGGAAATATGCGCTGAAAGAGATGGAGACGGACGCGAAGGAAGAAAACGGCGAGATGCTGTCTTCGGCCGCCACAGCCTCCGGCGCACCGGTGCCGGATGGCGTGTCCGTACCGGATTTAGCCGGCGCGGCCATGGCGGCTGCGGAAACCGGTGTATCTCTGGATATTACGGTATAAAAGAGCAGGGAAGACTTCTCTTCCATAGGAATGCAGTTGGGGCGTTCCTGTCGGAAAGGAGTCTTTCCTTCTCTTTTCATAGCGGCTAGATTGTGCTATAATCCTGTAAAGGTGCGAGAGAATGAGCGGGAAAGGAGTACAAAAGATGGAGGAGAACCGCCTGGGAGAATGCGACAGAGAGAGCCTGCGGGTGCAGAAAACCGCTTATCTGCGCCGCCAGCTTGCCAGGAGACGGCAGGAGGAGGATGCGCGGTGGGAGCAGCTTGTGCAGGAACAGCAAGTCATCGACCGGCTGCAGGAAGATATGGACGGCGATATGGACTGGATGGAGGAGAGCCGGAGATATCACCAAAATCTGAAAGAAGATCTGAATGCGCAGATTTATGCGCTGCACGGCGTCAGCGCGGACAAGCTGGAAGGAATGCGGGAATATGGGCAGGCGTATTATCGGGGCTGTGCGGCGATTTTATTTGTACTGTCAGCGGCGCTGTTTGGGCTGTGCGGCGTATTTTATGGCTTTCAGGCGGAAATCACACTCTTTATGCTGGCCTACACGGCAATCGGCGGTGTGCTGCTTTCTCAGGATGGAAAACGGTGGCGGGCGCTGGAGTGGCTCTGCCGTTTTCTGTATCTGCTGCTGTTTCCAACCATGCTGTTTCTGTTTATCTGCCATATGCGCCGCGATCCTCTGTATGAAATTTGTCTTCCCTATTTGAGTATGGCCGGAATCGGCCTGACTATCCTGGGCGCAGTCAGCGGATTTCTGTATAATCCATACCGCCAGGCCCGCAGAAAATTCTGCCGGGCAAGAAAACAGATTGCGGAGATTGAGAGAACGGCCGAGCGGGAGGTCCGAAAGAATCAGAAAAACAGAGAGAAAGAAGAGCGCCGCGGCCAGAAATCTCTGGAGAGAAAGGAGCGCCATGCTCTGAGGAAGCAGGAAAAAGAAGAGCGCCGCGTAAAACAGCAGGGGCAGGGAGACCCTCTCAAAGCCGCCCGTCTGGGGTGGAGACAGAGAATGCAAAGAGTTTGGGATCGCTTTCATCACAAAGGGCATAGTCATGCAGCGGATACAGAGGAACCCGCGAAAGAGCCTTTGGAAGATTGGCCCGCGCAGACGGAGGGAACAGAGAAAGCGGCGGCAGAGCCGGCATCACAAGAGGATGTATAAAAAAAGGTGTTTATGTTAAGGAGGCGTTTTCATGGACAAACAGGAGCGGCAAAACGAAAAAAAGCATATCTGTGTCGGCCTGCTGGCCCATGTGGACGCTGGCAAGACGACCCTGGCGGAAGCGCTCCTCTATCAAAGCGGCAGTATCCGGCGGCTGGGCCGGGTAGACAGAAAAGACGCGTTTTTAGACACCTATGAGATGGAGCGGGCCAGAGGCATTACCATCTTTTCCAAACAGGCAGAGCTTTCATATGCGGATTGGGAGATGACGCTTTTAGATACGCCGGGCCATGTGGATTTTTCAGCGGAGATGGAGCGGACGCTGCAGATACTGGATTATGCCGTTCTGGTGATCAGCGGGGCCGACGGCGTTCAGGGCCATGTGGAGACGCTGTGGCAGCTTCTGGCGCGGTATGAGGTTCCCGTTTTTGTGTTTGTCAATAAGATGGATCAGAAGGGAACGAGCCGCAGCGAGCGGCTGGCTGAGCTGAGGGAGCGTCTGGACCGCTGTTTTGTGGATTTTGAGAGTGCGCGCTTTGATACCGATGACGAGGAAGGGCCGGAAAGCTTTTGTGAGGAAGTGGCCATGTGCAGCGACGCGCTTCTGGAACGCTATCTGGAGGGCGGAAAAATCCGGCGGGAGGATATCAGCCGTCTGATTGCTTCCCGTCAGCTTTTTCCCTGTTTTTTCGGCTCGGCGCTGCATCTTGTCGGCGTCGAAGAATTTCTGCGCGGTCTGGTGCGCTATGCGGACGGGAGGCAGTATCCGGAAGAATTCGGAGCCAGGGTTTACAAGATCTCCAGGGATGCCCAGGGGACGCGCCTGACTCATATGAAGATCACCGGCGGGAGCCTGCGGGTCAAAAGGATGCTGACCGGGCGTAGCGCGGGCGGGGAAGCCTGGGAGGAGAAAGCCGACCAGATCCGGGTTTATTCCGGCGCTTCCTTTCGGACGGTGGAGCAAGCGCCGGCCGGAAGCGTCTGCGCCGTCGCCGGACTGACTAAGACCTGGAGCGGCCAGGGATTGGGCTGGGAACCGGCGGCGGCTCTGCCTGTGCTGGAACCGGTTCTGACGTACCGTCTGGAATTTCCCCCGCAGAGCGATCTCCACGGAATCCTGCAAAAATTGAGGCAGTTGGAGGAGGAGGAACCGCAGCTCCATATCGTATGGAACGAGGCGCTGGGGGAGATCCATGCTCAGGTTATGGGCGATATGCAGCAGGAGGTGTTAAAGAGCCTGATCGGCGGGCGGTTCGGCACGGAGGTAAATTTCGGCGCCGGCAGCATTGTGTACAAAGAGACGATTACGCAGGCCGCAGAGGGAATCGGGCATTTTGAGCCGCTGCGGCACTATGCGGAGGTTCATCTTCTGCTGGAGCCGGGGGAACCGGGCAGCGGCCTGCAGTTTGAGACGGCCTGCAGCGAAGATGTGCTGGATAAGAACTGGCAGCGCCTGGTTTTGACGCATCTGGAAGAGAAAAAGCATCCGGGCGTTCTGACAGGGGCGGAGATCACCGATCTGAAAATCACGCTGGTGGCGGGCCGGGCGCATGTGAAGCACACGGAGGGCGGAGATTTCAGGCAGGCGACTTACCGGGCCATCCGCCAGGGGCTGAAAAAAGCCGGAAGTATTCTGCTGGAGCCGGTGTATGCGTTTCGGCTGACGGTTCCGGCAGACACGGTGGGACGGGCCATGACGGACTTACAGAGGATGGAAGGCCGCTTTGAACCGCCGCAGACGGAGGGGGAGTTCTGTGTTCTTACCGGGAGTGTTCCGGCGGCTTTACTGGGCGATTACAGCCGTCAGGTGACGTCATACACCAGGGGACGAGGAAAGCTGTTCTGCAGCCTGAAAGGATACGAGCCCTGTCACAACGCGCAGGAGATCCTCGAAGCGGCCGGGTATGACGCGGAGAACGATCCGGAAAATCCAACGGGGTCTATCTTTTGCGTTCACGGAGCCGGTTATCTGGTTCCCTGGAACGAGGTGGATGATTGGGCGCATATAAAAAGCGAGCGGAATCTGTCTTTTTTCGGGGGAGAAGCGCTTCCGGTTGGCGGGGAGGGGCCGGTGGGAGATGCTTATGTCCCTGCCGCAAAACCGGGTAGGATAGAGAGCGAGCAGGAGAGGCGGCAGGAAGAAAAAGAGCTGGAGGCAATTTTTGAGCGGACCTACGGACCGGTCCGCCGCCGGGACGGTTTTTGGACGGGCGGGCAGACAAAGCAGGCGCGGGAAATGGGGCAGGAGGAGCGTGCCGCAAAATCCCAGAGAGAACCGGATAAGACGCTCGCCGCGCGGCCGCAGAGTGCGCGGGCAAAGCGGGCAGGCAGACCGCCGGGCGATGAATACCTTCTGGTGGACGGCTACAATATTATTTTTTCCTGGGAGGAGCTGAGAGAGCTGTCAGAAAGCAGCCTGGAGGCGGCGAGAGGGCGGCTTCTGGATATTTTGAGCGATTATCAGGGATACCGGAAAAAGACGCTGATTGTGGTTTTTGACGCATACCGGGTGGAGGGAGGATGCGGGGAGGTTTCCCAGTATCACAACATTTATGTGGTCTACACAAAGGAGGCGGAGACGGCCGACCAATATATTGAAAAAACCGTTCACGCCATTGGACGCTGTCATAGAGTGACCGTCGCCACCTCCGATGCACTGGAGCAGGTGATCATTCTGGGCCAGGGAGCCGTGCGCATGGCGGCAGCGGAGCTGTACGAGGAGATCGAGAAAAGCAGGCAGGAGATGCGCCGCGATTACATGGGGCAGGGCGGCGGCAGGAAAAATCTGCTGATGCAGCATGCCACGCAGGAGGTGGCGGAGCTGCTGGAGGAGGTGCGTCTGGGAAAGCGGACGCTGAAAGGAGACTGAACGATGAATAAGAAGGAAATTGCGGAGGTAAAGAAACAGTTTACGCCCAAGCACTGCACGATCACCCGGATCTGCGGCTGCTATGTGGACGCGGAAAAGGAGAAGCGGGCCAGGATGAAGGACGCTTTTTTCTCTCTGCCGGAGGAGGAGGCATTCAAATATTTTGATATTTTTAAAAAGACATTGTCCGGCTCGATTGGAAAGAACCTTGTGACGATGGAATTTCCTCTGAATACGGAGATAGAGGGCGGAGCGCAGGAATTTCTGATGCGCCTGCGGGCCAGCGGTCTCAAGGAGGACGAACTGCTGGAGCAATTTTATGACCGTGTGATCGAGGCGTACGAGGAGCCGGAGAATTATCTGATCCTGGTGATTCACGGCGCTTACGACATTCCGGGAAAAGCCAGCGACAATCTGGAAATGTTTGACGCTTCCGACGAGGTGTACGAATATCTGCTGTGCAGCCTGTGCCCGGTGAAGCTATCCAAACCGGGCCTGTCCTACGACGCGCAGGAGAACTGTTTTAGAAACCGGACCCGGGACTGGATTGTGGAAATGCCGCAGGCGGGTTTTCTGTTTCCGGCGTTTCATGACCGAAGCACAGACTTACATAGTACGCTTTACTATTCCGCCAACGCCTCCGACCTGCGCCCGGATTTCACCGAGACTTTGCTGGGCTGCCGTGCGCCTCTGCCGGCGGTGGGACAGAGAGAAGCGTTTCAGGCGCTGGTGGAGGAGACGCTGGGAGCCGACTGCGGGTATGAGACCGTTATGACCATCCATGAGAAGCTGAGTGATCTGATCGAGGAGCATAAGGAGGACCCCGCGCCCGTGACGCTGGGGCAGAACGAGGTAAAGCGGCTGTTTTTTGAGAGCGGCGTCTCCGAGGAGCGTCTGGAAAACTTTGAACAGCAGTATGAAGAGACGGCCGGAGAGAACACGGTGTTGACGGCGGCCAATGTGGTCAACACCCGGAAATTTGAGGTGAAGACGCCGGATGTGGTGATAACGGTCAATCCGGAGAAAGCGCAGCTTGTGGAGACGAAGATGATCGAGGGGAGGCGCTGCCTGGTGATCGGTATTGATGAAAATGTGCAGGTGAACGGAGTCAGCGTGCGGTCGTAAACCGCAGACAAATATATTTTCTCCCTTGACAGTGGGAACGCCTGCCATTATAATGGGAGCGTATACAAGACAGGAAAGACTGCGAAGGAGACAGTACCCTTTCTCTGTGCTACAGCGAGCCGGCGGCGGTGGAAGGCCGGCGCAAAAGAGAGAAATGCGGGAAGATCGCTCCGGAGTTTCCGACCAAACGGGCCGCCGCTTTGGAGGCTTCAGTAGGCTCGGACGGATTCCCACCGTTAGCGGGGAGCGGATATGCAGCCAACGGCTAAGTATGATGCAGATAGGTGGTACAGCGAAGCAAGTCTTCGTCCTGTTTGGGACGGAGACTTTTCTGTCTTTCGGGGAACGTTCGCCGGACGAGTCCACATCTGCCATCGAAGAAAACAGGAGGTATGTGATGTACGACAAGGTTTCCACCGATTTGAAATTTGTGGACAGAGAGAAGGAAGTGGAGAAATTCTGGAAGGAGAACCGCATCTTTGAGAAGAGTATCCAGGCGAGAGAGGGAAGCCCCACTTACATGTTTTACGACGGGCCGCCCACAGCCAACGGCAAGCCCCACATCGGCCATGTTCTGACGCGCGTGATCAAGGACATGATCCCCCGCTACCGCACGATGAAGGGGTACCAGGTGCCCCGCAAGGCCGGATGGGACACCCACGGTCTGCCGGTGGAGGTGGAAGTGGAGAAGCTTTTGGGGCTGTCGGGCAAAGATAAGATCGAGGAGTACGGCCTCACGCCTTTTATCGCGCACTGCAAGGAGAGCGTGTGGAAGTACAAGGGCATGTGGGAGGATTTCTCCGGCACCGTGGGTTTTTGGGCCGACATGGAGCATCCCTATGTCACCTATGAAAACAACTATATCGAGTCCGAGTGGTGGGCGTTAAAACAGATCTGGGAGAAAGGGCTTCTGTATAAAGGCTTTAAGATTGTCCCCTACTGTCCCCGCTGCGGTACGCCGCTGTCCAGCCAGGAGGTGGCCCAGGGCTATAAGGATGTGAAGGAGCGCTCCGCCGTCGCCCGTTTTAAGGTAAAGGGGGAGGACGCCTATATCCTGGCCTGGACGACGACGCCCTGGACCCTGCCGTCCAACGTGGCGCTGTGCGTCCATCCCGACGAAACCTATGCCAAGGTAAAGGCCGCCGACGGCTATACCTACTATATGGCAGAGGCATTGCTCGATGCGATCCTGGGAAAGCTGGCAGATGCGAAGAGCGAAAAGCCGGCCTATGAAATTCTGGCCCGTTTCACCGGAAAAGAGCTGGAATATAAGGAGTACGAGCCGCTGTTTGACTGTGCTACGGCGACCTGCGAAAAGCAGCATAAAAAAGCGTTCTACGTGGTCTGCGACACCTATGTGACGCTGACGGACGGCACCGGCGTGGTCCATATCGCACCGGCATTCGGTGAGGACGACGCGCAGGTGGGACGGCGCTATGACCTGCCGTTTGTGCAGCTTGTGGACGGGGCCGGCAATATGACGCAGGAGACGCCCTTTGCGGGTGTGTTTGTCAAGAAGGCCGATCCGATGGTGCTGGAGGCGCTTGACAAGGCGGGCCTTCTGTTTGACGCGCCGAAATTTGAGCACAGCTATCCGCACTGCTGGCGCTGCGACACCCCGCTCATCTACTATGCGAGAGAGTCCTGGTACATCAAGATGACCGCGGTGCGGGAGGATTTGATCCGCAACAACAACACGATCCACTGGATTCCGGAGAGCATCGGCAAGGGCCGATTCGGTGACTGGCTGGAGAATGTGCAGGACTGGGCGATCAGCCGCAACCGCTACTGGGGAACGCCGTTAAACATCTGGGAATGCGAGTGCGGCCATCAGCACTGTATCGGCAGCATTGAAGAATTAAAAGAGCTGTCCGGCGACTGTCCGGAGGATATCGAACTGCACCGTCCCTTTATCGACGAAGTGACGATCCCCTGTCCGAAGTGCGGCAGGCCGATGCGCCGGGTTCCCGAAGTCATTGACTGCTGGTTTGACTCCGGCGCCATGCCGTTTGCCCAGCATCACTATCCGTTTGAGAATCAGGAGCTGTTTCGGGAGCAGTTCCCGGCCCAGTTTATCTCGGAGGCTGTGGATCAGACCAGAGGCTGGTTCTATTCCCTGTTAGCCATCTCCACCCTGTTGTTTAACCAGGCGCCGTATGAGAACGTCATTGTTCTGGGGCATGTACAGGATAAGAACGGGCAGAAGATGAGCAAGTCCAAGGGCAACGCGGTGGACCCGTTTGCATCCCTTCAGACATATGGGGCCGATGCGATCCGCTGGTATTTCTATATCAACAGCGCCCCCTGGCTGCCGAACCGCTTCCACGGCGACGCGGTGGTGGAAGGACAGCGCAAGTTTATGGGGACGCTTTGGAACACCTACGCCTTCTTTGTGCTGTACGCCAATATCGACAATTTTGACGCCTCCCGATATACGCTGGACTACGGCACGTGTTCCGTGATGGACAAGTGGCTTTTGTCCAAGCTGAATTCGATGGTGAAAGCCGTGGACGAGGATCTGGAGCACTACCGGATTCCGGAGGCGGCCAGAGCGCTGCAGTCCTTTGTGGACGATATGAGCAACTGGTATGTGCGCCGCTGCCGGGAGCGCTTCTGGGCAGGCGGCATGGAGCAGGATAAGATCAACGCCTACATGACGCTTTACACGGCGCTGGTGACAACGGCGAAGGCGGCTGCTCCGATGATTCCCTTTATGGCGGAGAGCATCTACCGCAACCTGGTCTGCAGCACCGACCAGACTGCGCCGGAGAGCGTGCATCTGTGCAGCTTCCCCGCCGTTTTGGAGGAGCGGATTGACCGGGAATTGGAGGCGGCCATGGACGAGGTCCTGCGCATCGTGGTTTTAGGCCGGGCCTGCCGCAACACGGCGGCGATCAAAAACCGCCAGCCCATCGGCCGTATGTTTGTGAAGGGTGCGCCGGCGCTTTCGCGCTATTACCAGGAGATCATCGAGGAGGAGTTAAACGTGAAGGCCGTGGAATTTACGGACGATGTGAGGGCCTTTACCTCCTATTCCTTCAAGCCGCAGATGCGCACGCTTGGTCCGAAGTACGGCAAGCTTTTGAACGGAATCCGCGCCTGGCTGGCACAGGCCGACGGGAATGCAGCCATGGACGCACTGAACCAGAGCGGGGAGCTGTCCTTTATGCTGGACGGACAGACGGTGGTTCTCTCAAAGGACGATGTACTGATTGAGACGGCTCAGATCGAGGGCTTCGTCTCCGAGAGCGACCGGGATCTGACGGTGGTGCTGGATACAAATTTGACGCCGGAGCTGTTAAAAGAGGGTATGATCCGCGAGATTGTCAGCAAGGTTCAGACGATGCGCAAGGAAGCCGGCTTTGAGGTCATGGATCACATCACGCTTTCCCAGGAGGGCAATGCGGTGATCGCGTCTCTTCTGACCGAGAACCAGAACGAGATCGGCAGAGAGGTCCTGGCGGACGAGATTGTCACCGGGCAGGCGCAGGGCTATGTGAAGGAGTGGAACATCAACGGAGAGACCACGATTTTGGGCGTAGAAAAAAGGAGCTGAGCAGAATGTACGGGTCCGTCCCCGGTGTTTGTGGGGACGGCTCTGCCGCTCTCTGCAAAGAGGGCAGAATACATTGTTTTACCACTATGAAGGAAAGAAAGGTAGGTATCATGACACAAATGTTTGATAAGGAAAAATTCAAACAGCAGGTAGCCTTTAAGGTGAAGGCCCTGTGCCGAAAGACCATTGAGGAAGCCACGCCGCAGCAGATTTTCCAGGCCGTGTGCTTTACCATCAAGGAGGAGATCGTCGACGAGTGGATCGCCACGCATCAGACCTTCAGCGAGGCAGATTCCAAGATCGTATACTATATGTCGATGGAATTTTTGATGGGCCGCGCGCTGGGAAATAATCTGATCAATATGGGCGCGTATGAGGAAGTGCGCGAGGCGCTTGAGGAACTGGGACTGGATCTGAATGTGATCGAGGATCAGGAGAGAGACTACGCGCTGGGCAACGGCGGTCTGGGCCGCCTGGCCGCCTGTTTTCTGGACTCGCTGGCCACTCTGGGGTATCCGGCTTACGGCTGCGGCATCCGCTATCGGTACGGCATGTTTAAGCAGGAGATCCGGGACGGCTATCAGGTGGAAGTGCCGGACAACTGGTTAAAGCACGGCAATCCCTTTGAGATGCGCCGGGACGAATACACCTACGAGGTAAAGTTCGGCGGTCATATCCGCTCCGAACTGCAGAAAGATGGAAAGTACCGCTATATCCAGGAAGATTATGAATCGGTTCTGGCCGTTCCCTATGATCTTCCGATCATCGGCTACGGCAACAACGTTATCAATACGCTGCGGATCTGGGATGCGGAGGCCGTGACCACCTTCTGTCTGGAATCCTTTGACAAGGGCGATTACCGCAAGGCCGTGGAGCAGGAGAATCTGGCAAAGAATATTGTGGAAGTCCTGTATCCCAACGACAATCACTATGCCGGCAAGGAGCTGCGCTTAAAGCAGCAGTATTTCTTTATCTCCGCCAGCGTGCGCGCCGCGGTGGACCGGTATAAGAATCTTCATGACGGCGATGTGCATAAGCTGTATGAAAAAGTCTGCTTCCAGTTGAACGATACGCATCCCACCGTGGCGGTGCCGGAGCTGATGCGCGTCCTGATCGACGAGGAGGGTCTGGAGTGGGACGAAGCCTGGGATATCACGACGAAGACCTGCGCCTACACCAATCACACCATCATGGCGGAAGCGCTGGAGAAGTGGCCTATCGACCTGTTCTCCCGCCTGCTGCCGCGTATCTATCAGATCGTGGATGAGATTAACCGCCGTTTCCTGATTGAGATCCGCAGCCGCTATCCCGGCAACGAGGACAAGGTGGAGAAGATGGCAGTCCTGTTTAACGGGCAGGTGCGCATGGCCTATCTGGCGATTGTGGGAAGCTTTTCCGTCAACGGCGTGGCCCGTCTGCACACGGAGATTCTGAAGAATCAGGAACTGAAGGACTTCTATGAGATGATGCCGAAAAAATTCAACAACAAGACCAACGGCATCACCCAGAGACGTTTCCTGCTTCACGGCAATCCTCTTCTGGCAAACTGGGTCACAGAAAAAATCGGGGACGGCTGGATCACGGATCTGCCTCAGATTGCCAAGCTGGCGCCTCTGGCAAACGATAAGGCCTGCCGCGAGGAGTTCCGCCGGATCAAGCGCCAGAACAAAGAACGTCTGGCAGCCTACATCAAAGAACACAACGGCATCGACGTAAATCCGGATTCTATCTTTGACGTCCAGGTGAAACGCCTGCATGAGTATAAGCGCCAATTGATGAACATTATGCATGTCATGTACCTGTACAATAAAATCAAAGAGAATCCGGAGCTTGACATGGTGCCCCGCACCTTTATCTTCGGCGCCAAAGCGGCGGCCGGATATCGCCGGGCCAAGCTGACGATCAAGCTGATCAATTCCGTGGCCGAGGTGATCAATAACGATCCCCAGGTGAAAGACCGGATCAAGGTCGTATTTATCGAGGATTACCGCGTCTCCAACGCGGAAATGATTTTCGCGGCCAGCGATGTCAGCGAGCAGATTTCCACGGCCAGCAAGGAGGCGTCCGGCACCGGCAACATGAAATTTATGCTCAACGGGGCGATCACTCTGGGTACTATGGACGGGGCCAACGTGGAGATCGTGGAGGAAGTAGGGGAAGAGAATGCCTTTATTTTCGGCCTGTCCTCCGATGAGGTTATCCGCTATGAACAGCAGGGCGGCTACTATCCGATGGAAATCTACAATCATGACGCCGATGTGCGCAAGGTTCTGAATCAGATGATCGACGGGACCTTCTCCGACGGCAACCGGGAGATGTTCCGCGAGCTGTACGAGTCTCTGTTAAATAGCTGGGGCGGCGGCCGTCCGGACTGCTACTTCATTCTGAAAGATTTCCGCTCTTATGCCGACGCGCAGAAACGGGTGGATGAGGCGTACCGCGATCCGGAGTGGTGGAGCAAGGCGGCGATGCTGAACGTGGCGCACAGCGGCAAGTTTACCTCGGACCGCACGATTCAGCAGTATGTCGATGAGATATGGCATCTGGAGAAAGTGACAGTCAATATGGACGAAGCGGAATAAGAGTCCGGATTCCCTATAGAAAGTGTAAAGAAAAACAGCCTCGACTCCCGCAGGGGAGCATCTGAGGCTGTTTTCTTCTATGCACACGGACGCGAAAAGGAAATAGACAGTGTTGAAAGTTGCCCGCATCCGGCGCGCGAGCAGGGAGAAGATAAATCTTCTGTGCTCGATTGTTTTGCGAGAAAAAAAGAGGGGGGTCGCTTAGGCCTCTCCAAAACCGCTTTCGATCAGAGCAACCAGTTCGTCGACCGCTTTCACTTCGTCCTCACCCTCCGCGGACAGGCAGACTTCGCTGTCCTTGCTCAGAGCCAGCGTCAGAAGCATCAGAATGGACTTCGCATCGGCAGATTTACCGGTCTTCACATTTTTGATGGTGATCTTGGAGCTGTACTTCTTTGTGGCGGCCACAAAGACGGAAGCGGGGCGGGCGTGAAGTCCGGTCTTATTGACAATAGTGGTGGTTTTCTCGTACATAGCTGTTACCTTGCCTTTCTTTCAATGGATGTGCGGCCGAAGAGCCTGCTGAGAACAGTTTAACATATTCTGTCCGTCCGTTCAAGTATTTCGCGCAAAGAAATATAAAAATCTGCCAAAACATTTTTATGAAGAATCCGTAAAATTGTGCAGGACACTTTACTTTTGGGCGATGAAAGTGTAAGATATAGTATATACTACCAAAGAAGGGCAGTCTGCCCGGAAAAAGACGACAGGAGAGAACAGACGATGGGAATCCGGCTGATTGCGGCGGACCTGGACGGGACGCTGTTTGATGAAAAAAAACAGATAAGCGGGCGGAATCTGGAGGCGCTGGGGCGGGCCGCGGCGATGGGAATTTTGTTTGTCACAGCCACCGGCCGCATCTACGAGGCCATACCAAGAGAGCTGAAGGAACTGCCGGGGGCCCGCTATGCTATTGTGGTCAACGGGAGCGGGATCTATGACAGGGAGAGAGGCGAACTGATCCACCGGGAGGAGATTCCCGCGAAGCGGGCGGCGGAACTCTGCCGTTTTATGAGGCAGTATCACAGTATGTATGACTGCTATCAGAACGGAAAAGGTTATGTAAATCAGTATTACTATGATCGGATCGACACATTCTGCCGGCCGGAATACCGTCCCATGTACCGGGCGACCCGCAGCGCGGTGGAGAGTCTGGAGGAGCAGATTCTCAGGCAGGGCGATGTGCAGAAGATGCAGATGTTCTTTACCGATGGAGAGCTGCGCCAAAGAGCGATGCGGGAGCTGGCGGAAGCGTTTCCGGATATGGCCGTGACCAGCTCGGTTCCCAACAATATCGAAGTCAATATCTGCGCCGCGAACAAGGGAAATGCGCTGCGGATTCTGTGCGCCCGTCTGGGAATTGACCTGTCGCAGACTATAGCCTTCGGCGACGGCGGCAACGACATCACGATGCTGCAAAGCGCCGGGACCGGCGTGGCTATGGCCAATGCCTGTCAGGAGGCGAAGGAGGCGGCCCGCGCCGTCACCGCAGACAACGAGTCGGACGGCGTGGCGGTTTATCTGGAAAAATATGTATTATAAGGCGGAAGCTCTTATATAAGAAAATCAACAAATGCTGGAGGGTATTTATCATGAAAACAATCAATGTAAAACGTACGGCATCCAAGGGTGTTATCATGGGAAAGGCCTATGTGGTCGAGCGTCCGGACTTGCAGGCGGACGTGCGCAGGATTTCAGGGGAAGCCGTAGAAGAGGAGCTGGCCCGGTTTGAGAGAGCCATCGAGGCGGCCAAAGCCGATCTGGAGCTTTTAGCCGAGGAGAATGCGATCTTCGGCGCGCATCTGGAACTGGTGCAGGACCCGATGCTGTACGACAGCATTGTTGAGAAGGTCCGCGAGGAGAAGGCCAATGCGGAACTGGCTCTCGACGAAGCCATTGCGGCCATCGGCGCGATCTTTGACAGCATGGAGGACGAGTACATGCGGGAGCGCGGTTCGGATATCCGCGACGTGGGCAAGCGTCTGATGTGCAAGTTAAAGGGCGTGGAGGACAGCGCGCTGTCCGCGATCCGCGAGAAAGTCATTGTGATCGCCAAGGATCTGGCACCCTCGGATACCGCCGTCATGAATCTGGATTTTGTCCAGGGCTTTATCACCGAGGAAGGCGGTGTGACCAGCCATGTATCCATTATGGCCCGCAATCTCAATCTGCCGGCGTTAGTTGGTGTGGAGGGCATCATGAGCGAGGTCAAATCCGGAGATCTGCTGGCGATGGACGCCAAGCACGGCGTGATTGTCATCCATCCCGACGAGGCGGCCCAGGCGGAGTACGCAGAAAAGATCGAAGCGTTTCGCAGGAGGGAAAAGGAGCTGGCCGAGATCAGCCTGCTGCCGGCCGAGACACCGGACGGCAAGACCGTGGAATTGTTTGCCAACGTGGGCAATATCGAGGACATCAAAAATGCGCTGCCGCATCATATCGACGGCATCGGCCTGTTCCGCACCGAGTTTTTGTATATGGAGAATGATCATTTCCCCACGGAAGAAGAACAGTTTGCCGTGTATAAAGAGGCGGCCGAGCTTTTGGAAGGCAGGGAGGTCATCATCCGCACGCTGGATATCGGGGGCGATAAGGCGCTGTCCTATTTTGACTTCGGGGAGGAGGAGAATCCTTTTCTCGGCTATCGGGCGATCCGCGTGTGCCTGGATCGGGAGGATGTGTTTAAGACGCAGCTTCGCGCACTTCTGCGTGCCAGTGCTTTCGGCAATATCCGGATCATGTATCCGATGATGATCTCCGTGGAAGAACTGGATCGGGCCAATGAGTTGGTGAAGATCTGCAAGGAAGAGCTGCGGGGAGAAGGGCAGGCGTTCAATGAGAATATTGTGGTCGGCATGATGATCGAGACGCCGGCCAGCGTCGTGTGCGCCGAAGATTTTGCCGCCAGAGTGGGCTTTTTCAGCATCGGCACCAATGATCTGACACAGTACACGCTGGCTGTGGACCGCGGCAATAAGAAGATTTCGCATATGTACAATTCATTCCATCCGGCGGTTCTGCGCAATATCAAGAGGACCATCGACGCCGGTCATGCCGCCGGGATCAAGGTGGGGATGTGCGGTGAGTTTGCCAGCGATCCCAAGGCGGTAAAAGTGCTTTTGGGCTTTGGTCTGGACGAATTCAGCATGTCTGCCGGAGCCGTGGCCGAGGTGAAGGCCGAACTGCGAAGCACCCCCTATGCGTCGGCAAAGGCGGTTGCGGATCAGGTGGCAAAATGTGCCTATGTAGAAGAGATTGACCGGCTGCTGAGCGCCGATTAATCCGATCTTTCGTTTGTCTGACGTTCCATACTGGAAAAACTTGCCGCGGCAGGACAGCCCCGCGTGAAAAAATTACCTGCATAACACCTGGCTTTTGGGTAAAACTATTAGCGAGGTGATAAGCGTGAAGAAGAATCAATTTTCAAAATGGCTGCAAAATAAAACGGTTCTTGCAGCACTGTTAATCGTTCTGATGGCGGGAACGGCTGTGGCGGGAGTCATGGCCATGAGAAGCGGAAGCAACCAGGAGAAAACAGAAAAGGGCCAGTCGGGCTATGCGTTTCAGACACAGGATGAGACGGGGGACGACAGGCAGGAGCTGGCACTTCCCACAGACCCTTCCATGGATTCGATGAAACCTGGGCCGGAGAGCGCACAGAATCCGGCCGAGACAAAAGAACAGCCGGTGCAGTCCGGCGATGTGGACGCGGTGCTGCCGGATAAAGATACCAATGGGAAGAAGGATAAACCGAAGAACGACGGCAAAAATAATGAGAAGAACAGTGAGTCAGAGGAAAGTACACAAGAGGGAACGCTGATCGACGCAGAAGACGCAGTGGTCTATGAGCCGGAGACCGGGGAAGAGGCAGATCAGCCGGTGGGAGCCGACGGCGCCGCCCTGCTTTTTCAGGAGGGCAGTCACATTGCCTGGCCTCTTGAGGGCAACGTGATTCTGGATTACAGCATGGATTCGACCATCTATTTTCCCACACTCAAGCAGTTTAAGTGCAATCCTGGTATACTGATTCAGAGCGAGGTGGGAAAGCCCGTGGAGGCGGCTGTCCGCGGTATCGTGAAGACGGTGGATTATAACGAGGAATTGGGCAACTACGTCATCATGGATCTGGGCGGGGAGTACAGCATTGTGTACGGACAGCTACAGGACGTGGCTGTGGCGCCGGATCAGATGGTAGAAGCCGGCGAGGTGCTGGGATATGTGGCGGAGCCGACGAAATACTATGTGGTGGAAGGCCCTAATATGTATCTGGAAATGCGCTATAAGGAAGATCCGGTCGATCCGCTGGATTATATTCGTTAAAGAAAACAGCATGGATAAGGGACACTTCAAATAAGGAAGTGTCCCTTATAAGCTTTGCGGTTTCGGAATATAAAAACAGAATTGTAAGACTTCCGTAAGGCATCTTAAAGCAATTTTCCAGGAATTTAGCGGCGAAATTTGGTATACTGTTTGCAGAGAAAAGAACTCCCGTTTTGAATTGCAGAATTCGGGGGCGGAGGGGAAAATGAGCGGGAACAAAAGAGAAGAAAAACGACAGGAAGAGCTGAGAAAGCACCGGGCATACTATGCACAGCTCTCGCCGGAGGAGAAGCGAATCTATAAGGCGAAGCGCATCCGGGAGAAGAAGCTGAAAAAACTGAAGAAGATGACCATTAGTATGGGCGCCATGCTGGCGCTGATTCTGATCTCGGTGGTTGGCGTTATGTGCCAGAGAAGCGGACAGAAGAAACCGAGCGGCAGCCAGAATTCAAGCGGTACTGCTGCCGCAGGGCAGGATGCAGCGCTGCCGGAGTGGATAGAAGAGAATCTGATCCGCGTCAATCCATATTCCAGGCCGGGCGATCCGCTTGAGCAGGTAAATGGAGTGGTGGTTCATTATACGGCAAATCCAGGGGCGTCGGCCAAGAACAACCGCAGTTATTTTGATGGGCTGGCGGATCAGAAGGACCCGGACAGTGCGACCAGCGCCAGCAGTCATTTTATTATCGGAATCGAAGGCGAGATTATTCTGTGCGTGCCCTTGGACGAAATCGCCTATGCTTCCAACAGCAGAAATGCCGATACCATTTCCATCGAGTGCTGCCATGAGGATGAGACGGGAAAATTCAGCGACGCGACTTATCTTTCTCTTGTCCGTCTGGTTAAATGGCTGGAGGAGAGATATGATTTGAAGCCGGACGATGTCATCCGCCACCATGATGTGACCGGAAAAGACTGTCCCCGGTATTTTGTGCAGAACGAAGAAGCATGGAATCAATTCCGCAAAGATATAGCGCCTTGACCGATTGTCTTCCCTGCGATCCTAGTGCATGGAACATACCGGTTAAATTGCAGCAAAAAAATGAACAAAAAAAGCGAGATGTGTCCTGCGCCTAAACAAATTTTTTTGCAAAATAGAAACAATTCGACAAAAACAAAAAGATTTGTCGTTGTTAAAACAGAATAAACAGTTTTGAAATATTAATACAACAAATATAATAGAAAAACTTTAAAAAAATCAGAAAAAGTGCTTGACAAACCTGGGAGAGTATGGCATACTATAGGCACAGAGAAACAAAAGAGAAACAGGAATCAAACACAAGGTTCCAGACAAAATAAAAGCGGCACAATCTTGTAAGAGAAAGTGTTCATCGGAGAGGGGTGAGTCCCATGTACTAAGTAGAGGCTTCACAGGAATCAAAGTCAGGCCGGTCTTTCCTAGAAGGAGGACAGGGCAGAGGTTGTTCCCGGTATAGGGAACCGTCATACAAAATAAAAAGAAAGGCTATTATTTGGAAGATTTCATGATAAATCCGTAGCGACGGCACTGGCTGTATTACCAATATGACATTGGTGGATGCACGACGAAAGGCATCGAGATAAGCCATGGATGCCCGGTCAGCAGATGCGGAAACACAGATTGTCTGAAAGAGTAACTGCATTCTCTGCGAGTGAAAAGAAGCGGGTCTGCAGCTTGCAGCGAAAGAGCTGCATCATAGATAATAGTTTGCTTTACATATAGACGCTCCGACGTCAAAGGTCTGACAGCACCGGTTGATTCCATCAACCGGTGCTGTTTCTGTGTGTAAAAATCATCTCTTCTCAGAAAACAAGAGTTTTTCGCTTTGCGCATGGGAAAGAGATGCGGCCACGAATCCCTGAAACAGCGGAGCCGGCTTGTTGGGCCGGGACTTAAATTCCGGGTGCCCCTGGGTTCCGACAAACCAGGGATGTTCCGGCAGTTCGCACATCTCCACAATCGTTCCATCTGGAGAGAGGCCAGACAGGCGCATACCGGCTTGGATGAGTATTTGGCGAAAGCTGTTATTGACTTCATACCGGTGGCGGTGGCGTTCTTGGATGGTGTCACGGCATCCGTAAATCCGATAAGCCAGACTGTCTGGCAAAAGCGTGCAAGGATAGTTCCCCAGACGCAGCGTTCCGCCTAGATTTTCGACGCCGTTTTGCCCCGGCATGAGATGGATAACCGGGTGAGTGGTGGCTGGCTCCAGCTCAGTGCTGTGCGCGTCATGATAGCCGATGACATGGCGGGCAAATTCCACGATGGCAAGCTGCATTCCTAGGCACAGTCCCAGAAAAGGAATGCTGCGTTCTCTCGCATAGCGTATAGCGGAAATTTTGCCTGCAATGCCCCGGCTGCCAAAACCGCCGGGAACCAAAATACCATTTACGCCTTCCAGATACTGCGCGGCATTTTCGTCATTTAGCTGTTCGGAATCCACCCATCGAATCTGGACGGCGGTGCGGTTTGCGACGCCGCCGTGGCGCAGCGCCTCCGCCACGCTGAGATAAGCGTCGTGCAGAGAGACATATTTTCCGACCAGAGCCACCGTCACTTTATGTAGCGGATGTTTCCAGGCATCGATCATAGCATTCCAGTCGGCCAGATCCGGTTCGGGGCAGGGCAAGCAGAGGCATTCGCAGGTCGCCTGAGCCAGATGTTCCTTTTCCATCTCAAGTGGAACTTCATAGAGAATCTCGCAGTCGAGGTTTTGGAGGACGCGGCTGGCCGGAACATTGCAGAACCGGCCGATTTTGTTCCGAAGAGAGGAATCCATTGGGTATTCAGACCGGCAGACCAAGATATCGGGCTGCAGGCCCATGCCCTGCATGGCTTTGACGCTGGCCTGCGTCGGTTTTGTTTTCATCTCGCCGGAAGCCTTCAGATAGGGAATCAGGGTCACGTGAATCAGGCAAGTGTTCTCACGGCCTACATCCTGCTGAAATTGACGGATGGCTTCCAGAAACGGCTGGCTTTCGATATCACCCACGGTTCCGCCTACTTCAATGATGGCGATCAGGGCCTTCTGTTTGGAGGACGGAGTTTCGCGATAAAAACGCCCCTTGATTTCATCTGTGATGTGGGGGATCACCTGGACTGTACCGCCGCCGAAATCGCCGCGACGTTCTTTGGACAAAACGGACCAGTAAATTTTTCCGGTGGTGACGTTGGAATTTTTATCCAGGCTTTCGTCGATGAACCGTTCATAATGACCCAGGTCCAGATCGGTTTCCGCGCCGTCGTCGGTGACAAAAACCTCGCCGTGCTGAATTGGATTCATGGTCCCCGGGTCCATGTTGATATAGGGGTCGAATTTCTGCATGGTGACAGAATATCCTCTGGCTTTCAAAAGCCGTCCTAACGACGCGGCGGTGATTCCTTTTCCCAGTCCGGAAACTACACCGCCGGTGACAAACACATACTTTACTGGCATAATCGGTCCTCCTCTTTGATTTTGGCAATCGTTTTACCGTGCAGTCGGTCTCGCATAACCCATTCCCTTCATACAGCGTTTATTATACTACCCGTCGTTTAGGAATACCAGTACCTGGCAGGAAAAAATTTGCTCCGGTGAAAGCGGGTTTAGAAAAGGTTTATACTTTAAACGCACCAAATTCACAAAGTTCGTATTGATTTCTTGGCTCTGCTTCATTATAATGATAAAAGGAGGCGGTATGCCGTTTGGCGCCGTCTTTCCCAGATGATAGGAGAATATACGTATGAGCGACGGAAATAACTTAGGCAAAAAGCCAGAGAATAACGGAAAGAAACCGGGAGGCAGCAATCAGCCGATTCTGGCTCTGATTTTTTTGGTGTTCGGCGCTATGCTGGTGATGAATTTAGCCAGCGGTATGATGTCTTCCAAGGCTTCGGAGGAGATTACCTACAATCAGTTTATTGAATATGTGGAGTCGGATCAGGTGGAGTCGGTGGTCCTATCCAATTATGTCATAGAGATTAAGCTGAAAAAGGATCTGCCGCAGACCTCCTTTTTGGAACAGTGGCTCAAGGCCAGCGAGGAGCCGGACTGCTATACCGGCATGGTGGGGGATGAGGAGAACCTGAAAGACTATCTGTATAAAAAGGGGATAGAGATCAAGGGGGAGATTCCCACCGGAGGAAATCTGCTGCTGGAGATTCTTCTGTATGCCCTCCCCTTTGTTTTTCTGATCGGCTTTTATGCTTACATGATGAAAAAGGGCGGCGGCCTGATGGGCGGACTCGGCAAGAGCAACGCCAAAGTATATGTCCAGAAGGAAACCGGGGTGACGTTTCAGGATGTGGCGGGACAGGATGAAGCCCAGGAATCTCTGGTGGAGATTGTGGATTTTCTGCACAATCCCACGCGCTATTCCAAGATCGGCGCGAAGCTTCCCAAGGGCGCTCTTTTAGTCGGCCCTCCCGGCACGGGCAAGACGCTTTTGGCAAAGGCGGTGGCAGGGGAGGCGAAGGTGCCTTTCTTCTCTTTGTCCGGTTCGGATTTTGTGGAGATGTTTGTCGGTATGGGTGCGTCCCGCGTCCGGGATCTGTTTAAGCAGGCGCAGCAGAATGCGCCCTGTATCATTTTTATTGACGAGATTGACGCGATCGGCAAGAGCCGCGACAACCGCTACAGCGGCGGGGATTCCGAGCGGGAGCAGACGCTGAATCAGCTTTTGTCGGAGATGGACGGCTTTGACTCGGCCAAGGGCGTGTTTATTCTGGCGGCAACAAACCGTCCGGAGGTTCTGGATAAGGCGCTGCTGCGTCCGGGCCGTTTTGACCGCCGGATTATTGTGGAAAAACCGGATCTGAAGGGCCGCGTCAATGTGCTGAAGGTACACGCCAAGGAGGTGCGCATGGATGAGACCGTGGATCTGGAAGCCATCGCCCTGGCGACTTCCGGCGCGGTGGGCTCGGATCTGGCAAATATGATCAACGAGGCGGCCATCACCGCGGTGAAAAAGGGGCGGGACGTGGTTTGTCAGAACGACCTTTTTGAAGCGGTGGAAGTGGTTTTGGTGGGTAAGGAAAAGAAGGACCGCATTATGGGGGAGGAGGAGAGGCGCATCGTCGCCTACCATGAGGTGGGTCACGCGCTGATCAGCGCCCTCAAAAAAGATAAGGAACCGGTGCAGAAGATTACCATTGTTCCCCGTACGATGGGAGCTTTGGGCTATGTGATGAATGTGCCGGAGGAAGAGAAATTCATGAACACCAAGGCCGAGCTGCATGGACTTTTGGTGCGGTTCTTGGCCGGCCGGGCCGCGGAGGAACTGATCTTTGACACTGTGACAAACGGCGCCGCCAATGACATCGAAAAGGCCACCTCCATCGCCAGGGCCATGGTGACGCAGTACGGCATGTCCGAAGAATTTGGCCTGATGGGTCTGGAGTCTGTCGAGAACCGGTATCTGGACGGCCGGGCGGTGTTAAACTGTGCCGACCGGACGGCGGCGCAGATTGACGAAGTGGTAAAGAGAATGCTGCAGGACGCCTATACGGAGGCAAAGGAGCTTTTGTCCTGCAATATGGACGCGCTTCATAAGATCGCCGCTTTCCTCATCAAGAAGGAAACCATAACAGGCAAGGAATTTATGGAGATTTATCATCAGGTTCAAAAGGAGAGGGAGGAGGACCAGGAAGCCAAAGAGGAACAGGCCGGAGATGACAAGCCGGAAATCGAAATAGAAAATCCAGAGTCCAGCAATCAAAATCAGGGATTTGCTGACCAGGGGTAGGGATGCAGGATGTATCGGATCTTAATTGTTGAGGATGACAGGGGCATTGCGAAGGCCATCGAGGAACAGGCGAAGCTGTGGGATCTGGAAGCCAGATGTGTGCAGGATTTCCGGCAAGTGCTTAAGGAATTCGCCCGGTTTGAACCGCATCTGGTTCTTCTGGATATTGCGCTGCCGTTTTTTAACGGCTATCACTGGTGCAGTGAGATCCGCAAGGTTTCCAAGGTGCCGGTGATCTTTATTTCTTCTGCCTCGGATAAGATGAATATAGTCATGGCCATGAATATGGGTGCCGACGATTTTATTGCAAAACCGTTTGACCAGAGCGTACTGATCGCAAAGATGCAGGCTATGCTGCGCAGGACCTACGATTTCGGCGCGTCTGCGCCGCTGTTGGAGCATCGGGGCGCTCTGCTTAACACAGGGAACGGAACGCTTATCTATCAGGGCGAACGGCTGGATTTGACAAAGAATGAATACCGGATTCTGTCCGTTCTGATGGAGAACAAGGGGCGGGTGGTCAGCAGAGAGCGCCTGATGGAACGCCTCTGGGAGAGCGACAGCTTTGTAGATGAGAATACGCTGACGGTCAATGTAAACCGGCTGCGGAAAAAGCTGGACGCGGCAGGGCTTGACGGTTTTATTACGACGAAATTCGGAGTGGGATACCTGATAGAAGGCTGATTTCCTCTTTGGTTTTGGCTCTGGCCGCCTTGGGAGGAGAAAAATGAAGGACTTTTTGATTTTATACGGGAGAGAGCGAAAAGGGGAATTTCTGAGATTTTTCCTTTTTTCGCTTATTTTTTTGTGTTCGTTTGCGCTGTACCATCTGCCGACTGCAGCGGTGCTGTATCCGGCGCTGATTTGTCTTTTGATCGGCGTCATTTTCTTGATCGCGGATCTGCGGCGCGCGTTTGGCAGGCACCGCTGGCTTTCAAGGCTTGAAAAGCTTCCGGCGGCATTGATGGAAGATTTTCCAGAGGCGCAGGGCCCGGCGGAAGCGGACTGCCTGCGGATCATTGGAGCGCTGTGTAAACAGCAGAAGGAGCTGCAAAGCAATATGGAACAGCGGTACACGGAGATGGTGGATTACTACACCATATGGGCGCACCAGATCAAAACGCCGATTGCCTCGATGCGGCTGAACCTGCAGAATGAGGATTCTGTTCTGTCCAGAACGGTCCAGGAGGACCTCTTTCGGATTGAACAGTATGTGGAGATGGTGCTGACATATCTGCGGCTGGATGGCGGCTCCTCCGACTATGTGATAAAAGAGTACAATCTGGATGAGATTGTGCGCCAGGCGGTCAGACATTTTGCCGGTCAGTTTATCAGCCGGAAGATTCGTCTGGTGTATGAGCCGGTTGCAGGCCGCGTGGTTACGGATGAGAAATGGCTGCTGTTTGTGATAGAACAGATCCTCAGCAACGCGCTGAAATATACGCCGGTGGGGGGATGTATCACCGTGCGGCTGGAGGAACCGTCGATTTTGTGTATAAGCGACACAGGAATCGGGATTGCGCCGGAAGATCTGCCGCGGATTTTTGAGAAGGGTTATACCGGATACAACGGCCGGAGCGATAAGAAAGCCAGCGGTATCGGGCTCTACCTGTGCAGGCGGATCTGCGCAAATCTGGGACACCGGATCGCGGTGAATTCTTCGCCGGAGAGCGGAACGGTAGTCCGGATGGATCTGGGGCGGTGAAATCTTACAAAAATGTTCGGATTGACAGGCAGAATGTAAGCGCATTCGATGGCGTTTTCCGACCGGTTTCTGTTACAATAGCTTCATTGAAAACAGAGATAAGGAGGCATCAGCATGAGCATATTGGAGGTCGCCGGTCTGAAGAAAACCTATACGACCAGGTTCGGCGGAAACAAGGTGGAAGCGCTGAAGAACGTTTCGTTCTGTGTGGAGGAAGCGGAATATGTGGCGATTATGGGGGAGTCCGGTTCGGGTAAGACGACGCTGCTCAACATTTTGGCGGCGCTGGATCGCCCGACGGGCGGCATGGTAAAGCTGGACGGCCAAGATCTGTCCCGGATAAAAGAATCGCAGCAGTCGGATTTCCGCAGAAAGCATCTGGGGTTTGTGTTTCAGGATTTTAACCTCTTGGACACGTTTTCTCTGGAGGATAACATCTATCTGCCGCTTGTGCTGTCCGGGACGCGGCCCGACGAGATGAGCCGGCGTCTGGCTCCCATTGCGGACCGTTTGGGAATCTTTGACATTCTGAAAAAGTATCCCTATGAGGTTTCCGGCGGCCAGAAGCAGAGGGCTGCCGTGGCGAGAGCGCTGATTACAAATCCCCGTCTGATCCTGGCGGACGAGCCGACCGGCGCCCTGGATTCCAAAGCCACGGACGAACTGCTGCGGCTGTTTGGAGAAATCAACCGGACCGGGCAGACCATCCTGATGGTGACGCATTCGGTGAAGGCAGCCAGCCATGCCGGACGGGTTCTGTTTATCCGGGACGGCGAGGTGTTTCATCAGATTTACCGGGGCGGCAGCACCGACGAAGAATTGTATCAGAAGGTAGCGGATACCTTGACTATGCTGGCGACAGGCGGTGACGGACGATGAGAAGAGGATTTTACAGAAAAATTGCGTGGAACGGAATTCGTAAGAACCGGAGTCTGTATGTGCCGTATCTTCTGACCTGTACCGGCATGGTGGGGATGTTTTATATCATCTCGTTTCTGTGTACGAACGACTTGCTTTTGCGTCTGCGGGGCGGCGATGTACTGCAGGTAATCTTAGGGCTGGGACGCGGCGTGGTGGGCGTGTTTGCTCTGATCTTTTTGTTCTATACCAATTCCTTTTTGGTTCGCCGCAGAAAGAGGGAGTTCGGCCTCTATAATATCCTGGGCATGAGCAAAAGGAATCTGGCCTGCGTGCTTCTCTGGGAGAGTGTGACGGCGGCCGTTCTGTCTCTGACCGGCGGATTGACGGCAGGGATCGCGCTGGCCAAGTTTGCGGAGCTGGGGATGGTGAATCTGGTGATGGGCGAGGTGGAGTATTCGCTGTCGGTTTCGTGGGGCGCCGTCTGGAATACAATTCTTCTGTTTTTGTGCATCTTCGGTTTGATTCTGCTCTATACGCTGGGGCAGATCCGGCTGGCAAATCCGATTGAACTGCTGCACAGTGAGAACGCCGGAGAAAAGCCGCCGAAAGCCAACTGGCTGTTGGCGTTTCTGGGAGCTGTGCTTTTGGGGGGCGCATATAATCTGGCGGTGTCTCTGAGGGAGCCGATTGAGGCGATTCTATGGTTTTTTGTCGCGGTTATCATGGTTATTCTGGCGACCTATCTGCTGTTTATTGCCGGCTCGGTGGTGTTCTGCCGTCTGCTGCAGAAAAAAAAGAGTTATTATTATCAGACAAAGCACTTTGTATCGGTGTCCTCCATGATTTACCGCATGAAACGAAACGGGGCGGGGCTGGCGTCGATCTGTATTCTATGCACCATGGTGCTGGTGATGCTGTCGTCTACGGTATGCCTGTATTTCGGCAGCGAGGACAGCATACAGGCCCGTTATCCGCGAAATGTAAATCTCTATGTCCGCGCTAAAAGCCTGGAACAGATGGAATCCAGTCAGAGAGAGGCGATCCGGCGTGAGGCGTTGGAGATGGCGAGAGAGAGAGGAATGGACGCAGAGCAGGTGATGGATTACTTGTCTGTCAGCCTGACGGCCTATATCAAAGATGGCAGGATAGAGTCCGTCGGTTCGTCCGGCTATGTGTATCAAACCGACAATTTTGCCGGACTGTGGGAGATTTATCTGATTCCGCTGGAGGACTATAACCATATGACCGGGTGTGAGGAAACGCTTGCACTGGGAGAGGTTCTTCTATGCACAAACCGGTCGGCTTACGAAAAGACGGAACTCGCCTTTCCGGACGGAACCGTCTGGCAGGTCAAGAAACAGGTGGACGACTTTGAACCGGCCGGCAGCGGCGTCGCCCACATTATTTCTTCCATGTATGTGTTCCTCCCGGATTTTTCGGAAAGCGTCAAGCCGTTTTTGGCGCTGAGCAGCGAGAATGGGTCTGCGGTGGGGATCGAATGGAATTACGGCTTTGATATGGGCGGCTCGCAGGAGGAGCAGGCAGCCCTGACCAGAGATCTAAGGCAAAAATTGCGGCAGCAGGAACAAGAAGGCCCGGAGGATGCCCTGCATATTTACCGGTGCGAGGGAGAAGCCGAAGAGAGGGACTCTTTCTACAGCCTCAACGGCGGATTGTTCTTTCTGGGAATTCTGCTGGGAGCAGTATTTCTCTTTGCGGCGGTGCTGATCATGTACTACAAGCAGATCTCGGAAGGATATGAGGATCAGTCCCGGTTTGCCATCATGCAGAAGGTCGGTATGACAAAGAAGGACATTCGCGACAGCGTGAATTCGCAGATTCTGACTGTATTTTTCCTGCCACTTTTGACTGCCGGCCTGCATCTTTTGTTCGCGTATCCGATGGTGCAGAAAATGCTGGTTCTGTTTGGGCTGACAAACACAAAACTGATGACGCAGGTCACGGTTCTGTGCTATCTGGTATTTGCGCTCTTCTACATTTTTGTGTACAGGATCACGTCGAGAGCCTACTATGGGATTGTCAGCGGGGGAGGGGAGGAGGGATAGGTACTACTTTTTTTCCCTGGCCCGAAAAAAGTCATAGACGGACTGCGCCGCCTTGGCATTCATCTGCGGAGCCGCATTCAGCTCCTCAACGCCGGCGTTTTGGATGGCCTCAATATTCTTGAAATGCCGCATCAGAGCCTTGCGGCGAGCCGGTCCGATTCCCTCGATGTCGTCCAGAATCGAATGAATCTGTTCTTTGCTGCGAATGCTGCGATGAAATTCGATGGCAAAGCGGTGAGCCTCGTCCTGAATCCTGGTAATGAGCTGAAAGCTTTCGCTGTGATGGTCGAGGGGGACTTCCTTTCCCTGAAAATAAAGGCCGCGGGTTCGATGGTTGTCGTCCTTGACCATACCGCAGACCGGGATGGATAGCCCCAGATCAGACAGAACCGCCTCCGCGATGCCGACCTGGCCCCTGCCGCCGTCCATCAGAATCAGATCCGGAAAGCGGTCAAAGCTGCCGCGGATTTCCGGATCGGCTGCGCCCGCTTTTTCCTCCAGGCCATGTGTAAAGCGGCGGGTCAGAACTTCTTCCATGGAAGCGTAGTCGTTGGGGCCCTCCACATAGCGGATTTTAAACTTTCGATAGTCGGAGCGCTTGGGACGGCCGTTTTCATAGACCACCATGGATCCCACCGACTGCACGCCGCTGATATTGGAGATATCGTAAGCCTCCATGCGGATGCACTCCGAAAGCCCCAGCATCTGGGAGAGCTGCAGAGCCGCGCCGGTCGTTCGTTTTTCCTCCCGTTTCAGCTTTTCGCGGTCTTGATCGAGAACCAGTCTGGCATTGCGGGAGGCCAGCTCGACCAGGCGGGCCTTCTCCCCCTTGACCGGGGTTCGCAGCGTTACTTTCTGTCCCCGTTTTTTGCTCAGCCACTGGCCGATCAGCTCCTCGTCCTGAAGCGGCGACTGCAGAAACAATTCTCTGGGAATGACCGGCGTTCCGGCATAAAACTGCTTGACGAACGCGCTGAGGATCTGTCCTTCGGACTCGTCTTCGTCAATCGTCAGGTAACAGTGATCCCGGCCGATCATTTTTCCTCCCCGCACAAAAAAGATCTGAACGACAGCATCTTGTTTTTCGCGGGCCAGGGCGATGATATCCCGGTCCTCCTGTCCGGCGGCGTCGGTGATCTTCTGTTTCTGAGCAATGTGGCGGACGCTGCCGAGCAGCTCCCGGAAGGTCATTGCCGTCTCAAAATCCAGATTTTCGGCGCACGCCTGCATCTGTTTTTCGAGGGAGGCGATGACCGGATCAAAATTACCGCCCAGAAAATCCATAGCTTTCTGGACCGATTCCCGGTACTGCTCCTTTGTGATATATCCCTGGCAGGGCGCGTCGCACTGTTTGATATGATAATTCAGACAGGGGCGATCCTTTCCGATGTCGTCCGGAAGGCTGCGGCGGCAGGTGCGCAGCCGAAACAGTTTATGCAGCATATCAATGGTATCCTTGACCGCGCCGGCGCTGGTATAGGGGCCGTAATAGCGGGACTTGTCTTTCTTCATATCTCTGGAAAACAGAACACGGGGATACTCCTCCTGCACCGTAACCTTGATATAGGGATAGGTCTTGTCGTCCACCAGCATGGTATTGTATTTGGGGCGGTGTTCTTTGATCAGATTACACTCCAGCACCAGCGCTTCCATCTCTGAGTCGGTCAGAATATACTCAAACCAGGCGATGTTCTGCACCATCTGCAGGATTTTGGCCGTCTTTCCCCGGCTGCTTTGAAAATACTGCCGGACCCGGTTTTTCAGGCTGATGGCTTTGCCCACGTAGATGATTTCATCGCGGCTGCCATGCATCAGATAAACGCCGGGAGAGGAAGGGAGTTTTTTCAGTTCTTCTTCTATTTGAAACGTCATGCGAAATCTCCGTTTTTTTGGTCTGTATTTTTGGGTACGGTCTTATTTTAGCACAATTGTGTAAAATAGCAACGGGGAGAGGAACGATAGCCGCAAAAGAAACAAATCAGAAACATGCGTGTCGTACTTTTCGGACGGCTTTTTGCCTTCGTCTCTTGCACTTCTTTGCACCTTATGTTAATATTAGAGTGCCTATCAAGCAAAAAGCCTGCCCGGCAAATGGGCCATGCTCCGTGAAGGCGGAGAGAAGGAGCGATTTATGACAGTGACCGTTACGGATGTGATTAAAAAATACTCCCTGCGTTCTCTTACGCCGGAGATTGATACAGATAACATTCGGATCAACCATTCCGATATCAACCGTCCGGCTTTGCAGTTGGCCGGATATTTTGATCATTTTGGAAAAGAAAGAGTACAGATTATCGGATTGGTGGAATACACATATATTGAAACCATGGAGAGTTCGCGCAAGCATCAGGTTTTTGAGACGCTGTTCGCGAGCGAGATTCCCTGCCTGGTTTACTGCCGCAGTCTGGAGCCGGATGAGGATATCGTGGATCTGGCGCATCGCTATGGCGTTCCCGTGCTGGTGTCGGATATGATCACGTCCGACTTTATGGGAGAAATTATTCGCTGGCTGAAGACGCAGTTAGCGCCGATGATCACGATTCACGGCGTTTTGGTGGAGGTGTTCGGTGAGGGCGTATTGATTATGGGCGAGAGCGGCATCGGAAAAAGCGAGGCGGCTCTGGAGCTGATTAAGCGGGGCCACCGGCTGGTAACGGACGATGTAGTGGAGCTGCGCAAGGTCAGCAATGACACGCTGGTGGGCAGCGCGCCGGATATTACCAGGCATTTGATCGAGCTGCGCGGCATCGGCATTGTGGACGTGAAGGGGCTTTTCGGCGTGGCCGCCGTAAAGAATACCCAGAGCGTGGATATGGTGATCAAGCTGGAGGAGTGGAGCCGGGATAAGGAGTACGACCGGCTGGGGCTGGATGATCAGTATATCGAATTTTTGGGAAATAAGGTGGTCTGCTATAATATACCGATTCGGCCCGGCCGTAATCTGGCGGTGATTGTGGAGACGGCAGCCGTTAATTCCAGACAAAAGAAGATGGGCTACAACGCGGCCCAGGCGCTGTACAAGAGAGTGCAGAGAAGTATGGAATTGTCGGAGAATGATGGATGAAGGAATGGGAAGAAAAGCTGATCAAACTGGCAGAGAACAGGGTTTTCCAAAAGGAACCTATGAGCAGTCACACGACATTTCGGGCAGGCGGCGCGGCGGATTACTATGTACAGCCAGCCGATGAGAAATGCCTGCGGGATATTCTTTGCCTGTGCCGGGAGTATGGGATAGCCTGTATGGTCATGGGGAACGGCAGCAATCTGCTGTTTAGCGACGGAGGATACCGCGGTGTAGTCCTGGATACGACAGCCTGTCTGACAGAGTGCCGGGCAGAGGGGTGCCGGGTTTATGCCGGGGCCGGCGTTCTTTTGGGAAATCTTTCCAAAGCCGCTCTGTCCGCGGGATTGACTGGCCTGGAATTTGCGGCGGGGATTCCCGGTACAGTCGGCGGCGCCGTGATTATGAATGCCGGCGCTTACGGCGGGGAGATCAGCCAGATCGTGAGCCAGGTCCGCGTCGCGGATCAGGAGGGCCGGATTTTGACGGTACCGGCCGGACAGATGGATTTTTCCTACCGCAGCAGCGCGGCGGCCAGACAGGGATGGACTGTTTTGGGGGCGGAATTTGAATTGACGGCGGGGGAGCCGGAGGCGATCCGCGCCCGCATGGAGGAACTGGCAGTCCGAAGGCGGGAGAAACAGCCGCTGGAATATCCGAGCGCCGGAAGCACGTTTAAGCGTCCGGAGGGAAATTACGCCTCAAGACTGATCGACGAGGCCGGCCTGAAGGGGCTGGCTGTAGGGGGCGCGCAGGTATCTGAAAAACACGCAGGTTTTGTGATCAACCGCGGCGGGGCGACAACAAAGGACATTCTGACATTGTGTTCCCTTATCCGGCAGCGGGTCAAGCAAAACAGCGGTGTGGAGCTGGAATTGGAAGTCAAGGTGATCGGTGAGATGCCAAAGCACTCCTGAGCGCCGTTGGAAATAGGAGTTTGGAACCATGTCGTTTTCTTCTCAGATTAAAGAAGAGCTGGCTGAAACAGCCGGGAGCGCCCGTCACTGTCAGATTGCGGAGATCGCAGCCCTTCTTTCTATGGGCGGACAGGTGGCGGGAGTCGAAAAAGGGCATCCAAAGGTGATTTTTCGCACAGAAAATCTATTAGTTGCGAGAAAGTACTTTACATTATTGAGAAAAACCTTTAATATAAATACGGAGATTTCAGTTAGGCGCAATTTGTTTTTGCAAAAAAATGGAAATTACATTCTTCTTGTGTCAAAACAGGAGGATGTGGAGAAACTGATCAGTGCGGCGCGCATGAAACCGCTGGCCGAATCCGGCCAGTGGATATCCGGCAACCGAATCCTTCAGAATGACTGCTGCCGCCGTGCGTTTCTGCGGGGCGCTTTTCTGGCGTCCGGCTCTATGAGCAATCCCGAGAAAGGATACCATTTTGAGATCTCCTGTACCGTGCGGGAGAAAGCGGAACAGCTCAGAGAGGTATTTGCATCGTTTGGTGTGGATGCCAGACAGATCCTGCGCAAAAAATATTATGTCCTCTATGTCAAAGAGGGCGATCAGATTGTGGACATCCTGAATGTGATGGCTGCCCACGTTGCTCTTTTGAATCTGGAGAATATCCGGATTCTGAAGGGAATGAGGGAAACGGTAAATCGGCAGGTAAACTGCGAGACCGCAAACCTCGGCAAGACGACTTTAGCTGCCTGCGGACAGATGAACGATATTGTATTGATCCAGCAGAAAATAGGCTTGGACAGCCTTCCTGCGCCTCTGCGGGAGATGGCACAGGCCCGTTTGGACTGGCCGGATTTATCCCTGAAAGAATTGGGTTCTCTTCTGGACCCGCCGCTGGGGAAATCCGGCGTGAATCACCGTCTGCGCAAGCTGAAGGAGTTAGCAGATAGCTTACGAGTTAACGAGGAGGATGTATCATGTTGACAAAGCACATCACAGTCGACCTTCCAGCGAATCAGGAATCAAGACCGGTAGCGATGCTGGTGCAGGTAGCCAGCCAGTATGAGAGCGTGATCCATATGGAGAGCGGTACTGTCAAAGCCAATGTAAAGAGCATCATGGGTATGATGGCTTTCGGGCTGAAAAACGGTATGGAAGTTTCGGTAACGGCGGATGGGAGAGATGAGGCGGATGCAGTGGCTGCTCTGGAAAAGCAGTTGAATCGTGCCTGCTGATAGAGGCATTGCGGGAAGAGGCGCTGTCGCTTGGCGGCGCCTTTTCTTATACCAGTAAAAGAAAGAAGGATAACCGCGATGGAATGTAAAACCGATCCGAAGAAAAAAAGAATGTATCAGTGCCGGCTCTGGGGACTGTTTCTGGGGAATGTGGTTCTGTTTGCGGCTGGCTGCGCGGTGATGGCGATGGGATTGGTTCCCGATCCATTTCGCGGGCTGGGAGCGATTGGACTGGCTGTGCTGGCTTGCTGTCTGTTTCCCTCCTCGCTGCTTCTGATCCGCGGGCTTTCGCTTTCCGGAACACAGCGGGTTTTTCTCATGGATGGAACCCTTTTGTACTGCACCTGGGACGCCGATCTGGGCGGAGGGGGAGCAAAGCATCGTTTCTATAAGGTCTGGAAAATTTCCGATTACGAAGTGAAACCGGGCAGCATTGAGATCAAAGCGTTTGTGCTGTATGCCGAGAAAGAGATGATAAGAGGGAGTCTGCCGGTGCAGGACGGTTATCTGGGCGATATATCGGAGATTTTTGAAAAGGCGGAACGCTGTCAGAGAGAATTTTCCATCCGGCGGACGCTTGAGAACGAGGAGGGGATTTTGGCGGTGCTGAACAGCCGCAGAGAGAGCGCGGCCGCGATATGACGGCGGGGCTGCCGGATGGCAGCCCCGTATGTAGATTATAGCTGTCCCAAAAGCTGCATGAGAGAGCTGACTAACAAATTGCAGGCAAAGAAGGCCAGCAAAACGGTGGCGATCAGATTCGATTTTTTGGAAGCGTTCATGTTCTTCCGAAAATCTTCCGCGATACAGAAGGAAGGATCGGAGGGAAGGTAGGAGATCTGATAGGAGCCGCCGGTAGAATAGTGCCCCATCCGCTTTTCGGCAAAATCCAGTTTGAGCTTGTATTCCTTGCCGCCCACCACATAGGCCAGGATCGGATACTCGTTCTTCCAGCGGAAGGAACGATTGCGGCGGTAAACCGTGACCAGCTCGCAGATCGAGCCGTTGACTGCACCGGTCATTTCTGCGGAACGCTTTAGGCGCTCATTCAGGTTCTGAAAGCGACGGAAGAAAGTCCACGCGGCAAAAGCCAGAAGCAAGCCGATAATCAGAAAGATCACCGAGAGAAATAAGTAAAAACTGCTGTCCATGATTACATACCTCCTGTGTTTCGGGGACGGCCTTCTTGAGACAGGCCAGACTCCCATTTTTCATGATTTTATCCAGCTTTATCTTAATACAAAACGGACAAATTGACAAGAGGTTTTTTGCCTGCGCAAATTCCAATGAACGCAGCGCTGAATGGAACAGCGGTTCACTGTCATTTGCGCGAGGCAATACGGGAGAGCGTCGTTTATTATTTTGCCGCTTTTTTGGCAAAGTCAGTGGTGATCAGTTTATCGTAAGGTACGCGCTGCGGCAGTTCCCCGGCCTCCTCGAGTATATTTTGCAGCAGGTCAAAGCTGCTCTCCTCAAAGACGGTATCCTCCTTCCAGGTGTCCTGAGCCAGATAGCGCCCTACAATGACGGCCACCGTGGCCTCGTCGGTTTCCGGAAACTGAGGCGCGATGACGGCGGCAATCTCTTCGGCCGTATGGCTGTTTACATAGTCCAATCCTTTTTGAATGGCGTTGGTGAAGCTCTGAATGATCTCAGGATGCTCTTCCAGATAGCTTTTCTGCGCACTGTAGGCAGTATAGGGAACGTAGCCGCTGGCCTCGCCCAGAGAAGCCACGACATAGCCGTTTCCCTCCTGCTCCAGCAGGGTGGCATAGGGTTCAAACTCCACCGTATAGTCGGCATCCCCGCCGGTAAAAGCAGCGGCGGTCAGGCCGAAGGAGATACTCTGATCCATATTCAGAGAGGACTGCGGGTCCAGACCATTCTTTTTCAGGATGTACTCAAAGACCATCTGGGGCATACCGCCTTTGCGTCCGCCCAGCACAGTAGAACCGGCCAGATCTGCCCAGGAAAAGTTTTCGGCCGGCTCTCTGGCTACCAGAAAATTACCGGCTCTCTGGGTTAGCTGCGCAAAGTTGATGACATAGTCCTCAGCGCCCTCGGCATAGACGTAGATGCTCGCCTCTGAGCCCATAAAGCCGATATCGGCGTCGCCGGAGATCAGGGCGGTCATGACCTTATCGGCGCCGCCGCCGTTGACCAGTGTCAGATCAATCCCTTCATCGGCAAAATAGCCCAGTTCGATGGCGGCATACTGGGGTGCGTAGAAAATGGAATGAGCCACTTCGTTCAGGGTGACTTTTGTCAGAGTTCCTGTGCTTTTGCAGCCGCTAAGAAGGAGAGAGCCAGCCAAGAAAAGCGACAGGAAACATGCAGCGAATTTCTTCATATTGTCCTCCAGATGAAAAATTCCATACTGCAAGGTATGACAGTGTGACAAAAAGAGTGCCTGCCCCGCTTTTATTTCTGCCGGCGGCACTTGCACAGGGCCGGATAGACTGTTATAATGGCGGAGGATGGAAGAACGATTTCCTGGCAGACAGGATTTCAGAGAAAATGAATGTCAAAGAGGAGAAGCGTCATGAGTGACAGAGAGAGACAACCGAGATTTGTAACGGATACGCATTCCCACACCATCGCCAGCGGCCACGCCTATAATACGGTGGAGGAGATGGCAAAGGCGGCGGCAGACAGAGGGCTTTTGGCGCTGGCGATCACGGATCACGGTCCGAAGATGCCGGGAAGCTGCGATGCGATGTATTTTCGGAATTTCAAGATTATCGACCGTTTCCGGTACGGGGTGGAGCTTTTGATGGGCTGTGAACTGAATATTATGGATTATGACGGTACGCTGGATCTATCGGAAAAGGATTTCCAGCAGTTGGATATCACGATCGCCAGCATTCACACCATATGCTATACGGTGGGGACTAAAGCGGAGAATATGAGGGCTTACCGAAAAGCCATGGAAAATCCGCTGGTGGATATCATCGGCCATCCCGACGACGGCAGGGTTCCGGTAGACTATGAGGAGTTGGTCCGATGCGCGAAGGAAACGGGCAAGCTTTTGGAGTTAAACAATTCGTCGCTGGACCCGAAAAATGCCCGTGAGAACGGGTATGAGAACATGAAACGTATGCTGGGCTTCTGTGAGAAATACGGTGTATCCGTCACGTTGGGAAGCGACGCGCATTTTTGCGATCGGGCAGGATGTTTTGACGATGTACAGGCGCTTCTCACCGAAATCCGTTTTCCGGAAGAACTGGTGGTCAGCACTTCTGTGGAGAAACTGAAGAGCCGTCTGCACCGGTTTGCATCCCTGTAGTGTGCGGGAGCGATCATCAAGCCAGCACACCGATATCCACAGAAGAGCAGATACAAGAAAGGCTGGACTTTCGGACTTTAGTATGATAAAATGTCAGCGGAGCGGATATCCGGCGTTTCCGGCAGAGAAGCGCCGGCGTGAAGTACTACGGGGAGGAACGGATGAATAAGAAAATCAAAACAGAGGCGGTGGATCACTTGTTTCAGGCGGTGCTGGCCCTCCGCTCGGTTGATGAGTGCTATTCTTTTTTTGAGGATGTATGTACGGTGAATGAGCTGCTCTCACTGTCTCAGCGCTATGAGGTGGCGAAAATGCTGCGGGAGAAAAAGACGTACCTGGAGATTGCGGAGCAGACGGGCGCGTCGACAGCCACGATCAGCCGCGTAAACCGTTCGCTGAATTACGGGAATGACGGATATGATATGATCTTTAAACGGCTGGATCAGGAGTAGGAAATTCTTCTGCGAAAGAGAAGGGAAGCGGTCAGTAGCGGCAGCTTCCCTCTTTTTTGTCTCTGTGCGTACGTGGTTTGTGCAAGACCGAATCATTCCTCGTCCCGGTTCTTTTTGGGCGTTTTTTTCGGCCGGTTGTTTTTGGTTTCTTTTTCTTCGGAGGCAATATCATCGATCAGCAGTTCAATGATATGCTTCTTCATATAGACGTCAAATCCCAGCAGGCAGATAAAAGCAAAACGCTGCAGCAGTTCCCGCTCGTCCTCGGCGGCCTGCGAAAAGGTCTGGGAGGCTGTCTCATAGGCCCGGCGGGCTTCTTCCTCCAGACAGTTTAGCTGGCTGCGCTCCAGAGAAAAGAGCTCTTCATAGATGTCAGTCAGGCAGAGGCCGGACGGCGCCCGAAAATAGCGGTCCGTGATGGGCTTTAACAGCGTCTGGATATCACCGATGGACAGCAGATTTTTATAATAGTAAATAAAAATCAGAGTCAGCATATGCTCGCGGGAGTATTTTTTCTTCTCCGGCGGGGGAAGCAGGTTATTCTTGGCATAGTTGTTAATCATGGTCTTGGTCAGCACCTTGTCTTGCGGATAGCGTTTGGAATGTTCCAGGTGCTGCTCCATAAATGTAGTGACCTGATCCATATACAGGTCGATTCCCGGAATGTCTTCCGGATGAATGTAGTCCAGATCGGACAGCCGGGCAGTCAGATTGCGGAACAACTCTTCATTATTCTTCATGTCATCACCTCTTCACCTTATTATATAGTATTCAAAACCAGATAACAAGAGAAAATTACATTTTTATGTAAAAATGTGGGAAACATAAATGGCTGACATAAAAGGAGGAAATCCTTTTTGTATGGTTTCAGGGTGCAGCCGGAAGCATCGTACGCAGGGATGCCCTCCCGTTCTGCACCGTAACGATGACAGCGCCGCACTGTGCCGTCACATAGCAGGGAACGCCCTGCTTTTTTACGCGCTCCAGCATGTCGGGGTGTGGGTGGCGGTAGCGGTTTTGGATCCCGCAGGAGACGATAACCGCGTCGGGGGAGAGCCAGGCCAGCAGACTGCTTCCCGTGGCGGCGTTGGACCCGTGATGTCCGGCTTTTAAGATGTGGCAGGTAAGATTCTGTTCTTTCAGCGTTTTTAGCAGAAGCTCCTCCCCGTCCTTTTCACAGTCTCCGGTAAAGAGCAGACGGATTCCCTGGTATTCGGCCAGGAGGACCAAGGAGGCGGCGTTTAAGGAGGAGTAACGGCCGTCTGCCTCTTCCTGGCCGGCGGGAGCCAGGCACAAAAGGGAGAGGTCTCCCTGCCGCCAGGTCTGTCCCAGATGAAAGAAGAGAAGAGGAATTTGAAAACGCCGGGCTGTGCTCTGAAACTCCTGATAGGAAGCTTCTTCGGCCAGAGATCCGGATAACCGCGGCAGAATGAGCGTTCCGATACTCCCGCCGCTTTCCAGCCAGGCTGTGACGGCGTTGACATGATCGGCGTCTGTGTGGGAGATAAAGACATAGTCAATCAAGTCTATGCCCTGAGCTTCCAGAAAAGGGGCGAGACGGCTGGAGGCGGCATCGCTCAGATCGCTGCTGCCGCCGTCGATGAGAAGGGAAGTACCTTGCGGCGTCTGTAAAAAAGCGCAGTCCCCCTGTCCGGTATCGAGAAAGGTCACAGTCAAAGTTTGTCCGGGCAGGCGGCAGAGAAGAAGAGGGACGAGGAGAAGGGAGGAAAAGAGAGCGGGAAAGCGGACGAAAAAATAGGGCAGCAGGAGCGCGGGACTGCGGCGCTTCTTCTGGTTTTGAAGAGAATCGGCGGAGACCGGTTCTTTTTTGTGTGAGGCGGCCAGACAGAACACGGCCAGCAGAAGATAGTAGAGAAAAATCCGCCGCGTACTTGGCCGTCCCAGAATGCAGGAAGCGCCGGGCCAGGCGGCGGCCAGAGTGCAGACAGTGTCATAGAACCAGAGTATCAGACGGCAGAAAAAGGCCGGCGCGATGGAGAGAGGCATCCACAGAAAGGAAAGCAGAAGACTTAGCGCACCGCAGAGGAACAGAGGAGCCGTGAGCGGCAGTACAATCAGGTTGAGCAGGATGCCATACAGAGGATAGCGGTAAAAATGGTACAGCGTTACCGGCAGCAGGGTGAGCTGCAGGCTCAGATGAAAGACGAGCGCCGCGAGAAGGCGCTGCAGAAATCGTTTTCTCTTCTGGACAGTCAGGCTTTGGGCGGTCGGCTCCAATGTGTTTTTTGGTCCGGAAGAAATGACTGGCGCCAGCGCGGGAGCGACAAGCTGAATGCCGAATACCGCGGTGAATGATAACTGAAAACCGGACTGAAAGAGCCGGAGCGGGGAGTCAAAGAGAAAGAACAGACCGGCCAAAGACAGAGCGGACAGAGAATCGTAGGTCCGGCCGGCCAGGGGGGCCAGACACAGGCAGGCGAACATGACGGCGGCCCGGCCGGAGGACAGTCCGGCCCCGCATAGCTGCCAGTAGAGGAAAATCAGCCCGGCGGCAGCCAGACGGCACAGGCGGGGCGGCAGATGCAAGCGGCGTCCAAGGGTCAGAACAGCGCCGCCCAAAAGGCTGACGTGAAGACCACTGACAGAAAGGATGTGAAGAATTCCGCCGGTCTCATACCGGTTTGCCACATCTTCGTCCAAGGCGCTCCTGTCACCTAAAAGCAGGGCTTTCATAATGGAAGAAAAGGCAGGGGAAGCCCCGATTTGTTCCAACTGCGAACTGAGAAGCCAGGAAAGCCTGCGGATGCCGTCTGCAAAAACATCGGTGTGAGTATCCAGCATAACAGCGGATTTGGCATAGATTCGATAAGAAATACGGCGGGCTTTATAGTAGGAGTGAGCGTCAAAGTTTCCCGGATTGCGGGCCGGTTGAAAAGAGGACAGGGAACCGGCAATGCGTAGGCGGTTGCCGCACTGGATCACAGAAAGGCTGTGACAGTCATCCGGAAGAGAAACAAGCAGACGGCTGCAGGAAAAACGCTGTCCTTCATAGAAAAGAGTGCAGTTTGTAAGAACCAGGGAGAGCGCACCCTCCCTTCGGGAGATTTCGCTGGCATCGCCGTCGGCGGTCACTTGATAATACTGTCCCTGAGGAAATATAGGATCGGGCGAGTACCTGCGGGGATACAAAAGCCAGATCCCCAGAGCAGTCAAAAAGAAAAGAACGAGCAGAGGACGTTTCATAGGAAGCCTTTCGTTTCAAGTACAGAGGAATAAAGCGGACATGGGAATTCATATAGTGTAGGAGTACGGCGGGACGGAGGGGAAACAGTGAGAAGACACGGATCAAACGAAAAGCGGCAGAGAACGGCGGCTGCCATACTGGTGTTTTTTCTTCTGGCGGCAGTCATGCTTCATGCCGTGTCGGACGGTATGTTGAGACAGGCAGGGCAAAACCTTTTGTCAGCCGCTGAGAGAAAGCTTTTTCTGGGCGCGGTGTGCGCGGTTTCGCCTCTGATCGGATACATGTTGGAGGAAGAGGAGGAGGAAATGCCGTCTCTTTCACAGGGGGAAGAAAAGGAAACGCGGCCCGCCGGTCAGGAGGAAGAAAAGAGCGCCGTATCGTCCAGCCAGGCTGACGTGGTGGCCGATGCGGATGTGCTGATGGAAGAACTGCAGCAGCTTCTGCTGGCGGAGCAGGGGGCATTTTCTGAGGGGAAAGGGCAGGGAGAGGGCTTGGATGATCTTGAGGAGACAAACCAATCTGCCGGCAGCGCACAGGAAAACAATTCTCTCACGGATGGCGCCGGGGAGGCAGAGGGGGTTCCCGCAGAAGGCGCCGGGATAACAAACGGCTTTCCGGAGGACAGCGATGGGGAGGAGGCCGTCTGGACAGATTGGGACGCGGATCTGCTGGCGGAGATTGAGAGGGAAAACGCAGCTCTCAGGGAGGAGGCGAGAAGGCAGGCTGAGCTGGAATCCGCCGGCGATTCGGCGGTTTTGGAAGCCCCGGAAAATCCGGAGGAGCCCAGTGTGCAGAAGCTGCCCCTGCCCTATGCGATGGAACAACTGCAGGATCGGGATTTTTTGATGAAAAATCTCTATGCGCTCAATAAGACGACGGCGGTGGACGATGAACTGCTGGAAGTCTCGGCCATGTTGGGACAGGACATGAGTCTGCAGGAGCCGGACAGCGGCGGTCCGAAGGTACTGATCCATCATACGCACGCCACGGAATATTTTGCCGATTCCAACCCGGACGATCCGTCCACGCTGATCGTGGGGGTGGGAGATTATCTGGAGGAGCTTCTGGAGACAAACTATGGGATCGAGGTCATTCATGACACGACGGTATACCCCTACAACGAGGCATACTCCCAGGCGCTGCGCAATGTGGAGCAGATCCTGGCGGATCATCCGACGATCGAGGTATTTATTGATCTGCACCGCGACGCGGGGGGAGCCAATAAATATTCCGTGGAAATCGACGGCAAGGAGACGGCCAATCTGATGTTTTTCAATGGAACATCGCAGAATCTGAACGGCCCCATCGACTATCTTGTCAATGAAAATCTGGCGGAGAATCTGGCGTTCAGTTTTCAGATGAAGATGGCTGGAGACAGCATGTATCCGGGGCTGTGCAAACGAAATCATCTGAAAGCCTACCGCTATAATCTGCATGTTCTGCCGCGGGCCCTGATTATCGAGGTGGGAGATAACAATAATACGCTGCAGGAGGCGAAGAATGCCATGGAACCTCTGGCCAGAATTCTGAATTATGTACTGAACGGGGAACAATAGAGAATTGTGCCGCCGGAATATGAACCCATTTTAGCACAGAATGGGCAAAAAAGCAAGCCGGAACATTTTTCGGTTGTAAGGAATCCTTTCTCATGCTATGATGTTACAGTGAAAGCAGCGCAGGTACTTTTTGGATTGGCCGTGCATGCGCAGATGCTTTCCCTTTAGCGGTGCGCCCGCTGCCGGGCGCATGTAAGCTGCGGTAATCATTTCGGACAGGAGGGTTTCCCATGGCGGCAGACCAGAGTAAAATTCGTAATTTTTGTATCATAGCACACATTGATCACGGCAAATCCACGCTGGCAGACCGGATCATCGAGATGACCGGACTTTTGACCAGCCGGGAGATGCAAGCCCAGGTGCTTGACAATATGGAACTGGAGCGGGAGCGCGGCATCACGATCAAATCCCAGGCGGTCCGCACCATCTATAAGGCCAGAGACGGCCAGGAATATATCTTTAATCTGATTGATACGCCCGGTCATGTAGATTTCAATTATGAGGTGTCGCGCTCGCTGGCGGCCTGCGACGGCGCTGTGCTGGTGGTGGATGCGGCTCAGGGGATCGAGGCGCAGACGCTGGCCAATGTATATCTGGCTCTCGATCATGATCTGGATGTGATCCCCGTGATCAACAAGATCGATCTTCCCAGCGCCGAGCCGGCGCGGGTTATCGAGGAGATTGAGGATGTGATCGGCCTGGAGGCGCAGGATGCTCCGCAGATTTCCGCGAAGACCGGATTAAACTGCGAGGATGTGCTGGAAGCCATTGTGCAGAAGCTGCCGGCGCCGTCCGGCGATTTGCAGGCTCCGCTGCAGGCGCTGATTTTTGATTCCATCTATGATTCTTATAAGGGCGTGATCGTCTTTTTCCGCGTCAAGGAGGGCACGCTTCGCAAGGGGATGCGGATTCGCATGATGGCGACCGGAGCGGAGTTCGACGTGGTGGAGGTCGGCTATTTCGGCGCCGGCCAGTTTATCCCCTGCGGCGAGCTGTCGGCCGGCATGGTGGGGTATCTGACAGCCAGCATTAAAAACGTCCGGGATACCCGCGTCGGAGATACGATCACCACAGCGGACAAGCCCTGCGAAAAAGCGCTGCCGGGGTATAAAAAAGTCACTTCCATGGTATACTGCGGACTGTATCCGGCCGACGGCGCCCGGTACAACGATCTGAGGGACGCATTGGAGAAGCTGCAGTTAAATGACGCCTCTCTGAGTTTTGAGCCGGAAACCTCCGTGGCGCTGGGATTTGGGTTCCGCTGCGGTTTTTTGGGGCTTCTGCATCTGGAAATCATTCAGGAGAGACTGGAGAGAGAGTACAACCTGGATCTGGTGACGACGGCCCCCTCCGTTATCTATAAAGTTCATAAGACCAACGGGGAAGTCATAGACCTGACCAATCCCACCAATCTGCCGGACCCGGCTGAAATCGAGTTTATGGAAGAACCGATGGTGTCCGCCGAGATCATGGTAACGACGGAATTTATCGGAGCCATCATGGATCTGTGCCAGGAGCGGCGCGGGACTTATCTGGGGATGGAATACATGGAAGAGACCCGCGCGCTGCTGCGCTATGAGCTGCCGTTAAACGAGATTATCTATGACTTTTTCGACGCGCTCAAATCCCGCTCCCGCGGTTACGCTTCTTTTGACTATGAGATCAAGGGGTATGAAACGTCCAAGCTGGTGAAGCTGGATATTTTGATCAATAAAGAGGAGGTGGACGCGCTGTCCTTCATCGTCCACGAAGCCACGGCCTACGAGCGGGGCCGCCGCATGTGCGAAAAGCTGAAGGAAGAGATCCCCCGCCATCTGTTTGAGGTTCCGATCCAGGCGGCCATCGGCAGCAAGATCATTGCCAGAGAGACGGTCAAGGCCATGCGCAAGGATGTGCTGGCCAAGTGCTACGGCGGCGATATCACGCGAAAGAAAAAGCTGCTGGAGAAGCAGAAGGAGGGCAAGAAGCGGATGCGTCAGATCGGCAGTGTGGAGATTCCGCAGAAAGCCTTTATGAGCGTGTTAAAGCTGGACGATAATTAGGCGAAGAGATGGAACTGTATCTGCATATTCCGTTTTGCGCGCGCAAATGCGGCTACTGTGATTTTCTGTCCGGCCCGGCCGATAAGGAGACGCAGAGACAATATATGGAAGCTCTGTTTCAAGAGGTGAGACAGGTGGGGCAGAAGAGCGAACCGCCGCCGCAGTACGCAAAAGAACCGGCCGGTTCGCGTGTGACGTCGGTTTTTATCGGAGGCGGTACCCCGTCCCTGGTGGAACCGGGATGGATCGAGGCGCTGCTGGCTGAGATCCGCGCGGCTTTTTCGCTGGAAGAAGGGGCCGAAATCACGCTGGAGGCAAATCCGGGAACGCTTTCCGCGCAGAAACTGCGGCGTTACCGGGGAGCCGGAATCAACCGTCTGAGCATGGGTCTGCAGTCTATGGACAACACGGAGTTGGAAAGGATTGGAAGAATCCACACCAGGGAGGAGTTTTTATCCAATTATTACTGGGCCAGGGAAGCTGGATTTTCCAATATCAATGTGGATCTGATGTCCGCCCTTCCGGGACAGACGGCGCTTTCCTGGGAAGAGACGCTGAGACAGACGGCGGCGCTTGGACCCGAACACATCTCAGCATACAGTCTGATCGTCGAGGAAGGAACGCCCTTCTGGGAGCTTTACGGCAGCCGTCCCTGGCTGCTGCCGTCGGAGGAGGAGGATCGGGAGATGTATCACCGGACCAAAACCTTGCTGGAGGCGGCCGGCTATGAACGGTATGAAATCAGCAATTATGCCCGGCCAAACGCGGAGTGTACTCACAATATAGGATACTGGACGCGGATTCCCTATCTGGGTCTGGGTCTGGGAGCTTCTTCTTTTTATGGGGAACAGCGTTTTTCCAATACAAGAGAGATGACGCGCTATCTGGCGGCGGCAAAGACTGAGGACATGCCTGAGCGAATCCGGGAGAATACAGAATTTCTGACGCGGCAGGACGCCATGGAGGAGTTCATGTTTCTGGGCCTGCGGCTGACCAGGGGAATCCGGAAGGAAGATTTTAGGAGAGCTTTTGGACAGGGCGTCGAGGAGATTTACGGTACCGTTCTGGAACGGTTTACCGAGCAGGGACTGATGCTCTGGACCGGCGAGGGCTGGCGGCTGAGCGAATGGGGACTCGATGTGAGCAATACCGTGCTGGCAGAGTTTCTTTTGGATGACGGACTAAAAAACGGCTGAACAAGGCCGCGCCCGTCATTTTACAATCGCTTCGCCGGCGGCTGTGATACTTTGATGAACCGACAAAAAGCAAACGGCCCGGGCTTCTGGCGTGCGGACAAGGTACAGAGCTTCTGAGGATAGAGGAACCGCTATGAAGACAAGGAAGGACATTCCAAAAGAGAAAAAAAAAGAAAAAAGGGAAGAGACGCGGGAAACCTGGCGTCCGCCGAAAATCGGCTGGCGTATGATCAAGACGCTGCTGGCCGCGGCTCTGATCGCTCTGGCCTATTCGACGCAGGGCCGCAATCCCTGCTTTGCCTGCATCGGCGCCGTGTTCGGTATGGGGAATGTGCTGGTGGGCGGTTCCAAGAGCGGAGGAAACCGTTTTATCGGCACGATCATGGGCGGTGTGATCGCTCTGCTTTTTTATCCGATGTACCACTATGAGCTGTGGGGAATTCCGTCCTGGATCTATCTGTCCATCGGGCTTTTTGTCCTTTTGTATATCGGAGAGCTTCTGGGCGCGATCGGCGGGATTCAGCCCGGCGCGGTGGTATTTTATGTGGTGATTTTGACTGTGCCGGAGGCGACTTATATCGAATATACGATTAACCGGATGATTGACACCGGAATCGGCGTTTTTGTAGCTCTGGGTTTGGACCGGCTTCTGCCCTCCCCCCAAGAAGAGCCGCCGGTTCCGATCTTCGGCCGGAATGACGAGGAATAGAGGTATGACAAAAGAAAAAAAGACAGCACAAAAAACGGAGGCGGACAGGGAAGCCGCGGCGAAAAAGCGGGCGGCGGCCAGAAATAAGCGGGAAACCGAGAGAAAGCGCGCGCTGGCTTTGCAGATTATCGAGCGTCTGAAGGCGGAATATCCTGACGCGGCCTGTTCCCTCGATTATAATCAGGCGTGGAAACTGCTGGTGTCAGTTCGCCTGGCGGCTCAGTGTACCGATGCGAGGGTGAATGTGGTGGTCCAGGATCTGTACGCGAAATTTCCGGATCTCGACGCCCTGGCGCTGGCTCCGGTGGAAGAAATCGAAGCGATTGTCAGGCCCTGCGGCCTGGGACACAGCAAGGCCAGAGATATCAGCGCCTGCATGAAGATGCTGAAGGAACAGTTTCACGGCCAGGTGCCGGACGACTTTAACGCGCTTTTGTCGCTGCCCGGCGTGGGGCGAAAGAGCGCGAACCTGATTATGGGCGACGTGTTCGGCAAGCCGGCCATTGTCACCGATACACACTGTATCCGTCTGGTGAATCGTATGGGGCTGGTGGAGGAGATCCGGGAACCGAAAAAAGTGGAGATGGCGCTGTGGAAGCTGATTCCTCCGGAGGAAGGCAACAGTTTTTGCCATCGCCTGGTGGAGCACGGAAGAGAGGTCTGCACGGCGCGCACAAAGCCGTACTGCAGTCGGTGCTGTCTGCAGGATATCTGCGCGAAGGCCGGGGTGTGAGGCGGAGAGAGGCTGTTGCAAAACAAAGATTTTGTACAAAATATGCCGTGTACAAGCTGGCGCCGCCATATTTTGTGTTTTATCTGTGTTTTGCGGCAGCCCCCTTGCTTTTACTCAAAAATTTGTCCGTCTGCCTGCAGCCGTTTCCTTTTTTGCAGCAGCCAGAAAATCACCCCGGCGCAGAGAGCAGAAAGCAGACAATTGATTATACCCAAAAGACTGATGGGGCTGTGGGGCTCCTGGCAGAGATATAAAAACAGGTTATAGCAGCCAACGTACAGATTGAAACCGCCGATGAGTGCGATGAAGCGGATCAGCCGGGTCAGATACTGGATGCGCGAGGTGTAATCCGAAAAAAGCCGGAATGTGCCGTCGGCGGTTTTCTTCCGGAAATATGCCCAGCGGTGAAACGTTCCGACATGCTGTATGCCGGTATCTTCCAGAAAGTTAATATACTGTTCATTCTGCAGGCGGTCATTTTCCAGAAATTCCATGCAGACCTGGTATTCGCCCGGAGCACAGTTCTCAAATTCATAACAAAAGAGGCTGACGCTGACCAAAGCCAATCCTCTTTCCGCCATCTGATTCAGCCATTTCTCCTCTTTTTCAAAATCCCATATCCAAAACAAGCGGTGTGTTACTTTTCTCATTTCAATTCCTCCAGAATGCGAACTCCATTTTCAATCAGTTCCGTGAGGCGTATTATTTCACAGCGCAGCATTTCTTTTCCCTGACAGGTGATCTGATATTCCTTTTTTCGGCTTCCATTCTCTTCGGACAAGGCCGTGATCCATCCCTTCTCCAAGAGTGTGTTAAGCGCGCCGTAAAGAGTGCCCGCCGCTAATTTTACCCTGCCGCCGGAGAGCTGCTCCACGTTCTGCATGATGCCGTAGCCGTGCATCGGACGGATCAGAGACAGCAGAATGTAATAGACCGCTTCGGTCAGCGCTTGATTTTGCAATTGCTCTTCCTCCCTATATCATCTCACGTTATATCGGCTGCCGATACTAATATTATATCGGTGAACGATATAAATGTCAACCTTTTTTTGCGGCCTGTTTTGTCGTTCCTGCGAGCTGTTCTGATTGCAAAGAGTAAACGGGCGGACGCTTTACTACACGGCAGGATTTAGGTGGATTGTGATGTGTTTAATATCTGAAAAATGTGCTTCCACATTGTCGTGAATGCGTTCGGCAATAGCATGTGCTTCCCGAAGGGACAGATCGCCGTCAACCTGAAGCTCCATATCAATATATGTTTTATTCCCAAACATTCTGGAGTGAAGAACATCCACCTGGATCACATCTTCCTGTGCAGAAATATAAGCGGCCAGAGCTGTTTCATAGTCCTCCCCGCAGGAGGTGTCCAGCATTTTTACAATGGCGTCCTTCAGAATATCATAGGAAACCTTCAGGATAAACAGGCAGATCACAATGCTGGCAATGCTGTCCATGACAGGGAAGCCGAGCCTGGCGCCCGCAATGCCGATGAGAGAGCCGACTGAAGAAAAAGCGTCCGACCGGTGATGCCATGCGTCCGCCATAAACGCCGGAGAGTTTAATACCTTGGCGTAGTGGCGGGTGTACCAATACATGGCCTCTTTGGAGACGATAGAAAGGATTGCGGCGGCCAGCGCAATGGTGCCGGGAATGGCCAGCGTCTTGTAGCTGCCTGCAAAGATTGTCTCCAGTCCTGCCCTGCCGATTCCGACCCCGGTGATCAGCAGAATTGCGCCCAGCAGCAGAGAGGCGACACACTCAAAGCGTTCATGTCCATAGGGGTGCATTTTATCTGCTTCTTTTTTGGATAGACGGACGCCGAGGAATGCAATGAATGTTGCAAGGACATCGGAAAAGGAGTGAACGGCATCCGACACCATGGCCCCGGAGCGGCCCGCAATCCCGGCAAACAGCTTGAACGCGGACAAGGTCACATTCCCCGCAATTCCCACCAGTGAAATGCGCTGTATTATGGCATTTTCATGGCTCCCCGCTTTGGAAGGGATGTTTTCGATTTGAATTTCTTTGTTGGCTGTCATAAGATAATCCTCCTGTTTTGCCGCAATGGCGGCATTGATGAGTTCTCTTATTGGCACCGGCATGAGAGGAATCGTTCCAGAAATGTGTAAAAAAAACACACCCGTGGAACATACAACTGTCCCACAGATGCGTTGTGTGCGATCTGTTGCCGCCCTTTGGCGGCCCGGCCCCATGACCCAAAGTCATCGCCTGCTCAGTTTGTACTGTTGATCTCGCATTCCATAGAGAATGTAATGCAGTGCAAAGAGTTATTCTATTATAGCGTAGTATATGTGACTTGTCAATATGTTGTGACAAAAAGAAGACGAAAGATAACAAAAGCCAATAGAAAATAGAAATTTGAAATGCGCTCGGCAAGGGTTGGCTCTGGAGAGACAGAGTAAGGGAGTGCAGGCTTAAAATCGTTGAATATATACATATAATATTAAAAAAAATGTGTGGATAAAAATCAAACCAAATTTGTTTGTATAGAAATGGAAAAGACTGCACTATTGTGATCTATAAAGAAGGAAAATATAACTATATCTTATAATAATTTGTTATTATAATGGAAAAAAATTGAAATATATAACAAGAACTGTTATACTATATCATGTATTTATCGGAGGTAGAGAAAAGGAAAGTATTAGGTGCAAAGGAGATCCAAAATGGTTTTGGATGAACAAAAGAGTTTTCATAATATAGTGATGACGCTGCGGCAAAAGCAAAATATGAGTCTGAGAGAATTGTGTTGGGGCCTGTGCTGCGAAACCGAGATATGGAGGATGGAGAAGGGGGAGCGCCAGACGGATAAAAAGGTGCTGCAGGATCGCATTTTAGCCCGCCTTGGCGTTTCACAGGAAAATTATGAGAGTTATGTTTTCTGGGATGAATATGAGCAGTGGAGAGAGCGGCAGGAAATTCTGCGCTTGATTTTGACGAGAGATCTCAGGCAGGCACAGAAAAAACTGACAGGTTATCAGGAAAAGAATTGTCCTTGCTGGGAAGGGAAGCCGGCAGGCCGGGAACTTTTGAAAATGAATGGAAGCGTAAAGCTGGAGCGGCAGTTCTGTATGAGCATGGAGGCACAGATTTTGCTGCTTGACGGGCCGGAGCAGTATAAGGTAGAGGAAGAAGAGCTGACAAAAGAGGAGAGGGCGGCTGCCTGGAAGAAAAAGATCCTAGAGCTTTTGAGAGGTGCGCTGGTTCAAACCGTTTCTCTGACTGAGGATGGATGGATACAGGAACAGGCGCTCTCAATCCATGAGATGAATCTTGCGCTGGAATATGCGTTTTACTCTCAAATCGATTTTGAAAAGCATTGCGGAGAAATATGGGAGCGAATTTGTCAGTCTGGCTTTGATGAGATATGCCTTGTTAAGATATTGCCGAAAACGGCGTATTTGCTGTGCAAAGTTTGGAAGGAACAGACGGGCGGGGAGATTGGGGAGGAGCGATGTGTTCGGATTTTGAATCTTTGTGGAGAAGCGATTCGATTGCTAAGAAAAACCGAAAGAATGTATTTTTTATGGGAGCTCTTGACGATTCAGGCCGAGATGCTTCAACGGTTGATAGAAATACGGAGGGGGATGAAAAAAGAAAAGAAGGCTGTGATATTACAGCAGACGTATGAGGAAACAAGAAGATGGATTAGGGTTTTGGAGATGTTGTACAAGGAATACCATGTATCGAGAGAAACTTCTGATTTTTGTTATCTGTATTTGGAAAAAGAGGTTTACTGCATCGGGAAGGTGGTGCAGATTCGTAGGCAGATGTTGGGAATGACAAAAAAAGAGCTCTGTAAAAATATTTGTACAGTGCGAACACTCAATCGGCTGGAAAGAAATGAGATGGGAACACAGAGAGAGATTTTGGATGCGCTGCTTGAGAAATTGAAGCTCGCACCTGATTTTTGCCGGCCAGAGTTAGTGTCAAGTCAAATAAAAGAATTGGTTTCTGCCAATAGTCCGCTGAATAATCAGGTAATATTACGTTGCCAAACCATAGCAGAGGATGATGAAAATTTGTTTAAAGAAGACGAATATCTTAATAAAATATGGGAAGCGTTGGAATGTTCGCTGCCTTATGACGTTGTTCTGGCAGATGGTGAGAAATATATGACGAATGAAGAGATCTCTTGTATACATCATATTGTTTCTGAAATAAAGGGGATGAGTAAGGAGAAAAAAAGATTAATAGACATTTTATATGAAACATATTGTCCATATGAAAGGCAGGGGTTGATTGCATCATTTATAAGTATGTATGAGATGGTTGTAGGCAACTTGGCAAGTGAATGGGGGAATATAGGAGAATATGACCGTTCTGATAAAATCAGTCAGAGAATTTTAACCGAATGTCTTCGTATTCGCCGTGCTCATTCTCTTCATGATGCAATATATAATATATGCTGGAATGATGAACAGCGGAAAAAGGAAGACATTCTGTATCAAAGAAAACAGGAGCAGAAAAAAAGCTTGGAAATGTGTATTGCGTTGTGTAGTCTGTATTATAACCCCCATTCTGAAAAATTTTATCGCGAAAAATTAACGGACATCAATGAATAATTATGCTGTTTTAACTAAATATTCCTAATTTTTTGTCATTTAATGTATTGATTACGCTGTCTAATGCTGTTTTAGACAAGATTTATTCTGATATGAATATTATTAATTTCAGAGGCAGGAATGGACTTGGTCGGTGCCAATGCGGCAAGAAGAAAAAGCAGGTAGGTCATGGAGATGACAAGATAAAAGAATTTTTTGGAAACAGTTTTCTTAATTTTTTTTAACATATGCCTGGGATTCTTTTTGAATTTTATAGCATAAGAAGTATATGGATTTGTGGGTTGTATATCATATTTTTAATCATAGAACAAAAAAGGGGAAAAGTACAGATGCCAGGATTGTCAAAATCAAGACAGAAATTTTGACAACTCTGGCACTTGTTTTGGTGTTTTCTTTCTGGTATATTATATTTAGAAAAATCAGAATATTTTATTAAAAAGCTTTTTTATAAAAACGATAATATAAGCTTGGCCTGCTATATTATAATACTACGTTTAATGCCAGAAATAGAGGTACCATATTTCAATCATTTCCAAAATATTGGGCGGTTGTGAAACGGCCACAGCCGGGACGGAAAAGGGCCGGAGGCAAAAGAAAAGAGGTAAACATGGATAACAAAATAAAGAAATACGTCTGTCTGGTGTTGGCGCTGACACTTCTTCTGGGACTCAGCGCATCGGCGTTTGCGATGGAAGTAGCGCAGGCGGGTGGATGTACGGAACATAACTGGAGTGAACCGAAAGAATATTTGTTGGAAGGAAAGGGAATAGATAGCTCAAAAAATGGCTGCATTTCATTTTATGAAACCGTGCAGATTTGCAAGAACTGTGGATATGAAAAACTGGTAGATAGTAGGAGTGAACCATGTGGTCATGTTAAGACGGTTTATGACTCCTCCTGCAATGGCTCCTTGCAGATCTGGCGTCTTCGCTGTAGAAGTTGCGGGTACCGTTGGAGCGAGCAGCATTCTTGTCCCAATGCGCCGCATATGGGTAGACCTTGCAATATACTTCCCTGCAGCATTGGCCTAGAAACCGAATAGTATTTTGCAGCAATCAACATCAGAGGCAGAAACCCTGTCTCTGATGTTGATAGATAAGGAGCCGTTCTCTTGAACTTGATTAAAACATTATACCGCCGCGGAATAGCCGTCACATTTCTGCTGATTCTCCTGCTGGCTTTTTCTATCGCACTGTTTGCAATGGGATTTTCTGCCTGGAATACAGCTCATATCCAGCGGGGGCAGGTGGACAGTCAGTATACCACGGTCGCAGTTCCGGTAGGAACAAAGGGAGGAAATGAATGGCGGGATCTATCCAGCGCAGACCTTGACTGGTCTGCTATATTGACGCAACAGGGTACTGTTTCTTGTCCGGGATTATTATCGGAAGACTGCCGGGGTTTTTTGGGTGCCCATGTAGAGGGATGTGCAGCAGTAGGTTTCTTTGAATATGAACCAAGCGGAATGCCCCGCATAAATTTTGATGATTTCAATCATTCTATGGTGGTTTTAGCAGTGCGCTGCACAAGTGTAGAAGAGTTAGAAATACCAATAAAAGGTCCGGTTTATGATGAAAACGGTAACTATATTGATCTTGAAGATATCGGCGTTGAATACATGTATTCTGCTGTTTGCTCTCTGGAAGATGTGGTATGCAGGCCAGATTTTTATGACATTTTTCCGGATGATATTATTTATCTGGTAAAATCCAAGGTGTATACGCCAGAAGGAGACATTCCTTTTACAAAAGGAAAAACCTACCTGCTGTTTGGCTATCCAGGAGATATCGTCTCTTCTGTGGAACCGAGACGGTCAGAAGATGGCGAGCTTATCTGGGAATTTAGGGAGGCGAGCGACGGCTACCGATATCTGTATTTTCGGATTGATAGTACGTTTGGCGGAGGACGTCAGCCCTATTATTATGATGAGGGAAACATGATGTTTTCCTGGGAACGACGGCAGAAGGAGGGAGGAGAGCAATACTGTGTTCTATCGGAAGATTCCCTTCCTTTTTGTGCCGAATACACCGGAAACTGGGAGAGCTTTCTAGAGAGCGATGACGGGGCGGTCTGGCGGGAAGAGATTCTGCCTCTGTGCCGCTTAAACTATGAAAGCGTCGGCGTCATTTTGACCGATAATATAAACAGCATGTATCTGTTCAATACCGGAGCCGCCGGAATTCTGGAGGGGCGCAGTTTTACCGCGCTCGAATATGCGGCGGGCGAGAACGTTTGTCTGGTCAGCGCCGCCTATGCGTTAAAAAACGGTTTATCGGTAGGATCGGTGATTCGCTTGGATTTTTATGAGGCTGATTTGTATTATCTGGGAAGGATGCCAAGTGTATGGGGCTCTGCCGTAGAGCAGATTTTGGTTCAGGATCCTTGTATTCCAAACCGCCGGCTCGGCATCAAAAAGGACTACACGGTGGTGGGGATCTATACGGCGCCGGAGTTTGCTTACGGCCGGCACAATTTCCAGGCCAATACGATTTTTGTCCCCAAGCAATCCGTGCCGGAAGCCGAGCGCTATGAGGACCGAACTACTCCTCTGCTGTATTCCATCATTCTGGAAAACGGAAGCCGGGAAATTTTTGAGGAACATCTGGATTCTCTGGGATTTGGAGGAAGATTTCAGTACTTTGACCAGGGGTATGACGCCCAGGCAGATGTGCTGAAAGTCATTGCGGCCAACGCCGGACGTCTGCTTGCTCTGAGCAGCGGGGCTTTTCTGTTGGGCGGCGCCCTGTTTTTGTACCTGAGCTTCCGGCGCATCCGGGTGCCGGCTCGGAAAATGCGTCTCTTGGGCGTCTGCAAGGCGCGTGTTTTCTGGGAGATGGTTCTGGCTGTGGGAGTTTTGACCGCAGCGGGGGCCGTGCTGGGAGCCTTGGCGGGAGCGTCTTTGTACGGGTGGGTGACAAAACAGGCGCTTTCAGAATCTTTGACGCTGCCTTCCCGGACTTTTCTGCTTTGCATCGCGGGGGAGAGTGCTGTGATAATAGCCGCGGCCATGGTCATAGCCGGCCGGGCGGCCGGGCAGAAGCTGATGCAAAGTGCCGGGAGGAAGATGCTATGAAACCGGGCAGGAAATCCGGCGCAGCGCTTCGGCGTCTGACGATAACCGTGCTTTGGCGGCGCAGAGGGATCAGTTTTCTGTTGGCGGGAGCCGCTTTTCTGGGCGTGTTTGCCTCCGCTTTTCTGCATGGCTTGACAGCGAGGCAGGAGGCCGCCATGGAAGATATGATGGAACACATGGAAATTCGGTGCGTAGTGGGCAACGCCCGCGGGATGGATACGGAGCATTTGAATATGCCGTCTCCCTTTGTGGACAGGCTGACGGGGCGGCGGCAGGAGGAAAACCTGGAGAATGCGGTGAAGTCGATCCGGGCCAAAGCCACGCAGTCTCTGAGCGAGCCGGCGAATACAACGCTGAGGAGGATTCTGAGCCTGGATTCCGATTCGGCTTTATCCGCGGTGGAGGGCGCCGCGGTAACGCTGTGGGAGGGATGGGAGGAAGATGTTTTTGCCACGGACGCTCCCGTTTGCCTGATTCCGGAAGGGATGGCGCAGGGAAGGGAAGTTTCCTGTGTGACGGTCTCTCTGGAAGAGGGGGAGTCCAAGGAACTGACGGTGATCGGTACCGTTTCAGGAGGGCCTTCGGACGGGATCTGGTGTCCTTTTTATATGAAGTGGAAGGACGATGAAAATATCACGGAAGCGTTTCCGGTGGACAGTTGTTCCTTTGTGATTTCGGATAATTCCCGACTGGAAGAATGCAAAAAAGCGATTTTTGAAGTGTTTTTGGAGCCGGGGCTTTCGGCGGAGTCAGGTCAGTGGAACTACAGCGTGATGGTGCAGGATGAGATTTATCAGAATACCATGGAAGAGTACCGTTCCCAGTTGTCCATGCTTGGGCTGCTGCTTCCGGTTTTGCTGCTATTGTGCGGCGGAATCAGTTTCTTTGCCGCCTATCTAACCACGCGCAGCCGCATCCGGGAGTATGCCGTGATGCGGTGCTTGGGGAGAAAGCAAAGGCAGATTTTTGCGCAGGTATTCGGGGAGCAGGCTTTGCTGGCGGCTGTGGGAGGAGCCGTGGGAGGGATGGCAGGCTTTTGCTTTTTGCCGCCGTCCTCCCCCGGTATTGTGTGGAAAGCCGGCCTCAGCCTGTGTCTGTTTCTGGCCGGAGCGGCTGTGGCCGCGGGGATAGTCAGCCGTGTTGACGTGATGAAGTGGATGAAGGAGGAATGACGATGGGCGTCTTGACAGTCGATCATGTGGAATATTTATACCGGAATGCTTACCAGACCGTGAAGGCGGTGAACGGAGTCAACTTTGATTTTGAGCCGGGCTGTCTGTATGCGGTTGCCGGGGCTTCGGGCAGCGGAAAAACGACCTTTTTGTCGCTGCTGGCGGGACTGGATGTTCCCAGCGAGGGCCGCATTCTGTTTCATGGCGTCTCTATGACGGAGATGGATCGGGATGAATACCGAAGGGATCATGTCTCTGTGATCTATCAGAATTACAATCTTTTCCAGCATCTGACAGTGCTGGAAAACGCCGCCTATCCTCTGTATCTGAAAAAGGAGCCGAAGCGGGAGGCGGACGCGGCGGCCCGCGAAAAGCTGTTGTCTCTGGGATTGAAGGAGGAGCAGTTTGGACGTCTGCCAAATATGCTTTCGGGCGGCGAGCAGCAGCGTGTGGCGGTGGCCCGCGCGCTGGTCTGCGGGAGCGAGATCATTCTGGCGGATGAGCCCACCGGGAATCTGGACAGCGAGAATACAAAGATAATTGTAGAGTTGTTTCAGGAGCTGGCCCACCGGGAGGGAAGGTGCGTGATTCTTGTGACGCATGATCCGGAGGTGTCACAGGGGGCGGATGTGATTCTGCATATGAGAGACGGAAAACTGGCAAAAGAGGCATCATGAAAGTTACTACAATCCACTTGTAGTTTCTGTACTTTTATAGTATAATGTTAAAAAATCTCTATAATTTTGCGCGCTTCGCTAAAGGCAATAGAAAATGATAGAGATAGGGGGAGATACTTGTATGAAGTATAAACGCTTTTTTGCCATGATGTTGGGAATTTCTGTTCTGATTAGTCTGACTTCTCTAATTACTCCATTCTTTTTGCAGATATGGAACAGCCGGCAGGAGGTTTTGACAGGGGAGAAGGTTCTGCTTCTCATTGCCCTGATTCTTCTGTCAAAAGGACTGCACATTCTTTTTATTGTGTACCGGGAGCGCTTTGCAAAGAATTATAATAAGAAGAATTTTTCGGACTATCTGTGCGACTTTTTTGCATTGAATTACGATGATCTGGTGAAGGATGGCCCGACAAATATCTTGGAGCGCATAGCCATGTCCGTCAACAGCATCTACTCGTTTTTAACCGGGGGTTGTATCAGCCTCTATTCCGGTGCGATCACAGCCGGCGTCTGTCTGATCTTATTCTTGCTGGTGGACGTGAAAATGACGCTTCTGCTCCTCTTGCTGCTTCCGCTCAATTACTTTTCATACCGTGCGCTGAACCAAGAGCTGGCCAAGCGCTCGCAGGAGATGCAGATGCAGACGGGACAAGGCTTTCAGCAGATCCTGTCGTATGTAGGGCAGGTAGATTATCTGAAACAGTCGGCGGACCATACCGCTATCCTGCGAAAGCTTGACCCGGCGTTGGAACAGGTATACGCAAGCATGGCCAGAGTGAACGAATACGCGCAGTCGGTTTCCGCGCTTTTGGCCGGGCTGAACGAGGTGGCCAAAAACGGGATTTTGATTTACAGCGTCTACGCCTTTGCCAGCGGCAGCCTGAGTTCCTATTTTTTGTTATTGATTAATCTTGTCATGCCGCTTTATTTTTCCAGTGTGAACAGTATCGTAAACGCGAATCTGAATCGGAGAGATTTTGATGTGGCGGTGAAATTCCGCGGGGAGCTGAAGGAAAAACGGGAGAAAGACGGAGACAAGCGGCTGGATGCGATCGAGGAAATTGAGCTGGATGTAGCAAAGCTGGATGTTCCGGGAAAAACCATCCCGTTTGCGGTAAAAGGAACGCTGAAGAAGGGCGATATTGTAAAAATCTGCGGGGACAGCGGCGCGGGAAAGAGCAGTTTTGTGAAAACGCTTCTGAAATTCCGGCCGGTTCAGGGCGTGCGCTTGAACGGGATTCCGCTTTCCGAGCTGAAAAACCGCGCGGTGCGGCAGCGTGTGGAATACCTGCCGCAAAACGTTCCGATCGTCAAGGGAAGCCTGCTCGAAAACCTGCAGTTTGGATGCGAAGAAAAAGAATCGGACCGCGCTCACTTTGAAAAGGAGCCGGTATTGAAGAGTATTCTTCAAGATAAGACGATGGATACGGAGATCTTAGAGGCGGGCGCCAATTTATCCGGAGGAGAGAAACAAAAAATTGCGGTGGCAAGAGCGTTGAAAAGCGAGGCGGATGTGCTGATCTTAGATGAGATCTGCAGCAATATTGATAAGGCGTCGTCGGATGAGATTTATGAACGAATTCGGAGGGAGCGAGAGAAATATATTACCTTTATTATCACGCACGACGAGCTGCCGGAGGGGCTGGCGAATGTGGAGCTGAACCGGCAGGCATGAGGAGATCTGTCATGATCTTCTAAAGGGCGCACAAGCGCCCTTTTTTTACGGCAAAATATCTAAAAAAGACAGCAGAAAAATCGGGTCTTGCTTTTTTTTGCCCCGCAGGCTTATAATAGGAACAAAAAGAAAAGGGGAAGCGGCGGCATGGAAACAGCAATCTATGAACCCGCGGATATCGAGATTTATATTCGGGGACTTGGTATGGTGCAGAAAGAAAAATCTCTTTTGGCGGTGAATGAGGCGGACGGCCGGATTCTGGCCGTGGGAACAGAAGCCGTTCAGATGGCGGGAGAGAATGCGCCGGGCGTCCGGCTTCTGTCGCCGCTTCGCCGGGGAAAAATCGAGGATTATGCGGCTGCGGTGAGTCTGTTTATGGCTCTGCTCGACAAAACTCTGAAAAAAAGAGCGTTCCGCAAGCCCTCGATTGCCGTATGTGTGCCGAAAGGTCTCACGCAGGTGGAGAAAAAAGCTCAGATCGAGGCTTTGTATCAGGCCGGAGCCGGAAAGGTAACGCTGTCCGAACAGCCGGCCCAGCAGTATGCGGAGGAAATCTGGGAGCATTCGCCAAAATCGTCCGGCTCCTTCGATGCGGTCATCGGAATCACAAAAGATTCCCCTCGACTCTATGTTCAGGAAGTGCTGCGGGAGCTTTTTCGGTATGCCACAGAAGAGGGGATTTCCAGAGAAGAAGTCCTAGAGCTTTTGCAGGAGCCGGACAGGGGTGCTTGGGACACCGGCAGATTTTTTGTATAACGGGGAGGGCAGAAATCCGTATGGGACAAGAAGGTGCGCCGCAGGCCGCGGGAACGAATTTTGTGTATATGCTGCGCTGCTGCGACGGCTCTCTCTACACGGGTTGGACCAACAACCTGGAAAAGCGCGTAAAAAGCCATCAGGAAGGCAGGGGCGCCAAATACACCAGAGCGCACCGGCCCGTCTGCCTGGTGTACAGCGAGAGCTTTGCTACAAAGCGGGAAGCCATGCGGCGGGAGTGGGAGCTGAAGCATATGACCAAGGCAGGAAAGGAAGCGCTGGTGCGGGCAGGAGGAGCGTTGTGACAGAGATACTTCTGGTAGAGGATGACACGAGCATAGCAGAGAATCTGACCCTTTTTCTGCGGGGGGAAGGATTTTCTGTTACGGCGGTGGACGGGCAGAGAGCGGCGCTGGAGCGGCTGGAAGCCTGCCGCTTTGATCTGGCCCTGGTGGACATTTCTCTAGCTGACGGCAACGGTTTTGCCGTCTGTGCGGCGGTCAAAGCCAACACAGATACGCCGGTGATTTTTCTGACTGCTTCCGCAGATGAATACAGTGTGGTGACAGGGTTAGATATGGGGGCCGACGATTATATCAGTAAACCGTTTCGGCCCAGAGAACTGGTATCGCGGATCCGCAGCGTGCTGCGCCGGACAGGAAAGACCCGAAAGGTTCATATACAGGGGCTGATGGTAGACCCGGAGCGGGGGCAGGTGAGTAAGGACGGAAAAGAAATCTGCCTCTCGGCGCTCGAATACCGTCTGCTGCTGGTGTTCTGCGCCAATCCGGGTATTGTGCTCTCCAGAAGCCGGCTTTTGGAAGAGATCTGGGATATTGCGGGCGATTACGTGAGCGACAACACGCTGACGGTCTATATCAAGAGGCTGCGGGATAAGATCGAGGAAGATCCGCAGAACCCGGTGCGGATCCGCACGGTGCGGGGGCTGGGGTATAAGATGGGAGAATAGATCCGCCCGTCCAAGGAGGACCGATGAAATTCTGGCGCAATCCGGAGATCAAAAGACAACTGCTTTTTTATTGTATCCTGTCCGCAGTTCTGCTGCTTCTGTCCAGCCTGTTCGCGGGCGCCGTAACGCAGGAGCGGGGGCTGTCCTGGCAGATCCGAGAGAACATCTGGCGGCTGGCGCTGTTGGGAACGGGCCTGCCGCTTTTTCTGGCTGGGTTGTTTCACTTTGCGGTGACATTCTGGCGCTATCGCCGTCTGGCAGCACTGGCCGGACAAGTGGACCGCTTTTTACACGATCCGGCCTGCCTGGACTTTCAGCGTCAGGAGGAGGGAGAATTGGCGATCCTGGAGGATGAGATCTGGAAAATGACGGTGATGCTGCGGGGGCAGGCCGACGCGCTGAAAGAAGAAAGACAGTACCTGTGCGACGCGATTACCGATCTGTCGCACCAGTTGCGCACGCCTCTGACGTCGCTGAATCTGATCCAGGCCATGCTGTCGGAGCCGGCGCTCTCAAGAGAGCGCCGCCAGGAGCTTTTTCGCTCCCAAGAAGCGCTTCTGCGGCGTATCGACAGCCTGCTGGCGGTTCTTTTGAAGATGGCCAGGATTGACGCAGGTGCGGTCAGCTTTCGCAGAGAGCAGGTAAAGCTGCGCAGGCTGGCACAGCAGGCGGCCGAGCCGCTGGCGGTTCCTGCGGAGCTTCGCGGGCAGCAGATCGTGTTTCACGGAGATGACGAGGCGGCGTTTTTGGGCGATCTTTCGTGGAGTGCGGAGGCCGCGGCAAATATTCTGAAAAATTGTGTGGAACATACGCAGCAGGGAGGGCAGATTGACGTCTCCTGGCAGGAAAACGCCGTCTATGCGGAACTCTGTATCGAGGACAACGGTCCGGGAATTGCGCCGGAGGATCTGCCGCATATTCTGAAACGCTTCTACAAGGGGAAAAATCAGGGGGAGGAGAGCTTCGGCGTGGGATTGGCCTTTGCCCGGATGATCGTCACGGCGCAAAACGGCGTGCTGACGGCGGAAAACCGCAGCCAGGGAGGGGCCCGCTTTGTGATGCGCTTTTATAAGACTGTGGTATAAGACAAGAGAACACAAAAAACATCGGGATGGTGAACAGTTGAGATGATCCCTTAAAGTTAGACTTTATTAGCGAGACAGTTTCGGCTGCCTCGCTAGTTTTATGCAGTGGGAAGATTGTAAAAAGTGACAAAACTGTAATGTGCGAGTCATTCGCGCGTCATCTGAAGATGCTAAGATAAGCGTAAGATGAGAGAAGGAGGAAAGAAGAATGGAAATCATGCGCATCGAGCACATATCAAAACACTATGGCCGCGGTGAAAATCAGGTGGCGGCATTGGACGACGTGTCGTTTCAGGTGGAAAAAGGGGAGTTTGTGGCGATCATCGGTCCGTCCGGCTCCGGAAAATCTACGCTGCTCCATATTTTGGGAGGCGTGGAGACACCCACATCAGGAAAAGTTTTTATGGACGGGCAGGATGTCTACGCGCAGAAGGAGGAGGCCCTGGCCGTGTTCCGGCGCAGGCATGTGGGACTGATCTATCAGTTTTATAATCTGATTCCTGTGCTGAATGTGGAGGAAAACATGGCGCTGCCGGTCTTGATGGACGGGCGGACGGTCAATCCGAAACGGATGAAAGAGCTACTGGAGATTCTGGGGCTAAAAGGAAGGGAGAAACGTTTGCCGAACGAGCTGTCCGGCGGACAGCAGCAGAGGGTTTCCATCGGGCGGGCCCTGATGAACGCCCCGGCGGTGGTGCTCGCGGACGAGCCGACGGGCAATCTCGATTCCAAAAACAGCCAGGAGATTGTGGAGCTGTTAAAAGAATCCAACCGCCGCTATCAGCAGACGCTGATCGTCATCACGCACGATGAGAGAATCGCCCTGCAGGCAGATCGGATTCTCTCGATCGAGGACGGAAAAATCCATCGGGAGGAGGTGCTTCGCCGGTGAAATCTATATTTGTTCATTATACCCTTCAGACGCTGAAAAAAAACCGAAGCCGCACGCTGGTGACGATCGTGGGCATTATGCTGTCGGCGGCTCTTGTGACAGCCGTGACGGTCAGTATTGCCAGCGCGAAGAAGTATTTTGAGAATGTGGCAGTCGAAGACGTGGGAGACTGGTGCGTGGATCTGTATGCGGTGAGCGGGGAGGAGGGCAGCCAAATCCTGTCGGACAGCCGGATAGCCGGCCTGGCCTGGCTCCGGCGGATTGGCTATGCACGGATCGGCAGTATGAATGAATATAAGCCGTACCTGATGGTCGGCGCGGTGAGCGAAGGATTTCTGGAACGAATGCCGGTAGTGATCACGCAGGGCCGCATGCCGGAGAAGGATACCGAGCTTCTGATACCGGATCATCTGGCCCAAAACGGCGGGGTAAAACTTGCGCTGGGGCAGGTGCTTGCGCTGGATTTGGGGGAGCGCACAGTCCTTGCAGAGAAGAAAGAGGAACGGCTTCATCAGCATAACGCGTACCGCCTTGGCGATGAGACAAAGGGGGAGAGCGCTTCCGAAAACGGCAAAGAGCGGCTGACGGCAGAGGGGGAAAAAGTCACCTATACCGTGGTGGGATTTTATAAAAGACCGGAGTTTGAGGACCGGATGGCGCCGGGGTACACGGCTCTGACGGTGGAAGCTTTCCCCGCTGTACAAAAAGAGGGAGAAAAAGAGGTTCAGGCCGGTGCGCTAAAGCCGCAAGAAACCTATGAATTGTGGATTCAATTAAAAAACCTGAAAATGGCGGATACTTTTTTGCAGGAACAAAAGGCGGCGGGGTTGGAGGGCGAAACCAACCAGGTACTGTTAAAGTATTCCGGGATAGCGGACAGCTCAACGATGAGTCTGCTGTACGGGATGGCCGCAATTCTTATGGGCATGGTGGTCGTCGGTTCGGTTGCTCTGATTTACAACGCTTTCTCCATCTCCATTACAGAGCGGACCCGCCAGTTCGGGTTATTGAAATCCCTGGGAGCTTCCAGAAAACAGATTATGGGGAGCGTGATCTGCGAAGGGCTGATCCTCTGCGTGGTGGGAATTCCCCTGGGAATCGCGGCGGGCTGTGCCGGGATTGCCGTCACCATATGGAGATGTCAGGATCTGTTTGCCGCTGTTTTGGATGAATTTGCGCCGGAAGTTCATTTTCAGGTTTCCATCACAACGGAATCGCTGGCTCTTGCAGCGGGGTTAGGATTGTTTACCGTTCTGATATCGGCCTGGCTTCCGGCCAGAAAAGCGCTGCGCCTGTCGGCTATGGAGGCGGTAAAACAGAGTCAGGAGATTTGGAGCTTGCCGAAAAAGGTAAAAACCAGCCGTCTGGCGGTCCGCCTTTTTGGTCTGGAAGGCATGCTGGCATCCCGAAATTTCAGGCGCAGCCGCAAGCGCTACCGCGCAACGGTATTCTCTCTTTTTTTCAGCATCGTGCTCTTCGTGTGCGCAAACAGTTTCTGCCATTACCTGAGAAAAAGTGTGGAGGACAGCCAGGCCGGCGATTCGTATGATTTGTGTTTTCACATGATGGGAGAAGCGCAGAAAGAGGGAAAGGAAGCGGCGGCGCTGTATCAGAAACTGCGGCGTCTGGAGGGCGTTGACGACTGCATCATGACCGATAATCACAACGTGTATATTCGGGCAGACCAGAGGGAGCAGACCGACGAATTTCTGGTATATCACAATATATTTGAGGCGGGACCATGGGATTGGGCACAGGTGCGTTTTGTGGAGGATGCAGATTTTCTGGCATTTCTGGAGAAAAATAGGTTGGATGCGGCCGTTTATATGGACCCGGAAAATCCTGTGGCGCTTGTCTATGACCGCGTCCGGTATGAACTGGATGGACAGCGGATATCGTGCCATATGTTTGAAGAAAAGGCGGAAAAGCTGGAAGTACTTTTGATCGAGAAACGGGAAGGATACCTTTCGGGAGGGCTGACCTTGAGCGGGGGAGCCGAGATGGCGATATATAACAGCGCGGACGAGAGCAGGGAAGACGATGTTTCAGTATTGGTTCCTGTTGAGGAGGTGGTCCGTTCTATGCCGGTAGAAATCGGAATGCTTTTGGAGAACGCGCCCTGGTTTTCAAGCGGCACGGATCAGATTCAGATCTTTTTGCCGGCCAGAGTCAGAGAGGCATGGAAGATCGAAATGAATTACGGGCTGGTTTATTTTATGGCGAAGGATCACCGCCTTGTCAAGGAAAAGATGGATGAATTGGTGCGTGAGTACAACGGCGTGGTGATCAATAACGCGCAGGAGATCGTCAGGACCCGGGCCATACTGGCGCTTTTAGATGTGTTTGCCGCCGGTTTTCTGGCGCTGATCAGTCTGATTTCTACGGCGAACGTTTTGAACACGATCTCCACGAATGTGCTGCTGCGCAGAAAGGAGTTTGCCATGCTGCAATCCATCGGAATGACCGGCCGGGGCCTTCGGAAGATGCTGAATTATGAATGCCTGCTGTATGGACTCAAGAGCGTCCTGTACGCGCTTCCGGTCTCTGTGGGGCTGACATGGCTGATTTATGAGAGCGTGAAGCAGAAGGGATTTTTTGTCCGTTTCTATATTCCCTGGGAGACGATCGCCATCGTGTCGGCGGCGGTGTTTCTGGTGGTGGGAGCCACCATGCTGTATGCGAGGGGAAAGCTGGGGAAGGAGAGTCTGATTGAGGAGATGCGCCGGGAGAACTTGTAGAGGAGAGAAATAAAACAGTCATGGCAATACCGTGTGCGGGACACCTGAAAAAATTCGTTGTATTTCTATTTTTCATCATGTATAATAAAAATGCAAAAAACGAATGGAATCCGGTCGGCATACTACAGGGAGAGATGAATTTGCCATGAAGACAGTAAAAGATGCGGTTTATGGATTTGTACAGGAAAGAGTGATCGGAGACAGCCAGTACCGGGACGGCGTTCAGACCAGCGAGGTGGCTGAGAGCCTGGGCCTGCGGCGCTGCAACGTAAGCTCGCTGCTCAACGAGCTGGTGCGCGATGGAAAACTGCTCAAGACCCAGACGCGCCCGGTTTTGTACCGGCTGCCGGTGGCGCAGGAACATTCGGAGTATTCGTGTTTTGAAACGCTCGTAGGGTATAACGGCAGCCTGCGCAAAGCTGTCCAACTGGCGAAGGCGGCGATTTTGTATCCGGGTTCTAGTTTGAGTATCCGGCTCAGCTCTGACAGAGGCTGCGGAACGACCTGTTTTGCCGCGCTGATTTATGAATTTGCCAAAGCGCAGGGAGTGGTGAAGAAGGACGCGCCCTACGTGAAGGTAAATTGCTGTCACTTTATCAAGAATATAGATATTCTGGACGAAATTCTGTTCGGAGAGGCGGGCAATATTGAAAAGAGCAGCTTTGCCAGAGCCAGAGGCGGCGTTTTGTTTGTGGATAATGTCGATCTTCTCAATGCCAGGCAGCAGAGCCGGATTCTTTCCTTTCTGGAAAATAAGGAAATCATATCGGAGGATGGGGGCAGGCGTTTAAATTGCAGCGACTGTATTCTGGTGCTGGGCGTCCCGCTTCCTGCCGCCTCCGGCGGGGTGGACTGGAAGACGCCGATTGTGATCGAGCTGCCTCCGTTAGGAGACCGGCCCCTGTTGGAGCGGTATGAGATGATCCATGCCTTTTTCCGAACGGAGGCCGTCAATGCCAAGCGCTCGATCGAGCTGACGCTGGATGCGGCGAGAGCGCTTTTAACCGCGGAATATCCTCACAATGTTAAGGAACTGAAGACGGAGATCACCTCGGCCTGCGCGAACGCTTATGTGAGAACCATTGACGAGCCTGCGAGAGATATCCAGGTCTGTCTCAGCGATTTTACGGATCAAATCCGCAAAAGTCTGGCGATCCGCCGCGGGGGCGAGGAGGTGGAGGAGCTGCTTCGCGGCAACAATTTTCTGTATTATGATAAGGAAGAGGGCGCGGGAAAGGCCGGCTATGCGAATTGCTTTGATAATATTTACAGCGATATTCAGACGCAGTACAAGGAACTGTCGCGCCGCGGCGTCAATTCGGACAGCATTCAAAATGTAATTAATACCTATATCCGCGGCCTGTTTCAGTATTTCAGCTACGACGCCAAAAAGGACGAGCAGGCGAATCGGGATGAACTGGCAAAGATTGTGGACAAGAGCGTCATCTATGCTGTCACCATGTTTCTGGACGGGCTAAAAAAGCAGTTTGGCCGGGAATATCCCTCCAATGTCTTTTATGGTATGTGCCTGCATCTGAATTCTCTGCTGACTATGAATTATGTAAATCATAAGAGAATCACGGACGAGGAGGTCAAGCTGGTGATTCAGCGTCATCCAGCGGAATATGCCGCCATGTCCGAGTTTGCGCATAAGCTGAAGGAGGATCTTCGCCTGGATTTGAACATAAATGAGATCGTTCTCCTGACGATGTTCGTGGTGAATCCAGAAGACCAGGAGAATCATCCGGTGCTATTGTACGCCATGCATGGAAAGGGAATCGCCAGCGGTCTGGCGGAGGTGACAAACAGTCTGACGCACTGCAGCAACGCCTACGGTTTTGATCTGGATCTGACCATGAACTCGGACTGGGCGATCGAGGCGCTGCGCAGTCAGATTTTAAAGATTGACCGGGGACAGGGCGTCATTGTGATTTACGATATGGGGTCCATGAAGACTATGCTGGACATAATCTCAGAGGAGATTGACGTGAAGATCCGCGGGATCAACATGCCCATTACGCTGATCGGGATTGAGATTGCCAGGCGGTGTTCCAGAGAAACCGATATTGACTACGTATATCATCTGGTCAACAAGGATATGTATCAGTTGCAGAGTACGCCCAAACGGCGCAAATCCGTTATCATTACATTGTGTCACACTTCGGAGGGCGGCGCCATGCAGCTAAAAAACTATATCGACCGCTATTCCCGCCTGGATATGCATACCGTGGCCCTGTCGATATCCAACCGGGACGCTCTGGCTAAGAAAGTCCTGGAACTCAAAAAAGTCTATGACGTGCATGCTTTTGTGGGAACTTATGATCCTGGGCTGATGGGTATTCCCTTTATTTCTATCTCCACCGTGTTTGAGAACCGCAAGGAGGATCTGGACCGGGTTCTGATGTTTGAGCCGATGCATTGGCATCGGGTAAACTATGACGAAGTATACCGACTTTTAGAGGAACAGTTTACCCATGCGCCGATCAATCGGATCAAGAGCGTGCTGCCCGGTGTGGTGGACGAGATGAGTATTATCTATGGATTGGACGACGAGCAGAGGCTGGGCGCTTTTTTGCATTTGGCCTGCCTGGTGGAGCGCCTGATGGCAGGAGGCGTTGTCGAGACGACCGAGGCAGCCGGCAAATATATTCTTCAGTATCCGGAAGATTATCAGACGCTGATCAAGATAATGAGAACGCTGGAGAAAGCGTTTCACATCATCATCAATGACAATGAAATCGAGCTGCTTTTAATGATCGTAAAGCGGCTGTAAAAAAATCAGATTCTCCCTCTCATCTGGGGGGAGAATCGTTTGTCCGGGCGGCTTCGGCCGCCTTTTTTTCTTTCTTTTCTACTGATTTTTTATATATCTGATACAGGATCGGCTCCCTGCGCTGCGGCAGAGAAGGAGTTTTTTTGGGATCGGCGCCTTGCCTATGGTTTAGAATCTTATTTTGAATGTCATAGAGAGAATTGGACATCCGTGACAGATAAACCGCGTCGGAGAAGCCCCGCAGAAAGCGGTTCTTTTTGGAAGAGGCTTCCTCGTAGCCCTCGATGGTCTGCTCATACGTGACTTCCAGCCCCTCCTCTTTGGCGTTCGTGTGGTATGAGACGAAAATAGTGTCGGCTACCCCGCAGGATTGAGCGCAATAACGCAGTCCGCGGACATAATCCGTGATGACAAACGTGGTACGGGCGCCTGCGGGACCCTGTGCAAAACGCAGGCCGGTACGGATATCCCCCCGGTGAAATTTGCGGCTTGCCGGGGAGGCGTTCGCCTGTGCCAGAACAGACGTCTCCAGAAAGTCGTAGAATTCGTCGCTTGTAATCGTAAGTGTTCGTATGATCTTCATGAGCTTATCATAACATATTCCGCATAAAACTACAAGTTTTTTATGCAATGTGACGGAATCAAATGGTTTTGTCGCGGGAGGCTTTGAGTAAAAATAACAATACCGGCAAAAAACAGAACAAATCAAGCAGATAAAATACACTATCCGCACACAAATAAAATATTTTAAACACAAACTGGAAGCAGAGCGGCGAAAAATGATTTCACGGTTGGATATGTGGAAAAAGAATAGAACACAAAGGAAACTCTGTTTAAAACCGGCAGGTGGGGGCGTTTGGGGGAGGATGACAAGAACAGAATTTTATGCTACATTTGATATCGTGAAGGCAATCCGAACGGACGAAACGGTTCTGGATTGCGGAGGAAGGAGGGTAAAAGAATGGAAGAAGAAAACAAGACAATTCTGGACGGTGAGATGTGTGCGCTTAACATCATTGCCAATTCCGGCGATGCTCGTTCCAAGGCATTCGGAGCTTTGGAGGAGGCCAAAGCCGGCAATTTTGAGGCGGCCGAGCAGCTTTTGGCAGAGGCCCGAGAGTGCGGACAGAAAGCCCACAATGCACAGACAGAGCTTCTGTTTGCCGACGCGAACGGAACGGCTCCGGCCATGAATGTGCTGCTGGTACATGCGCAGGATCATTTCATGACCAGTATGCTGGCCGAGGAGCTGATACAGGAGATTATTCTTCTGTATAAACAGCGGGCCGGTAAGGAATGATAGAGAAAGAACAAAAAACCAAGTCAAGGAGGAAGAAAACAATGAAAATTTTACTGGTGTGCGCAGGCGGGATGTCAACAGGTCTTTTGATGAAGAAGATGAAGGACTATTGGACGGCGCAGGGCGAGGAGCTGACAATCAATGCTGTGGGTCTTTCCGAGTACAAGGATGTGTACAATGATTATGATATCGTTATGGTGGGACCGCAGGTAGGGTATCGCCTGAAAGAAATTCAGCAGACAACCGGCCTGCCGGCGGACACGATACCTTCTTTTGATTACGCGGTGGCTAACTGCCCGAATATCATGAAGCAGGCGAAAAAGCTGATGGCTCAGAAATAAAGACGGCGGTCTAGGGGAAAGCATTATGCCCTGAGAATATGGGCATATAACTAGGAAACACCGCAAGGGTGTACCATTATGCCCTGAGAATACGGGCATTTAATTAGGAAAGAGAAGAGGTATAAATATGGAAGCTATTTTTAACAGCCCGATACTGGTCAAGCTGCAGGAGTTTGGCCAGAAGCTGGGAAGCAATAAATTCTTAAGCGCTCTCCAGGCGGCCATGATGTCCAGCATGTCGCTGATCATGTGCGGTTCCGTATTCCAGATTATCTGTGCGGTGGGCGGTATGTTTGGATTGGAGACAACCAGTACGCTGTATTCCATTCTGTACGCGCCCTACAATTTTACCATGGGTTTGATTGCAATATGGATCACGGCGATGCTGACCTACAACTACGCGAAGAACGTAGGAATGAAGTCCCCCATGATGTGTACGCTGGAAGCGCTGGCATGCTTTGTGCTGGTGGCCTGCTATGATCTGCAGGGGTCCGGCTTCGCTACGATGAGCGCCACCTATCTGGGCTCTCAGGGTATGTTTATCGGTTTTGTGGTGGCGTTTGTCACCGTACAGGTTGATCATTTCTGTGAAGTGAAGCATATTCGGATCAAGATGCCCGACGTCTGCCCGCCCTCGCTGGTAAATGGTATGTCTGCCATTATCCCCTCCGTGATGAACGCCGGCCTGTGGCTTTTGCTGTCGGCGGTGATCTATAGTGCGACGAGCGGACAGTTCACGGTCTGTTCCGGCTTTATGGCGGTGCTCAGCGCTCCTTTAAACGGTTTGCTCAGTGTCCCCGGCATGTTTGTTCTGGGCCTGTTCGCCACCCTGATGTGGTGCTTCGGCATTCACGGGACTATGCTGCTGATGTCCGTTATCATGGCGCCGATGATCATGGCCGGAGCCAACAATGCGGCGGCTTATGCGGCGAATGAGCCGTTGGTGTTCTATCCGGTTGCTCTGTTTGGCGCGCTGGCCCTGTGCGGCGGCACCGGCAACACGCTGCCATTATGTATCTTTGGACTGAAGTCCAAATCCGAACAGATCCGCGCGGTTGCTAAGATTGGCTTGATTCCCGGATGGTTCGGCATCAATGAGCCGGTTACGTTCGGTATGCCGATCATGTATAACCCCGTTCTCTGCATTCCTTACATACTGAACGTAATGGTGGTCATGCTGTGTACCTATCTCGGTTATATGACCGGCTTCTTACATCCGGCTCACGTCATGGTGATGGTGCTGATGCCGATGGGTTTTGCGCAATTTCTGGGAACATTCCGCTGGCAGAATGCGATCTGGGATTACCTGATGCTGATTCCGGCCGGTCTGGTCTACTATCCGTTTTTCAAGGTGTATGAGAAGCAGTTGGTGGCAAAGGAAGAGGCCGCCAAGCAGGAGGAAGCAGCAGAATAAGCATCTTATCCTGCGAAAAGTTTCCGCATAAAATAGGACGGCAAAACGGGACGTGGTAAAAATCCAGGTCCCGTTTACTAAAAAAACAATAAAGGAGAGAAACCATGGAACATTTGAGACAGAAACCGTTCCCGAAAGATTTTCTGTGGGGAGCCAGCTCGTCGGCGTATCAGTGCGAGGGAGCCTGGGATGAGGACGGCAAAGGACCTTCCGTTCAGGATGTCGCGCCCGTCATGCCCGGAACCACAGACTGGAAAGTGACCAGCGACCATTACCATCGTTTTCGGGAAGACATTGCTCTGATGGCGGAGATGGGGTTTACGGAATATCGTTTTTCCATTGCCTGGCCCCGCATTATTCCGGATGGGGACGGAGAGATCAACGCCCGCGGCGTGGCTCATTATCATGAAGTGATCGACGAATGCCAAAAATATGGAATCCAGCCGGTAGTGACCCTGTATCATTTTGATCTGCCGGACGCGTTACAGAAAAAATACGGCGGATGGAGCAGCCGTCAGTGCATCGACGATTTTGTGCGCTACTGCGAAGTTTGTTTTAAAGAATACGGTTCAAAGGTAAAGTATTTTTTGACCATCAATGAGCAGAATATGATGACCATGTTCAACATGGGAGGTTATGCCACCGATAAAGAACGCTATCAGGCAAACCATCATATGCTGGTGGCGCAGGCGAAAGCCATGATTCGCTGTCATGAACTCTGCCAGGCGTGGATTGCGCCCGCGCCCAATATTACCTGCGTTTATCCGGCTACTTCCTCGCCGGCAGACAGTCTGGCGGCTATGGATTATGATCAGATACGCAACCGCCTGTATCTGGATGTGGCGGTATTCGGCCGGTACCCGGAGGCCCTCACAGTCTATTTTACGCAGAGAGACTGTATGCCGGAGTTTGCGCCGGGAGATGAGGAGGCGCTTTTAAACGCGCATCCGGATTTTATCGCCTTCAATTATTACGGCGGGTCCACGGTTCGTTTTGTGTCCAACGAAGATGGGCTGGCGGCCAAAGAGAGAGCCAAACAGGCCGGCAGGGCGAACATGGAAGAATTTATGACCGGCATGATGACGGAGCCGGGTCTGGCTGTGGGCTGTAAAAATCCCCTGCAAGAACAGACCAGCTATGGTATGGGAATCGATCCGGTCGGGCTGAGGGTGACGTTGCGGCAGTTGTGGGAGCGCTATGGCCTGCCTCTGCTCATTACGGAAAACGGATGCGGCGTAAAGGATACGCTGAATGAGGATGGTACGGTTCATGACGATTACCGGATTGACTATCTGCGCCGCCATATCGCGGCGTGCCGGGAAGCCATCACCGACGGCGTTGATTTGATGGGCTATTCTCCTTGGTCCGCCTTTGATCTGGTTTCCACGCATCAGGGTATCAGCAAGCGTTACGGTATGATTTATGTAAATCGAGATGAGTTTGATCTGAAAGATCTGGCTCGTATCCGCAAGGACAGCTTCTACTGGTATCAGAAAGTGATCAAGAGCAACGGCGAAGATCTGGCGTAACAGAGAAACACAGCGGCTATTATAACGAAGGCAACAGCAGAATAAGGAGGATATGAATCATGAGTAAATTTCCCAAAGATTTTCTGTGGGGCGGCGCTACCGCGGCCAATCAGTACGAGGGCGGTTTTGCCGAGGGCGGTAAGGGCATCAACACCTCGGATGTCCTTACCGCGGGCAGCCACACCACGCCCCGGCGCATCAGTTGGAAAAATCCTGAGACCGGTGAAACCGGTTATACGGGAATGGGTTTTGGCGCGGAGATGAAATTTCCGGAAGGAAGCATTCCGGCCATCCTGGAGGGAGAGTATTATCCGAGTCACGTGGCGACGGATTTTTACCATCATTTCCGCGAGGATATTGCCCTGATGGGCGAGATGGGATTTAAGACTTTCCGACTCAGCATGAACTGGGCACGCATCTTCCCGAACGGCGACGACGCCGAACCATGCGAGGCCGGACTCGCCTTTTACGATGAAGTGTTTGACGAGTGTAAAAAGTATGGCATCGAACCTCTGGTCACGTTGTCCCACTATGAGACGCCTCTGAATCTGACGATCCGCTACGGCGGCTGGAAAAATCGGGCTTGTATCGCTTTTTTTGAGAAATACGCTAAAACCGTGTTCCGGCGCTATCTGGGCAAGGTGAAATACTATCTTACCTTCAACGAGATCAACTGTATGGAATGGGCCACTTTCATGGCGGGCGGCATGATGGAAAACACGCCGCAGAGCAGGGCGCAGGGCGCTCACAACCAGTTTGTGGCCAGCGCTCTGGCTGTGAAGGCGGCGCATGAGCTGAACGCTGAGTCCGGCTCGGATATCATGGTCGGACAGATGCTGGCTTACCAGCCAATGTATGCGTACACCTGCGATCCGGCAGATCAGCTTTTGATTATGCAGAATTCCCACGGCGGGCTGTTCTATTCGGACGTGCAGACAGGCGGCCATTATCCGGCCTATCGCCTGAAGCAGTACGAGAGGGAGGGCGTGGTGCTCGATGATACGCCGGAGGATTATGAACTGCTGGAGAAATATTCTGCTGACTTTTTGAGCTTTTCCTGCTATGGTTCCAGCGTGTTTACCACGCATATGGACGAGGTGGAAGGCGGCGGCGGCAACCTGATAATGGGGATAAAGAATCCCTATCTCCAGACCAACGCCTGGGGCTGGGCGACCGATCCGGCCTGCCTGCGGATTGCGCTCAACACCCTGTACGACCGCTACCACAAGCCTCTGTGGATTGTGGAGAACGGGATTGGCTGGGACGACAAGAAGGAGGAAGACGGAAGCGTTCACGACAGCTACCGCATCGATTATCTGCGGGCGAATATCGCTTCCATGCGCGATGCGATCAACCTGGACGGCGTGGATCTGATGGGCTACACGATGTGGGGCTGCATTGATCTGGTATCCGCAGGGACGGGAGAGATGAAGAAACGCTATGGATTTGTGTATGTGGATCGGGATGATCAGGGCAACGGTACGCTGGCTCGCAGCAGGAAGGATAGCTTCTACTGGTATAAAAAAGTGATTGCCAGCGACGGGGAAGATCTGAGCTGAAAATATCGTAGGAATATCATTTTTTAATAGTAAGAGAAACCATGGAGCAAGGATTTGCTTTTGTGGTTTCTCTTGTCATTGTGTACTGTTTGCGTGGAAATCAGACAAAAAAGATAGGGGGGCAGACAGAGATATCTTTCTGGGTTTTATTCATCCCCGGCCAGCTCTTCCCACTGGGCGTAAAGCTCCTCCAGCCGGGCGGCGTTCTTTTCCTGCTCGCGGCTGAGCTTTAGCAGCTCGGCGGGATCGGTGGCGGTCTTTGGCAGCGCCATCTGATTTTCCAGAGCCTGGTTCTGCTCTTCCAGCGCAGCGATCTCATTTTCCACGCGGGTCAGATCATTTTTTCGCTTGCGCAGTTTCGCCTGCTGTTCCTTCTGCGCTTTCCAGTCCTGTTTGCCTGCGCTTTCGGGCCGGTTCGCCGGTTCGGCCTTCCAGGGGGAAGCGCCGGCTGGGAGAGCGGCCGGTTCGGCATAATTCTGTTCGGCTTTCTTTTCCAGATAGTAATCGTAATTGCCCAGATAGCCGGTAAACCGCTCGTTCTCCAGCTCCAGAATCCGGGTGGCGGTCTGGTTGATAAAGTAGCGGTCGTGGGAGACATAGAGTACCGTTCCTTCATACTGGGACAGCGCTTTTTCAAGGATTTCCCTGGAGACCATATCCAGATGGTTCGTCGGCTCGTCGAGGATCAGGAAATTGGCCTCGGACAGCATGAGCTTGGCGAGGGAAACACGCCCCCGCTCGCCGCCGCTCAAGCTTCCCACCTGCTTGAACACGTCGTCGCCCGTGAACAGAAACGCGGCCAGAAGGCTGCGGATCTCCGTGTTGGTCATGGACGGATGCTCGTCGAGAATCTCTTCAAACAGAGTTTTTTCCATATGAAGGACCTGATGCTCCTGATCGTAATATCCGATCTGTACCTTGGCCCCCCGCGTCACCGAACCGGATGCGGCGCTTACCAGCCCGTTGATGATTTTTAAAAGCGTGGTCTTGCCGGTTCCGTTGCTGCCGATGACGGCGACCCGCTCGCCTCGCCGGATATCCAGATCCACATCGTGGAACAGCGTCTGCGAGCCGTAGGACATGGACAGGCCGCGCACGGTTAGCACGTCGTTTCCGCTGACGCAATGCGGTGTGAAGCGGACCGACATGTCGGCTTTCACTTCAAACGGTTTGTCCAGACGGTCTATTTTTGCCAGCATCTTCTCCCGGCTTTCCGCCCGCTTGATTGACTTTTCCCGGTTGAAGGAGCGCAGCTTGGCGATCACCTCCTCCTGATGGCGGATCTCGGCCTGCTGGTTTAGGTAAGCTTTTAGCTGTGCCTCGCGCAGCATGGCCTTTTTCTCTGCGTAGGCCGAGTAGTTGCCGGAAAAAACCGTCGCCTTCCCGTGGTCAAGCTCGATGATCTTGGTGACGACGCGATCCAGGAAATAGCGGTCGTGCGCCACAAGGATCACGGCGCCCGGATAGTTCAGCAAAAAGGTTTCCAGCCAGGCGATCGAATTCATATCGAGGTGGTTGGTGGGCTCGTCCAAAAGGATGAGCTCCGGTTTGGACAGCAGCAGCTTGCCCAGAGAGACGCGGGTCTTCTGGCCGCCGGAGAGAGTCCGGACCGGTTTGGAAAAATCTTCCTCCGAAAAGCCGAGTCCTTTCAGCACGCCGGTGATTTCACTCTGTAGCGCATAGCCGCCGACCTCCTCAAAACGGTGCGTGGCCTGCGCATAGGATTCCATAATCGCTTCCAGAGCGCCGCCCTCGGCCTGCGGCATCTGCTCTTCCAGGGAACGGATTTTCTGCTCCAGAGCCAGAACGTCTTTTTTGACCTCCAAAAGCGCTTCATAGATGGAATGCTCGTCCTGAATATCCTGGTGCTGGGCCAGATAGCCCATGGTTTTTCCTTTGGAGAGGATCACCTGGCCGTCGTCGGCGGGCAGATCCCCGGTGATGATTTTCAGCAGCGTGCTTTTTCCGGCGCCGTTGATGCCCACGATGGCGGCCTTCTCCCGCTCCTCCAGAAAAAAGCCGGCCTGACAGATGATTTCTTTATCGGAAAATGCCTTGCTGATGTTATGGCAGGACAGTATCATAAAAAATTTCCTCCTCCGGCTTGTGGAAAGCCGTCTTTTTGTGTATACTATTACAGCGTTTCATCGGGAAATATTGTACCACAGAATACAGGTCGAGGTCAAAGGGGATTTTATTCATGAAGAGAATACTGCTTATCGCCACAGGAGGCACCATCGCGTCAAAGGAGAGCGGGGAGGGATTGTCCCCGGCGCTGGAACCGGATGTGCTTCTGGAGGCGGTTCCGGATATCCGGAAATTCTGCCAGCCGGACGCCGTACAGATTTTAAATATCGACAGCACCAATCTGCAGCCGGAGAACTGGATTCAGATGGTGCAGGTGATTCGGGATAATTATGAGCGCTATGACGGCTTTGTGATCACGCACGGAACGGACACCATGGCCTATACAGCCTCGGCGCTCTCCTATCTGATTCAGAACCCGGACAAGCCGGTGGTGCTGACCGGCTCGCAGAAGCCAATCGGCTACGGCATCAGCGACGCGAAAAAAAATCTGACAGACAGTTTTGTGCTGGCCTGCGAGGAAGGTATGGCGGGCGTGTACCTGGTGTTTGACGGCAAGGCGATTTTCGGGACCAGGGCCAGGAAAATCAAGAGTAAGAGCTACGACGCCTTTGAGAGCGTCAATCATCCGGCGGCCGCTCTGATTTACGACGGCCGGGTGGTGCGCTATTTTGCCCCGCAGGTGCGCCCGGGCGGTCCGGTATTTTACGACAGGGTCCGGCCCTCGGTGTTCCTCTTAAAGCTGATTCCCGGCATGGACCCGGATATTTTGGAATATGTAGGGGCGCGCTACGATGTCATTGTCATCGAAAGCTACGGCGTGGGCGGCGTTCCTTTCGTGGACCGGCGTAATTTTTTGACGGAAGTGGAAAAGCTGGCCGGGCAGGGCAAGATTGTGGTGGTGACGACGCAGGTGCTGTTCGAGGGCAGCGACATGGGCGTTTATGCGGTGGGGAAAAAGGTTCTGGATTTTCCGACGCTTCTGCAGTCCCACGATATGACCGTGGAGGCGGTGGTGACAAAGCTGATGTGGCTTTTAGGCAATGTAAAAGATGCAAAAGAGATCCGCCGTCTCTTTTATGAACCGGTGAATCGAGACCTGTATCCGGAAAAATAAAATAAAAAATATGTCTAAACTATGAAAAGATTGTTAAAATTTGTAAATCAACCTGTTCTTTCGCAGGGGAAACGGTTGACATTGTTTTTTTACACAGTTATAATAGGAGCAGTTGGTTTGAAAAACGTCAGCCAGTGCAGAGAAAGGACCGCCTTATGGCGGGGATGGGAGTACGACCGTGGAGAATAAAGGGATTTCAAATGCAGTAATTAAGAGACTGCCCAGATACCACAGATACCTGGGCGATTTGATGGCGCAGGGGGTGGAGCGGATTTCTTCCCAGGAATTGAGCGCACGGATGAACGTGACAGCGTCGCAGATTCGCCAAGATCTGAATAATTTCGGCGGATTTGGCCAGCAGGGCTACGGCTACAATGTAGCGTATCTGTATCAGGAGATTGCCAAGATTCTCGGCTTAGATCGGGAAAACAGTATGATCATCATCGGCTGCGGCAATTTTGGACGCGCTTTGGCCAAGTACAAAAATTTTGCAAACCGGGGCTTTGTGACCCTGGCGATGTTTGATGTGAATCCGGAGAAGGTCGGTAAGCAGGAGAGTGATATTCCGGTACATCACATCGACGAGCTGGCCGCTTTCCTGCAGAATCATGATGTGAAGATCGCGGTTCTGACCATTCCCAGAGAGGAAGCGGTGAAGGTGGCGGAAGTTCTGGTGGCGAACGGGATCAAGGCTATCTGGAATTTTGCCCATGTGGATTTGGACGTTCCCGCCGATGTGGTGGTGGAGAACGTACATCTGTCCGAGAGTCTGATGCAGTTGTCCTACCGCATCGCGGACGCGGCAAAGTGCAGGAAGTAATATAGAGAACACATGATACGGGGAATCGGAAACGATCTAATCGAAATAGAACGAGTCAAAAGGGCCTGCCAGTCGGAGGCCTTTTTGCGGCGCGTTTACACGGTGCAAGAGCGCGACTGTTTCCGCGGTCGCCCTGCCTCCCTGGCAGGGAATTTTGCTGTCAAGGAGGCGGTGGCCAAGCTTTTGGGAACCGGGTTTCGCGGGTTTGGCCCGTCGCAGATTGAGGTGCTGCGGGACGAGAGCGGGAGGCCGTTTGTAAATCTGTTTGGCCGGGCGGAGGAGCTTAGGAGGGAGCTGGGGATTGAGACGATCTGGGTCAGCATTTCGCACAGCCGGGAGATGGCCTCGGCTGTGGCCGTGGGAGAAGGCCGCGCCGGGGAGTGAGAGGATGTCCGCAGTCACGAGGGCATATCCGGATTCATAGGATATAGGCAGGGGGCAGATTTTTTTGCTGATAGTTGAATACACGCGATAAGACTGGAAATACTTACAGGCAGAAAGGCAATTTGTGAGAGATCGGAGTGTAAGAAAATGACTATCAGACGAGGCGATATCTATTATGCGGATTTAAGGCCGGTGGTGGGGTCCGAGCAGGGGGGGATCCGCCCGGTGCTCATCATACAGAACGATGTGGGAAACCGGCACAGTCCCACGGTCATCTGCGCGGCGATCACGTCAAAGATGAACAAGGCCAAGCTTCCCACCCATGTGGAGCTGCCGTGCCGGGACTGCGATATGGTGAAGGATTCCGTGATTCTTTTGGAGCAGCTGCGCACCGTGGATAAACAGAGGCTGCGGGAAAAAATCTGCCATCTGGACGAACGGCTTCTGCGCCAGGTGGACGAGGCGCTTTTTGTCAGTTTGAGCCTGGATACATACGCCCACAGATATTGACGAAAAGAGCTGCAGATGTTAAAATGATCCTCATAGAACAAAGAAGAAAGGGAGAGAAAGACAGCATAGATGGAAGAAGGGAGTCCATTGCGCAGGCTGCTGCGCACTTTGGGAATACACGCGGAGGATGATAACGTTACCGAGGAGGATATCCGCACGGTGGTGCAGGAGGGGCGCGAGCAGGGGCTTTTGGAGAGCGATGCGGCCCGCATGATGGAAAATGTCCTGGAGCTGGACGAGACGGAGGCGAGGGATATCATGATCCACCGGCGCCATATCACGGCGATTGCGGCGGATACGCCGTTAAAGGAGGCGGTTGAGAGAATTCTGGAGGAGCGGTTTTCCCGTTTTCCGGTTTACGGGGAAGATATCGACGATATCCGGGGAATCCTCTATCTGCGGGATGCCGTGACTTGCCGGGAGGAAGAACGCTATAACGAGGAGCCGGTTGGAAACATACCGGGTCTTCTGCGGGAAGCCCACTTTACTCTGGAGACCCGCAGCGTGCGGGTGCTTTTGCAGGAGATGCAGCGGGATAAGCAGCATATGACGCTGGTGGCGGACGAGTACGGCCAGACCTGCGGCCTGATCACCATGGAGGATATTCTGGAGGAGATCGTCGGGGATATTCAGGACGAGTATGACGAGGACGAGGTCTATATTACGCCGCAGGAGGGCGGCGCCTATCTGCTGAAGGGAATGGCGCCTCTCACCCAGGTGGCGGAGCGGCTGAAGATCGACTGCGATGAAAATTTTGACACGCTCAACGGCCTTCTGGTTTCCAGGCTGGATCGGATTCCGTCGGAGGGAGAGCGCCCCGTTGTTACATATGAGGGCTATTCGTTTTATATCCTTCAGGTGAAGGACAAGATGATTCAGACCGTGCGGGCCGTGCCGGAAAAACGGCAGGAGCCGGCAGGATAAAGAAAGAGGAGAAAATCAATGTCAGGACATTCCAAATTTGCGAATATCAAGCACAAGAAAGAGAAAAACGACGCGGCCAAAGGGAAAATTTTTACGGTCATCGGCCGTGAGATCGCCGTGGCGGTAAAGGAGGGCGGCGCGGACCCGGCCAACAACAGCAAACTGCGCGATGTGATCGCCAAGGCAAAGGCCAATAACATGCCGAACGATACCATTGACCGCGGCATCAAGAAGGCGGCGGGCGATCTGGGCAGCGTCAATTATGAAAAGATTACATATGAAGGCTACGGGCCGGGCGGCGTGGCCGTGATTGTGGACACGCTGACGGACAACAAGAACCGGACCGCAGCCAATGTGCGCAGCGCCTTTACCAAGGGAAACGGCAATATCGGCACGCCGGGCTGCGTATCGTTTCTGTTTGACAGAAAAGGCCAGATTCTTGTGGATAAGGAAGAATGGGAGGGCGATCCCGACGAGCTGATGATGACCGCTCTGGACGCCGGCGCCGAGGATTTTTCCGAGGAGGAGGACTGCTACGAGATTTACACGGACCCGGATACATGCAGCGAGATCCGCGAGAAACTGGAACAGGCGGGGATCCCCATGATGAGCGCCGAAGTGACCATGGTGCCTCAGACCTGGGTCGATCTGACCGAAGAGGACGCCGTCAAATATCTGCAGAGAACGCTGGATCTGCTCGACGATGACGACGATGTGCAGGCGGTATACCATAACTGGTCCGAATAGAACGGCGTCAGGAGCAGAATTTGGCAAATCCGGTTGCGTTTCTCGATTCTTTGTGATATACTGATACCCTGTAAATCAAGAACAGATCACAGGAGGCATACGAGATGAAGAAGATCAAAACTCTGACGGCGAACACTCTGAAAAACACGCTGAAAAAGGGCGGCTGCGGCGAGTGCCAGACTTCCTGTCAGTCAGCCTGCAAGACTTCCTGCACGGTGGGAAATCAGAGCTGCGAGAACAGAAAGTAATAGGTAAAAAAGGACACGGCGCCGCATGGCCCGTGTCTTTTCACGCCCGGCAAAACAGTACGGCGGGAATACGCCGCCGCGCCCGGGCAGCCCTACGGAAAGGAAGAAAGGGGAAGATCTGTGATTCACCAATATAAAAACAACGGCTACAATATCGTTCTGGACGTAAACAGCGGTTCGGTTCATGTGGTGGACGATGTGGTATATGATGCGGTCGCTCTCTATGAGAACCGCACGCAGGAGGAGATCCATGCCGCTCTGGATGCGGTCTATGGAGAAGCGGAAGTGAGCGAGGCTCTTTCGGAGATTGAGGAGCTGATCCGGCAGGAGATGCTCTTTGCGGCGGATTCGTATGAGCCTTATATCCAAGATTTCAAGAAGCGTCAGACGGTTGTCAAGGCGCTGTGCCTGCATGTGGCCCACGACTGCAATCTGGCCTGCCGCTACTGTTTTGCGGAGGAGGGCGAATATCACGGGCGGCGCGCGCTTATGAGCCTGGAGGTGGGAAAGAAAGCCCTGGATTTTCTGATCGCCAACTCCGGCAGCCGGGTCAACCTGGAAGTGGATTTCTTTGGCGGCGAGCCGCTCATGAACTGGGATGTGGTGAAGGAGCTGGTAAAATACGGCCGTTCCAGGGAAGAAGCGTGCAATAAAAAATTCCGCTTTACCCTGACGACGAACGGCGTCCTCCTGAACGACGAAGTGATGGAATTCTGCAACCGGGAGATGAGCAATGTGGTGCTGAGTCTGGACGGCCGCAGGGAAGTCCACGATTTTATGCGCCCGTTTCGCGGCGGCCAGGGCAGCTATGACTATATCGTGCCGAAGCTTTTGAAATTTGCCGAAAGCCGCCGGGGACAGTACTATGTGCGGGGAACGTTCACGCACCACAATCTGGATTTTGCCGCCGACGTGCTGCATTTTGCCGATCTGGGCTTTGAGAGCATGTCCGTGGAGCCGGTGGTGGCGCCCTCGGAAGAGTCCTATGCGATCCGGAAAGAAGATCTGCCTCAGATTCTTGCCGAGTATGACAAGCTGGCGGCCGAGTATATCCGCCGCAAAAAAGAGGGCCGGGGATTTACGTTCTTTCATTTTATGATTGATCTGAGCCAGGGGCCCTGCGTGTACAAGCGCCTGAGCGGCTGCGGGTCCGGGACGGAGTATCTGGCGGTGACGCCCTGGGGGGATTTCTATCCCTGTCATCAGTTTGTCGGGCAGGAGAAATTCCTTCTGGGCAATGTGGACGAGGGGATCGCCAACACGGCAGTGCGGGATGAATTCAAACTCTGCAACGTCTACGCCAGAGAAAAGTGCAGGGACTGCTTCGCCCGCTTCTACTGCAGCGGAGGCTGTGCGGCCAACGCCTGGAATTTTCACGGCTCCCTCACCGATGTGTATGAGATCGGCTGTGAAATGCAGAAAAAGCGGATCGAGTGCGCGATTATGATTCAGGCGGCTCTGGCCGAGGAGGAGATAACGCAGCAGGAGGAGTGAGCGGCTCTGGCACATCCTGGCAGAAAGACCGTCGCTTTCCTTTCCCCCTGACGGCTGTTTTGCGGCGTCCAAGAGAGGGCGTACAGGTGTTTTCTTCGCGAATGGGCAGAGAAAGCGGATTTTGCCAGGGAATATTGCACAAGAATACTTTGGTATTCGTACACGGGAAATACATATTTCACAACAAAATTCGCCAGGATTCGCACATATGACAGAAGTGTGTCGGCATTTTCTACAAAAAACAAAAATAACTTGACATTTTATAGAGGGTAATTTATACTGGATAATGCGAATTGCATACGGCGCAAATTACATACATCAATTCAAAGGGGAATGAAGGCATGCTATTCAATCCTCTTTTGTTGGTCTTGACGGTTTAAAACAATAAAGCGCAAAAGTGTGCATCGACAAAAACAGGAGGAGAAACGCATTATGAAAAGAAAAAAGCTTCTTGCACTTTTGCTGGCTTGTGCGATGGTCCTGAGTCTGGCCGCGTGCGGTGGAACTGAGCCGACAGAAGGCACGACGGCTGCCCCCGGCGGACAGGATACGACCGCGGCCGGCGGCCAGGACACGACGGCTGGCGGTCAGGACACGACGGCCGCAGGCGATCAGGAAACAACTCCCGCGGCTGGCAATACCGGCAGCGGCAATGAGAATAAGGTGATTCTGGGCGATATCACCGAGATGACGGGTGATTTCCGTTATCCCGGATGGGGCGCCAGCAGCGTGAACGCGGCGGATCAGGGGATCGGATTTCTGACCATCGGCGCGGGCACGATGGAGATCGACCAGAACGGCGCCTATGTTTGGAGCCAGACGGTCGTAAAGAACCATACCGAGACGGAGAATGAGGACGGCACCTACACGATCCAGATCGAGCTGAACGAGGGCCTGACCTTCAGCGACGGGACCCCGATCACGGCAAAGAACTATCTGGCAAAGATTCTGGCATTTTCCACCCCTGTGGCGGTTGAGACCGGCCATTCCGGCATGGCGGGCCAGACCTATGTGGGATTTGAGTCCTTCAACGCTTACGCGGGCGAGGAGGCCGAGGGTGCGACCAAGGAATTTTCCGGGATTCGCCTGCTTGATGAGCATACGTTCTCTGTGACGATTTCCAGTGATTTTTATCCCTACTACTTTGCTTACACCTATGCCGCTATGGAACCGCATGCCATGGGCCTGTTCCTTGGCGAGGGCGTGGATATCATGGATGACGGCAACGGCGTTTACCTGAGCGATTCGTTCTATGAGAAGAGCGGAGACAGCTTTGTAAAAGCGAAGGAGATCAGCGATAACCGCTATGATGTGAGCAAATATCCTTATTCCGGCGCCTATGTGATTTCGGATTACGACGCATCCACCAAGCAGGTTACGATGACCATCAATCCGCTGTATAAAGGAAACTTTGAGGGTCAGACTCCTTCGATTGAGACAGTGGTCTATGTAAAGATTATTGAGGAGACGCAGCTTGCCAGCCTGACGAGCGGCGGTATCGATATCCTGAGCAGTGTCACCGGCGGCGATTCGACCAAGGAAGCCCTGGCTGTGGTGGACGACGTGAATTTCTCCGAAGTTCACTATCAGAGAGCGGGTTACGGCAAGATTCAGTTTGATTGTGACTTCGGTCCGACCATGTTCCAGGAAGTGCGCCAGGCGATTGCCTATCTGTTAAACCGCACGGAGTTCTGCCAGACTTTTACCGGCGGCTACGGCGTGGTGGTAGACGGTCCTTTCAGCCCGGATTTTGCCATGTGGCAGGCTGTCAGAGACGATATTGATCTGATTGACTACACCTTCTCCCCGGAACAGGCCAAGAAGGTTCTGGAAGAAGGCGGATGGGTTTACAATTCCAAGGGCGAAGCCTATGCGGAAGGCGGCACCGGCGTGGATTCCGTGCGCTATAAGAAGCTGACGGCTGAGGAGGCGGAGGTTCTGGAAGGCCGCAACAAGACCTACGAATCCGTAGCCAATGACGACGGCGTGGTCTACAAGACGGTGGAGATCAACGGCGAGTACTATATGCCTCTGGTCATCAACTGGTATGGCTCATTGCCCAACTCCGTGACGGATCTGCTGACGACGATGCTGTCGAACAGCTCCGATCTGGCGGCTGCCGGCATGGTGATTCGTTCCACCACGGGCGAGTTTACAAAGCTGCAGGGTGAGATTTACCGCGAGCCCACCTACGGCTACAACGGAACGCCCAGCTATGGAATGTATAACCTGGCTACGGGCTGGCCCAGCTCTGTGTATGACTATGCGTTTAACTGGTCTCTGGATCCGAACTACTTCCCTTACTCTGTCAACAAGCTGTATGACGAGTATGATAAGGCGTTCCCTTACGATCAGAAAGCGGATAAGCTGAGCTATGAGGAGGCTGTGGAGGCGTCCGGCGACAAGCTGGGCATGGATTATCTGTCCATGGCGATGGTATACAATGCCACGACCGAGGAAGAGTACAACCAGTGGTGGATGGCTTATATCGAGAGATGGAACGAGCTGATGCCCGACATCCCGCTGTACTCCAACTACTACTACGATGTGTACAATTCCAAGATTGAGAATTTCAACACTTCGCCGTTCTTTAATCAGTGTAAAGCCATTTTGTATGCGAACGTAAAAGGCTATTAAGCCATAAGCGGAAGTGAGAACAGGAATGGGGCAGTTATCTGCCCCATTTCCATTCATATCAACAGTAGAAAAAGGAGTACGGTATGGGCAAGTATATGCTGAAGAGGCTGGTCTATATGGTGATCGTACTGCTGATTCTCTCTTTTGTGATGTTCTTTGTCTACTCCCTTGTCCCCTTTGATCGGGCGGTGGCGGAGGCGGAACAGTACAAACAGAGCCTGAAGAATACGCCGAATGCAGGCCAGCTTTACAATGAGAGAGTCGAGCAGCTTCGCCGGGAACTGGGAACGGACCAGGACATTGTGACACGTTATCTGGGCTGGCTGGGCATGGGGAAGATTAACGGCAGGTACAACGGAATCCTTCAGGGGAATCTGGGCTATAGCTATGAGTATGACCGAACGGCACGGGAAGTGCTGACAGACCCGATGAAGAACACGGTCTTCATCAATATTTTTGTGACGATTTTTGCTCTGGGGATCACGATCCCCCTGGGTATTTTCTGCGCGGTACACCGAGGCAGCAAGAGGGATACGGCCGTGCAGGTGGGAACCATAGTCGGTTACAGTATCCCGGTTTTTATTACATCCATTGTTTTTATCTGGCTCTTTGCCATTTTACTGGGGTGGTTTCCCGTATCCGGCATGAAGACGCCGGGCTCCAATTACACCGGTTTCGCAAAGCTGAAGGATGAGCTGTACTATATGGCTTTGCCGATCATTGTCATGATCTTTACTTCTCTGGGAGGTATGACCCGCTATGTCCGGGCTTCCATGTCGGAAGCGCTCGCATTGGATTGTATCCGCACAGCTAGGGCCAAAGGTCTGGTGGAAAAGACGGTTATTTACAGCCACGCATTTCGGAATGCTCTGATTCCGATCATCACGTTGGTGATCGGCTGGTTTATCGGTATCTTTTCTGGTTCTCTTGTGGTAGAAAATATTTTCGGCCTGAACGGAGTCGGCCGTATTTATATACTCAGTCTTCAAAATAAAGATTTTGAAGTGGCGCTGCTGCTTCAGATGTTTTATGTGGTTGTTGGTCTGCTCGGCAATCTGGTGATAGATCTGGCTTACGGCCTGGCAGATCCCAGAGTCCGTGTGAATAAGTAAAGGAGGAAAAAAGATGAGTAAAGAAAAAGCTTCCTCCCGGAAAGGTTTCACTCCTTTCAGATGGCTTAGCCGGATGTTTTTTGGCCCGTCCAGAGAGCTGACCATAGCCGACGAGCGATACGACAGTCCTACAAAACTTGCAGTGAAGCGTTTTTTCCGGAATCCTCTGGCTACGGGCGCCGTCATTGTACTGCTTGGAATGTTTCTGTTCGTCTTTATCGGCTCGGCCATTGCGCCGGTGGATCTGACGGAGACCGGCAGCGAGATGCTGCACAGCAACATGGCGCCGACGCAGAGCCTGATGAAGCTGCCCGATTCCATGAAGGACGGCGTCGTGGATATCTCCTCCCGCGGTACGTTTACGATCGGTGTGGACACCGACGGACAGGTTTATATGTGGGGAAAATATTTCAATATTTCAGGAGATCCGGCCCGCGATGTAATGAATATCCCGGAAGAAGTAAAAAATAATAAGATCGTTCATGTGGCAGCCGGTTCCGATCACTGTGTAGCTATCTCGGAAGACGGCCATGTCTATGCCTGGGGCGAATATGACAACGGCCAGTACGGCCAGGACGGCACCATGATTGCGGCGGCCCGCAAGCAGCCGGAGGAGCTGATAAACGGCACTATCGACGCCTCGGCCGTGCGCCAACTGATCTGCGGGAATCAGGTGACGGCGATTCTGATGGAGGACGGCACGATCTATGCTTGGGGCAACGACGGCCTGAGCGCCACCAACCTTTCTTCCGTGATCAAACATGGAAAACAGGAGAGCCGTCTGGTAAAGATTGTATTTACGAATGAGGGAATTTACGGGATCGACGAGAACGGCTCCTTTGTCTGCGGTAAGAGTTCCAAATTCAATTTTGCCCTCGTGCAGGATGACAGCGGCAAAGATATCTCCGTTGATCTGTTTGAGTATGTAGGCGAAAGAAAAGTGGTCGATATCGCGGCTTCCGGCGATGCGCTGGCTTTGGTTCTGGAAGACGGCGAGATCGTTGTGTCCGGCATGAAGGAAAAGCTTCCGCAGATGCTGGAGGGGGAGAGAGCCGTCTCCGTCTCCGCCGGCACCAGACATTTTGTGCTGGTCACGGATCAGGGCAGAGTGTATGCCTGGGGACAGAATTACCGCAATCAGTGCAATGTACCGGATAGATTCAAACAGGCCGACGCCGTGGATATGGTGTACTCCAGCGGATTTCAGAATTACGCCTACAAAGACGGAGAATTTGTGGGAAGCTGGGGCCTGAAAGGCTATCTCATGGGAACCGACGAGATGGGCCGCGACGTGTTTAACCGGATTATGAACGGCGGTAAGATGACGATGACCGTCGGCGCGGTGGCCGTCATTGTCTCTACGATCATCGGTATTATCGTCGGCTGTATCTCCGGTTATTTCGGCGGCACGACGGATCTGCTTTTGATGCGCGTCACGGAGATCTTCGGCGCGATTCCGTTTCTGCCGTTCGCCATGAGCCTGTCAGCGATTTTCCAGTCGTCGGATCTGCATGAAAATACGCGCATCACCATCATTATGATGATTTTGGGAATCCTGTCATGGCCCGGCCTGGCCAAGCTGGTCCGCGGCCAGATTCTGGCGGAGAGAGAGAAGGAATTCGTCACAGCGGCCCGTTCCATGGGTGTCAGAGAGGGGCGGATTGCGTTCTGGCATATTCTGCCGAATATTATATCCGTGATATTGGTCACGGTCACGCTGGATTTTGCCAGCTGTATGCTCACGGAGTCCTCTCTGTCCTACTTAGGCTTCGGCGTACGGCTGCCCAGACCTACCTGGGGCAACATGCTGGACGGCGCCCGCAATGCGCTGGTCATTCAGTCTTACTGGTGGAGATGGGTGTTCCCGGCGCTGTTCCTTTCCGTTGTGGTAATCTGCATCAATATTATCGGTGATACGCTGCGCGATGTGCTGGACCCGAAATCGGAGGTGGAAAAATAATGGCAGAACCTTTATTGGAGGTCAAGAACCTTCGGACGTTTTTTAAGACCCGAAACGGCACGGTGAAGGCCGTGAACGATGTGTCCTATTCGATCTATCCGGGCCGCACCCTGGGAATTGTGGGGGAGTCTGGTTCCGGCAAAAGCGTGACCGCGATGAGCGTCCTTCGGCTTTTGGACGCCAACGGCTATGTCGCCGGCGGCACGATCACCTTTGACGGACAGGATCTGGCGAAAGTGACTACCCAGGAGATGTATCACATCCGGGGCAACCGGATCTCCGTGATTTTCCAGGAACCGATGACCAGCTTAAATCCGGTTTTTTCCATTAAGCGGCAGTTGTCCGAGCCTTTTATGATTCACCAGAAGCTGAGCAAAAAAGAGGCCGAGAAGAAGAGTGTTGAGATGCTGCGGGCGGTGCAGATTCCTAATCCGGAAGCGGTGGCACGCCAGTATCCGCACCAGCTCTCCGGCGGTATGAGGCAGCGCGTCATGATCGCGATGGCTCTGGCCTGTAAGCCGGATATCCTGATCGCGGATGAGCCCACAACGGCGCTCGACGTTACAATTCAAGCGCAGATCCTGCGTCTGATGAACGAACTGCAGAAGGAAAACGGAACAGCGATCATGTTTATCACCCATGACCTGGGCGTGATCAATGAGATGGCCGACGACGTGGTGGTCATGTACTGCGGCCAGGTGGTGGAGCAGGCGCCGGCCCGCCTGATCTTTACGGACTGCAAGCAGAGTCATCCCTACACAGAGGGGCTGATGTACTCGATCCCGCGCCTCAACGACGACCGGGCCAAGCTGGACCCGATCCCCGGCGTGGTGCCGCATCCTCTGGATCTTCCAAAAGGCTGTAAATTTGCGCCCCGCTGCAAGTACTGCACAAAAAAATGCATGGAGGAAGAGCCGCCTCTCACACCCGTATCAGAGGGACAGCTAATCCGCTGCTTCTATCCCAATAAGGAAGAAAGGAGGAGTGCATCCCATGGAGAAATTACTGTCCATAACTAACCTGAAAAAGTATTTTCCCGTGGCGGGAGGCTCCATCTTTGCTGAAAAGATGTACGTCCGCGCCAACGAAGATATCTCCATTGATATCTACAAGGGCGAGACCTTTGGTCTGGTGGGCGAGTCCGGCTGCGGCAAATCCACGCTGGGCCGCGTCCTCTTACAGCTCTATGAGCAGACGGCCGGCAGCACCATGTATTACGGGCGGACGCTGGAGGAAGTCGCTCCGTCCTATGTGCTGGACACGCTGAATCACGCGGAGAAATATATTGAGAAGTATCACAAGGCGAAAGACCGCGCCGAAGAGCTGACCCGCAAGTGTGAGGAGCTGGGAGATTCTGCGACATTCTTTGATCTGCAGAATAAGAATCTGGCTGTGTGCGACGCGCAGACTGCTCTGGACTACTGTGCGAAGCTCCTGGGAGGCTTTATGGTGCAGGAGACCCGCCAGGGGGCGTCCCTGCTGGCGGAGCAATACCGGCTCATGTTCCAGGCCGCGGCCGTGACTTCCAAGGAGAACGATATCGTTCTGGAGATTGAGGCCCAGGAAGGCCTTCTGGAGGACGCGCCGGAAAAAGTCCAGGCTGTCAAAGAAAAAATAGCCAAACTGGAAGCCGGAAAAAAAGAACTGACGGCGGAGAAAGAAAAGCTTCTGGCTGCCGCGGCGGAAGTCGGCAGAAAGATCTCCGATCTGAAAGGCCGCTTTGCAGACGACCCGGAATTTGTCCGGTACGAGGCTATGCTCGATAACGGCGTCGATCTGAAACGACTGAAATACAACGAAATGCGTTTTCTGCGCAAGGATCTGCAGATTATTTTCCAGGATCCTTATTCGTCGCTGAATCCCCGTATGACGGTGGGACGCATCATCGAGGAGGGACTGGTCACGCATAAATTCTTCAAGGCCGGCTCCAAAAAGATGCAGAAGTATGTCTTTGACATCATGAATGCCTGCGGCCTGCAGAATTATATGTACAATCGCTATCCCCACCAGTTTTCCGGCGGACAGCGCCAGAGAATCTGTATTGCGCGCTCTCTGGCCGTGAAGCCGAAATTTGTCGTGTGCGACGAGTGTGTTTCTGCGCTGGACGTTTCCATTCAGTCCCAGATTATCAATCTTCTACAGGAACTGAAAGAAAAAGAAGGGCTGACGTATCTGTTCATCTCGCATAATCTGTCGGTTGTCCGGTATATTTCGGACCGGATCGGCGTGATGTATCTGGGCAATATGGTGGAGGTGGCAGAGACGGACGAGCTGTTCCATGATCCGCGTCATCCCTACACCATTGCGCTGTTGTCCTCCATTCCGACCACGGACCCGGACAGCCTGACCAAAGAGCGGATCATTCTGGAAGGCAACATTCCCAGTCCGATCAAGCCGCCGTCCGGATGCAAGTTCCATACGCGCTGCTTTATGGCCTGCGACAAGTGCAAGGTGGCGCCGCCGCCTCTGACCGAGATCAAGCCTGGTCATTTTGTGGCCTGCCATTTTGCGGACCAGAAGAAGGTGGACGAGGACGGAAATTATCTGTTTGACGTAAAACTGACCACAAATCAGAGATAGAGACAAAAGAAGAGAAAGAGAAGGGAAGACGGCAGCGGTGCGGCTCTTCCCTTTTCCTCTTTGGGAAAACGGTAATAATGTAATACCAGAAAAACCACAATATCCATAAGTCCGATAATTATGGAAAGGAGACCGAAATGGGATTTCGTTTTTGGAGGAAGATACCAAGAGAGATAGATCTGGAAAAGGAGGAGGAGCTTCGGCGTGAGCCTCTGGAAAAAAGTGATATTCCGGCAATGCTGCTGGCCGCTTTTGTCTCGGTCTTTCTGCCGGCGGCTCTGATCATCCTGGTGCTGGGCGGCCTTTGCCTGCTTCTGTTTACCGCTCTGTGACGCCTGTTTTTAGGAGGCCATATTCTCTAGGCGTTCCGGATACGCCGCACTTCGTTTTCCAGGTGCGTGACACGAAGCAGAAGAATTTCTTTTTCATTTTCTATCCGCAGAGCCTCGTCCAGCTTGCGGGAGAGATCTAAATGACCCTCGGCAACGATCCGGATATGTTTGTTGGTTTCATTTTCGAGAGTCAACCGGATATCGGTAATTTTTTCATGCATCTCTTTTGCTGTATTTTCCAGGACGCCGGTTTTTTCTTCTAAGTGATTGACCATGTGTTCTAATTCGCTGAGCCGTGTTTCCAAATGGCCGACAGAGTTTTCGATTTTATCAACTTTGTCTTCCATGGAATGAAGTTTGCCGTCCATTTTAACGATATTGTCTTCCATGGAATGAAGTTTGCCGTCCATTTTAACGATATTGTCTTCCATGGAATGAAGTTTGCCGTCCATTTTATCGACTTTGTCTTCCAAAGAATCAACTTTGCCGCTCAGTTTATTGACGGTGCTTTCCATGGAATCAATTTTACAGTCTATTCGATCAGCCTTGTCCTCCATAGAATTAACCCTGCCGTCCAGTCTGTCAACCTTATTTTCCAGGCCGTCCACTTTGCCATCCAGAAGTTTCAGCGTTTCCAGGATGAGTTTGGTATCTTCCGTCATAAGGATTCTCCTTTCTATATGAATGTATCGTTCTGTCTTACAAGGTCATTTTATCGCATGTTTAACGAAAAATCAATCAAATTTTGAAAGAAGATAGGATAAAAATGCGGTAAAAGGGGACTCATGTAATGTGCAGGGAGACTGCCTGGCCTGGAAGAACGCATATAGATAGTTGCCTAACCGGGAAAATCCAGGTATAATAGAAACCAAAATGGAGTTTACGGGAGGGACAATCATGATATGCATTCAAAACGGGACGATTCACAATGCGGTGCAGAGGGATGCTTTTGTGGGGGATATTCTTATTGAAGACGGAAAGATCGCGCAGATCGGACGAGAGCTTGCCGTCCCACAAGGCGTCCGGGTGATCGACGCTTCGGGGCTTTCGGTTTATCCTGGCTTTGTGGACGCTCACAGCCATATCGGCCTGGACGGCTATGGAATTGGTTACGAGGGGATGGATTACAATGAAATGAACGATATTGCCTGTCCTCAGATGAGGGGAATCGACGGCGTGAAGGCCATGGATCCGGCTTTTTTGCAGGCGGCGGAGGCGGGTATTACCTGCGTGGCCACAGGGCCCGGCAGCGCCAATGTGCTGGGGGGCACCTTTACGGCGATTAAGACGGTGGGACGCCGGGTGGAACATATGATTGTGAAAGAGGCGGTAGCTATGAAATGCGCCTTCGGTGAAAATCCCAAGCGCTGTTACCGGGATAAGGGAAATTCCACCCGCATGTCCACGGCGGCCAAGCTGCGGGAGATGCTTTTTAAGGCCAGAGAATACGGGGAGAAACTGGCGGCCGCGGGTGGTGACACGTCAAAGAAGCCGGCCTTTGATATGAAGATGGAGGCGCTGCAGCCGGTCCTGAGAGGCGAGATGCCGTTGAAGGCACACGCGCACGCCTCGGACGACATTTTTACGGCTCTGCGGATTGCGAAGGAATTTGGCGTGAGAATTACGTTGGAGCATGTGACGGAGGGACACCTGATTGTGGAGGAACTGGCGGCGGAGCATGTGCCTTTGGCGGTAGGCCCTACGCTGACCAACGCCTCCAAGTTTGAGCTGCGCAACAAGAGCTGGACGACGCCGGGCGTATTGGCGGCGGCGGGGTGCCAGGTCTCCATCATCACCGATGCGCCCGTGATTCCTCAGCAGTATCTGCCTCTGTGCGCTGGTCTGGCCGTAAAGGCTGGAATGGACCCTTTTGCCGCGCTGCAGGCTATTACCATTCATCCGGCCAGGCATATCGGCATCGAGGAACGGGTGGGTTCTCTGGAAGCCGGAAAAGATGCGGATATCGTGATAACGGACGGGTGTCCCTTTGATGTGGCCGCAGAGGTTCGGTATGTGTTGATTGACGGCAGAGTGGTAAAGGAAGACAGATCGAACGGATGCGGGGAAAGAGAGGCATAAAGAGAAATCTTTTATATGACATGGGAAACATTTTCAGACGAGGTATAGCATGAAGGACAAAAGAGAAACCTATCAAAGAGAAAGCGCGGATCTGTCCTCCGTTTCCTATTATGAATACGACACGCCGGTGGGGCTGGTTCGTCTAGTGTGGCAGGACGGTTTTCTGACAGCGCTCAGCCTGGCGGGGAAAAGCCAGCCGAACGCTTTTTGGCGAAGGGGTGAGCTGACGTACGAGGAGGCGGGACGTCGTCTGGCCGAGGGCGGGGCGCGCCTGGGCGAGACAGCCGGGATCGTCCGTACGATGAAAGAATTACAGGAATATTTTGAGGGAAAGAGGCGGGAATTCACCGTGCCGCTTCGGCCGGAGGGAACCGCGTTTCAGAAACAGGTCTGGCAGGCGCTTCTGACCATTCCCTACGGGCAGACGCGCAGCTATGGCCAGATTGCGGCCCAGATCGGGAAACCGGGGGCCAGCCGGGCCGTGGGTATGGGAAATCACTGCAACCCCATTGCGATACTGATCCCCTGCCATCGGGTAATCGGGGCGAACGGCAGCATGACCGGATACGGCGGCGGCCTGGACATCAAAGAATATTTATTGAAGCGGGAGGGTGTGTTATGTTGACGATTGGCTGTCATATGTCTTCATCGAAGGGTTTTCTGCATATGGGAAAGGAGGCGTCGTCGATCGGCGCCAATACCTTTCAGTTTTTTACCCGCAATCCCAGGGGCGGGAGCGCGAAAGCGCTGGATTTGGCAGATATCCGCGCCTATCAGGAGTATGCCGTATCCCATGGCTTTCCGGTCATTCTGGCCCACGCTCCCTATACGTTAAACGCCTGCGCAAAGGAAGGGCGGACCAGGGATTTTGCCTGGGAAACCATGGCCGACGATATCCGGCGGATGGAAGCGCTGCCGGGACAGATGTACAATTTTCATCCGGGCAGCCATGTGGGACAGGGGATCGAGGCGGGAATCGAATGGATCGCACAGTGTCTGAATCAGGCCATGACGCCGGAGCAGACGACGACGGTTCTCCTGGAGACGATGGCGGGAAAAGGCACGGAGGTGGGAAGCCGCTTTGAGGAGCTGCGGGCGATTCTGGACCGGGTCAAATATCCGGAGCATATGGGCGTGTGTCTGGATACCTGTCATGTGTACGATGCCGGATACGATGTTGTGAACCGGTTGGACGAGGTTCTCGCGGAATTTGACCGCATCATCGGCTTGGACCGTCTGCGGGCGCTTCATCTGAATGACAGCAAGAATCCCTTTGCCAGTCACAAGGACCGCCATGAGAAAATCGGCATGGGTTCTCTGGGACAGGAAGCCTTTGAGCGCATTGTCTGTCATCCGGTTTTGAAAGACCTGCCCTTTTTCCTGGAGACACCCAATGAACTGCCGGGATATGCCGCGGAGATTGCCATGCTGCGAAAAGCGGCAGAACGCGGTTTGCCGGCCTGACGGCCGCCGGATAGAACCGGCGACAATGGGTGGTCTGAAAAATTATATTAGTGGCCAGTACGCCTCGGGAAAGGAATATTATTTGTCGTTATGATTTTCAGCAGTCTGTTATTTCTGTTTCGTTTTCTGCCGCTGATGCTGCTTGCCTATTTTGCTGTGCCGAAAGGATGGCGCAACGCCGTCCTTTTTCTGGGCAGCCTTATTTTTTATGCCTGGGGAGAGCCGGTGTATGTCGTGCTGATGCTGTTTTCCACGGCGGTGGACTACACCCACGGGCGCATAATCGAAAATGCGAAGGCAGCCGGGCGGGAAGGCGCTGCCAGGGGGGCGCTGATTTCCTCTGTGGTGATCAATCTGGGACTTTTGGGCGTGTTTAAGTACACGGATTTTCTGATCGGGACGCTGAACGGCCTGACCGGTCTGGCGATTCCTGCGGTGGGCCTGCCCCTGCCCATCGGGATCTCTTTTTATACGTTCCAGACCATGTCTTACAGCATCGACGTGTACCGGGGAGAGGCGAAGGCGCAGAGAAATATCATTGATTTCGGCGCGTATGTGGCGATGTTTCCGCAGTTGATCGCCGGACCGATTGTCCGCTATCAGACTGTGGCGCAGGAGCTGAATCACCGCAGAGAGAGCCCGGAGCTTTTTTCGGAGGGAATTTCGCTGTTTTTGGCCGGGTTGGGAAAGAAGGTGCTGCTGGCCAATCAAATCGGCTTGCTGTGGGATAGCGTCTCGGCTGTGCCGGCCCAGGAATTGGCGGCGGGGACGGCGTGGCTGGGAGCTGCGGCCTTTGGTTTCCAGATCTATTTTGATTTTTCCGGCTACTCGGATATGGCCAGAGGGCTGGGAATGATGCTCGGCTTTCATTTTCCGCTGAATTTTGATTATCCGTATATCTCCCGGAGCATCACGGAGTTCTGGCGGCGCTGGCATATCTCTCTGGGAACCTGGTTCCGGGAGTATGTCTATATCCCGCTGGGCGGCAACCGCCGCGGGCTGGCCCGGCAGCTTCTCAATATTTTCATAGTCTGGACGCTCACCGGAATCTGGCACGGAGCCAGTTGGAATTTTCTTCTGTGGGGCCTGTACTTCGGCGTGCTGCTGATGCTGGAGAAAGTATTCCTGCTAAAGCGGATGAAACGCTGGCCCGCAGCCGCCGGATGGCTGTATACAGTCGTGCTGGTCTGCATAAGCTGGGTGATTTTTGCCAGCGTGGACGGAGCCGGGGGAGCCGGTTATCTGCAGGCCATGTTCGGACTGGGAGGCGGCGGAGAGGTACGTATGCCGTTTGCCGATGCCAAGACGCTGTACCTGCTTCGCAATTATGGTCTGCTGTTAGCGGCCTGTGCGGTCGGTTCGACGCCGCTTCCGGGCCGGATCTATAAAAAGGTGAGAGAATGGTTCGAGAATGAAGGACGGCAAATCTTCTGGCAGCTTTTGTGGAGTGCAGCCGGGACGATTCTTTTTCTTTTGTGTACGGCGTATCTGGTGGATGCCACCTACAATCCGTTTCTGTATTTCCGTTTTTAAGCGCTCTCCCTTTTCGGGGTTGTGTACCCGCTGAAAATGAGGCAACGGCATACAAATATTTTATTATCCCGCGTATGAATTGGGAATTGCAGGAACGTGCGTCCGCTTTCTGGCGCATGCAGGTTAAGAAAGGATTTGCGTAGAAATGACAAAGAAAACAGTATGGATCCCTGTCGCCGTGTTTCTGGTCTGGATTTTCGGCGGGATGGCATGGGGGATGCTAAAAGAGGATCGGGCATACTCCGACACGGAAAACCGTTATCTGGCCTCCAAACCGGAGTTTTCCTGGGCGGGGCTTTTTGACGGCAGTTTTACCGAGAAGTATGAGACGTATATTACAGACCAGTTTCCCCAACGGGATCAGTGGATCGGCTGGAAGACCCGGTTCGAGGCGGCTCTGGGCAAACAGGAGATAAAAGGCGTCTGGCTGGCAAAAGACGGATATTTCATCGTCAACTATCCCGCCTCGGATTTTGAGAGCGAGCTGGCACAGAAAAATATCCGCTCTCTGACGGAAGCGGCAGCATATTATACGGAGAGTTTGGGGGAGGATCATGTCCGCATCCTTCTGTCGCCCACGGCCAGCCAGATTCTCACGGATAAGCTTCCGGCCTTCTGCCCGCGCTATGATCAGTCGATCTATCTGAATCGGGTGAGGGAGGCGTTAGAGGAGCAGGAAGCGTCTGTGTGGCTGGACGGCGAAGCGATCCTGTCCCCCCACAGGGAGGAATATATTTTCTACCGGACCGATCATCACTGGACGACATTGGGGGCCTATTACGCCTACAGGGCCTGGATGGAGAGTCTGGGGCAGACGCCGCAAAGCGAGGCGGGACTGCGGGTGGTCTCCGAGGATTTTCTGGGAACCACCTGGTCAAAGCTTCACGCGCTGGGGCAGATGGACAGCATAGCCGTCTACGATACCGATACGGCCGTGAGCCTCTCCCATAATCTGACAGAGGAGACGGAGGGATTTTACAACTGGGAAGCGCTTGAGACGAGGGACAAGTACGCGGTGTTTCTGGGGGGAAACGACGGGCTTTTACTGGTTGAGAAACAGGGCGAGCAGGACCAGGCCGCAAAGGAGAGCGGGGAGCGCGTCCTGCTGGTGGTAAAAGATTCCTTTGCCAACTGTCTTATTCCCTACGCCGCCGAGCATTATGACCGGATTCTTGTGGCGGATCTGCGCTATCTGAATATGAGCCTTAAGACACTGGCAAAGCAATACGGGGTGACGGATCTTTTGGTTCTGTATCATGTGCAGGCATTTGCCACAGATACTTCGGTGTTTCGGATTGCAAAATAGACCGGCGATGATTGTGAGAGATAAAATCAAAACAGGGAGGCAGGCAGACAGATGAAACCGATACGTCTCGATAAATATCTGGCTGATATGGGCGCGGGCAGCCGCAGCCAGCTCCGGCAGGAAATCAGAAAGGGGCTGGTACAGGTAAACGGCGAAACCGCAAAAACGCCGGATCAAAAAATCAATCCGGACCAGGATCAGGTAGCCCTGCGCGGTGAACGCATCGCATATGTTTCCTTTGAATATTATATGCTGAATAAACCGGCAGGCGTGCTGTCGGCCTCCAGGGACCGAAAGGAAAAAACCGTGCTGGATCTGATTGCAGAGCACAGCCGAAAGGACTTGTTTCCGGTAGGGCGGCTGGATAAAGATACGGAGGGCCTGCTGCTGATTACCAACGACGGCGCTTTGGCCCATGAACTGCTGCACCCGAAAAAGCATGTGAACAAAACCTATTTTGCCAGACTGACAGGGCCGGTTACGCCGCAGATGGTGCAGGCTTTTGCAGAGGGAATGGATATCGGGGATGAGACGTTAACGCGGCCCGGCGAGCTGAGAATCCTGAAAAACGGGCCGCAGGCAGAGACAGAGATTACCATTTCAGAAGGGCGGTTCCATCAGATTAAGCGGATGGCAAAGGCGGCGAGCACGGAGGTGCTGTATCTGAAACGCCTTTGTATGGGGCCGCTTTGTCTGGATCCGGCGCTGGCCTGCGGCGCATACCGCCCCCTTACACAAGAGGAAAAGACCGCGCTGCAGCGGCTTGTCAGAAATGAAACCATCTGATTTTCCGTGGACAACAGAGGGGAAATGTATTATAATAAAACCAGAGCCAGAGAACGTCTGGTCCTGTAAAAAGGCAGAAAACCGGCGCCGGGCCGGCTGTCGGGAGAGAAAGGGGCCTGCGGATGGGTATTTTCAGAAGAATATGGAATTGGCTGAAGTCTCTGTTTGGCGGCAGAAAAAAGGAATCGGCCGAACTGGATCGGTATGTAAGACAAATGCAGGAGGGGCTTCGGAATATGAAGGCGCAGACAGAGGCGATTGCGGCCGCGCAGGAGAAACGCCGGCGGGAGATTTGGCAGTGTGAGGAAGAGATGGATAAGATGAGCCGCTATGCGAATAAAGCAGTGGCGGAGAACCGCGAGAGCGACGCCAGATTTTTCCTGGAGAAAAAAGCAGCTCTGGCAAAGCGCCGGGATGAAATAAGCAGGCAGCAGAATGCGGCGGCGGATTATACCTCGCAGGCTGAGCGCCTGTGCAGCCAGGCAGGACGGCAGTTGGAGGAGATCACGGCCAGAAAAGACGCCGTGAAAGCCAAGATGGCCGCGGCCCATCTGATGGAATCCATCCATCATCTGACCGACAGCGGGGCCGCCGGTTCCATGTCAGCCATGGAGGATACGGCGCAGGCAGCCCTGGACCGGGCGGAGGCCATGGCCGAATTGGAGGGCCGGACAAAGGATCGGGATCTGGAAGAACTGATGAGCCGGTATGACGAGGAGGACGGCGCGTCTTTCGCACAAGACACAGCCGGAAAACAGCAGATATAATTTGGGAAACGGTTTCCGAAAAGGGAGCAAAGAAAGAAAACAGGAGGATAAACGATGGGCATTTTTGGGGGCCAACTGGCTAATGTTGTGGAGTGGGAGGAATACCGGGATGATATTCTGTTCTGGAAGTGGAATAACGACGAGATCAAGAAGGGCAGCAAGCTGATTATCCGCCAGGGCCAGGACGCTATCTTTATGGCAAACGGCAAGGTGGAGGGCGTATTTCGGGACGAGGGAAGCTACGATATCGAATCGCAGATCATTCCGTTTTTGAGCACCCTGAAGGGATTTAAATTCGGCTTTAATTCCGGTATGCGTGCCGAGGTTCTGTTCATCAATACCAAGGAAGTTCCGATGAAGTGGGGAACCAAGAACGCGATCAATCTGCCGGCCCAGGGACTTCCCGGCGGCCTGCCGATCCGGGCGTTCGGTACATATAACTGCCGCGTGGCCGACCACGCAATTCTGATCGAAAAGATTGCCGGCGTAAAAAAACAGTTTGCCATCGGCGAGGTGAGGGAGCGGGTGGACTCGATGGTGAGCCAGCTTCTGATGAAGTGGATTGTCCGAGAGGGCAAGGACATGTTCAACCTCCAGGCCAATGCTTGGGATATCGCCAGAGGCATCGGGGAAGACCTGGATATGGAGCTGCAGAAAATAGGCATCGGCATCACGGATTTTGTCATTTCCAGCGTGTCCTATCCGGAGGAAGTGGCCAAGATGCAGACCAAGGCGGCGGCGCAGAGTATGGTGGGCGATATGAACCGCTATCAGCAGATGAGCATGCTGGATTCCATGAATAAAGGAGGAGGCGCAGGCAGGGGCGGCAGCACGGCGGCCGACATGATGCAGATGCAGATGGGGATGGCCATGGGGCAGCAGATGATAAACCAGATGAATCAGATGAACCAGGCAAACAACCAGGCTGGCACAGCAAATGCAGGCGGTTCGGGCGCGAATTTCTGCCCCAACTGCGGTACGAAGGCAGCGGGAGCAAAATTCTGTCCCAACTGCGGTACGAAACTGAACTGATCATACAAAAGAACCGGCAAGACCGGAAAGAAAAGGAGGGCAGACACGCTGAGGCAGAAAGACTTTACTTCGGCGCGGGCTGCTCTTCCTTTATAGAAACGATGCAGCAACTTATCCGAAAAGCGCGTTTGCCGCAGACTCGGTTAAGAATAAAAACCAGGAAATGGGGGATTGCAATGAGTCGATTAGAAATCAAAAAATCCGATGCAGTCCAGAAATCCGTGGAGAGAATGTACGAGGTGCTGGAACGGCGTATGATCGCCGGAGCCATCGATTCCTGCCCGGCAGATTTTCATCTGGGATTTCTGAAAATGTGTCATGCACAGACCTGCGGGAAGTGCGCCTCCTGCCGGATCGGTCTCAGGCAGCTTCAGAATCTTCTGACGGATGTGCTGGAGAACCGGGCTTCGGTGGACACTCTGGAGCTGATCCGCAAGACGGCCAAGGACATCTACGATTCCGCAGACTGTGCCATCGGATACGAGGCGGCCCGGATGATCTACAACGGCGTCACGGAATGCTACGACGACTATGTGCGCTACATTGAAAACGGCGGCTACATTGACGCGACAAAGATTTCCGTGCCCTGCGTGGACGCCTGTCCGGCCAGCGTGGATATTCCGGGCTATGTGGCTCTGGTGGGAGAGGGGCGCTATGAGGACGCCGTTCGCCTGATCCGCAAGGATAATCCGTTCCCGACAACCTGTGCCTATGTCTGCGAACATCCCTGCGAGAGAAAATGCCGCCGCCGCATCATTGACAGTCCCATCAATATCCGGGGACTCAAGAGAGCCGCCGTGGATTATGCAAAGGATGTTCCCGTGGAGAAATGCGCGCCGGCCACCGGCAAGAAGGTGGCGGTCATCGGCGGCGGCCCCAGCGGTCTGAGCGCCGCTTACTATCTGTCTCTGATGGGGCATAAAGTCACTGTGTTTGAGTCCAAGCCCAAGCTCGGCGGCATGCTGCGCTACGGAATTCCCAGCTACCGTTTTCCCCGGGAAAAGCTGCAGGAGGACATCGACGCCATCCTCTCTCTGGGGGTGGAAGTGCGCCGGAGTACGAAGGTAGGGCAGGATATCACCATTCAGGCTTTGATTCTGCAGTACGATGCGGTATATATTGCCATCGGCGCTCATGTGGATAAGAAGATGGGGATTGAGGGCGAAGATGCGGTAAACGTAGTTTCAGCGGTGGACCTGCTCAAGAAAATCGGCCATGACGAATTCCCGGACTTTACCGGAGAAAAAGTTGTTATTCTGGGCGGCGGAAATGTGGCGATGGACTGCGCCCGCTCGGCGGTGCGTCTGGGCGCAGCGAAAACCGCGATTGTCTACCGCCGCCGCCAGGAGGATATGCCGGCCTTGGCGGCGGAGATCGAGAGCGCCGTGGCGGAAGGCGTGGAGATCAATCCGCTGATGGTGCCGCTGCGCATCGAGAAGGATGAGAACGGCGCTGTAAAAGGACTTTGGGTGAAGCCGCAGATGATCGGGCCGTGCGACCGAAAGGGACGCCCTTCCCCGAAGGATTCTAAAAAGCCGGAGCAGTTTATTCCCTGTGACCGGGTGATTGTGGCCATCGGACAGAATATTGATTACAAGCACTTTGAAAACAGCGGCATTGAAATTGCCCGCGGCGTCATCGACGCGCTGGACGACGGTATGATCCGCGATAAGGAGGGCGTATTTGCCGGCGGCGACTGCGTGACCGGGCCTGCTACGGTTATCCGCGCCATCGAGGGCGGCAAGGTGGCGGCCGCCAATATCGACGCATTTTTAGGCTTTAAGCATATGATTAGCTGTGATGTGGATATCCCGGCGGACTACGTACATAACCGTCTGCCCTGCGGGCGCGTCAATATGGCGGAGCGGGAAGCCTGCGAGCGCAAATGCGATTTTGCGGGTGTGGAGATGGGCATGAGCGAAGAGGAGGCAGGCCAGGAATCTTCCCGCTGCCTGCGCTGTGACTATTATGGCTATGGTTCGCTGAAAGGAGGGAGGACGACGCAATGGTAAACGCTACGATCAATGGAACCTGCGTGACGGTTCCGGAAGGAACCACGATTATGGAGGCGGCAGAACAGATCGGCATTCAGATTCCCCGCCTCTGCTATCTCAAAGATATCAACGAGATCGGCGCCTGCCGTATCTGCGTGGTGGAGGTGGAAGGCTCCGATCAGTTGGTGACGGCCTGCAACCATTATGTGGAAGAAGGTATGGTCATACAGACCAACAGCTCCCGCGCCCGCCGCAGCCGCAAGACGACCATACAGCTCATCTTGTCACAGCATAATCAGGACTGCCCGGTCTGCCCCCGCAACGGCACCTGCACCCTGCAGGATATCGCGGGCCGCATGAACATACTGAGTGTTCCGTTTCCCAAAGAATGCGAAGCGTATAATTGGGACGATACCTTCCCGATTATACGGGACGCCTCCAAGTGCATCAAATGTATGCGCTGCGTCAATATCTGCGAGAAGGTACAGGGGCTTGGCGTGTGGGAAGTCATCAATACCGGCTACCGCACCACCATCCATATCAAGGACAATCTCCCGATCCGGGAGGCCGGCTGCGCCGCCTGCGGCCAGTGCGTGACCCACTGTCCAGTGGGTGCTCTGACGGTCAGAAAGGACGGGAACGCCATCTTTGACGCGCTGGATGACCCGAATATCACCACCGTGGTGCAGATTGCCCCGGCTGTGCGCGCGGCCTTTGCCGAGAGCCTGGGACTGGACCGGGATGCGGTTACAGCCGGGCAGCTTGTGGCAGCTTTAAAGCAGATTGGTTTCGACTATGTATTTGACACCAACTTTGCGGCGGATCTGACGATCATGGAGGAGGGAAGCGAGCTGATCGAGCGTTTGTCTCACAGAGAGCGCTACCAGTGGCCGATGTTTACCTCCTGCTGTCCGGGCTGGGTGCGTTTTCTGCGCAGCGAGTATCCGGATATGCTTCCGCAATTGTCCACAGCCAAATCGCCGCAGCAGATGTTCGGCGCCGTGGCAAAGACTTATTTTGCCGAGAAGATCGGCGTTTCGCCCGAAAAGCTGTGCGTGATCTCCATCATGCCCTGCAGCGCCAAGAAGTATGAGTGCAGCGTTTCCTGCATGAGCGCGGACGGCTCCTCGCCGGAGGTGGATATGGTTATGATTACCCGTGAGATCATGCGGTTTGTACAGATGGCGCACATCAACCTGCAGGAACTGCCTGACATGCCGTTTGACAGCCCTCTGGGGACCGGAACCGGCGCGGCTGTGATCTTCGGTGCGTCCGGCGGCGTGATGGAGGCGGCGCTTCGGTCCGCGTATTTCCTGCTGGTCGGCAAGAACATCGAGCCGGAAGCGTTCCAGGAGGTCCGCGGTCTGACCGAGAGAAGGGAGCTGGAAGTGGAGGTGGCCGGCAATACGGTCCGCTGCGCCGTGGTCTCCAGCCTGGGCGAGGCCAGAAAACTGATCGAGGATGTGCGAGCCGGCAGAAGCCAGTACGATTTTGTGGAGGTTATGGCCTGTCCCGGCGGCTGCGCCGGAGGCGGCGGACAGCCGATTCAGGACGGAGAGGAGAGAGCCTCGGTCCGCGCGAAGAAGCTGTATCGGCTGGATCAGGAAAATCCGCTGCGGTACTCGCACGAGAATCCGGACGTGCAGGCCGTATACAAGGAATTTTTGGGAGCGCCGATGTCCCACAAGGCTCACGAACTGCTTCACACGGATCAGAGCCAGTGGGATTGACGGCGGTTAGAATGACACGGCGGTTTATATAAAGGAATACGAAGGAGATTTATATAGACGTATCCATGAGAGTCGAAGCGTTTTTTGCCGGAGATCCGGTAAAAGGCGCTTCGATTTTTTTGTAAAACTATTGTGCGCATCGAAAACACAGCCGAAAGAAGAAAGAGACAAAATGCAGCCGTGGCAATGGACGGTTTTTCTGGATTGTGCGTGGATGTTTCAACAGAAATCTTTATAAAATGGATTTTAAAATCGATAAATAATGAAAAAATAGAATTATTCCAGAAAAAAATATACGATTTAAAATAAGTATTTAACAAAAATAAATATTTGTAAAATTGACTAATTTTTTTGATTTTGTCGATTCTCACAAAAAGCAAGTGTCCTTTTAGTAAAAACCATTATACAATATTGGCAAAAAATGGTTGAAACGAAAGGAGTATGAAAATGACAGAAAACAAAAGATACGCAGTCAATGTACCGAGAAGGACAAAGGAAGCAGAGAAATGCAGGGAACAGGAGAGGGCCATAGGACAGGAGAGACTTAAGGATGCGGGGGAGATCAACACCCATCCGGCTGCGGGGCCGTCTTTCGCAGAACTCTACCAGGAATGGCTTGCAGAGCGAGGGACAATGGTCAAGGAATCCACCTGTGCGCAGTACCGGGTCTATGCCAGAAAACATCTGCTCCCGTACTTTGGCGACTGGCCAATCCAGGAAATCACAACGCAGGAACTAAAACAATTTGTCCAGTGCAAGCTCAACGAGAACCGATATCCGGATATGCCCTCCTATTCCGTCAACACGGTTCGGCTGATCCTGAGTATCCTGAAGCTGGTTCTCGGCTATGCCCGCACAAAAGGCTATGAGCTGGACCCAAAGCTGAGTTTTCCGCGGATTCAGGAGAGTTTTCGTGAGAGGCGCGTGGTCTTTTCCGTGGAGGAGCAGACCCGTCTGACCAAATATCTGGATGTCTGCCCCAACATTGACGCCGTGGGGATTCTGCTGAGCCTATATACGGGGCTGCGGGTCGGGGAACTGTGCGCGCTGCGGTGGGATGCGGTGGATCTGGTAAACCGGCGTCTTCAGATCCGATATACCATGCAGCGGATCAGCGATTTTGGCACCCAGACCGCCCGAAAGACCAAAGTTGTGCTGTCTAGGCCAAAAAGCAGAAAATCGGAGAGGGAGGTGCCGATCCCTCTTTTTCTTGTGGAAAAGCTGTACGGGATTCGGCCCAGAGATCCGCAGGCCTATCTTTTGACGGGTTCCAGCGAGATTTATCTGGAGCCGCGCACTCTGGAGAACCGTTTTCACCGCTATGCCAGAGGGTGTGATCTGGCGCGGGTTCATTTTCATATGTGCCGGCATTCTTTTGCGACTCGTTGTCTGGAAAAGGGCGTTGATATCAAAACGCTCAGCGAAATTCTGGGGCATTCCAGTGTAAAGATTACGCTGGACCGGTATGCGCACTCTTCGTTTGATCTGAAACTGACCAACATGGACAAGCTGACTTTTTTAAATTAATTTTAGAATAGACTATTTGGCTGCGGTGTGTTATAATATTTGCGTCTGTTTTCTGTATGCGTAGAAAAGCGATAATAATTATTGGAAAGATGGAGGATACGATGGGATACGAGAATACGCAGTACGAAGAAACGATAGATTTGAAGGATCTATGCATTTATGTTTTACGTAAATGGAGAATGATTCTGCTTGTCATGCTGGCAGGTGCGGCCCTCATGGGCGGATATAAGGCGCTTGTCGTTCCGGCTCCGGTGGAGGATACGGCGCTGGTGACGGCCAACACGGCAAAGGTCACGGAACATAAAACAGCCATTGAAGCCAATAAGGCAGCCATCACTTCCAATGAGGCTGCTACTGTTTCCAGTGAAGCGGCAAAAAAATCCAATGAAGAATCCATAAAAACCACGCAGCAAAAGATTCAGAACACGCGCGATGCCATTCAGGATCAGAGGGATGCAATCCAGGAGATCAAGGGTGTGATCGAAGCATATGAGAATTCTCTGGAAGAGGCCAGGCAGATGCTGAACTCCAATATTGCTGAAGAAAACCGCGTCAATCTTCTGTCGCAGATCCCCAGCCTGACCAGCAATATTTACAGTTCCAACACCAGGATTACCAGTGCCGAGCAGCAGATCAAGAGCTATGAGATCGAAATTAATAATCTGGAAATTTCCATTGAGAACCTGCGCGAGCAGAACAAAAAGATAGAGGAAGACATTAAAAAACTGGAGGAGAAAAACCAGGAACTGGAGGAGAAGAACGACGAGCTTGACGAGGAGATTGAAAAGCTGAACGAGGAGATGCAGCCCAAGGCAGTCCGGGCCGGCATGGGAGGCATTATAAAATCTGCCGTTCTCGGCGCTTTCCTCGGCGCATTTGTAGTGTGCGGCTGTGTGTTTCTGCAGTATTTCTTTTATAAAAAACTGCGCAGCGCCGACGAGCTGAAAGAGCGGTATGGTTACTATATTCTGGGCGATCTGTACCGGCCGAAACAAAAGAAATCCGGTCCGATCGACCGCATTCTTGACAAATGGGCTGATTTGGCAGCGCCGGTGGATACGGCGGAAGAATATCGTCTGATCGCCGCCAGAATCCGCATGGCCTCAGAGAAAACGCCGCTGAAACTTATGGTGACAGGCACAGTGGATGCGGGTATGTTGCAGCAGGTGGGCCATAAATTGAAAGAGTTGCTGCCGGATGGAGCGTATTCGATCACTGCGGAGGCGAACCTGACTTACAATGCCCGTGCGATGGAGCAGGTCAAGCAGTATGCCGTGGTTTTGGTGGAGGCGGCGGATGTCTCGGATAAGAAAGAAGTCGCGAAGCTGGTAGAAGTGCTGCAGATCAGCAAAGTGGAAGTAGTCGGAGCTGTTGTATTGTAATAAGCGCTCCTTTCCGGCAGATGAGCTATATTTTTGCCGGAAAGGAGATTTTTTTATGTAAATGATTTCAAAGCTTGGATAAAAACTAAATGATATATAAAAGAAGAAATTGACGGGAAGGCAAAAGTAATAAAGAATGGCTGAGAAGGTCTGCAAAATAAAGGTATTCAGGCTGTATAAAAAATAGGAAATAAAGCAGGAAACTGAGAATAAACACAAAATTCGGCATACACTCCGTCATAAGATTTGATACGGAGGTAGAGTGGAGAGCCAGGAATAGGCTTCAGAGCCACCAGAATCAAATCCTAGAGAGTTTGGGGGTAAATAAAGGGGGGGGGAAAATTAGAAAGGGGCTCAGAAGAGGCCAGAGAGGGAAGGGTTTAAAGGGAAGCAGTAAAAACGGTAGGAAAAGATAAGAAGATAATAAATATTTTTTGATTGATACTTTGAGGAAAATAAGATAGAAGTATCCAAACTGAGAGGTAAGACGAATGTGTTTGAAAATATATACCAGAAAAAAGGATATACCCAAAGGAACACGATGTGAAATCTGTAACGACAGATATTTTAAGGGAATGGAACTTCATAATGATGAAGTGACGAAGAAAATACTTAAGGAAATAGACAATGCATACTATCATTCAAGTAGAGCATTTATAGACAGAGGAAAATCACCAGGGGCTATTGATATAGATCAACTGAGTACGGGGTGTAAGACGTTATTAAATATAGTGTATAATCCTGAAACTTGTTTTAGTCTAATAGAATGTGGGCATAATGCTCTAGAAGCGGCATTAACAATCCTATCACAAGGAATAGCGTTATGGGAATACCCTTCATTTATTGTAACCAATATAAAAGAATGCAATGTAGAAATAGATGGGCGAAAATTCACCGATACCATGCAAGTTGCAAGATATTTTGAGCATCTTATGAAAGAGGGCTATGATGATGAAGATTAAGTTAAAGAATGAGATGTGTCAAGGGGCGATAATTGACGCTGAATTAGATGCTAAGTTAACCTGTTGTGCTAGTTATAGTTAAAAACTGCATGGTTTAGCAAAAGGCTAAA